>NC_015152.1:2400000-3000000 GCF_000190435.1 Sphaerochaeta globosa str. Buddy
GAAGGACGACCATGCTCATGCAAAGGCAATCGCCGATACCCTTGCAAAAACCGGCTGGGCTGATGTGGATATGCCGGGAGTACAGACCAACATCCTGTTCTTCACTGTCCACTCCCTGACCGCCCAAGAGGTGGTAAAACAACTCGCACGCATCGGTATTTTGGCCAATACCGAAGGTGATACGGTACGCTTGGTAACCAACCTCGATATCAGCGATGACGATACCCAAAGTATTTGTTCTTTGCTCGCTTCATTCGAGCTCGAGGGCCTTGCATGAAAACAACACTCATCTGCTTTTCTGGAACGGGAAACAGCTACTATATTGCACAGCGCCTTTGCGCAGAACTTGGGGATTGTCAAGTTCTGATGATTCCGCACCTCATGCAGAACCAAGTGTTTGAGCTTACTGAGCAGGTGGGTTTCGTATTTCCCGTGTATAAGGGCTTTCCTCCCAACCTCGTAACGCACTTCATCCAAGAGGTCTTTGCCAAACAAGACCTTACACCGGTCAAGTATCTATTCCAAGTGGCTACCCGTTACTTGTTTCAGGCGTACACATTCCAAGCCATGGATGTAGTACTCAAGGAAGCTGGGGCCATCACCAGCTACGTCAACCACGTAGTCATGCCCGATGGGTATGTACCGTTGCTTACCGCCCCGGCACAAGAAAAAATTGATGATCTCTACACAAAGGCTGACCTGAAAATTGCCCAAATTGCGAAGGATATTGAAATGGAAACCCTCAGACTTCCCTTCCGCCCACCCTTCAGTCGCTTGGCGGTCAATCACTTCATGGTACCCATCCATCGCGCCTTCATGGATACAGCCCTCGATTTCGAAGTCACCGATGCTTGTATCTCCTGTGGCCTGTGCTATCGCATGTGCCCCTCTTTCAATATTGAAATGGTTGATGGGAAGCCCGAATTTGACAGGGCTTGCACCGGCTGCCTTGGATGTTACCACCGCTGTCCTACCCAAGCCATTGTATTCAAACAAAAGGTGAAGAATGGAAGGTATCCCAATCCCCGTTCAACCTACACCATGGAGTATCGTAGGTAATGCAATACAATTTTGACCGGTCAGTCGACCGTCGGGGCACCCTTTCCGTAAAATGGAACAGAGAGGCTATCAAGAGCTTGTGCGGAAACCCTGATGCTGAACCCTTCTGGGTTGCAGATATGGATTTTCCTGTAGCCACCGAGGTAGCCCAAAAGGCACGTAATCTCAGTGAACATGCCATTTTTGGCTATCCGTATGCGAATAATCAACGACAAGTCTTCTGCACGTGGGTAAAAGAGCGTCATCAGGTGGACATCCAGCCCAATCAGGTCGCGATCAGCCAAGGGGTGCTCAGCAGCATTGCAATCCTGGTGGAACTGCTGACCAACGAGCAGGACGGCATCATTGTCCCCCTTCCCGCCTACCAACCGTTTGTAAGGATAGTGAACAACCTCAAGCGCAAGTTGCTCAGTTGGCCTTTGCGTTACGATCAGGATACCCATACATTCAGCCTTGACTGGAATCGCTACGAAGAACTGTGTGAGCAGGCTAAAATCTTGATTTTCTGTTCACCACAAAACCCCTCAGGCTTGGTTTTTTCCGAAGATGATCTTGTACGCCTTTGCGAGATTGCAAAACGGCACAACATCGTCATCATCTGCGATGAGATTCATGCCGATCTCTGCTACAAACCACACGTCATGCTGCTGGAGCCGGCAAAAAAGGTGGGCTGTGAAGCAGTGGTATGCATGGCTCCCTCCAAGACGTTCAATATTGCAGGAGAGCATTACTCGGTTACCTTGTTCAATAATCAGGAATTGAAGCAGCGATTCATTACCCGACTTGAGCAACTTTTCATTACAGAGACTTCACTGGTTGCAACCACCCTTGCCGTGAGTTCCTATCAGAGTGGAGCAAAGTGGCTGAGCGAGCTTCTTGTGTATCTGCAGAAGAATGCAGAGCTCATGGAGAAAACCCTGCAACGTGAGGTCCCTTCCATTGTCTTCATCAAGCCGCAGGCTTCTTTTATAGGGTTGCTTGACTGCAGCGCCATTTTGGATTTGGTTGAACGTGATGCACAGGCCCACCCTGAACTCTACGATAGCTCGGTCAGCCCCCAGGGAGGCCTGCTCTCCCGGTTCTTTGGTCAGCGTGCCTCGCTCGTATGCAATGATGGGACTTGGTTCGGCGGAAATGAGTACCGCCAGTTTGTGCGGTTCAATTATGGAACACAACGTTCAAATATTGAACGTGCACTGAAGCGAATCAAAGAGGCTGTCGATTTCCTGCAAGCGACCTATCGCTGAAAGGGAATCAGGGGAGCAAGGGTCTTGGCCAGAAAGGCAATGCCCTTCTGGTCGGGATGCAGGAACTGATCATCGTACGCATCCCTCAGTGAGAGGGAGAGCCCATCGGCTACCTCAACTGCAGGAAAACACTTCGTTGCCTGAACCAAAGCCTGCGTAAGCTGGCCGAAAGTTCCCATAGGCTTATTCTGCAGGATATCAGTGCGATAGAGCGGAGTGAGCAACAAGACCGGCACCTTTGGATAGAACTTGCGAACTCGACCCAAGAGAGCAAACATCTCACCTCTGATTTCGGCCAATGTTTCCCGTATCGTCCAGTCATTGGTCCCCAGACTAATCAGAATGGAAGAGACCGGGGATGCCATTTCAAGCTTTTGTACAAACTTAGCGTTTATCATAGCACCAGCAAGCCCTTGGTTTAGTACCTGCACCCCAAGCAAAGAGCCGAGCCGGCCCCCCAGATTCTGGGAAGGATGATGGATGCCCACACCCTGGACAATTGAGTCACCAAGCAATACAAGCGTTCTTGCAGGTTTTGCAACAGGCTCGACATTTCCTTCAATCCTTATACCTACCTGATGGTGCAACGGCAGATGTACCGCTACATCGTGGCCTGCTTCGAAGGTAATCCGACCGCTGGCTAGAGGCCGATGAGACAGCACACCATCGACGCTTACATCCAAAGTCTCAGAAAGATCCAAAGGCCTGCCATACAACGAGGCAAAATCCAGCGCTTGTTCACCAGCTTTCACCAACAAAGATGGGTTATATCGCCTGATTTCCAGTACAGCCTCACTTTTGGTGACGAAACGCAAACAAACCGAAGCGCTGGTCTTGGCCATGGCCCGATACAGCGGATGGGAGGTAAAGGGCTCATTGTCGGAGTCGTTGAACCTCAACAGCTGTACATACCCTTCGTCCAGCATGCGGTATGAGAGGGCATTATGTGCGAGATCAAAGATCAAGGAGGGTTCGTTTTCCATATACCTCTTCCCAGTTCGTAGAGAAATCATGAACAGCCTTGGTAATTGAAGGCATACTCAAGCCCGTAGAGAGCAACGAGTACGGGACAGTGCAGCAACTGGCTCCGTTTGCATAGGCTGTAGTGATCTCGCTGATGTTCTTGAAGCTGGCCGCCAAAACCTGGCAACTGGTACTGTTGGCCCAGAGCAAGGAGCTCAGCTCCTTGATCACCTTTGCAGCATCGATGTCGATATTCAGCATCCGGTTGTAATAGACAGCAAGGTACCGTGCACCACTGAGCATGGCAAGAATTCCTTGCAGCGTGGTGTATATGGCCGTGGCAGTCACATTGACACCTTTTGCAGAGAGAATGCGGATGGCTTGAAGCCCTTGTTCGGTAACCGGAATCTTAATATAGGTGGACGGTCCAAGCAGGGATAGTACTTTCTCTGCTTCAGCAAGTATTGATGCATACTCCGTGCTGACAACCTGTACATGCAGGCTTCGGTTCTCACCGATGAGCTCCCGGATTTTCTGCATATGAGGGAAAAAATCAACGCCGCCTTCGGCCTTGATGATTGTTGGATTGGTAGTTACCCCGCTGATGGGATAGGTCGCAAGGCCTCTCTCGATCTGAGCAAGGTTTGCAGTATCAAGCATAAGTTCCATGGCATACCTCTTGTTCCATCATGCCACAGAAGCAAGGCTGGGGGGAAGTATCAGAATCGTTGTTTCTTTGCTCTAAACTGATTCGGTGTCACATCGTATGCCCGTTTGAATAAGCTGTAGAACCGATGAACTGAGCCAAAACCACATTGTTCGCTGATTTGTGCAATGGTAGCATTCGAATGGGAAAGCAACAAACAGGACTGATCAAGCTTCTCGTCCGAGATTTCCTGCCATATTGTCCGCCCCCGATACTTGCGGAACCGCATCTCCAGCGCCCTCCTGCAAATTGAAGCCTCAAAAGCGACATCGCTGGCTGTAAGTCCTGATGTGGCACGAGTTTTGATCAGGCGCAGTGCATTGGCTACCTGCTCATCCTCACACAGTACCAGGCGGGTGCTCTCGCGCTCGGTAACCGGAGCGGGTGCGATACGCCTGATATGCAGCCCACTCTGCTTGGAACTGAGCATGGCATCGAGCATGGCTGAAGCTTCGTAGCCGATAGTCTTACAGTCGGGCTGGATGCTGGAGATCGAAGGACTGGCCAGCTCACAGAGCAATGTCTCATTATCCACTCCCAGTACCATGACATGGGAGGGAATCTTAATAGACAGCCGCTGGCATGCAAGCTCAACTTTCATGGCCGAAAGGTCATTGCAGCAAAACAGGCTGATCGGTTTCTCCAAATCAGACAGCCATGCATCAAGCTCCACAGAGGGTTCATAGAGCTGTCGCCACCAAGCAAGCGGCCGAGAAAATGAAGCAATCTCAGAAGGATCTGCACTCAAGCTGCTGGCAAAACCGACAAAGCGCTCACGGGCCCAATGCACCTGGTCGACTCCGCACCAAGCAACGTTCTTACTGCCCAGCTTCTTCAGGTACGTACCGGCACTCACCCCGGTCTGGTAGTCATCGTTGCGCACCTGGCTGAAAAGCTTGAGCGAGGAAGAACCTGCAATATCAACCACCGGAATTCCCAAGGAAGCACAGAAGAGGGCTTCCTGGTCATCCTCGATGCGTGCAATAAGGGCATCGCACTCCGAAAGGGCCTCCTGGTCGAGAGAGAAAAACCAAGGCCCCTGCCCTCTGACCTGCCAATCACCCTTGGTCCTGGCGTACTGTACAACCCCGCCGGCCACAGCCATGTCATACCCGTCTTGAAATCGCAGCTTCAACCCTATTTGTTTCATTACTGGCTAGTGTAGCATATAATTCGCAAAACGATAGAAAGTTTTCGCATATCAAGCATTGCAAACCCGCTAAAACACCCTATGCTAGTGATGAGGAGAAACGCATGAGCCACACAACCATTACCATCCCCGGTACGAAAGCAGAAATGCCGGTCATCGGAGTCGGAACCTTCGGAAGCGACCATGTCAGTGCATCCGAGATGGCCCAGGCCGTCAAGCTTGCCTTGGATATCGGATACCGCAACATCGACTGTGCCAGCGTCTACGCCAATGAGAAAGAAATAGGCGAAGTACTGCACGCAAGTACCATATCCCGCAAAGAGCTCTGGATCACCAGCAAGGTCTGGAACGACATGCACGGCAGAAAGAATGTCATTACATCAGCAAAGCAAAGTCTTTCTAACTTACGCCTCGAGTATCTCGACCTGTACCTGGTCCATTGGCCGTTTCCCAACTACCATCCTCCCAAATGTGATGTATCAAGCCGCAGTCCTGATGCAAGGCCCTATATCCACGAAGAGTTTATGGAAACGTGGCAGGCCATGGAAGAGTTGGTCAAAGAGGGACTGGTTCGACATATCGGAACCAGCAATGTGACCATACCCAAACTCGAACTGCTGCTCGCTTCCTGCAGCATCAGGCCATCGGTCAATGAGATGGAGCTACACCCCTGCTTCGGGCAGAGGGAGTTCCGTTCCTATCTCGCACAACAGAACATTATCCCCATCGGCTATAGTCCGCTTGGTTCTCCCAATAGACCCGAGCGTGACACAACAGCAGAGGATGTGGTGGATATGGAGAATCCAATCGTTGTTGAGCTGGCAAAAAAACACAACTGCCACCCTGCCGCCATTTGTCTAAAATGGGCACGGGGCAACGGTATCGTCCCCATTCCCCAGTCTACCAAGGAGAGGAACCTGAGAAGCAATCTCCAAAGTGTTCTTACAGAACCTTTGACGGCTGAGGAGCTTGCCCTGCTCGATGGTGCTGAGTGCAACAACCGCCTGATCAAAGGACAAGTATTTCTATGGAACGAGGCTGATTCATGGCATGACCTATGGGATGAGGATGGAACAATCCCCTGTCCAAAGAGCTATTGCAAAGGAGGAGTATGATGACCAAGCGTATGATGAAAGGGGCGATGCTGCCGGGCAACAGTACCGTGGCATTTGCAGAGTTTGAGGTACCCAAGCCAGGATACGGTCAGGTATTGGTAAAGACCAAGTGCACTACCATCTGCGGAAGTGATATCCGCTGCATCTACCGCGAGCACCTCGGCAAAGGCCCGGAGGGCTATCAGAATGTAATCGCCGGTCATGAACCCTGCGGGCAGATCGTCGAGGAAGGCGAAGGGCTGAAACGCTTTAAAAAGGGCGACCGCGTCATCGTCTACCACATCAGCGGCTGCGGTGTCTGCCACGAGTGCCGCCAAGGCTTCATGATCAGCTGTACCAGTGACAAGCGTGCGGCCTACGGCTGGCAACGTGACGGCGGCATGGCTGAATACTTGCTCTGCGATGAAAAGGATCTGGTCCTGCTTCCGGACGAGCTCTCCTATGCCGATGGGGCACAGGTTGCCTGCGGCTTCGGAACAGTGTATGAAGCCATCGAAAAGATCGGAGTCAGCGGCAATGATGCTGTTTTGGTCGTAGGCTTAGGCCCTGTAGGCTTGGCAGCGCTTATGTTGGCCAAGGCCATGGGAGCAAACAAGCTCATCGGCATTGAAGGCCAGAGTGCTCGTATAGAACTTGCCAAGAAACTTGGTTTGGTCGACCACGTATTCACTCCCTCGGAGGAGAACGTCGCCCAGGTCAAGGCAGTAACCGGAGGCCATGGCGTCGAGCGTGCTTTTGACTGTTCAGCCAGTGATCCCGGACGGGCGACTGCAATCAAGGCCACCCGCAAGTGGGGCAAAATTGCCTTCGTCGGTGAAGGTGGTACGGTGCACTTCAACCCCAGTGAGGATATGTTGCACGACCAAAAGACCATCTACGGCAGCTGGGTCACCAGCATCTGGAAAATGGAGGACTTGGTTGAAAGATTGGTACGTTGGAACATCCACCCCGAAGACCTCATCACGCATCGCTTCCCCCTGGATAAGGCTGATGAAGCCTATGCATTAATGGCAAGCGGAGCGTGCGGCAAGGTGGCTGTGTGCTTTGACGAGGAACTTCCTAACTGAAGACCTTGTCGAATCGGGGGGAGTGATCATACAGGGAGGTCTTGGACTTCTCGTCGGTGACAATCCCCCCGTTCTCTTTCATGACATGAAGGGTAGGCTCGAACACGATGGTGGCCGGAAAGCCTTCCTTATCCCCTTCCATGCGGCGAATCAGAAGCTGAGCGGCCGCTTCACCGATAAGATCAAGCGGCTGGGCAGCTGCATAGTGGCAGAACTGCAAAAGCGGTGCATAGTAAAGGTAGTCGAAGGTGGCAAAAGCCATGCGACTACGCTTTTCCTTGCCCTCTTGCGCCATTAAATAACTGGTGGAACCTATGTGGACCATGTCATTGACCATGAAAAAGGCATCTGGACAATTTTCCATGGCAAGAGCTTGCTGCATCAGTGTGTAGCCGGCTTTCTGAGTCATACCACCCAAGAGGATAAACTGCTTTTCAATCTCCAGGTGATGATCCTTCATTGCATCCAAATAGCCATGCAGTCGTTCCACCGAGGTGTGCACATGAGCATCCCCCCCCAGAAAGCCGATGCGCGTCCTTCCTTCGCGGATGAGGGCGGATGTGATGTCGTAGGCTCCCTGTCGGTTGTCTGTCAGAATTACATCACAGTCAAGATCCTCAATCTTTCGGTCGATCATGACGAATGGAGTGCTTACAAGGGCGGGCGTAGTGAAATGGGAACCCACATCACTGACAGGGATTACCACCAAGCCGTCCACATTGCGTTCAAGCAACAGCGAGAGCTTGCGTTTTTCCTCAGCAACCGAGTTTTCGGAACTACATACCAACAAGGCATATCCAAGCGGGCCGAGCAGATGTTCCAATTGCTCTACAATCTCCGTAAAAAAGGTATTGGAAATCTCAGGTACCATGATTCCGATGCTCTTTGTCACCTTGAGCTTGAGGGATCTGGCAACGGCGTTGCGCTGATAGTGCAGCATGGCAACCGCAGAAAGTACTCTACGCTCAGTTTCGGGATTCACGACTCCAAGCTTGTTCAGCACCCTGCTGACCGTGGCAATGGAGACACCAGCCAACTTGGCTACGTCCTTGATGGTTGCTGTCTCACCCGTGCCCATTTGAAACCCCTTCGCTAGCTTCTGCGAGCGTATTTCTTCATATCAAAATAAACGGCAACAATAATGATGAAGCCCTTAACCAACTGCTGATAATAGCTGTCCACTCCGAGGAAGGACATACCGTAGTTGATCAAGCCCATGGTGAATACACCGATCATCATACCGCTGACTGAGCCTACGCCGCCGCTTTGGGAAACTCCACCAACAGTGACAGCAGCAATGGCATCCAATTCCATACCATTTGCGGTAAGGGAGTTGGCAAGGCCAAGGCGGCTTGCAAGCAAGGTACCAGCAATCCCATACAAAAGTCCAGCATAGGTGTACACCATCATCAAATCGCGTTCAACGTTGATGCCCGACACCCGGGCAGCCTGGGCATTGCCGCCGATGGCATAGAAATGGGTCCCCTGTCTGGTATGCTTGAGCACTACCCAGACAATGAAGGCTGCAATGATTACATAGAGTATGAGATTGGGAACCGGACCGACGCTTCCTTGGCTGATATTCTTGAAGTTCTGGTTCAGCGACCCTACTACGGCGGCCTTGGTATAGATAAGCTGCAGGCCCTTGGCTATGGACATACTGCCGAGTGTGGCGATGAAAGGAGGCAATTTTCCATAGGCGATCAAATAGCCGTTGAACAGACCGAACAAGCCTCCTGCGGCAACCGCTGCTACGACGGGAACGATAAGGGGAAAACTCTGACCGGTATAGATGGCCGAGGCGTAATCAGGATTCTGGGCGAAGGAGGCTGCGACACTGGCCGTAAGGCAGACGACATACCCGATGGAGAGGTCGATACCCTTGGTGATGATAATCATACCGACACCCAGGGCTGCAAAGGAGCGGACAGACTCGGCGATCAAAAGGTTGCGGATACTGTTCCACCGCAAGGCATTGCCTTTAGTCAGGACGGACAACAATAAAAGCAGACCTACAAAGGTGACCCAAGTGGTATACTGGCTCGCTAGTTTCTTGCTGTCATTCAGCAGTTTCTTCATTTCCATGATCGGTCATTCTCCCTCTTTTCTTACATGAACTTGGTAGCAAGGCGCATGATGGTTTCCTGATTGCATTGCTGCTTGTCCAGGATTCCGGTGCAACGACCGTCGCACAGCACCATGACACGGTTGGACATCCCGATCAACTCAGGCATCTCGGAGCTGACCATGATGATGGCCTTCCCCTGCTCAACCAACTGACACATGATCTGATAAATTTCATATTTCGCCCCGACATCGATACCGCGGGTAGGCTCATCCATAATCAGGATGTCCGGCAAGGTCATCAGCCAACGGCTGATGATGACTTTTTGCTGGTTCCCTCCCGAAAGGTTTTGGATCAGTGTCTCCATGGTCGGGGTCTTGGTGCGCAAAGCCTCATTATATCGGGCCGCTTCCTCTTTGAGCTGTTTATGCTTGAGAAGGCCCAGTTTACTCAGGTACTCCTTCAATGAGGCGATGGAGGTATTGGTAGAGATACTCAAAAGCGGGAAAATGCCACTTCCTCGGCGGTCCTCGGTGATCATTCCCATGCCGTGCTCAATGGCCTTGCGGGGCGTGAGGTTCTGCAATTCTTCGCCCTTTATGAAGAGTTTTCCCTCTTTTGTGCCACGCACCCCGAAGATGGCTTCCATCAGCTCGGTACGCTGTGCCCCCACCAAACCGCCGATACCCAGGATTTCCCCTCGTTTGAGCGAGAAAGAAATGTCCTTGAAGGAGCGGGGATTGATGGACATCAGGTTTTCAACCCGAAGAATCTCCTCAGCTACGCTACTTTTTACCGTGGGAAAACGCAAGTTGGCATCACGGCCAACCATGAGGCTGATCAGCTTGTCGTTGGTAAGGTCCGTCGTGGGATAGGTGCCGATCATTTTGCCGTCACGCATGACGCTCACCTCATCGGCAATGGCAAATATTTCTTCCATTTTGTGGGAGATATACACCACCGCTACATTCTGCGCCTTCAATTGACGGATGATTTTGAACAAGTGTGCCACTTCATTGTCCGTCAGGGAGCTGGTTGGCTCGTCCATCACCACCACATGGCTGTTGTAGGAGACCGCTTTGGCAATCTCACAGGTTTGCTGCATGGATATGGATAACGATCCGATGCGGCGATCAGGCTTAATATCGATTTCCAAACGCTTGAGCAACGCTTTGGTGTCCTCATACATCTGTTTATGATCAATCAAACCAAGTTTCTTTAAAGGCTCGCGACCGAGAAAAATATTCTGGGCAACCGAGCGCTCAGGGACATTGGAGAGTTCCTGGTGTATCATCGAGACTCCATTCTGCAGAGCATCGTGACTATCCTTGAACCGATGGACCTCACCGTTGAGCTTGATGGTCCCCCCGTCTTCCTTGTAGATACCGAACAAACACTTCATCAACGTCGATTTGCCCGCACCATTCTCACCCATAAGGGCATGTACTGTCCCTGGTTTTACCCGGAAGGTAACATCATCCAAGGCACGTACTCCGGGAAACACCTTGGTTATCGACTCCATTTCCAAGGCGAATGTGCTTTCCATTTGACTTCCTCTTTCCTTGCTGCTTTCGGCGTTCATGAAGTGTCTCCCACCCGTAGGGCAGGAGACACGCGATACTCATTACATAAAGTCCTTGTAGTTGGCCTTTGTGACAGGCTTGAAAGGAACCAGGTAGCATTGGCCGATGACAGCCGCATCATTTGCCGGTTCTTCACTGATGACCTTGCTGGCAGGTGCAATGCCCCAAGCGGTCATGCCGGTTGCACTACCCTTGGTAGCCATGGCATAGGCAAGCTCGAAAGCGGTGCTGCTCTGACCGACGGAGTCCTGCAGAACAGTTGCATAGAGCTTGTTCTGGTCCATCGAGTTCAGTGCGTCTGCAGTTGCGTCGATACCAATGACCGGGAAGGTCAGGATGGTGCCGTCGCTGGCATCGTTGTCTACCAAGCCGTTGGTGATCAAGGATTCTACTGCACCCAGTGCCATACCGTCGTTCTGTGCAACTACAAGGTTGAACTTACCACGGTGGGCGGCGAGCCAAGTGTCCATCTTCTCTTGTGCCTTGTCAGGAGACCAGTCAGCGGTATCCTTGGCGATGAAGTTGACGGTATAGCCGAGGCTCTTGAGGGTGTCGACAAAGCCTGCTTCACGACTGATCTGAGCCGGGTGACCGAGCTGGCCCTGGAGGTAGAGGATGTTCAGAACCTTACCGGGAGCCTTAGCAGGGTACTTGGCATAGTATTCATCAACAATCTGTGCCTGATACTGGCCTGCGACCAATTCAGGGGAAGAAGCCAGATAGAAGTCCTTGCCGACTTTCAGTGCTGCAACAGAAGGCTGGATGTTGGAGAATGCTGCTCCACCACCGGCTGCCTTGATCTGCTGAGCCATCTGCTCGGTTGCACTGGTATCCTGGGGGATGATCACGAAATACTTGTAACCCTGGGTAATGAGGGTATTAAGCTGGTCGAGCTGGCGAGCTACGTCACCCTGCGCATCCTGAAGATTCAGCTCCACACCCTTCTCGGCTGCGAGCTTGCGAAGGTTGTCAGCATAGTCTTTCACGAACTGTTCGTTGAGGTTGCGGATCAGAGCGCCGACTTTCACTTTGTCGCTCTTTGCTTCAGAGCTGCCCTGTGCAAAGACAGCAGTACTCAACAGAGCGAGTACCAACAGAATGGCCACTAGTTTCTTCATAGAAAACTCCTTTTGTATGGTTCCAGGATTACGCTCCCTGGCAAGCTTGATTTGCATCGTTCTCATAAAGAATGAGACGATTTACCTGTACCCTTTGTGTTATACGTATCTTCACACTGGTTTTTTGATTTGTCAACGAAAAAATGTAAACGTTTACAATTTTTCTAAAATTGTACACTTATAGTACAACTTATTAAACTATTAATGACTATTGGAAAAGTGTAAACCTTTACACATACCTCGAAAAAAACCAGCTTCCCGAAAGAAGCTGGCATACAAGTACAAATCTGAAGCATCAGGGATGAAAGACTTTCACCTTCTGCTCAGTACGAATCCTGTCCCGTCCTTGCTGTAGATCAGCGAGCTCTCCGGTTGCCCAAGCCTGGACAACCAGATTGCCCAAGGCCGTTGCTTCCACAGGCCCCGCATAGACGGTCAGACCGGTCTGCGTAGCAGTCCATTGGTCAAGAATCTCGTTCTTGCACCCGCCGCCGATGATGTACAGCGAGGTGAACTTTGTCTTGAGCACTCCCTCCAAGTCCTTGATCGCCTTTTCATATGCAAGGGCAAGACCCCGGTAGATGGCAACCATGTACTCACCCCTTGAAGCTGGACGCTTGACATGGTGTTCATCACACCAGGCATTGATACGGTCGGCCATCAGGTTGTCGTAGGTGTTCGGCTTAAGAAAGCGTCCGTCTGCAGGGTCAATATACCCTTGGTAGTTTTGACACAGCAAAGTTTGCTCATCCAGTTCCCTCCAACTGATGGGGCTTCCTTGTTCGCGCTCCCAGTGTCGGACGCACTCCTGCTGAATCCACATCCCCATGATGTTCTTCAGAAAGCGGATGGCCCCGCTTGCGGCCACCTCATTGGTAAACCCACTGTCCATGGCCGATAGATCGGTACGGGGAGAAGCAAGCTCCACGCCCAACAGCGACCATGTGCCGCTGGAAATATACAGAGGAGTCTCCCCCTCGGCCGCAGGGACGGCAGCAACAGCACTAGCAGTATCGTGGGCGGCACTGGCGATGACCATCACACCCTTGGGAGAGCCGACCTCATGGGCCACTTCCTCGGTAAGGGGACCGAGAATCGTACCGCTGTCCACAATCTGACCGAACAAGGATCGGTCGAATTGCATGGCATCGATCAAGGACCAAGCCCAGTCACCGGTTCTCGGATCATAGAGCTGGGTCGTTGAAGCGTGGGTTCTTTCATTCTTCATCACCGCACACAGCCAGTATGCAAGCAGGTCGGGCACCGAGAGGTAGTGACGTGCCGCCTTCAGGGCATCGGGCCTGTCCTGCTGCATGGCAGCAAGCTGATAGAGTGTGTTGAACGGCTGAAAAGCAATACCTGTCTGTTCATAGATGCGCATTTTGCCACCGAGGCGGGAGGAAACCTTCTCGATCATACCGTCTGTCCTGCTATCCCGATAGTGATAGCACAGAGAGACCAAGTCCCCCCTTTCATCGGTAAGGACATAGTCCACCCCCCAGGTATCGATGCCTATGGAGGTAATCTGATTCGGGTACGCTGCAAAAGCTTTCTTCAACCCTGTCTTGATCTCACCAAACAGACTCTGAAGGTTCCAATAGAACGAACCAAGAATCTGGTCATTGTGGGTCACAAACCGGTGGACAACCTCAAACTCCTTCAGGTCCCCTACCAGGACCCGACCGTTGGAGGCTCCCAAGTCGATGGCAATATGCTTATTCATCCTTACTCCTTGATACGTTTGGTGCAATGCTTCAGCAGATAGGTCTCAGCTTCCGCCGACCACAAGCCATTGTGCTTGGCTACCAACGTTGCAAGTTCCTTGAATACCGGATTTGACTTGCCAAGCTCGGACAAGTCGGCAAGGGCTACAAGGGGGAAGTCCAGATGGGTGTACATCATTTTCTTTCCACCGGGGATGCTCGGCAGGTTAATCACCGCCTCCGGCACCGCCGAAAGCCCTCCGATATGGGTTACCATTGCTGAGGGATTGATCAAACCCTTCTCCATCAGCATCAGCGACTCACGCATATCGTCGGTATTGCCGCCGCTGGTACCCACGATGTGGGTGGAAGCGTAATGGACGTTGTAGAAATTCAAGCTCGCAGAAAAATCGGTCTTGTTCGGGCCGGCAAAGAAGTTGAGACATCCGTCCTTGCCAAGAATGGCATCCGCCTGCTCGACCAGAGCCTTCACCGGGGCCATGACCAGTACATCGTCGTAGCCCTTGCCGCCAGTGAGCTCCATCAGCTTGGCAACCGGGTCGCTGAACTCCTTTGTATTGAGATAGATCAGTTGTACCCCGTTGGCTTTGGCATCCTCGACACTGTACAGGCTTTCAGCACGCTTGAGTCTGGCATCATCGATATCGGTGACTACGAGACGGCCTGGCTTACGGTGGGTATTATGCAGGGCATAATCGATCGCCGAAAGCCCCATAGGCCCGACTCCGGCCAGAATTGCTAGGTTCCCACCTTCGACAATGCCCATGTGGTGGACATAGCTGCCGCCGGTTGTGTGGTACATCGCATGGAAGGTGCCTACCACGCAACTGACAGGCTCGGCAAGGCTTCCAAGGAAGAAAGCATCCCCGTCATAGGGAAGCAAACAATCGAGTTCCATCACCTGCTGGGGGATGACTACATACGTTGCATCGCCTCCGATGTAGCGGAAGGAGTAGCCCGGGGCATCCAAGGTGCCTTTGTAGTTCAAAGCCGGCTGGATTGAAAAGCGGGAGCCCACCTGGAACTTGGACTGCCACTTCTTGCCTACCTCTACGATTTCCCCGCAGAACTCGTGACCGAGCATAATTGGGTTCTTATCGATATCCTTGGGGATTCGCTTATGATTGGGTCCCTGCTCAGCGGCCTTGTGGTCGCTCATGCAGATACTATTGGTAATGACTTTTGCAAGGATTTCATCCTCTGCGATCGGGGGAAGTTCAAACTCTTCGAGCCTGAGATCATTGACTCCATAGAGCCGGATGGCACGTGTTTTCATTGCTGTCTCCTAATTAAGCATGACCTGGCCGCCGGTCACCGGGACCGCCTGGCCTGTCTCGTAAGTCTGTTCGACTATGTAGAGGATCGCCTTCATGACATCGGCTGTTCTACAACCGCGATTCATCGGGACCTTCGATTCATAGAACCGTCTCACATCCGCCACCGTCTGGGCCCCTGGGACCTTTCCAGCGGCAAGGTATTGTACAAACAAGCCCTTCTCGGGGTCCGACCAAAGGGGACCATCGAGGAAATTACCCGGGCATACTGCATTCACTTTTATGTTATCCTCGACCAACTCCAAGGCAAAACTCTGCGTCAAGCCGATGGTACCGAATTTCGCCCCGGCATACGCTCCATTCTTATTCGAACCCTGCAGGCCCGATTTGCTGGAGATGGCGATAATATCAGAGTAGTAGGCGTTGGAAGGAATATTCTGCAGGCTCATCAGCTTTGATGCAAACTTGGTGCAGATGAAGAAGCCTGTATAGTCGACATTGGTGACGAATTGAAAGTCCTTCAGCGCCATCGACTTTACCGAACCTGCCCTGAGCACCCCGGCATTGGAAATGAACAAGTCCAAGCCTCCGGTCTGCTTGGCAACCTCATCCAGCATCTGACCAACAGAAACCTCGTCGGTTACGTTGACCGTCAGCGGCTTTGCCACCGTGATGCAAGCTTCATAGTTGAGCTCATCGGCGAGTTTTTTTGCCCCCTCCCCGTTCATGTCAGCGATATACACAAATGCGCCCATCTGGACAAGAGAACGGACCATGCCCTCACCAAAACCTTGGGCACCGCCGGTAACCAAGGCGATTTTGTCCCGAACCACATCCTCTCGGCTCTGGGAAGGAGGGAGGGAGGGGATGGCACTCACCCCTTCTGCACGAACAGCCTCGTCATAGTTGGTACCTAATCCGAATTGCAGGTCCAGTCCATCAATGGCAATAATAGACGGATAGAGTTGACGCTCTGCTGTATAGGCTGAGAGCAAGCGGCCCCACAAGGAAGCAGTTTCCTCGACCGAGGAGCCTTCTGCTACTGCAGGGAGAATGAGTGAGGGTATTTTGTGAGAGACTTCATGCACGAACAGGCCCTTTTGACCATCGAAGGTCAAGCCCCTGAGCAAAGGTGCAATTTCATGCGTTACATTGGAGGTAAACGTCGTCATAGCTTCTCCTAGAATTTATTGATGATAGCGTAGGGGTCAGATGCATCCATCGACCGTCCCAGAGCGGCATAGCGGGCCAGCCTTGCTTCCAACGACTTGTGTGCAAGCGGGTTATCAGGATGGAACAGACCCAGTTTTGCGTCAACACTGCTGAGTTTTTCATGGGCGACCAAAGCCCATGCAGAGTCGACCAGATGACGTGCAGTCGGGTCAAGCAGCTGGGGGCAATTCATACTCTGCCTGCTGGAATTGATGTCCACTCCGCTTATCTCCATCAAACCCCGCTCCTTGGCCAATGATTGCAGGCGGAGCATCTGCTCTTTGGTATTGCGCGGCGGCATGTAGGTGACAGCCGGGAAACCACAGTCAACCAGCAAGTCGAGCAGTTCAACAAGGAACGAGTCCTCAAACTCCTCTGCCTTCTTGTCCCCCGTCACACTTTCCTTTATGTCGCCCAGGTATGCATAGGCGGCAATGGCACCGATGCTGTTGGAAAAATCAACTACGCTTCGCACATCCATGCACTCTTGCCTATCCGGCTGGATAAAGAAGCGAGGCAGGAAAGTGCTTTTGAAGACTCCCAAAAGGTCATAGGCATAGTGAGGATTCTTTTCATCCAGGAACAAGGCCTGTAGTTTGGGAGAGAGTGAAAGGCCCAAGGAAGAAGTCAGGAAACGTACCAGTTTCTCACCTTTTCCAAACATCTGTATGCTCTGGTTGGCCATGGCATACAGAATGTGCCGTTCGGTAACCGAACCTCCCTCACTGAAGCGGGAAAGTGGAAGCACATCACGCTTGAAGTCCAGGTCGAAGCCGTAGCGGCCCACCAGGGCTTGCAACGCTTCAACCTGTGCCTTGTTGCGTTTGTTGCGAACTTCCTGAAGGGGCTTCAGAAAGGAAACAACGGTAGGAATATGCTGTTTGGCAACTCCATGGATACACAGATAGACGATGCCCTCGCTATCGGGGTTGTTGATCTTCCGATTCGCCAAAGGCGTATCAAGAAAGCTCACCCTCAGCTCAAAGCCTACGGTTGTCGCAATACCGATATTCCTTCCAGCTTCAAGCATTTCGGCGGCAGCTCCAATGCTGTCGTGGTCGATGCTTCCCACAATCCCAAGCCCTGCCTTCCAAGCCGCATACGCGGCTGCAGAAGGCTCATAGGGACTGAAGGAATAGGTGGTGTGCACATGGTTGTTCACCTCTTCGCTAGCCGTATGTCCAAGCGTTCCCTCTTTGATCAGGGAGCCGATTTTCTCACTGGCCGCCAAGCGCACCAAGGGATTGCGATCATTGATATCCCGTTCAAGCGTCTGTATATCCATGACTCTTCCTTACACTCCCTTGCGGCTGGTTCTGAAGAACTCGCCGTCGGTGATGTTGTGTTTGGCTGTGTACCCTTGCAGGGGTAGAAGCTGCTCGTGGATTGCATCCAGGATGGTGGAAGGCTGGGCGAAATAGTACTCCTCCATTTCAGCGGGAGGGGTAATCCAGTTCTTCGAACCGGCGATTACAATCGGGGCATCCAGGTAATCGAAGGCAAGCCTCGAAAGGTTGCTTGCCACCGTATGCAGATAGCTTCCGCGTTCGGCGCTGTCGGTTACCATGACACAACGACCGGTCTTTTTGACCGACTCGATGAGCATTTCATACTTGAGGGGGTTGATCCATCTCAGGTCTATGACTTCTGCCGATAGACCGTATTCCTTCAGCTTGTCCGCAGCAGCGATGGCAGTGTACAAGGCTGGTCCAAGGGCCACCAAGGTAACATCCTTGCCTTCGCGTCTTATGGCAGGCTCACCTTCGGGAATCTCATAGTAGCCCTCGGGTACGCCTTCCTTGACGAACATCTCACCGATGCCGTAGAGCTTCTGGCTCTCAAAGAAAACCACCGGGTCGGTGCCACGCAACGCGTAGTTGAGCATGCCTTTCACATCGTACGGGGTTGCCGGGTACATAGCCTTCAGCCCGGGAACCGAGGCCACCATGCTCGTCCACTCCTGGGAGTGCTGGGCTCCATACTTGTTGCCCACCGACACGCGAAGTACCAACGGCATCGTAAGCACGCCGGCGCTCATGGCCTGCCACTTGGGCATCTGGTTGAAGACCTCGTCGCCTGCACAACCAAGGAAGTCGCAATACATCAATTCAACGACGGCCCGTCCCCCTGCCATTGCATAGCCGACACCGCTGCCGACGATTGCAGATTCGGCAATCGGGGAGTTGAAGAACCGCGAGGGAGGAAGCAACTCGGTAAGACCCCGGTAACAGGCAAACGCCCCACCCCAGTCACGGTGGTCCTCACCGTAGGCGATCATGGTCGGATCGATGGAGAACCGGTGTGCCATGGCTTCAAATACGGCATCACGATACTGGTACTGACGGGCGGCCGGATATTCCTTGCCATTCTCGTCATAGGCGTAACGATTGCGCTTTGCAATCTGCTGCACACGAGCATTTTCTTCAAGGCTCTGCAACATCACAGGCTTTGCATCGTCAAACTTCTCGACACTACCATTGGAGAACATCACCGATTCGACGAACGCTTCATCAACCATCGGGCTGAGCTTGGGATCGACGGTGATCTGAAGCGTCCGTTTCATCTTCTCTTCAAGTTGGACGTCCATAGTATCGAGATCGACCTGGGAGAGCAGACCATTTTCAATGAGGTAGTTGCCATAGGCTACGATTGGATCCTGATTGCGGAACGCTTCCAGCTCCTCCTTGGTCCGATACGTCATTGCATCGCTGGGGCTGTGGCCGCTGTAGCGATACGTCAAGGTATCCATGAAAGCCGGCCCTTCACCCTTGATCAACAACTCCTTCTTGCGGGCTGTTGCATCGGCAACCGCCAGGGGATTGAAACCATCGACGCGTTCGGTATGCATGGAGAATTCGTTTATGGCAGCCCCTACACGGGCGGCTACCTTGTAGCCCATGGTCTCTCCGATGGGCTGTCCACCCATGGCGTACAGGTTGTCAAAGCAGTTGAGCATGAACGGGGGATAGCCGGGATTTTCTTCCCACAAGGTCTTGTACTGGTCCATGGAGGAGAGCACCAACCCTTCGTATACAGGACCGCGGGCAAGCGAGCCATCGCCGATATTGGCGATGACAATGCCCTTTTTGCGGTTGATTTTCTTATAGAGGGCAGCTCCTACGGCAATGGTGCACGAACCGCCGACAATGGCGTTGTTGGGCATGCTGCCGAAGGGCTTGAAGAAGGTATGCATCGAGCCGCCGAGGCCTGCATTGAAACCCGTCTTCTTGGCATAGATTTCGGCCAAAGCACCATAGAGTATAAAGTTCTCCGCAGTATCACGAACATCCTTGCCCGGGAAATGCTGGGCAATTACCTGATAGGTTTCTCCCTGCATGAAGCCTTCCATAATGGACAACAAGTCCTTGTCCTCCATTTTCTGGATGGCCGACATGCTCTTTGCCAATATTTCACCATGACTGCGGTGTGAGCCGAAAATCTGATCCTCGGGCTCCAATACCATGGCCTGGCCTACTGCAGCACTTTCCTGCCCTGCAGAGAGGTGGGCAGGCCCCTTGTGGTTGTAGCTGATCCCCTGATACACCCCTTCCTTTTTGATGGTATCGAGCATGGTCTCGAACTTTCGGATGAGGAGCATGTCATAGTAGGCACGAATCAGGCGGTCCTTCCCATACAGCTTGAGCTCCTTCTTGAAATCACTCTGGTATTGGTTTACCGGAATGGAAGGTGTTTTGATGACTTGTTTTTCCCTCAGCGTGGCGGGGTCAAACGTTAGTGTTTTGGACATAATAACTCCTTATCTTTGCATCCTTACAGGGTATGGTCGAGCTGAAAGCAAGCATCCTTGATCAACTCAGACACACTGGGATGGGGGAATACGATTTCTTTGACATCCTGGACGCGCAATTGGGCCTCAATAAGAGCCGAAGCGCCCCAGATCATCTCACTGCTGTAGGGTCCGAGCAGGTGGACACCGACGATTGCTCCCGTATGTGCATGGCAGATGACCTTCACCAAACCTGCACCCTTTTTTCCATGTTCCGCCAAAAACCTTCCATTGGAACGCATCTGCACCGTCTGGCTCTTGATGGGGATACCAAGCTTTGCCGCTTCGGCTTCGGTGATCCCGCAGCCTGCGGATTCCGGATTGCCGTAGACAGCCCAGGGAATGGCTTGGTAGCGCATGCGCATCGCCTTCGAACCGAAGATGTTGGAAATCGCTACTTCGGCCATGCGTGAAGCGCTGTGGGCCAAAAGGGAGCGACCGTTGACATCACCGATTGCATACACGGTGGCTAGGTTTGTCTGCATACGCTCATTAACCACCACTCCCCGCCTGTCGATATCCAGGCCAAGCTTTTCCAGACCCTGGGTATTGGGCTTGCGGCCCACACTCATCAGCACCAAAGAGGCACCGATGGATTTCTTCTCACCTTTTGCATCGGTATAGAGCACCGAATCGGATGTAATTTCCTCAACTTTGCAACCAAGATGGAAGTCGACTCCCTTCAGTTCGCGGCGCATCAGCTTGGCGAACTCACCGTCCATCATCGGAAGGATTTCACTCATCATTTCTAAGACGGTGACCTTGGTCCCAATCATGGAAAAGAAGGAAGCGAACTCAATACCGATCACTCCGCCGCCGATTACCACCAGAGACGAAGGAATATCCTTGATCTCCAAAATGCCATCGCTGGTGAGCACGTGACTTTGTTTGGAACCGGGAATAGGGGGAACGAAGGGGGAACTTCCGGTTGCGATGATCAAGTAGGAACCCTCATAGGTGGTATTCGCTACCTGTACATGGTGGGCATCCAAAAACTGTGCTTCACCGAACACGACCTGGACCTTGTTCGATTTCATCAGGAATTCGATACCACCACGAAGCGTATTGATAGTCTCTTGCTTCCAAGCCATAGCATCGGCAAGGCTGAAGGAAACACCTTCAGCCTGAACACCAAACTGCTTGCCGTCCTGGGCATGGGCATAGAGCTTGGCACTGTTGAGCAGACTTTTGGTGGGAATGCAGCCACGATTGGTGCACACTCCCCCAAAGTGCTCCTTCTCAATCAGAAGCACTTTTTTACCAAGCGCTCCTGCACGCTCTGCAGCAACATAACCGCCGGGGCCGCTGCCCACTACAATCAAATCAAAGCTATCCATGCGTTCCTCCTACAGGGCCAACAAGAGGTCGATCGAGGCGATATTGTCCATAAGAGCCTTGAGGAAGCGTGCTGCATCAGCACCGTCGACAGCTTGGTGATCCATGGTCAACGACAGGCCGATGTGCTCGATAAAGACTACATCACCATCCTCGTCCTCAATCGGCTTGAGGGTGATGGTCCCCACTCCGAGAATGGCAACCTCGGGCACATTCAGTACCGGAGTGAAAGCTTCGATGCCAAACGAGCCGACATTGCTGACGGTAAAGGTTGAACCGGAAAGCTCATCAGGTTGGGCAGTACCTGCCTTGCACTTACCGACGAGCGCCTTGGTCCCTTCACTGAGTTGTTTCAGACTCAACAGCTCACTGTTACGCAACACCGGCACCAGCAAGCCTTTGGCAGTATCGGTGGCGACACCGAGGTGGACATGGCTAAAGCGGAGAATCTTATCCCCTAGGAAGTGGGCGTTGAAGGCAGGAAACTGGGTAAGGGTACGCGAAACTGCAAAGAGGACCAGATCGTTGATCGTAATTGCTTGCAACCCGAGTTCAGGTTTCGATGCCTTAAACCCTGCACGTAGACGCTTGAGGGCGCGGGCATCGGCGAAAGCATGCAAGGAAAGCTGACAGGTCGAGTGAATCGACTCCATCATCCTTCTTGCCGTCACCTTGCGTACTCCCTTCACCGCGATTTCGGTAACATCCTCGAGTGATGGTACTGCAACCGCTGCTGCTTCTACAGGCTTTGCTACCAAGTCGGATGCAAGCACCCTGCCACCGATACCGCTGCCGCTTAGAGGAGCCTTAAGGCCCTGCTCTAGTGCCTGCTCTCTGGCAACAGGAGAGAGAGGCTGACCCTTGGCGGCCTCAACATCCCGCTCGATGATCCGACCCTTCGGACCGGTAGGTTGTACATTCTCAAGTGAAATACCCAAGGATGAAGCCAATTGCCGGGCTCGCGGACTGGCACCTATTGCCTGAGCCGCAGTAACAAGAGGTTTCTCCACTTCCGATGATGCAACGTGGTTCACTGTTTCTGCTTGCTGCTTCGCCTCTTCTTGGGCAGCAGTCTCGACTTTCTCCCCTGCTTCTCCAATAACGGCGATGGGTACCATGACCGGGACGTCGGCGCCTTCTTCGAACAGGCGGGCAAGTACCACACCCTCGGCAGTCGACTCAACGTCGATGGTGGATTTATCAGTCTCAGCTGAACACAGTACATCCCCGATGGCTACCTTGTCCCCGAGCTGAACGTTCCATTCCACGATGATGCAGGACTCGACTGAGTTTCCCTGCTTGGGCATCACAACCTGTTGTGCCATCTATGCTTCTCCTCTACTGTGCAATAATGACCTCAACTCCCTGCTCCTCGAGCTGGGTTATGAGGTCGGCTGGAAATCCACTGTCCGTGACAATGGTATCAATCTCAGTTACCGGCATAATTCGAACAAATCCCCGGTTGCCCACCTTCGATGAATCAACGCAGAGCACCCGCCGGGTGGCTTGGCCGCACATACGTTGGACCACTTGGGCATTCTCCACCAGACTGGTGGTAAGCCCATGTTCCAACGTAAAACCATCGGTCCCGAAAAAGGTGGTAGTTACATGGTAATCCTCAATCTGGCTTATTGCAGCCGGGCCGACAAGAGCTTCGGCTTGGGGGCGGTATTCCCCACCTACAAGGGTGATGACCAATTGGGTATTCGCCCTGGCATACGGTAAAAGCAGGGTGGAGTTTGTTACCACCTTCACATTGCGCTTGCCGAAGAGGTAGCGCGGGATCAGCGAGCAGGTGGAGCCGTTGGTAATCATGATGCAGTCGTTGTCCTTGACCAAGGCGGCTGCCGTTTTTGCAATCAGCTCTTTCTGTGAGTTGTTCGAGCCATCGCGGAAAGATGCCTGGGGCGAAGAAGCCACCACCACCCTTCCATGGGAGCGAACCACCAAGCCTTTGGCATCGAGGTCCCTAAGGTCTGCACGTATGGTAACAGCAGAAACGCCCAGCTCTTGACTGAGCCGGGTGACCGGGTACTCCTCTCCACTTTTCAGCAGCTGGAGAATTTTTTCCTCACGGGGGGAAAGTCCTAACATCCAGTTCGCTCCTGCTTTCAATTCACTTTCGTTATGCTTTCGATTCTATTATGCTTCGATGAATAAATCAAGCAGAAATGAAAGAAATTGCTCAATCCATGTGAAAGACTTCTTCCAAGGGAATAGAGACCGGCGAGTTGTCTGGATTTGTTTCCATGAGGTCGGACATCCAGGCCCACCACTTCTGTACAATAGGATTGGAGCCCAAGCTCTGTGAGCCTCCATTTCCTTTGACGTGTTGGAAGGCAAAGAGTTTTCCGGTTTCACGTTCAAGGAAAATGGTATAGTCATATACTCCGCTTTCGCTGAGCAGAGCTTTCAGGGCGGGCCAAATCTCATCGTGACGCTTCTGATACTCAGCCTCACATCCTTTCTTTAATTGCATGACAAATGCTTTACGCATGAAAACCTCCTATCGCTGTGACTGTAATCTGAGTTTTCGATTCGCCTTGTACAAGTCAAGCAACCTGGGCAGCAGGACTGCGGTAATCAACAGGCTTCCGATGACGATGGTCATCAGCGTGCCACTGAACTTGAGCAGACCCATGCCGAACTTGAGATACCCGACAAGAAGAGAACCGATGAATACTCCAAAAACAGTGCCCTTTCCTCCGGTAATCGCCACTCCACCCAGAACCACCAGCGTGATGATCTCCAAATCCCAGCCGGTTGCTATGTTCGAGCGTACCGAAAGAATTCTGCTTGCAAGCAACATTGCGGTAAGTCCGCAGAAGAACCCGGTAACGGTGAAGTTGATCACTCTGGTGAGCTTGACATTCACACCGCTGAACCGAGCGGCCTCCGCACTGTTGCCTATGGCATAGAGTCGTCTTCCATAGGTAGTTTTGTGCAGAACGAAGGCAAAGAGGAGCATCAGGGCAAGATAGAGCACAAACTCAAAGGGAATAATGGCATTGGGGATGAATTCCTGGCCGAAGATGCCGAAACCTTCGGGAAAGCTGGTACGTGCCTGGTCACCCAACAAACCGATTGAGATGCCGCGGAAGATAGATTGGGTTGCCAGTGTTACGGCAATGGCAGGCATGTTCAGACCGGTGATCATCAAACCATTGAAGAGTCCGGCCAGAGTACCCACCAACAGTGAGAGAAACAGCAGCGAGGGAATGGAAGCTCCCGCCTGCGCAGCATTACCCACCACATAGGCACACAAGGCGATGATGGAAGCAATCGATATGTCGATATCACCACACATGATGATGAATATCATCGGCAGGGCCATAATTGCTTTCTCACTGAATTGGAAGGTTGCATTCATTAGGTTGAACCTATCAAGAAAGTAAGGAGTCCGGCTGGTAAAGAACAGGAACATCAGGGTGAAGATAATGACCAGGATCACTTCCCATTTGGTAAAGAACTCGATGAGTCGGTTCTTGACCGAAAGCTCGTCGATAAGTCGGCTTTTTGCCATCAGATTTTGTTTTTCAGCCATACCCTATCCCCTCCTCTGTGCCAGCAATTTTGTACTCTTGCGTTGGTCGGACAGGGTATTCAGAGCCAAGGCGATCAGGATGATCAAGCCTTGGACGAAGGTCTGCCAGAAAACCGACAAATAAATCACCGGCAGTGCATTGGTTACCACTCCCAAAAAGAGTGTTCCCAAAACCACCCCGATAATGCCGCCTGCCCCACCGGAGAAGTTCACGCCGCCAAGCACGCAGGCTGCGACGGCCTGCATCTCAAAACCGGTGGCCATTTCATTGACCGCCGATGCATACCGGGCGGTCCATAATGCTCCGGCAAGTCCGCAGAGTGTTCCACTGATGAGGAACACCACGACCCTGACCCGGTTCTCATTTACTCCTACAAACTTTGCTGCAGTAGGGTTGCCTCCAATGGCATACACCTCACGCCCTGTTCGCGTATAGCGACTGAAATAGTACAAGATGACGATAACAACAAAAGCTATCCACAAGAGATAAGAAAGACCTAAAAATGTGGTACGGGGAAACCCAATGTAGGAGGGGCTCATCTCATGGGCGGTGACCCAAGTTCCCTTGCTCAGCAAAAATGTCAGACCGCGATAGATGTTCACTGTTCCCAAGGTGGTGATGATGGGAGGGATTTTCCCGTATGCCACCAGTACACCGTTGAACAAGCCCATCATCAAGCCTATGCCCATTCCTACCAACAACAGGACAAAGGGAGGTACTGCAGCATAGGATTCGTTGATCATGCCGCATGCCATGCCGGTAAATGCGATGATGGAACCGACCGAGAGGTCGATACCATTGGAAAGAATGACAAAGAATTCACCAATGGCAACAATGGACAGGATTGCCATATCGTTCAGAATTCTGTTGATGTTCTCAGCCGAGAGGAACTGAGGAGAGCGGATGGTGATAGGAACCAAAAGAACCACCAAGAGGAGCATCAGGGTCAATTCCCTGCGCTCTAGAGCCTTTTTCAGCAGTGAGGATGGAGCACGTTCAGGCATTGGAAGCCTCCTGGGGAAGAGTAGCAATTGCGTAGCGCATGACCATCTCAGCTGTTGCTTTGCGGGCATCGAGAATGGCAGTCTGGTAACCCTCATGCATAACCAGAATCCGGTCACTCATTCCCATGACCTCAGGCAACTCACTGGAAATGAGGATGACAGCCACACCTTTTGCAGCCATATCACAGATAAACTGGTGTACAGCAGCCTTGGTGGCGACATCGATGCCTTTTGTCGGTTCATCGAGAATGAGGATTTTGGGTTTGGTCCCGATCCACTTGGCCAGGACGACTTTTTGCTGGTTTCCTCCCGAGAGGGTCTCAGCGTCGACATGATAGCCGGCCGACTTTATTTCCATCTGGTTGCCATGCTCCAATACATACTGCTTCTCCACTTTGGCTCGGGTAACCAAGCCTTTGAAGGAGAGCAGTTTGAGAACAGGCAGACTGATGTTGTGTGTCAGGCTCATTTTGAGCACCAAGCCCTGTTTCTGACGATCCTCGGGAACCAAGGCGATGCCCTTGTGCAGACTCTCTTTCGCACTTCTAGGCATAAACGCTTTCCCTTCGAGGTACATGACTCCTTCACTGGCCTTATCAATACCAAAAATGGTACGAACCACTTCGCT
Source organism: Sphaerochaeta globosa str. Buddy (assembly GCF_000190435.1). Lineage (NCBI taxonomy): Bacteria > Pseudomonadati > Spirochaetota > Spirochaetia > Spirochaetales > Sphaerochaetaceae > Sphaerochaeta > Sphaerochaeta globosa. Next base: position 2,426,583 of record NC_015152.1, read on the forward strand.
GCGGCCGGCACCAACCAAGCCGAACAACCCCAGGATTTCTCCTTCGTGCAGGTTGAAGGAAATGTGCTTGAAGGCCCCGAGTTGGCTCAATTTCTCCACGTTGAGAATCTCTTTGCCCAGCACGGGAGTATGTTCAGGATAGAGTTGGTCGATCGAACGACCGATCATCATATTGATAATCTTGTCTTCGGTGCTGTCCTTGACCTTCCCTTCCCCAATATATTGTCCGTCGCGGAAGACGGTATAGTAGTCACAGATTGAAAAAATCTCATCAAACTTATGTGAGATGAAAAGAATGGCTTTCCCGCTCTCCTTCAGTGAGCGGACAATGCGGAATAAGTCCTCAACCTCGCGTCCGGTGAGGGCGCTGGTCGGTTCATCCATAATCACCAGCTTGGCATCGAGGGAAAGAGCCTTGGTGATTTCCACCATATGCCGCTTTGCCACACTCAGATTCTTGACCAGGGTGTCGGGGTCGATATCCAGCTGCATGCGTCCAAGCAAGGTCTTGGTCTGTTCGGTCATCGCCTTCCAATCAAGCTTTTTGGTCTTGGGATTGCGTAGGTGGTGACCCATGAAAATATTCTCGGTGACACTGAGCTCGGGAAACATCGAGGCTTCCTGATGGATGGCAACGATGCCTGAGGCCTGTGCGTCAATGGCATTCTTAAAGGAGATTTCCTTCCCTTCTAGCACCATCTTTCCATGCGTTGGGATATACACACCGGTAAGAATTTTCACCAATGTTGATTTTCCGGCACCGTTTTCTCCGATCAACGCGTGTACCTCTCCGCACCGCAGGGTAAGGTGAACATCATCAAGAGCACGGATTCCGGGGAATATTTTGGTTAGGTTGGTAACTTCCAACAATGCGTCTGGCATTGTTCCTCCTTATGCAAGCAAAACAGAAGGCTCCTGCCAAAGCAGGCAGGAGCCGGATGCGATATTCTTAGAAAATTGCTGCGAACTGCTCGATGTTGCCCTTGTTGAATACGTACGGGGTGCTCATGTAGATGAGTCCGTCATTCTCAACCTTGACAGATTTCATACGGCCGGCGGGAATAACTTCACCAACGGAACCCTTGGAAGTTCCATCGATCAGAGCATCAAGAATGTAGGTGGAGGTATAACCGAGGTCGATCGGATTCCACAGAGCCATCTGGCGGCAGGTTCCGTCAAGGATGTAGCCCTTCATTTCCGAAGGCAGTCCAAGACCGGTAACTTCCACAACACCAACCTTGCCGGCGTCTTTGACAGCCTGTGCAGTAGCAAGCAAACCAACTGTGGTCGGGCAAATGATTGCCTTAAGGTTGGGGTACTTCTGCATCAAGGAAACAGCTTCACGATAGCTCTTGTCCGGGGCGTCGTCGCCGTAGACAACTTCAACGAGCTTCATGTTGGCATACTTTGCATCTTTGATCTCTTCTTTCATGAAGCTGATCCAAAGGTTCTGGTTGGTAGCCTGAGCGGAAGCGGAGAGAACAGCAACTTCACCCTTGTTGCCGGTAAGCTCGGCGGCAAGCTGAATCTGCTGGCGGCCGATCAGTTCGGCGTTACTGGGCAGCAGGTCGACGATACGTCCACCTACGTTGATACCTGAGTCAAAACTGATGACCTTGATACCGGCTGCCATAGCCTTCTTGGTGACGGGAATCAGAGCATCAGAGTCGTTTGCGCTGATGGCAATCCCATCAACTCTCTGTGCAATGAGGGTCTCGATAATCTCAATCTGGCCTTCAGCGGTTGCCTGGGGAGGACCCATGTAGGTGGTCTTGATTCCACCAAGCTCGGCTGCTGCTTCCTGGCTGCCCTTGAATACTGCATCAAAGAAACCATTACCCATGCTCTTTACGAGAATGACGATTTCCTTCTCCGACTTTACTGCTTCTTCCTTGGTTCCCTGGGCGAAAAGACCAGTGACGACCAAGCTAGCGATGAGTACAAACAACAACGCTTTCTTCATACAAACTCTCCTTTTGCGAAATCATTCCGGCAGACCCGGAATCTATTTGTACCTGGTCATGCCAGGGCAAACAGCACAATACGTATAGCTACATGCTATATCTTTATCTATAAGTGTGACAGCTTTTTTGAATTCCGCAATAACTGTATAGTCATTTTTTAGCACTATTTTATCATGACAGCGGATTGTATGAGTGTTTGACCGGAATAGAAATGAAAGTGATACGAAAAGCCAAGCTCAGCAAATGAAGGACAATAGACAGCTCACCATGCATCCTTGGCGAATAAACGAGATCCCAATATGCCCACAAAGGTCTGCTGTAGCAAAATACCGATGACAACCGGCAAGGCCGTCATCGGATCGAAGTAGCTGGTTGCCAAAACCAGGGCTGCACTGATATTGCGCATACCACCGGTAAACGTCATGGAGACTACAAAAGAGCGCTCTTCGTGCACCACAAAACGTGCAAGACAGTAGATGAGTAAAAACCCCAGAGTAATAACGACTAGATTCATGAGAATCAAAGGTATATAGACAGCCGAAAAGGAAAGCGTTCCGGAAAGGGAGGCGACATGGATGATGATCACCAGCATCATGCACAATTTGGTAACCGGATTAAGGTACGCCCTTGCCTTGTTGCAGGCATCGGGTGCTGCATGCTTAATCAGCATCCCCAGAATCGAGGGAAGAACTATCATGAACACCAAGGAAACCATCATGCCCTGGAAATCCAAAACAACGGAGGAATTTGCAAGCAGACGAATCGTCAACGGTGTCAACAAGGGTGAGAGCAAAGTATCCAAGAGAATCAAACACAAAGCCAACGCTGCATCGCCCTTATGGATGGTTGTCCAAAGGAATGAGGTAACCGCTATGGGGATCGATGAGAGCAAAATAAAGCCGGTGATATAGGATGGAGAAGTAGGGAAAGCGAGCAAGGCAAGCAGTTTGACTACCAAGGGAATGGCCACATGGGCACAGAAAAGGACCAAAGCTATCGAACGTACCCGGCTAAGCGCCTTAAGCACTTGGGAGAAGCTGATCTGCAGTGCCCCGATCAGGGTGATGCAGGCAAAGAAAAAGGTTCCCCACTCTGAATAACCAGAAATACGGGAACCCAGTGCCAAACCAACCACCACCCCAAGCGGAGTGATAAAAGGTACCGCCTTATCACTCTTTGCATTGAAGGTGGCCAGGTTCATTTATTGTACAGCTACCTTGGATCGATACTTTTCCACTTCCCAATTGCGGATGAAATCAATCATGGGCTCATCCATGAAAAGCGGACCGCCAAAGCTCTCTGAGTACACACTGATCGCCACGCTGTCCAAGAACAGAGGCAGTGGCTTCTCCCCAAGAGAGAACACCCCCAGGTTTTGCACACAGACAATCTTTGGCCTCACGCCGTTGTGCGCTTCGAACGCCTCAAAGGCTTTGGCGACATCATCATCCTCGGCCACCCACAACGGCTTGAAGCCGGCATAGACAATGTGATCCGGGGTGAATGAGGAAGCTACCTTGGCAAAAGATGTTGCATCACCAAGAAAGTGCTGGTACTCCTTGTTCATGGCAAAGAGAATGGTATCGTTGGAATAATGCTTCAAAACCGTCTTTACTGCTTCCACCTGTTTTTCATCAGAACTGACGGGTGAAAAATCGGGTTTCCTCACCAACTGACTTTCGATGCGCTTCATCACAGACTCATACATGGCTGCAATCTGTTCAAGACTCGAACCACCGACAAAAATACCATGGTTCTGCAAAAAGATCAGGGAGCAAACCTTGCCTGTCTCTTGTGTGTGAAGGGCCATACGCTGGCGCACAATATGGGCAAGAATGAAACCGGGCTTCACCAGCTCAATCCACAAAGCCTCCCCAAACAGACGGGAAACAGCTTCCTTACCCCATTGGGCACAGGTTACTCCGTTTACGATGGCCGGGTGCAAATGCACCACGTAGTCAAACGGCAGCAGGGCATGCAACAAGGCTTCAACCGAAGGACGGGCATGTTCGCCTTCCAGACGGCAGGCCATCATGTCCTTAAGAACCTCATCCTCCCGCGTATCGTCATCCTGACTGTATTCCTTGTTCCAGATACCTTGCATCTTTGCAAGGTCCATACGGACAAAACCCTCGGCACCGATGGTACCCAGGGCATACCCACTTGCCTTGACGTAGAGAACCCCGTTCTCCTTGTAGGAGGTGTTGCCACCTCCAAGCAGGACAAACGAGGCATCCGAACCATAGCGACGTGAATGCTCTATCAATGTTGCAAAGCTCATGACCGCTCCCTCATTACACTCTCTTCATAGTCGCTGATGATGCCGATCAGCTTACTCTCCAGCGGAGCATGGTAGCGGGTGCAGAACTCATTCCACACCGCACCAAAAGGCAGGACGTTCTGCAGTTCCAGCAGGGCCATCGTCGCATACCCGTTGCCCGACTCTTCATATTCAATCAATTGGTCGATCGGCTGAAGCAAGGCAAACAAGAGAGCTTTGCGCATGGAACGAACACCGGTCACCCAAGCCCCGATGCGGTTGATTGAAGCATCGAAGAAGTCCAATCCGATATGGGTTGACTCCAGCTTGCCGCTGCGGACCAACTCTTCGGCCACCATCTTGACCTTGTCGTTGAACAGTACCACGTGGTCGCTGTCCCAGTGCATCGGGCGGCTGACGTGCAAAAGCACCTCGTCGTCAAAGAGCAGGATGGAAGAAAGCTTGTCCGAAATATCCTCTTCAGTATGGAAATGGCCCATATCGATGCAGAGCATTTTATTGTTGCGGGCTGCATAGTTCATGAAGAACTCGTGAGAGCCAACTACGAAAGCCTCACTGCCGATACCGAATAGTTTGGTTTCCAAGGCATCACGCATGCATTCCGAGGGGTATTCGGTTTCAAAAATCTCATCCAAGCTCTCTTTGAGGATGGAACGATAGCCGAACTTATCCACCGTATAGTTTTTTGCACCATCGGGCACCCAGGTATCCAAAATACAGGGAGAACCCATTTGCTCTCCGATCCAGGCTGCAATCTTTCTGCAGCGTTTGGCATGCTCAATCCAGAAACGACGAATTTTCTCGTCCTTGCTGGCCAGCGTATATCCCTCATCAGCCATCGGATGACTGAAGAAGGTGCCATTGAAATCAAAGGCCACCCCTACTTTCTTACCCCAGTCGACCCACCCCTGATAATGTACTTCCTCAATCTGGTCACGGTCGACAAACGTGGGACCGAACTCACCATAGCTTGCATGCAGGTTGACCCGATGCGTCCCGGGAACCAAGGAGAGGACCTTCTCAAGGTCGGCGCGCAGTTGCTCGATGGTCTTTGCCTTGCCCGGGTAGTTGCCGGTAGTCTGAATACCACCACCGCCCAATTCTGCATCGGGACGCTCAAAGCCCCCAACATCGTCACCTTGCCAGCAATGGATTGAGATGGGAATCTTGGCAAGTTGCTCCAATATTGCATCCGTATCCACGCCATACTCGGCGTATATATTCTTGGCTACTTCATACTCTGACATGATAGGCCTCCTCAAGTACGGTACTCACTACAATAGTGTGGCATTTTTCCAAAGATTTACCTTGACAGAATAGTCAATTTCTAGCACGATTTTATCATGTCGAGTTTCACCCTGTCCGAATCAATGTTCTTCCGGGAAAACCGTCTCCCTATCAAGGTGCTGTTAAGGGATCCAGAAATCCCCTTCTCTTTGCACAGCCACGACTTCTATGAGCTTGTTGTGGTAGTATCCGGCAAAGGAACCCATATCCTGGCGAACGACCGTCGCCACCTGCAGGAAGGCATGGTTTTTTTCATCAAACCGGGAACCGCCCATGGATATGCTGAAATTGACAACCTCGTACTGTACGACGTACTCATCGGCCTTAAAGCTCTCAGCGGGCATGTAAGCGAATTGAGCGAGGTCTCAGGCTTTCAGGAAGTCTTTCTCCAACCAGAGGGTGAAATACCTCTGGTACGAATGAACTGCCACCAGATCTCAGAAATCATTGCCTTGGTCAGCGCCATCAAGGAAGAATCGGAAAAACAGGATTACGGCAACGGGGCATCAGCGATGGCCTACTCCAAGCTGCTTCAGTTGCTCATTCTCATCAGCCGCTTCCACACCTCCCGCAAAGGAGGAGTATTCCAGCCCGACCAACGCCTGGAACGGGTCATTGCCTTCATGGAACGAAACCTCGACCGAAGCCTCTCCCTTGAAGAATTGGTTGCCCAATCCAATATGAGTGCAAGTACGCTGAACCGGCAGTTCAAGCTTTCCACTGGTTGGTCGCCGGTGGACTTTCATATCCACCGACGCATCGCCTTCGCTTCCACGCTGCTGCTTACTACCAATCTCAGCATTGAGCGGATCAGCGAAAAAACAGGCTTTTCCGATGCCAACTACTTCGCCAGGCAGTTCAGAAGCCACATGCAGATGAGCCCCAGGCAATACAAGCAGTTGTGGACGACCCCCAGAGCGTAATCAGACAACCACCCCTTTTTTAAGGATGATGTTTGCATACAAGGCCGACTCACCGGTAGCCACAATGGCATACGCCTTTCTGCTTCGTTCATAGAAAGCATAGCGCTCGATCTGCTCGAATCCCTTGAAAGCGGGATCACCGGCTTTGGCTATCGTTTCGTAAGAAGCCCAAATCGGGGTTTGCACGGTATCACCCTTTACCTTCTCCATCAAGAATGCGTTGGGGGCGTAGCTGTCCAGTGGATACAGCTGGAGAATTGCCTTAAGAGTGGCTTCTGCGCCGTGGCCGTCAAGGCGTACCACCCTGTCGTTGAGGGAAGCGGCGGGAAAGTTGCCATCACCGATGACCAGCTCGTCGCCATGGCCCATCTCCATGAGAATTTTCAAGAGATCGGGACTCAGAATGGAAGGAATAGTTTTCAGCATTGGGTGCTCCTATGGAAAATTGGATTGCAATTACCTCGATCGTGTGCAATACTACACATGATGTAAACGATTACATTTCCTATCATATACCAAGGGGGACAATATGGCAAATATATCTGGAATGAAAAATGTGGGACCAGAAAAACGCTACGCTTCCACACTTCCCAAAATTGGAATTAGGCCTGTTATTGACGGACGGCAGAGAGGGGTTCGCGAATCTCTTGAAGATCAGACCATGAACATGGCAAAGGCTGCCGCCAAACTGATAAGCGATAATGTATTTCACGGAACCGGAGAGCGGGTCGAGTGCGTCATTGCCGACACCACCATCGGTCGAGTGCGTGAAAGTGCCGATTGTGCAGAAAAGTTTGCCAGGGAGGGAGTCGCTATAACGTTGACCGTCACCCCTTGCTGGTGCTATGGAACCGAAACCTTCGACATCGATCCGATGACCATCAAGGCTGTCTGGGGCTTCAACGGCACCGAACGCCCTGGAGCGGTGTACCTTGCAGCTGTGCTGGCTGCCCATACGCAGAAAGGCCTACCCGCTTTCGGCATCTACGGCCGTGACGTACAGGACAACAGCGACACATCCATCCCCGATGACGTTTCTGAGAAAATCCTGCGATTCGCCCGTGCTTCCCTTGCCGTGGCGACCATGCGCGGCAAGAGCTACCTCTCCATCGGTGGCATGGCAATGGGCATTGCCGGTTCGTTGGTAGACCAGGATCTGTTGCAAAGCTATTTGGGAATGAGAACGGAAGCCGTCGACATGTGCGAGATCGAAAGGCGCATCGCCGAAGAGATCTATGATCCCGAAGAATACAAAAAAGCCATCGACTGGGTAAGGCAGAACTGCACCCAGGCCGAGGATACGGTCAACGCCCCCGAGTACCGCAGAAGCGCAGAGCAACTGAAGAAGGATTGGGAGTACTGCACCAAGATGACCATGATCGGACGCGATCTCATGATCGGGAACGAGAACCTGAAGAAGCTTGGATTCCGAGAAGAAGCGCTCGGCCACAACGCCCTGTTTGCAGGCTTCCAAGGCCAGAGGCAGTGGACCGACCATTGGCCGAACGGCGACTTTATGGAGACCATGCTCACCACCAGTTTTGACTGGAACGGCATTCGCGAACCGTACATTATGGCTACCGAGAACGACCACCTCAACGGTATCAGCATGCTCTTCTGCAAGCTCTTGACCAACCGTGCGGCAATCTTCAGCGATGTGCGCACCTACTGGAGTCCTGAAGCAGTACAGCGGGTGACCGGATGGAAACCCGAAGGTCTAGCCAAGGAAGGCTTCATCCATCTCATCAACAGTGGTGCAACCACCTTGGATGCTGCAGGTCAGATGAAGAACGAGCAAGGTGAAAGTGAAATGAAGCCCTTCTGGGAAATCACCGAGAAAGATGTACAAAAGACCCTTGAGAATACCCGCTTCAGCGTTGCAAACTGCGGCTATTTCCGCGGCGGCGGCTTCAGCTCAACCTTCCTCAGCGAAGGCGGTATGCCTCTGACCATGGTTCGCGTCAATCTTGTGAAGGGAGTTGGTCCGGTTCTGCAGTTGGCGGAAGGCTGGACCTGCGAAGTCCCTGAAAAGGTATTTGACACCATCAACAAGAGAACCGACCAGACCTGGCCGACCACGTGGTTCGTCCCCCGGACGAATGGCAAGGAAGGTCCGTTCAAGGATGTGTACTCGGTGATGGCAAACTGGGGAGCCAACCACGGCGCGCTCAGTTACGGACACTTCGGCGCCGATTTGATCACCCTCTGCTCAATGCTGCGCATACCCGTATGCATGCATAACGTGAGTGAGGACCAAATCTTCCGTCCCAGCGCCTGGTCGATGCTCGGTATGGACAAGGAAGGAGCAGATTTCCGCGCCTGCGAAACCTTTGGCCCTCTGTACGGCAAGTATTGATTCTTACAACATACTGCATCAATTGGGTTGGCACTCGTTGCCAACCCTTTCTTTTGCGCTACCAAACAGAAATCATTTCTTTTTTTTTGCCCTATGCAATCCATACAACAAGGAATATGCTACACAGCGGGAGGTTTGTATGGCAAATCTAATCACTGCTTGGAAAGAAGACCTTTCGCGACAGGGTAAAACAGACAAACAAATAGAAGCGGAACAGCAAACTCAGCAAACGCTCGAAACACAATTGAACGAATACCTACACAATGAGGAAGCTCAACTTGTATCCCTTCATCGCATGGGTGCAAGATTTGAGCTCGTAAGCCAAGGCGGCTCGGCATCCATGCACAAAGGGGTGCTTATCCTGCTAGCCATCCAATTCGTCGTCTCCCAACTGCCTGCCCTCTTTGGCTTTCCTGTTTCCGATGCCTCCATACCATACTACCTCTTGAACCTCTCGTTCTTGGTCTTTCCCTTCATGGCAGTCTATCTGTCGCGCTCTTGGAATACACAGATTTTGTCCTACCTCGCCGTCTTTGCACTGGTGTGCCTGTTGGTGAATCTTCAGCAGGCGAACAAAGCTACGGCCAAGGAAACCACGTTTATCCTCAGTGCCCTCCACCTGCCCCTGTTTGGGATTCTCAGTCTGGCAATTTTCCAAAAACAGGATACCTTCACCCAGAAACTCAGCCGACACCTGCGTTTTGTCGGTGAGGTCGTATTGCTGACCTTCTTGCTGTGCTGTGCCTGTTTTGTGGTTATGATGCTTTCAATCACCCTGTTTGAGGCAATAGGTCTTCGCATCGAGGATGGACTTGTCCAATTCCTGATCACCTCAATTCTTCCGCTGCTGCCGTTGGTGGCAATCCATGTGATCACCATCAAGGGAAGCAGACTGCTGCAGTTGACCCGCCTGCTTGCCTCTCTTTTCCTGCCTGTATTCACCGTAGTAATGCTGGTATTCCTTGCATTCCTCGTATTCGAAGGAACCACGGTGAAGGAGGATCGGTCACTCTTGCTTGCCATCGATGCCCTTTTGGCTTTACTGCTGTTGATGATCCTGTATGCAACCGACCTCTTCGAAACAGAACAAAACTCCCGCTTCTGGCGGGTGATGGTACTCGTCTCGTCGGTAACGGCCTTGCTTTTGGACAGTGTTGCGCTGATGGCCATCGGTTCACGCCTGCTTGCATACGGCCTGAGCGCCAACCGCCTCGCTGTTCTTGCAGAGAACCTCTTGCTGTTTGCAAACCTGCTTGCGTTGGTGCTTGCCTTGCTTACCCGTCGTTCAACGGCAAAAATCCAGGCAGTCTTTCTCACTGTCTATGCCTTCTGGTTCCTCTTCGTCACCCTGTTCTTCCCTCTGATTTTCTGATCCTAGAGAGAAAGAATAGTCTGCCAGATACGTTCATCGATGGGAATTCCCTCTCTGAGGTTTTCCTCCCTGATGTGTGTACGCAATTCGCCGGGAAAGCGAACAGCTGCTGACTCATGCTCCCTCTGGGAACTCTTAAGGTCCTCGAGGCTTGCATGGATTTCAGCTTCAATGCGTTCCCGGTCGGGAAGAGATGAGAGATTGATGGCCAAAAAGAGCTGACTTACAGAACTCTCCTTGCCCATCAGGCCTAATTGCCGGGTGGTATTGCCCCCGCTCAATGCGCTGACAATGAGATCGAGTGCAAAAGCAAGGCTTGTACCCTTCCAGAACCCGATCGGCAAGGGCCGCTTGGATGCCAGAATCTCCTTGGCATCAGTGGTAAGATTTCCCTCTTGGTCGTATCCGCCGGGAACAGGCAGGCTCTTTTGTTCGCGTGCATAGGTTTCCAACTTGCCGTAGCTGAACAAGCTCATCGCTGCATCGACCAGTACCGGTCCATCCTTGCAAGGGATACAGAGTACCAGGGGGTTGTTTCCCACCTTGGCATCGATGCCGCCCCAGGCAGGCATCAGAGGCATGGTATTGGTCCACAGGATGCCGATGCAATCCTGTTCGGCAGCCATCAAACCATACGTTCCCGGGCGCATCCAGTGATTGGTATGGGACAAGGCAACACACCCGATCGTATGCTCCTTGGCAAGTGCTATAGCCCGATTCATCGCAGCATAGGCATTGAGGTTTCCCATTCCCCCCTTTCCATCCCATCGTTCAAGGGAGCCGAAGGAAGCTGATTTTTCAGGCTTCACATGCACATCGACAAGCTTGTCATCTATCATCTTGACCAGGAAAGGGAATCTGTTTGCTCCATGGGTATACACCCCTTGAGCCGATGTTTCGGCGATAAGTTGCGAGCAAAGCTTTGCATCTTCAGCATCCATGCCCCGGCTGGTCAACACTTTCTCGAATTGGGCAACCAGGGTTTCAAACGGTATTCGCATCATAGGTTCTCTCCTTCCCATACAACAATGTTCTGTACATCCCGTAGATACACCACGCACCCCTTGACCGGGCACTGATGAATTCTAGCCATTGCCTGCATATACGTCTGTAGCTGGAACCGGTGAACCTCTTCATCCCGGAACCGGTCCGTCTTGAAATCAACAACCAGATAGTGGTCCTTTCGCTTGATCAACAGGTCCACCGAACCTTCAACAACCACAGCCCTCCCCTCATGTTCCATAAGCGAAAAGAACCCCACTTCACAGGAAACCGGATAAGGTTGCACCTCTGTCCTATACCAACTGCTGCCAACAAATGCATGACACAAAAAAAGTGCATCAGCGATTACCTGCTGCTGGTTCACCCCGCCAAGGGATGGGGGAAGCATTGCAAGAGCATCGATGGCCTGACTTGGCTGTAGTACCATCTGCTCGCATAGTGCATGCACAAAGGTGCCGAAATCCGCAACCTGCGCTTCACTGAACAATGCATCAGAGGCCAAGGAAGGCAAGGCTTTCGCCGTCTCAGAAAAAAGCGGGGCATGCAAGGCTGTCACCGCATAGCGAATCGGCCTCATTTCATAGGCTTCTTCACGGGGTGCATAAAACGAGGCAGCCGCATCAATTCGCTGCTCAAATGCTTGCTCATCTTCTCTTTTCTGGTCGTAAAGCAACGACTCAGCAATATCGGCAATGCTTCGGACGGTGACAATGCCCTGCTCCAAGGCGGGAGCATCGATGTCGATGCCAAGACTTTGGGCCAACATTAAAAGCAGCGTTGACGACCTTCCATCCTCTGCAAGCGATCGGTTGGTCTTGGAAAAACAGCCACTGACCACCACATGCGTCTGGGCACGGGTGAGGGCAACATACAAAAGGCGCTTGAGCTCGGCACGGTTGAGCTGTGCCTCGGTTCCCTTGTCAAGCAACTGACCGGCGTGCTTTGCCGTCTCGATCCTGGTTTCGCTGACGTGATAGGGTACCGATACATAATGGGGTATGGAAATGCCTTGGTAGGTAGAGACCGCGTCCTCTTCAGAACGCCCTTTGGAGCCGGTATTGGCTACCACCACGATGGGAAATTCCAAGCCCTTGGACTTATGGATGGACAGAATCTGTACACCCTCCTCCTGCTCCTTGATGACTTCCAGGTTCTCGATCTTTTCATTCTGGGCAAGATTGTCCCTCAGAAAGTCTACGAACTGACTCAAGCTCTTGCCTTGTTGCTGTTGCATCTGTGCCAGACGGTGTAAAAATGCATAGTGCTCCGTATACACTTGGTAGGAAGGGGTTGCCACCAGACTGAGGTAGTATCCGCTCTCGTACCACAACAAGGAGACCAAGGAACTCAGACTTGCCGTCGCACTTGCCTTCTTCAGATGTGCATAGAATGCCCCGACGGCCTCAAGGCGGCTCCTATCCTCAGGTCCTATCGAGTCCGGGATTGAAAAGCAGGGGCAATCCAATACCTCTGTCATGCCAAAGTCGCTGAGATTGCAGAATGGGGAACGCAATACGGTCATATAGGCATGCCGGTCCTGGGGATAGAGGACCAATTGCAGCATGGCGTACATATCGTTGGCTGGAGCTTCGAGCATAAGCGACCGGGCAGCCTGCACAGTGTAGGGTATGTTGAACCTTCTCAACGCCTTCTCAAAACTCAATTGGCTGCTGGTGGTACGTAAAAGCAGGGCGATGTCACTGGTTGCTGGCCTATGGGGGCCAGTCTCAGAAGGAATAAGATAGGAGTCGGTATGCAGCATCTCATCGATCAGGGAAGCAACGGCATACGCTTCGGCATCGGTATCGGCAGCATCCTCCTCATCCTCGTCCAACTTGCTTTCATACGGCTTTATCAAAACCGTACACTTGCTTTGGATTCCCTCTGAGGGTTCTCTCCAGCCTAAGGCGGAGAAATCAGCCTCAAAGCTCTCCCCATTATTCTGCATCACCGAAGGGAACAGGGTGTTGAACCATTGGATCAAAGCAGGCTCACTGCGGTAATTGGTATCGAGTTGGATGTGCCTGCCTCCGTTGGCGCAAAGCTCCCAGCTGAGGCGCTTGAATACACTCACATCCGAGCCGCGGAAGCGGTAAATTGACTGCTTCTCATCCCCAACGAAGAAAAGCTTATCAGCCTTGAGGTTTTCGGGGCCCGGAATACCGTCCCCTTCTCTATCCAAACGCTCCGAAAGCAGGTACAGCAGCTGTTTCTGTTGTTCGTTGTTGTCCTGGAATTCGTCGATCATAATGTACTTGTATGCCATCTTGTAATAGTGGCGCAGGCTTTTGTTGCTGCTAAGAATATCTACTGCAAGAGAAGAGATGTCTGCAAACGTCAGCACTCCGCTTTGGCGTTTCTGCTTCTGATATGAGGCGATATACTCTTGCATGAAGGAAAGAACAGCCTGCAGCTGAGATGAGCCGAGAAGCACGGAGCGTGCGATGCAGAGCTTCTTTCTCAGTTGATTGAACTCCTCGATTGTCTCCTTGATATACAGCATCTGCTCCGCTTTTCCCGCTCCAGGTTTTCGGAAGTAGCCCAAAGCCGAACAAAGGATGCGATGCTTCTCTTCAACAGAGGTACAGGCTTCTAGTGAAGAACGAAGAGACAGGGCCGCTTCTCTTGCCGTTTGCACTGTCTTGGAGGTATCCGTCAAATTTGCATAGCTGTCCAACAGGTTGACAAATCCATCCCAGCTCTGGTCGAAGACAGTCTGGACAGCAGAGAGAATACTCACGTGGGCATCCTCCTCCACTTGCTTTGGCATGCAGTAGGCATTGCTGGCTAAAGGGACCAAGACATCATCGACCAATTTGTCGGGACTGTAGAGGCCGCACAGTATTCTGGCCCCTTGTGATTGCGGCCAGGTATCCAAAAGCTCGGTGGCACACCGTCTGGCGTTTCTTAGGTTTTGCTCATCATCGATGACGAAATCCTGGGCTATACCGTAGCGTATACTGTCGCTGCGTACAATTTGACTGCAGAAACTGTCGAGTGTTGAGATGGAAGCTTCGCTGAAGGTAGCAAGTTGGCCTACGATTCTCTCATCGTTTTTGCAGCAAAGCAAGTGGCGATGAATGCGCTCCTGCATCTCACGCGCTGCTTTGCGGGTGAACGTGAGCGTCAGTATCTCACCTACTTGTGCCTTGCCTTCCAACACGAGGCGCAAAAAGCGATAGCTGAGCACGGTGGTTTTTCCCGACCCTGCCCCTGCACTGACCACACAGTTGACATCGCAGTGTACCGCCTCAAGCTGGTGAGCATCCAGTCTTGCCTTATGTTGCATCAGAAAATCCTCGAAAGTAATCATCGGGTTGCAAACCTCCTTCGGCAGAGCGAACGGTAGTCACAACCGCTGCAGTGTTGTTTGGAGGGGGTGGCCATGAAGGCGCCCACTTGTACCGATTCGCCAAGCGAGTCCAACCGATTGACAAGCAGCTCATCACCCAGCAATGCCTCTTCGCTGCCATCGTCCGTCCAAAGGCTTCGGTACCTCCCCTCCTTCACGCTGTAATAGGCTGCGTGGGAGGCCGCACCCCCCAATGCATGCTTGACCAATGCCCGGTAGAGCGGCAGCTGGTAGGAGCTGAGCTTTTCCTTGATGCTTTTCATTGGAGCTTCACCTTTCTTGTAGTCGATGACGGCGTAGCTCTTACCCTCCGGCGGATCAAGATTGATGATTCGGTCGATTCGGCCATGAAGGAACAGCGAGTCATAGCTGAAACTGAGTTCCTGTTCAAACAGAATCGAGCGGGTATGACTGAAGAGTTTCGCTTCCTGCTCGAGAATACAAAGCACCTTCTGTCGATACTCTGCTATGATCCAGCTCCGAATTGACGGGGTGGGGCCTTCGCTTCCATATACATCGGTAAGGGTACTATCGAACAGCGAGGTAAGCAGGCTGCGATACTGTTCAAGCAACGCAGGATCAAAGTCCACTATCTGGGAGAAGAATCGTTGGTAGACCAGATGCAGCAGATTGCCGATCATCAGATGGTCGACCCGCTCTACGTCATACGTTTCTTTTGTGACTCCATACAGATAATGGGCAAGCCAAGCATAGGGACAGCGGTCAAAGAGATCGATTTTGGTCGGTGACAAAACAAGCAGGGCTTTCCCGTCCCGCTCTTCTTTGAGTTTCTTCACCAGATCAAGGGGGATCGGGTAACGGGTATAGTCGTCCCTTCGCTCAAGTAATGCTGTTTTCCGTGCTGTGAGGAAGAACCGTCTTTGGCTTTCCAAGGAAATTGCCGGGCCGCTTGGGCCCTGCTTATAGAGAGCCAACTCTTCCAAGTAGGGATCCTCACAGAGATTGGGACTTTGGCCGTGATACAAGAGAGCATCCTCTTCGAGGAACGCAGACGGGGGAAGCAGCTCTCCCTCATACCGTCTGGTATGGCAGGAAAGTGTCACATTCCCATCACCCAGGCTTACTGCTTGCAGGTTGGCCCTGGTCGTATCGATTTCCTTACGATGCTCCTCGCCGATTTGGGAGGGAAGAAACAGTAAAGGACGTTCGATGGTGGCAGAGCTCTCCTGATCGAGACCAAGTACGAAGAGATGGTCGGCGATCAGCGGGGCTACTTGAGGCCAGGCATATACGGCAATGCCCCCTTTGCGTTGCTGGGGAACATAGAGCTTTGTCTGCAGATATGAGAGCAAATAGGAGAAAACATGGGGATAGGAAGCAATCGAACACCTCTGCATCGCCTGTTTGATATGGTCGATTGCATCCAGACAGAATGAGTAAACATCCTCGTCTTCGGTCCCGACCCACTGCTCAGCAGTAAAATAGGTGTCCTGGAAGTGATTGAGCTTGCGCCTGAGCATTTCGATATCACTGGCAGTTACAATATCAATAATGCTTTGTTTCAATGACCGATACCAGGAACGCAAATCTCTGTCTGCGAGCATTTCGGTAAACTGGTCTTTCTGTTTCAATGAACCATGGACAATCGACTTGTCCACTGCACGACGAAGAAACCGGTGATGCAGATCACGATCCTTGTAGGGAATACCTGGGTCGAGGAGAAGTGACTTCAGGCTTTCCAGGCTGAACTGGTCGTCATACACTTCCTGGATGCGGTTCAGAAAGCGTCCGCTGGGATACTCAAGGGCAAGCTTCCCTTCCCGTATTACCAGCGGAATGTCATAGAGCACAGCCTCCTCTTGCAGAATGGGAAGCAACAGGTTGGAGGCTGCACACCCGATTACAATCGAGTGTGCAGGCGTTTTGCTGCTAAGCAGCTTGCGAATCCTGCGAAGCGTCGTCCGAATTTCCATTACGTGGTTGCCGAAGACTTCCAACGTAGCAAGCTTCGCACAAGGAGTGGGCCGCAATTCCAACCAAGACGGACAGCCTAGTGAGGTAAAGAGCTGTTGTGCTGAACTTATGGTATCACAGAAAAGGATGCAGTAGCGGACTGAGGCATCCCAATCAGGGGGCAGGCAAGGCTGTGCATACCGGGGTTCAAACAGCGATCGTTCCTGTAAGAATTGTTGATACTGCTGGTAGAGCAACAAGAGGTCGTGCTGCATCTGATCATCAAGCAAGCCCAGGACCTCGCTGTCGCACGCCTGCTTCAATGACGGAAGGATCGAGGCGATGTAGCTGATGAAGCGCCCATGAGCCTCGGGATAGAGTGGGTTTATCAGGCTGGATAAGGGAAGTCCTGCCTCAAGCGCCTGATGAACAAACAAGCTTCTGATCAAGGAGTTTGCAGGAACCAAATCCTCTTTGTGCTCCAGAAATTTGGCACGAAAGGTATCAAACGAGATACTGCGTTCCGAAAGGATGGCTTGCTTGTTGCCAGACAAGACATAGTCGACTACGTACGAACGTGCAGCCGCCTCGGTGGGGAATACACACACATACCCTTCATCAAATGCCCTTTGTACGTATGAACGTTTGGTCTCCAACATGCATTGCAGTATACCATGATTGTGTGTACGATGAGCCTGTGTGATGCAAAAAGCGATGAAAAAACTATCAGAAAATGACCAACCTTTTCGTACCTACGAAACCAAACCGATAGAGTTTGCCTTAGCCATGGTGCTTTCTTTGCTCTCTTGGTTGCTGTTGGGCCCATTCTTTGCCCGAATATTGCAAAGTCTCGGCATACCCTACCTCACGGCGAATGCTCCGTTTGTGGCGATGGCGATGGGGTTTTTATTGGCAAAGCAACTCTTGCTCAAGCAACCGTTGCTCGCGCTCGTTACCGACCATCCAAGGTTTAGGACAGCATTGTTTGTCCGTGCTTTTCTTCTATACTTTGTATCTGCAACGCTTTTTCTGGTTGTAGACTTACTGTTGCACCCTCACTATTACCAGCCACTTACCCATTCGGGTGGAACCTTTTTCATGTTGCTTCCGTTGGTGCTCATGTTCACTCCCCTTCAGACAAGCATCGAAGAACTCGTTTTTCGCATGCTCCCAGTTCGAGTCATCAATAAAAACCAATTGAGGCAACCAATGCTACGGCAACTGGGGACCTGCCTGATCTCATCAGTGCTGTTTGCAGCACCCCACTTGGGCAACCGGGAGGTGGCAATCGCCTCAAGCCGTACTGTGGTCATACTCTACTATGCACTCTTCGGGTTTGTAGTCACCTCCCTATGCATGAAGCACCAAGGATTTGAAATAGCATTGGCAGTCCATGCTGCAAACAATCTCTTTGTCGCCTTGGTCTGCAACAGTCCAGCCTCCTCCCTTCCCAGCCTTCCACTGCTACAGACCACCAGGCCCATCGGGACGATATATGATCTACTGCAGCTGTGCACCAGCCTTGCTTTGGTAGCTTTGCTTGGGAGAAAACGAAAAGAAAGCTGACAATCAAAATCTCCTATGGTATGGTACTACCCATGTATTGCATGACAAAGGGGTAGATATGCGTACCAAGTCGGTTCTCGTTTGCAGCATCGTTCTCTCGTTGGGTTTCATACTTCCAGCAGCCAATCTTCAGAAAATTCATCCTCTGGACAGTTCTCTCTATCGCAATCTTGCCACCCTCTATATTTTACAGGGAAAGGCTTTGCCTTCAACTTCGTTACCTTACAATGAGGAGGAAGCATTGCGGCTGCTTCAGCAGATAGACCAGTCAAAGCTTGTAAGCAAAGCCGAGCAGGCTTTATATGCCTCTCTTGTACAGGAACTTGAACCGCAGAGAAAGCAAGCCGGAAACTTGGGTTACGCCATCGATCTCACACTTACTACAGAGCTCTATACCCATACCAATACCATCGATTTCACAGCCGAACGTGACTGGATGTACGGATATGGTAAACGCAAGAGCCTTGGTAATCTTTCCTTCGAAACCTGGCCGGTAGACTCGTTCTACAGCTACTTCGAGCTCTCGCTGATGAACAACTTCGGAGTGTTGGATTCCTTTGGAACCACCAAGGCCAACGAACAACCCAACACGTTGTACGGCAAGGCACCACTGACGAGCAATGTCATCATGGTCTGGCCGAACAAGATTGAAAACATTGACCTGAATTTTCCTTATCGAGCCTTCGTCAGTCTGGGGTCGGAACACTGGAACCTGCAAATAGGAAGAGACAAGCTGAGTTGGGGAGCAGGAAAAAGCGGTAATCTCATGATCAGCAACAATATGCCATATCAGCAGTTCGCAAGGTTCACCACCAGTTTTGAGCGCTTCAAATACACCTTCGCTTCCTCGTTCTACACCCATCCGAAAATTCATACGTATGCATCTGATGACAATGCAGGGTCTAACACCCAGGACCTGCTGGGAGATGGCATCAAGATGTTCTTGGCCCATAGAGTGGAGTTTCGGTTCCTGCAGGACAAGGTCGGCCTTGCCATCAGTGAATCGATGATGTATCAGAGTGCATCCGGCTCGATTGACCTTCGGTTCCTCAATCCAGTGGGATTTTACCACAACCAATACATCCGGGGAAATTCGAATTCCATGCTGGTTTTTGAGCTTGACTATACCCCACGCAAGGCCTTGAACCTCTACGCGCAAATCGGAATCGATGAAATCGCCTTCGGGGAGGATGTTCCCCCTGCAGCGAACTCAAAACCTAACGCTTTTGGCTATTTGGCAGGTGTTCAAGGCGCATTTGGCATCAGTGATGGAGTATTCACCTACTCATTGGAGGGTGCCTATACCGATCCTTTTCTTTACCTACGGGAACCATACAACAAGACCACCCAGCAGTTCGGTGTCGGCTACGATGTCATTGTACGGGTACTTTCCCACAGTATGGAGAACCTTCACTACTGGCAGGGCTATCCCTATGGAGGGGATGCCATTGTTGCCCAACTGAACCTCGGATATGAACGACCGGGTAAAGTACGTTTTGAGGCGTCAACACTATGCATGGTCCATGGAGTACTTGGCATCGACAGCATATGGCAGTTGTACCAAGGATCTGAAAGCCTGGTGACCACTCCGACGACTCAGAACCCCTTTGACAGTACGGAATCGGGTCCGGTTTCCTACACACTGCTGCCTTCGTTTCTCGTCGCATATACGTTGAACAAGAATCTCAGCGGCATGGCACATATCGCTGTTCCAATGATCTGGAACAAAGGCAATGTTGCAAAGGCTCTCACCTACGATATTCAGATGAGCATAGGAGTAACGTATTCCCTCTAGACCTTCCTGCGCTGCAGAGATGGACAATCTAGTGTTACGGTTGTATCTTTATATCAGGGCAATGATTGTCCTCTTGCAATCAGGGAGGGTAATGAATCATGAAGGTTCAAAAGCATTCTCTCTTCAGCTTCCTTGCCTTGGTATTGTTTATCGCATCCTCTTTGGTCAATATCCTTTGGGCTCAGATGTTCTATCCGTCATCCGAAGTCTACACCTCGTTCTACCCCAATGATGCAATCAACCTGGTATTCGGCACCATCGTCTTGCTTCTCTCATTTTTCAAGGTAGTACGAGATAGCAAGTTCTATCTCCCCTGCCGCTCGGGAATCCTTCTGTTTATTCTATACAATGCGATTGCCTCGGTGTATGCAATGAGAAGTGCATTGAGCATCCTACTCTTGATAATGGGTGTTGCAGCCCTGTTGACACTCGTAGAGAGTGTTGCGTACCAAAAACTTTTGGCCACACAACTCACCACCAACCACCAGAAGCTCTACTCAGCCATCCTGATTTGTATGGCGCTGCTCTTTCTTGTACGGGCGATCATCCTGCTTGTCAGGGGGGGACACACAACAGCCGAAACTGCACTCAATCTTGCAGACCTGGTTCTCTGCACCCTCTGGCTGGCAAATGGAATAGGTTTTTTGAAAAATCAGCAGAGATGCTTCCTAGCCGCTTTCATCTGTTATATCCACGCCTCCCTGCTTTGTGTCTCATTACTGCTGTTCATGCTCATCCAACCGGTGTTGGTGGGGACTCCCTTTTCGTTTACTGACTTTCTCGTTATTGCAGTTATGAGCCCGGTGTTTTTCATTCCCTTGGTTTTCTTGGGGAAAAGCATGGTTAGAGCAGAGAGTGTTTCATGAAACCAAATTGCTTACTGTAACGTACTTTCCACGATGCTGAATGTCTTGGTGTGGCAGTCGAACCGAGCACATGCTCCATAGGCAAGAATGCACATCGGCTCGTTATGACCGAAGCTCAAATTATAGGCAACCGGAAGGTCTTCCATTCCAAGGCGATGGAGTACTTGCTGTAAAACCTGAAGGTATTCCCGTTCGTACAAACCCTGATACGGCTTTGCAAGCAGGATACCTTTAATGTTGGTAAAAAGCCCTGCCTGCACAAGCCTGTCCAATAGTTGGGTGAATCGCTCTTTGGAAGGAGCTTCCTCACTGGTCTCCAGAAAAAGCAGGCAACCTGAGAAATCAGGCCAAATTTCAGTGCCGATGCACATATCCAGCACTTCCAGACACCCTCCCAGCAAAGGACCTTCCATCACAGATTCACCTTGCAGCACCTGATAGCCCTCATGAGGTACAAGCTTCTTTGTTCTCTTTTGGTTTTCCTCCGTCCAGGACAGGTATTCCCCGGTCCATTGAAGAGGTGGCTCAATAACTTCCATTGGCTCGCTACAAAAGAGCGCGTTTCGCACCCACCGCTCCGTGTAGGGATACATGGCAATATTTTCAGCAAACTCGGCCAGAATGGAGGGACCATAGAACGAGGGAATCCCGGCTTTATGAAGCATAAGGTGGGTGACAGTGGAGTCGGAGTACCCAAGGAAAATCTTGGGATTCCTGCTGAGTACGGAAAAATCGATATACGGAAGCAGCCGTATGCTGTCATTGCCGCCTATACAGCTGAAAACCGCCTTGATGGAGGGATCAGAGAAGGCGTCCATCAAGTCCTGAGCACGAGAGAGTGGATGTTCACGAAGATACGTACTGCCTTTCAGGGTATTGGGCATCTCTACCACCCTCAGGCCGAATACTGTCTCAAGCCTCTTTTTCCCCAGCTCGTAACGCCACAGCAGATCTGCATCTCCAGAACCACCCCAACTCAGACTCACCGTGGCTACGGTATCCCCTGGTCGCAAAGCATTTGGTTTTTTCATTACTGTTGCCTTTCTGTAGGACAAAGGCCACCGCAATGCGATGGCCTTTGAATACTAAAGTGAACGATTATTTACAGTACGCGGAAAGCGTCACGACCAGCATACTTGGCGGTATCACCGAGGTAGTCCTCGATGCGCAGCAGCTGATTGTACTTTGAAAGACGATCGGAACGGCTCATGCTGCCGGTCTTGATCTCACCGGTCTCGAGGCCGACTACGAGGTCAGCAATGAAGTTGTCCTCGGTCTCACCTGAGCGGTGGGAAACAACAGCGGTATAACCGTTGCGCTTTGCCAAGTCAATGGCTTCGAAGGTCTCAGTGAGGGTACCGATCTGGTTCACCTTGATCAGGATGGAGTTTGCAACACCCTTCTCAAGACCAATCTTCAGTCTCTCAACGTTGGTTACGAACAAGTCGTCACCTACAAGCTGGACGCGGTCGCCGATACGGTCGGTAAGCATCTTCCAGCCTTCCCAGTCGTCTTCAGCCATGCCGTCCTCGATGCTGATGATCGGGTAACGGTTGCTCCAGTCTTCCCACAGGTCAACCATCTGAGCGCTGGTCAGCTTCTCACCGGTGGTCCATTTGAGGGTATAGGTCTTGGTCTTCTCGTCATAGAGCTCAGAAGCGGCGGGGTCAAGGGCGATCATGAAATCCCCATCGCGACCGGTGGTATACCCTGCCTTCTTGATGGCTTCCATGATGACCTCGAGGGCCTCTTCGTTTGACTGCAGGTCGGGAGCGAAACCGCCCTCATCACCTACAGAAGTGTTGTACTTCCTACCCTTCAGAACAGACTTGAGATTGTGGAATACTTCAGCAGTCCATCTCAGGCCTTCGCGAAGTGAGGGAGCACCGATAGGCATAACCATGAATTCCTGGAAGTCTACCTTATTAT
Source organism: Sphaerochaeta globosa str. Buddy (assembly GCF_000190435.1). Classification (NCBI taxonomy): domain Bacteria; kingdom Pseudomonadati; phylum Spirochaetota; class Spirochaetia; order Spirochaetales; family Sphaerochaetaceae; genus Sphaerochaeta; species Sphaerochaeta globosa. The sequence goes on from NC_015152.1 coordinate 2,449,190, forward strand.
CGCTGTGAGCTCCGCCGTTGAGGATGTTGGCCATCGGAACGGGAAGAACGCAGGCATGGTAGGCACCAAGATATTTGTACAAGGGGAGTCCAAGGTAATCGGCAGCTGCACGGGCAACAGCCATGGATACACCAAGGATTGCGTTTGCACCAAGCTTTGCCTTGTTGGCGGTGCCGTCAAGAGCAATCATGGCGCGGTCGATGGCGACCTGATCCAGAGCATCCATGCCTTCGAGTTCGGGAGCTATGATGTTGTTGACATTGTCGACAGCCTTCAGAACGCCTTTACCCAAATAGCGGCTCTTGTCCCCATCACGGAGCTCTACTGCTTCGTGAACACCGGTGGATGCTCCAGAGGGAACCGCTGCACGGCCCATGGAACCATCCTCAAGAATGACATCTACTTCTACGGTGGGGTTACCACGTGAGTCAAGGATCTCCCTGGCTTCGATAAATTCAATAATGCTCATGAATACACTCCTAATTTCGTAATTAAAGTCACACAAAATATATTCGTATCTTTTAGCGCTAATGTCAAGGCAAGCAACTTTCTTGGATTGTCAGTCTTTCAAGGCTTTTCATGGCATGCAATCAAGTTATGTGAACGTGTGTACTTTGGGAAATGCATTTGCAAAGAAATCGTGTGATGTGTCTCAATTGGGAAAAGGAAATGTGCCAAAAAAACCATACATGGCTACTTTGGAAAACCGAAACCGGGAACTATCTTTAATGGAACACGAATCAGCATCTATTGGCATTTTATTATGGTATTAATGTTGTTATATCGATACTTACATGATAGTATCTCGATAGAATTATGATAGGAGAGAGAATCTCATGATACGGATTAAACCAGTTTCTTATTTGCGTAATAAGTTCACCGAAATCGAATCTCTTGTCAAAGAAGGAGAACCAGTGTTCCTTACCAAGAATGGGGAAGGTTCCATGGTAGTCATGAGCATCGAACAGTATGCTCTTCTCACCGATCCAGTTGAACGGATCCTTGATGAAGCAGATTATTCTGCTACGACAACAAAAAAGCGCTACACACATGAGCAAGCTTTCAAAAAAATCAAGGAAGCTCTCGATGATTGAGAACGTCCGATATACGGATCAATTCATACTGGATGTTTCACAAGTTGTTCGCTATATTTCGCACGTCTTGGATAATACAAATGCTGCTCAACGATTGATTACATCCATCGAAAAAGCAATCGAAAATCGCACTTCGAATCCCGAAGGATTTGAACCAGTACATACCTGCAAGGTTAGACAGTATCTCTATTACAGAATCTATATCAAACATTTCACACTCTATTATATAGTGATTGACGGCACCATGGAATTGCGCAGATTCATAAGCTCAAGTCGAGACTATTCGAAGCTCCTCTAGCCAGATGGGAAATCAGAGAGTATGATACATGCCATGGAAACTGCTGCGTATCATATGCCACCACTCACCGAGGATCTGCTTGGCTCAATCATCTTTGCCATGGAAGACCAAGTCAGCTCCTATTATATCGACCTCAAGGACGGCTCTCTCATCAGTGAGGAGGAGATGCGTTACCTAGCAGAGGATGAGCAAGCAGAAGGACCATGTGCTGAGGAGCGCTTCACCTCCATTCCCGATTGGGAGCCCTCCGACGGTTTCCGTCTGATGGAAATGTTTGCCAATCGGGTGCGCAACCCCCTGTATCGAGAACGCCTGCTCTCTTGCTTGAACAGCGGCAAGGGAGTATTCCGCAAGTTCAAGGACACCCTTTCCGAACTGCCGGTGTTGGAGCGCAAGTGGTTTTCCTTCAAGGACGAACAACTCAAACGAGTAGTCATCACCTGGTACCGGGAACAGGAAGGCCTCTTGGGCTTGATACATCTCAGCGAGGAGACTGAAGACCTCACCGAGGACATCCTTTTAGAGGATTTCACCTTTGAGACGCACGAAGGATATCCCACCAGTGAAATCGACAGCTTCCTGCAGACAATCCTTGAGGAAATGGAAAGCGGCGACGAGCAGAATGCAATAGCCAGCCTGCTGCTTTCCCGCAGGTTCGAGAATGAAATGCCCGAACACTACCAGATTGCCCGCAGTCATGACGGAACCCTTGCCGCCATGCTTGCCTACATACCCGTTACCGATTATTTGGTTGAGGTCCCCTTCTTTGCAGTAAAGATCGACTTCCGGGGCTTGGGGCTTTTCAGGCTTCTGTTCGACGCCTTCAGCCGCCAAATGGCACGGTTCCATTATCGTACCATTGTGGTGAACCTCATCGGTTCCTCGGTCTCACTCGAACGGCTTTTTACCCCCTACTCGAATCAGACCGCTGCCAAGCATCTGATTCTTTCGACCAGCAACTGGAATAGCAATCACCCCAGCAGCGAAGAGGCTTTCCTCTAGGGTACTACAAATGATATGCCTCTTCGGATACACTGAACGGTATTCGGGAGGATCTACACCTATGCGCGTCATCATGTGCGAAGACAAGCACGAAATGGGCTACCAGGCCGCTCAACTCGGCATTTCCCTCATTAAGGAAGCGATTGAGAGAAAGGGTCAGGCCGTCATCGTGGTTGCCACCGGCTTAAGCCAATTCTCTCTCTATGCACACCTTGGAGAAGCCAATTTGGATTGGAGCAAAGTCGAAGCTTTCGGGTTGAATGAGTATGTAAACCTGCCCGACACCCACCCCTCCAGCTTTCGCTACTACCTCAAAACCCGATTCGTCAAGAAAGTACAACACCTGGGGGCCTTCTATGCGGTCAATGGCGATGCTCAGGATTTGCAAGCAGAAATTGAACGTCTCAACGCCCTGATCAGGGAGAAGGATGTCGATGTCGCCTTTTTGGGCATCGGCGAGAACGGCCATATCGGCTTCAACGATCCTCCCGCAAACTTCGAAACAAACGCCCCCTACATCGTCGTCGAGCTGGAGGAACGATGCAGGCGTCAGCAAGTCAGCGAAGGCTGGTTTGCCACCCTCGAAGAGGTTCCCCGACAAGCCGTCACCATGTCGGTACGCCAGATTCTCAAGGCCAAGAACTTGGTCTGCTCCGTACCCGACCAACGCAAGGCAAGAGCGGTTGCCATGTGCCTGTACGACCAGATTTCCGTATACGCCCCGTGCACGGTTCTCCGTACCAAAAAAGAGTGCACCCTCTTATTGGATCGTCCATCCTCGCTGCTCGTCATGGGTGACCGAAGATAAAAAACTTTTCTTTAAAAAAAGCAAAAAAAGGTCCCTCCTCTTGCATCTAATATATTAGTATGCTAGAGTATTAGTATAACAATTATGATTGGAGGCACTCACCATGATGCATATGTCACTTCGTTGGTTCGGCTCAAAGTTCGATACCGTTTCATTGGAAAAAATTAAGCAAATTCCCGGCGTAGAGGGAGTAATCACCACCCTGTACGATATTCCCGCAGGCCAGACTTGGCCGCTTGCACGGATTCAGGCTCTTAAGGCTGAAATCGAGGCATCGGGGCTGAAGGTGCTGGGCATCGAGAGTGTCAACATTCATGACTCCATCAAAATCGGCAGTCCTGATCGCGAGCAGTACATCGCCAACTACATCGAGACTCTGGACAATTTGGGCAAAGAGGGCATCACCACTGTTTGCTACAACTTCATGCCGGTCTTCGACTGGACCCGGACCGACCTGTTCAAGAAGCGGCACGATGGTTCCACCGTCCTCGCTTACGACCAGAAAATTGTCGATGGAATCGATCCGCAGACCTTCTTCAATCAGACTACCTCCAGTGCCAAGGGTTTTGAGATGCCCGGTTGGGAACCCGAGCGCCTTGCCAAGGTGAAGGAACTCTTTGATGCCTATAAGGAAGTCAGTGAAGAGAAGCTCTTTGACAACCTGGTCTACTTCCTCAAGGCCATCCAGCCTACCTGTGAGAAGTGGGGCATTAAAATGGCCATCCATCCCGATGACCCGGCCTGGCCTGTATTTGGACTGCCGCGCATCATCACCAGCAAGGAAAAAATCCTGAAGGTCATGAAAGCTGTTGATGCACCGTTCAATGGGCTTACCTTCTGTGCCGGTTCGTTCGGAACCAATCCGAAGAATGACCTGCCTGGCATCATCCGCGCCCTTCCCGGAAGAATCCACTTCGCTCACATCCGCAACCTCCATCATTTCGAACCCGGAGTATTCGAAGAAGCCGCCCACCTGTCCAGGGATGGATCATTCGACCTGTACGAGATTGTGAAAGCCCTGCACGACATCGGTTTTGATGGACCTGCCCGCCCCGACCACGGAAGAATGATCTGGGGTGAAGTAGCAATGCCCGGCTATGGTTTGTACGACCGTGCCCTGGGAGCCTCCTACATCCTCGGGTTGTACGAAGCCATCCAGAAAAACGATTCAAGGAAGTAACATGGCAACTATTGTCCGAGTCACGGCATCGGAAGAAATTTACCAGACCCTACGCTCAGAAATCCTGTCATTGCGGTTCAAGCCCGGCGAGGAACTGAATCTGCAGTTGCTATCAACGCAACTGCAGGTCAGCCGGTCTCCGGTGCGTGATGCCCTGATGCGTCTAGCCAGTGACAATCTGGTCGATATTTTTCCGCAAAAAGGCACCAGGGTGTCCCTTATCAATCTCAAGCAGGTTGAAGAGGAACGCTTCTTGCGCAAGAGTCTGGAAGAGAGTGCGGTGAAGAAGTTCATCTACCAAGGACGGGAAGAGCATTTTGCAAACATGGATAGGGCAATCGACAATCAGATCCTGGCCATGCAGCATAACGACTTCATCACGTTCCTGGATGAGGACGACCATTTCCATTCCAACATTTTCAATGGGATTGGGATGCAGCGGATTTGGTCCATCATCAAGGCACAGGGAGGCAACCATCACCGTATCCGCCTCCTTTCCTTCTCTGAGAAGAACGTACTGTCCAATATCATCGATCAGCACAAGAACATGCTCGATGCCCTCAGGAACAAGCAACTGGATGTGATGCTCAATCTTGAGGACAAGCACTTGTCCAAGCTTCTGCAGGAAACTGAGAGCATGGTCGGGCGCTACCCCGCTTATTTCAAGCAGGAAAACAGTTACAGCGGGCTGCAACTACGTGTTGCCAATCAATAGGAGTCTGAAATGAAACTTACCGATACTGGATTGAGAGAAAGAGGCAGCTGGGAAGCTAAGGGATATACCCTCCCTTCCTTTGACCGTGCTGCCATGCAGCAGGAAACCAAAAAGAACCCCATCTGGGTTCATTTTGGGGCTGGCAATATTTTCAGGGTATTCCCTGCAGCATTGCAGCAACAGCTGTTGAACAAGGGCTTGAGCAAAGCCGGCATAATCGTCGGTGAAGGGTTCGATTACCAGATTATCGACAAGGTCTATGCCAAGCATGACAACCTTACCCTGATGGTCACCCTCAAGAGCGACGGCTCGATCGACAAGGATGTCATCGCTTCGGTTGCGTATGCCTACAAATGCGATCCCCAGTTTGAAGCTGAATGGAAGTTCTTTACCGAAACCTTTACGAAACCCAGCCTGCAGATGGTGAGCTTCACCATCACCGAGAAAGGCTACTCACTCAAAGGTGGCAACGGCGCCTATTATCCGCAGATGGTACAGGACCTGGCAAACGGACCCTCCAAACCGACGATGTTCCTATCCAAGCTGACCGCATTGGTCCATGCACGGTATCAGGCAAAAGCAGGAAAGCTCGCCCTGGTGAGCATGGATAACTGCTCACACAACGGCCAAAAGCTGTATGATGCCGTACTCGATATCGCCCGCACCTGGGAACAGAACAACCTCGTCGAGAAGGGATTTTGCGACTATTTGAACCAACAGGTCTCCTTCCCTTGGTCTATGATCGATAAAATCACCCCGCGTCCCGATGCCAAGGTTGAGGCCATGCTCCAAGCCGACGGCTTTGAGGACACCAGCCTGATCATCACCGACAAGAACACCTACACCGCCTCCTTCGTCAATGCCGAACAGTCGCAGTATCTGGTGATCGAAGACTTGTTTGCCAATGGCAGACCCGCCCTCGAAAAAGCAGGAGTCTATTTCACCGACCGCGACACAGTCAACAAAGTGGAGCGGATGAAGGTTACCACCTGCCTGAATCCCTTGCACACCGCCCTAGCCATCTACGGTTGCCTTCTCGGACACACTCTGATCAGTGAAGAGATGCTGGACCCCGAATTGAAGAAATTGGTTGAAGGCATCGGATATGTGGAAGGAATGCCGGTAGTCGTCGATCCAAAGATTCTCGACCCCAAGGCCTTCATCGGCGAAGTGCTGAACAAGCGTTTCCCCAATCCGTTCATGCCCGATACACCCCAGCGCATCGCGACCGACACCTCCCAGAAGCTTGCCATCCGCTTTGGCGAAACTATCAAGGCGTATGTGGCTAATCCGAAGCTTGAGGTGAAAAACCTGAAGCTCATCCCGCTGGTCTTTGCCGGTTGGCTGCGCTATCTGATGGCACAGGACGATGAGCTGAACAGTTTCACCCCCAGCTCCGATCCGCGACTTGAAGAAGCTCAGGCATACCTGAAGGGAATCAAGATCGGCGACAAGCCAAATCTTGATCAGCTGAAGGGACTATTGTCCGACGCAACCATTTTCGGCGTCGATTTATTCGAGGTTGGACTTGCCGACTTGGTACTTTCCTACTTCACCAGCCTGATCGAAGGCAAAGGTGCAGTACGCAGGACCTTGCAACGGAACGTCCATTGATGAATACTTCCCCAGAGGGGAGGATGTATGGCTAATACTACTCACAAGCGCCTCGGTCTCGAGGCGCTCTATCTTATTGGGGGGACTGCCTTGGCAGGCTTTGCCGTTGCAGTCTTTATAACTCCGGCTAAAATCGCCAGTGGTGGCGTGAACGGGGTGGCAACCATCATCTACCACCTCACAGGCTGGGACACAGGCCTGGTCATGCTCGGCATCAGCATACCCCTCTTTCTGATCGGCATGTCGATCTTCGGCAAGTCCTACGGGGCAAAAAGTCTGGCAGGAACACTATTGCTCAGCCTCTGGGTCAGCCTCTTCGGCCAAATGACAGACTACAACGGGTTTCTTCCGTATGTGGATAGAATGGATACACTGCTGTCTGCTATTTTCGGCGGAGTACTGCTGGGTAGCGGTATCGGCATTGTCATGCGTTCAGGGTCCAATACCGGAGGCACCGACATCCTTGCCCAGATTCTCTCGCATTTCACTCCCCTGCCGTTGGGTACCGCCCTGTTTTTGTGTGATGCCTCGGTTATCGTACTGGGTGCGGTAGTTTTCGGACTTGAACGAGCTTTGTTTGCCGTCATCACCCTGTACCTATCCGGGCAAATGGTCAACTTTGTCGTCATGAACCTGGGCACCAAGTACGCCAAAACCGCCTACATCGTCAGTGAGCATCACGAGGCGATCGGAAAGCGCATCATCAGCGAACTACACCACGGTGGGACACTGATAAGCGGAGTTGGTATCTTCACCGGACGGGAGCGGACCATGCTGCTTGCCGTAGTGCACAACCAGCAGATCAACCACCTCACCCAAATCGTCCACCAAGAGGACCCCAAGGCATTCATGTTCGTGCATGAGACCTACCAAGCGCTTGGAGAAGGATTTGTACCGATGCAGAAGCTGATTAAATCAGAAGAAAAGCGGAGCAAGCAAAACCGTCCAAATCGCTGACAAACTGATGGAAATGGAACTCATAGCGCCCTCGATCTCGCCGATTTCGAGGGCTTTGCTTGTCCCCAAGGCATGACTGCACGAACCGATTCCCACTCCATGGGCTACCGGGTCGGTAATGCCAAACATTTTCGGAAGCACCGGAGCCAGCAGGTTTCCCCCAAGGCCGGTGATGATCGTCGAAGCGATGGTCAGGGCAGGAATACCCCCGAACTGCTCGGTAAGGGCTATCGCCACCGGGGTGGTGACTGATTTGGAAAGCAAGCTGGCAAGGATGGTACGGTCAAGACCCAAAAGGTCGCAACTGATGCGAACCGTCGCCATGGCAGCGAGAGCACCAGACAGAGTACCCAACAGCACAGGGAAAAAGGAACTCATCAGTATTTTTCGCTGACGGTAGATGGTAAGTGCCAACACGGCAGTGACCGGGGCAAGGAACATGAGGATGAAAGATGATCCTTGCTCATATGCTTCTATGGGAATATCAAAAACTGTCAGGACTGCGACCACCAACAGCATTGCGATGATCAGGGGATTGGCCAAGGGAGTTTTCAGCTTGCGGTTCACCCACATGCCGATCCTGAAAGCAACGATGGAGAGCGATATACCAAAAAGTGGGGAGCTGAGTATCTCAAGCATGCTGTTTCCTGCCTAGTATCTTCTGCAGGCGCGTCACCAATACCACTGTCCAGCTGGCAGCGGCGAAACAGGTGATGACACTGACGATATTGACAACAAACAACTGCCACCAAATGCTGTGAATGATGTCCATGTAGCGGACGATGCTCACCCCCGGAGGGATGAAAAAGAACGTCATGTTTTTCAGCATGAAATCTGCACTCTCACCAAGTGACTGCTCTTTGAGCACCTTCGTGGAAAGCAGCACAAGTACCAGCAGCATAGTCACGACACTGCCGGGAAACGAGAACGGCAGGAGCGAGGAAATCAGGTCTCCCACCAAACACAGACCAAAAATTATTGCAAGCTGGGTGAGGTATCTCATGAGTCATTACCATACCCTATTGGAAGGCTTTCTGGGAAGAGGTAGAATGCAAAGAGGAGGCACCCATGAACACCACCATCGACAGTTTACTAAGCAGGCGCAGCGTTCGTAGTTTTACGGAAGAACAAATCAAGGATGAGGACCTGAATAACATCCTGCAGGCAGCCATTCTCGCCCCGAACGGAAAAAACCAGGAGCCTTGGCACTTCACCGCCTTGCAGGATGCACAGAAATTGAGAAAGCTGGACGAACTTGTAGTGGGAAAAGGGAACTCGTTTTTCTACTACGCCCCCACCCTGATCCTCGTTTCCATCCAAGTAGGCAACGCCTATGAGAAGGAAGATACCGCCTGCGCCCTGACCAATATGATGCAGGCCGCCCATGCCTTGGGCTTGGGCTCGGTCTGGTGCAACCGTATCAACGCCAACCATGAGATAGATACCAACCTGGGCGAGTTCGGCATCCCCGATGGCTACCGTGTCACAGGAACCTTGGCCGTCGGTTATGTGAAGGGGGACTACCCTGCCAGGAGAATTCCCAAACCAGGAACAATTTCCATCGTCCGTTCGTAACCTCTCTGTAAGTATGTGGTTCGTTCCCTAGAGAGTTGCCTGTTTTCCAATAGGCAACTCTCAGGTATACTCATTGCTTTACAGGAGAGGCATCGATGGCGAAACAGAAACGGCTTAGACACTTGGAAAAACAAGCAGGCAAAGCGAAAAAGAAGGGCAAGCGACTACTTATTCTGCTTGCCATCCTCCTGGTCCTTTGGATCCTCACCCTGATTTTCGCCCCGAGCGAACAACCCTCCGTTGCGAGTACTTCCACCTATGTCCAAGACCTTGAACTTCCGCTCTATCAAGGGGGAGATCTGGTGGTCAGCCATCCTGGGTACACCCTTCTCTATGATGAAGAGCATGAGCAGCCGCGCTGGGTGGCCTACCACCTGAGTCGGGAAGAATTGTACGGCAGCTATGACCGCGGCGATGATTTCAGGGTCGACCCTTCCATTCTAAGTGGATCGGCAACATTGGACGATTACCGAGGCAGCGGTTACGACCGCGGCCACCTCATTCCTGCCGCCGACCTAAGCTGGTCAGAAGAGGCGATGAGCGGTTCCTTCTACCTCAGCAACATGAGTCCGCAGGTCGGGGACTTCAACCGCGGAATCTGGAGCAAGCTTGAAGCAACCGTGCGCAATTTTGCCGATACCGAGGGAGCTGTGTATGTAGTCACCGGACCGGTGCTTACCGACGGGCCCTACAAGACCATCGGCAAAAACAAGGTTTCGATCCCCAATGCCTATTACAAGGTAGTTCTGGATTATCAGCAGCCTGAATACAAAGCCATTGGATTCGTACTTCCCAATGAAGGCTCAAAGAAGGATCTTGAGAAGTTTGCACTCAGCATCGATGAGGTGGAGGAGCTTACGGGCATCGACTTCTTTCATCGACTCAAGGATGCCGAGGAAGCAAAACTGGAAGAGTCGGTCGATGCCACGCTGTGGGACTTCTCACAATTCAGCGCTAGCGCAAAGGACCGTGAAGCTTTCCAGGCCGGCAACCTTCCCGCAAAGGCGCACGAAAAGCCTACAGGAATCTACGCTTTTGCAAAGGGCACCCTGTCTACAATCCTGTATGTGGTAAAGCATGAAACAGTAAACATCATTGAGCTTTTCATTCCAAAAACCACACTCAAGGAAGTCGTTCCCTTCCTTTACTGAAGCGAGGCGAACAGGGAGGCAAAGTCGCTCTCTTTTCGGTAGAAGACTGCAGGGCAAAGCAGCGGCGCGTCAATACAATGTGTTCCACCTTGGTACTCAACCTTGGTAAACAAGTGCACCCAAACATCATCAGGAAGGGTAACTACAACCGAATTGCTGCCCTCTTCCAAAACAGGGGCGACCAGCAAATCGCGTCCCAATAGATAGGAATCCTTCACACCGAAGAACCGTTCTTGTTCATAATGTAGAAAAAGAGGTCGTATCACCGGTCTTCCCTGCTGTGCGTTCTGTGCTACCAGATGCATGAGATAGGGCTTGAGATAGACGTGAATATCGGTCATCCGTTTGATTGCCGCAATCGTCTCCTGGTCGCTGTCAAACTGCCAGTTATCCTTGGGTCGGTTACCTTCATGGGTACGCATCAGAGCTGTGAAGGCTGCCTGCTCGGCCCACCTGATCAACAATTCCTTGCTGCGCTTCATGCCATACAGGGTGGTGTATCCTCCGATATCACTGTGATGCAGCCCCATGCCGCTCATGGCAAGAGAGAGGGCCGAGGTTATAACCGAAGGCAGACCGTCGTCCTCGGACCAATCCACATTCTGGTCCCCCGCCCACATCATCTGGCACGAAGCGAGGCTTTGCTGAGAACCTGCACGCATGAAAAACAGGATTTCATCGCTTTTCCCGCTTTCCTGGATGGCATCCTTGTTGACCTTGGCCCAATAGCCGGGCCAGGCATTATGCTCAAGCATTGCCGGTCGCTGGTTTGCAAGCACAACATCGGTAGGCAGGTACTCACCAAAGTCAGCCATCCAACCACAAAGGCCGAACCCTATAAGCTCATCTGTAATGACACGCTTATACCAAGCAACTGCTTCTGCCTTGGTGAAGTCGACAATGGCGGCATCGAATTCACCAAAATCAACGAGATATACCGAGCCGTCACAGCGCTTGCCCAACAAATCCAGTCGCAACGCTTCTTCGTACAGCGGATGGTCGGCAAGCACATACGGGTTGATGTACCCCAACACCCGCACTCCCTGCTGCTTGAGACGAACTATCTCGGTATCAAGGCCTGGATACAGCTCGTCATCCCACTGCCAATTCCATCTCAGGCGCTTACCGAAGCTGGTGTACCTCTCCCCTTCCCAATCCTGAATCCACAATCCGGCAACCTTGACACAAGAGCTTTGCATCACCTCAAGTTTCTTAAGGCATGTGCTTGTTCCGCCTTGCATACCCAGAATAATACCGTCATAGACCCAGGGGGGCAGTATCTGCTGTCTGCCAAGCAACAAGGATATGTCTTGTACCACCTCCAGCAGGCTCGGTTTGACTGAGAGTGTCAGCGTGGCGGGAACATCCCAGAACTCAAGCTGATGGCAAGTCGGAAGGGAGAAATCGAAATTTGCGTAGCCGTAGGTGTCAGCATGCACGAAATAGCGCCGGCTGGAGACAAAGGTCGGCTGGGGATAGAATGTGGTATGGTAATCACCACCGGCGCGATCGAGTCGGTCGGCGATCTGGGTGATTTCGGTCTGCTTGTTTCTGCCGACACCTTGTTCCTGAGTCCAGAGCGGGAAGTTTTTCCCTCTGAGATTGAAGTGGGAGAACTGCTCCCCACAACCCCACACGTACTCATCCTCGGTGGCAAACAGCCGAAGAACCAAGCGGTTGTAAGGCTTCGGCAGGGAAGAGAAACACAGATGGAGTCTTCCTTCCCGTTCACTCAACTCGATAGAAAATGCTAGGCCTTGAGCAGAAAAGGTAAGTGTGGAAACACCCCTTCCTTCACTGTACGATTCGCTTAGCAGGTAGGAGCCAAGACTCAGAGTAGAGAGTGTTTCATCCTCGATGAAATAGTTGCCCCGATACATGTCTACCGATTCCTTGCCCTCCTTGAGTGTAACCAAGGGGCAGATTTCACTATGCTCGAGAATTTTGAGTTGGTTGTAGAAAACGGAGAGCTTTCCATTCTGTTTTGAGAAGCTGATCATGCCTACCCCTTCACGCCACCGGCGGTCAGTCCGCCAATGATCTTGTCATGGAGAAATACATAGCCGACGATGCTGGGAATAATGGTAATGATGACAGCCGCGTACATGCTTGCATAGTCGGTGATGAACTGGCTGGTGAAGAACTTGATGCCCAGCTGAATGGTCCTCGACTCAATGGAGGAGGTTAAAAGCATGGCCATCAGGAACTCATTCCAGCTGTAGATGAAGCAAAAGGTTGCCGCAGTGACCAAGCCTGAACGCGAAAGCGGGAGAATGATAACCGAGAACCGTTTGAAGAAGCCGCAACCATCGATGACGCTCGCCTCTTCCAACTCACGGGGGATGGATTTCATGAAAGCGGTGACCAAGAATATGGAAACCGGAATGTTAACTGCTGTATACACAAGCACGAGCGCAAACAGGGTGTTGTACAGCCCGCTCTTGGTGATGAAGGAGAAGTAGGGAACCATGAAGGAGATAACCGGCACCAAAACACCTGCGGTAAGAATGGTATACAGGACATCCCGGCCTTTGAAGCGCTCCCTGGAAAGTATGAATGAGCCCATTGCAGTGACAATGCTGTTGAGAATGACGCTGCTTGCAGCCACCACCACCGAGTTGAGCAGGAGCCTGGGAAGGCTTGCCATGGCAAGGGCTTTGGTGTAGTTGACCCACTGCATCCGATCCGGCCACCCGAAGGGATTGGTCTGCAGTTCCAGATTGGTTCTGAGTGAACTGACAAGAAGCCAAATGAGGGGCAGCAAAGCGACGGCCAACAGGGAAATCAGCAAGACCCACTTGAAAAGGTTGAGGACAATCTGGGCCGGTGTATAATGGCGTTTCATCTTCCTCTCCTATTGTGCCATCTCGCTCATGGGGTCGGAGGACCCGAAGAGCTTGCGTAAAACGGTGATAACCACCGTTCCCATAATAATCAGGAACACTCCTGCCGTACTTGCTTCGCTGTACCGCAAGGCGTCCATTTTCAGATAGAGGTCGATGCCCATGGTGGTAGTGGCATAGGCAGGCCCGCCTCCGGTCATGAGAAACGTCGATTCAAAGTGACGCATGCCATAGGCCATGGCCAGCGTCATGGTGGTAATCAAGCTTCCGCGCAACATGGGAAGGGTAATGTTAAACTCCTGCTGAAAGGTGTTTGCACCATCAATTTCAGCAGCCTCGTACAGGGATCGGGGAATGTTCATCGCCGAAGCGAGCAGGATGATCATAAAATAGCCGATGTAGATGACAGTCTGGAAAATGACTGCAAAGAGGGCGGTATCGGGATTACCGAGCCAGTTCCTCTTTTCTGCTCCGAATAGGGCGCCGAGAATGACATTCAAGGGTCCTTCCACATTGTAGATTGCAACCCAAACCATCGCCAAGGCAACCGTGGAGATAACGTTGGGCAAGTAATAAATGGTTCGTAGCGAGCGCCAGAAGAGGGGCTTGCGCACCAGTATCATGGCAACCAGACAGGCTAAGGGAACCTGGATGAAACCTTGGCAAAGAGCCCAGATGACATTGTTTCCCAAGGCTTTGCGAAAAGTAGGATCGCCAAGGAGCTTGCTATAGTTAGCCAACCCATTGAATTTCATCGACCCGATTCCTCTCCAACTGGTAAAACTGGTGTAGAGGGTAAAACAGAAAGGATAGATGAAAAAGAAGAAGAACAGGACTGTGACCGGAAGTAAAAACAGAACTCTTGCTCCCCAGACCCGCCTTCGGTTTGTGCCAACAGCTTGCATACCTTGCTCCTCAAGAAATGGATGAAAAGGCTGCCGTCAGGGAAGACGGCAGCACTCTATACAAATTAGCGTTCGATCTTGCGATCGATCAGGGCGCAGAACTCTTCTGCAGTAATGCGACCCAGGGCAAGAGCCCCAAGCTGCTGGGCAAACTCGAGGGTTACTTCAGCACCAAGAGCTGCTTCAAGATCGAAGGCAGTGGTTTTGGCAGCAGAAGCTACATCGTAGAACTGCTTCTGCAGGTCCTTGACCGGGCGATACCCTGTCTTGAGGGCAAACATGGCTCCGCTGGTCTCAGCAATCTTGGAGATTGAGGGCTCACTGGTCAGGAACTTGAGGAAGTCGACAATGGCTGCCTCGCGTGCCTTGTCCTTGCTGGCTGCGGCACAAATGTTGGCCTGCAGGCGGCTGATCATGAAGTCTTTGGTTGAACCGGCAGCGGGAAGGCCTGCAATTTTGATGGAACTGAAGAACGGGGTGGCAGCCAAGTCTGCGCGACCTGCATACCAAGGACCGTTGGAGAATACTGCAGTGCGTCCTGCAAGGAAGTGCCCACCGCTTCCACCGGCTCCAAGTCCCACTGCATCGCTGGTGGAGTACTCGGTGATGACACGCTTGGTCAGCTTGGCAGCCTCGACGAAGGCAGCATCGGTGAAAGGTTTGTCCCATACATTGGTTCCACCCAACGAGACGGCAAAGTGGCTGAACCATATCATGCTCGTCCATGCATTGGTATCGCCGGTCATCTGGCTGGCCGGGGTGATACCTGCGGCTTTCAGCATATCAAAGGCGGCAAACATCCCTTCAAGGGTAGTCGGAAGCTCGGTGACACCGGCTTTCTTGAAAGCATCCATGTTGTACCAGATGGGAAGAATGGCGGTTTCCATCGGCAGGGACTTGAGCATGCCGTCAACGGTTGACTGCTCGATCGAGCCTGCATCGAAGGTCTGTTTCCAGGTAGTGTCCATCACCTTAGCAAAATCCATGAGCAGGTTGCTCTGATAAAAGGTGGCTGTGGTCGGATTGAACTTAATCGTAAAAATGTCGGCAGGTGCCTGACCGGCAGCCAAGCTGGTTCGCACTTTCTGCTCGTACGCATTGTAGTCCGGTTGCGGTTCAATGACGACTTTGACCTTGCCGGCATTCTTTGCATTGTACTCTGCCACCAAAGCTTCTACGGCCGGGGCTTTGCTGTCGTTTCCGACCCAAATGCTTGCCCAACGCAGTTCGATCTCCTTTGCGGGAGCACTCTCAACCTGTCCCTGAGCAACAAGCGGGAAGAGCAGGCAGAGCATCAGCAGAGCCGCGAGTAATCTCGATTTTTTCATCATAGCAATCTCCTTTGTATCCTATTTTTGCCTCTAAAGCAAAAAGTTTGTATGGTAATATGCAAGAAAGACATACGTAACTACTGAATTACCTTCCACCCTTTAATGCGGGCGACCAACTCCAGAGCTCTGATGTAGGTGCCGTAGACCACCGATGAGTGATGGGCAAGCCCGTTGTCCAAAACAAGGTTCAACACTTCCCGAACAGGCCGGTCGAAGACAACTTTCATGTACGTGCCCTTAAGCAGCTTCTCCATGGGTATGGCTTTTGCCTTTTGCAGGAACATCCGATACCCGCCCCTGGCTGAGTCAAGACGGAGAACCGAGAGCTCCCCACTCTTGAGCACAAAGTCGGCAGTGACTCCCTTGCCGCCGGCAAAGTAGGTGTCCAGGCTTCGGTTGCAGACTCCATCCCACAGGTTGCAGGGGGCTACCCCACAGTGCCAGAAGAGAGCGAAGTCCTGCTCGAAATCCACTTGGGAAAAGTCAAAAAGGAAAGGAGTCTGTGCTCCCAAAGCCTTATGAGCAATCATCGACAGGGCTCCATCGATATCCCCTTCACACGCAAGGATGAGACCTTCTGATTGCAGCAACGACATCGCCGCACAGGGGGAAACCCCGAAATCCCGGGCAAACTCGGGCCAACAGCGGATAGCCAAGGCCGAAAGATTGTTTGCTTGGTAAAAAGCATCGAGTTTGGCAGCCAAGGAGGATACCTTCTCAATTTGAAATACTGAGAGCGTAGAGACATCAAAGGTCGCCCTGATATGCTCTTCTCGCGCTTTGACCGCTTCATCAGGGACGGCATAGGAGTAGACATCGCCCAGCTCATAATGATCGACCAAGGCTCCGGTCTGTCCATACAACAAGTTGTCCTGCACCCCGACATTGAAAAAACCGTCGGCACGGTAGCCTATGATGCCGATTTTCGCACCCTTCATCGCCTTGATGACCCTGAGGGCATCGATCCAGTCTTCGTCCACCGAGTCCTGGATGATCACCGTATAATCGTCATAGCCGCTCTTATAGAGGTTTGAGGCATTGAGGTTAACCCCGCATACCGAGTTGAGTCTGATTTTTCCCCCGTTGTACGGCAGTTCCGGCAGCCCCCACAAAAGAACCGGAACGGAAAGCTCGCGTTTGAGCATCAATACCAAATGGCCAAGATGGAATGTGCCGGAAATACAGATCAAACCATCCACGTGCTCGGTGGCAAGGTTGGCTGCTGCCGCCAGCCCATCCTCCTGGCTGATCACCAAGGTCTCAATGAAACACCAATCAACCGCTTCAATCTTCTGTAAATCCGAGCGAATTTTGGTATAGAGCTCCTCTGCCGCACCATAGTCATAGGTCTTCCTTGCAAGGCACACTACTGCAAGCTTCACGGTATGTTTCACGCTCTACTCCTTATGAATGGAAGGGAAAAGGCCGAGCTTCACCCCTAAATAGTTACTTTCCATAAGTAAGTAAATACCACAATGATTGTTTCGTCAATGAAAACTTTCGTTTTTTACCGGAAGTACTCCTGCAGCACCAAATCGCTTGCTCCCTTTTGGGCAAGCAGAGGATCATAGGCGGTTGCAAATATTTGCGGTGTTTCCGAGCAGAAGGCATCAGGCTCGGACAACAGGTGTTCAACCTGCTCACGCAATGCCTGGGCTACTGCATCACAACACCCTACAAAAAGATAGGATTTTGGTGCAAGCAACCGAGTAAGTATTTTCATGGCGATGACCAGATACCCTGCGGCCCGTTCGATGGTCCGCTTGGCTGAGACATCACCGCTTCGCAGCCTCTCTTCCAAGCCTTCGAACAAGGCCAGACGCGATTCGACTGAATCAGGGTCGAGGTCCTGCAGATATGCCTGCAGGCATCCTCTGCTGCCGCAGCTGCATCGCGGCCCGTCGCTGTCGATCGGAATATGGCCAGTCTCAATCGTTTGGTTCTGGCTGTTTACATAAATCTCATCATCATGCACGAAGGCTCCATTGACGCCGGTCCTGAGCAGGAAGGTGAACATGCTTCCCTGGTGGTCGAAACCTCCATAGCGGTACTCGCTGAAGGCAAGGGCGCTGCAATTGTTATGAATCATAACGGCAAGCCCGAGACGTCCCGACAACTCTTCGACCAAGGCAATATCCTTCATGCCCTCGATTCGGGGATAATAGCGCACCCGTTTTTGTGCAAGATCGACCTGGCCCGGAGCGGCCACCCCCACCCCGATGACTTTCTGCTTGGGTATCGAGAGTTCTGAGAGAATTCGGTTGATTTCACTGACAATGAGGTCGATGACCTGGCTTGCTTCAACCGACTCAGCGAGGGGGTGCATAACCGAGTAGATACGCTCACCCTGAAAGTCGAAGACTCCCAGGCACAGAAATGCAGTCCAGAATTCAAGGCCTATGGTATAGCGGGCATTCTTTGAAACCACATACAGTACCGGTCTTCTTCCCTTTTTCGCCACGGCTTCTTCGTAATTGCCTTGTGCAGGGAGTATCAGGCCTTCCTCTTCAAGGGAGGAGAATATACGAAAAATGGTCGGGGCTTTCAGTCCGGTCTTCTGCACCACTTCCGACTGACTGGTTCCCAAGTTCTTGGAAGCATGGATGAGAGCGAGTACCATGTTCTGGTTATGGACCCGCAAATCTGATGCTCTCAGTGGATTTCCTTGCATTGAGCCCTCCCTTGTGGGACCAGTCTAATCCCATCGATGAAAAAAATCCATACGAAGTGACTTTACAAGCAAGAAGGAATGCAATATATTTACTTTCACTAAGTAACTAAAAGAGAGGTACGTTCATGCTCACCTCGCAAGAACTGCAGCATCTATCGGATTTTGCCAAGGAAATACGCAAGAAAACCCTGTATACCATTGGAAATCTCGGTGTGGGGCACATCGGGGGTGCCCTTTCAATCGCCGAATTACTAGCATTGCTCTACGCAAAGGTGATGCGCATCGATCCCTCCAATCCTGGATGGAAAGACCGAGACCTCCTGGTATTGTCCAAAGGACATGCAGGCCCGGCCCTGTACGCCACACTGGCTCTCAAGGGCTACTTCCCCCTTTCCGAATTGGACACCCTCAACCAAGGGGGAACCAACCTGCCCAGCCACTGCGACCGGACAAAGACGGTGGGAATCGACATGACTACCGGCTCGCTTGGGCAAGGTTTATCGGCAGCCTGCGGTCTTGCCTATGCCAATCGCATAGACAAAAAAGATGCCTACGTCTATGCAGTCATCGGGGATGGGGAGAGCCAGGAAGGCCAGAACTGGGAGGCTGCAATGTTTGCTTCTCATTACAAACTTTCCCACCTCATAGCGTTTACCGACAATAATAAAATGCAAATCGACGGCCTTACCGACGACATTATGAGCCTGGGGGACCTTGAACTGAAATGGAAAAGCTTTGGATGGTACACCCAACGTGTCGATGGTCACAACCTTGAGGCCATGGAAACAGCCATCGAGCAGGCAAAGAACCAGAAAAATCTGCCCTCAATGATTATTCTTGACACAATAAAGGGCAAGGGAGCCTCCTTCTGCGAGAACAAGGTGACCAACCATAATATGAATTTCGACCTGCAAATCGCCAATCAGGCAATTGCTGAGCTGGGATAAGGAGGATCAGATGGAAACCAAAGAGATGCGAGCAGTATATTGCGACACCCTTATCGAGCTGGCTCAGTCGGATGAAAGGATCATGGTAGTCGAGGCCGATTTAATGCGGGCCAGCGGGACCATGTCCTTCAAGCAACAATTCCCCGACCGGGGGGTGGATGTCGGTGTCGCCGAAGCCAACCTGGTTGGAGTGAGTGCAGGCCTGAGTGCTGCAGGCAAGATACCGTTTGCAGCAACCTTCGGATGCTTCGCCTCAAGACGGGCTTTCGACCAGTTCTTCCTTTCGGCAAACTATGCAAAGCTGAATGTGAAATTGGTAGGCACCGATCCCGGTATCAGCGCAGCCTTCAACGGGGGAACCCACATGCCCTTTGAGGATATCGGTCTGATGCGCATGATCCCGGGCCTCACCATTGTAGAGCCATCGGATCCGGTCAGCCTCAAGGCACTGCTGAAGGCCTGTGCATCCCATCAGGGTTGCACGTATATGCGCCTGCATCGCAAGGCGGTAGCACCAATCTATCAGAACGATGAAATGTTCGCATTGGGAAAGGGCAAGGTGCTTTGCGACGGTAGCGATGTCACCCTTATCGCCTTAGGAGCAATCCTGGTCCCTGAAGCGCTCAAGGCCAAGGATGAGCTGGCAAATATGGGCATCGAAGCTGCTGTTCTTGACATGCATACCGTCAAACCCCTGGACGAGGAACTCGTTCTCTCCTATGCAAGGAAAACCGGTTGCATCGTCACCGCCGAGAACCATCAAACGGCGGGAGGCTTGGGAGCCGCTGTCGCAAACTTCCTAGCCAAAACCCACCCCACACCGATGGCAATGGTGGGTATTCAGGATGAGTTTGGCCAAGTAGGCACCCAAGGCTGGCTGCAACAGTATTATCATCTCACTGCAGAAGAAATTACGCGCAAGGCTCTTGCACTGGTCAAGAGCAAGAAGGAGTAACGTATGACCATAGCAATTGCAAGCGATCTCAGTGGATTTCCCCTCAAGAAGGAACTGGTCGAGCATTTGAAAGAGAGTGGCTACACCGTCCTCGATTTCGGTATTGAAAACGAGAAAGAACCCCAGCCGTACTTCATTCAGGCCCCCAAAGTAGCCAAGGCCATCCAGCAAGGCAAAGCAGAAAAGGGAATTCTGATTTGTGGCACCGGGCAGGGAATGGCTATTGTTGCAAACAAGCACAAAGGCATCTATGCCTGCGTGGTGGATGATATTTTCAGTGCAGAGCGATCCAAGATTGTGAACAATGCAAACGTCATCACCCTTGGCGGATGGATTACGGCACCGTTTGTCGGCAAGCAGATTGTCGATGCTTGGCTTGCTATGAGTTTTACCCAAAAAATGGAATTCAAGAAAGACTTTTTGACGAATGCCTTCGCCCAAGTACAAGCCATCGAAGAGGAGAACCTCAAATGATGGAAAGCTTGCTCAGTGCGGTACCTATACTCAGTTTTACAGAACTGAATGGCTCATCGCTTGCGCAACTGTTACGCTTTGCCTCGAAGAATGAAGCAAAGCTTAGCGTATGTGCCGTCATTGACAATGCTCCTATCCCGTACAAGGATTGCTTGCTGAAGGAACTGAGTGAGTATGCAACTGTCCATGTATTTGATCAGGTCCAACCAAATCCCCAAACCGTAGATATCATGAGCATGTACGCCGATCCTCGCTTTCTTGGTTGCGATGTTATTGTAGGCATCGGAGGAGGCAGCACCCTCGACTCCGCCAAGGCCCTGGCCATGCTCGCAACCAATGGGGGCGAACTGGATGAATACCTTGGGAATCAGAGCAAGCGAAAAATTACCGAGCGCTCACGGACTTTGGTTCTGATACCTACCACCGCCGGCACGGGCTCGGAGGTAACCAAGGTAGGTGTCTATACCGATGCTACAGGAAGGAAATACACCCTCGGCTCGCCTTTGATGATGGCACACGCGGCAGTCTTGGTTTCTTGTCTGCTGGACAGCGTTCCTCCCTCACTCTGTGCAGCTACAGGCTTGGATGCCTTAGATCATGCCTTGGAGTCGATCTGGAACAAGAATAGTACCGCTCTTACTAAAATAGTTGCCCGAAATGCTGCCATTGAGATACTCGAAACACTCCCCAAGCTTTACGAGGCTATCAGAACAAACAATCCCAAGAAGCGCTCTCTCACACAGGCGATGCTCAAAGCATCCACAAAAGCGGGAATCGCCTTCAACCTGACCGGTACGGCAGCCGGACACGCCATTTCTTTCATCCTCAGTGAAGAGTGGCATGTTCCCCACGGCCTTGCCTGTGCCTTCACGCTGCTGGAGGTTTTCGATTGGGCCGTGCAGGATGCAACGAACAAGATGGAACTTGCCTTGATCGGCAACCATTTTCATCCAACGTTCAGTCAGGAGCAGGCTGTTATGGCTTTAAGAAGCGATATCGCCGCCCTGATGCAGGATCTTGCAATCCCTACACGCTTTTCAGACATCAACGTAACACTTTCGGACATCACCGTTTTCGACCGCTGCCTTGACGATCCGAAGCTGCACAACCAGCGCCCGCCTCTTCAAAAAGAGGATCTGTATCGCATGCTTGAGGCAAAGCGGTGAGCGCCATCCTGGCAAGCGGGGTGGTGGTCCTCATCACCCACGCCCTGGAAGCCGTGACCGGGTTTGGTTGTGCAGTCTTGGCCATGCCCTTCGTCAGCGCCCTGCTTGGTGTGAAGACGGCCGTGAAGGTCATTACCATCCTTGCATGGCTGTTGGCTTTGTATCTGGCCGTACGCAATTACCGAAAGATCAACTTCAAACAGTATGCAATCATCACTGCATGCATGCTAGCCGGCCTTCCAGCGGGTATGTATCTCTTCCGCAGCCAGGATACGACAGCTCTCTCCTTCATTCTCGCGATATTCATTGTCTTCGTTTCAGTGAGTCAGCTCTACCGACTTTTACGCACGAAGCAAACCGGTAGCATTCCTACCGGAAAAGCTGCAATACCCTACTATCTCCTGCTTGTCCTGGGAGGCATCGTGCATGGCCTGTTCTCCTCAGGGGGACCCTTGGTGGTATTGTATGCCACCCGCGCCCTCCCTGATAAGGGATCGTTTCGAGCGACGCTGTGCCTGCTCTGGACAACGCTCAATACCATCATTATCGCTACCTACCTAAGCGAAGGCTCACTCGATCAGACTACGCTTACAACAACCGCCCTTCTCATTCCTTTTGTCGTAGTGGGAGTAGTCATCGGTGAACGGGTACACGACAAAGTCGATGGGAGAAAGTTCTCCCTCATTGTCTTTTCCATGCTATTGTTGACCGGAATCTTCATGTTGGCATTCACGAGGTAAATCATGCAATCGAGTTTTTATCACATTCCTTGTGCCCTTATCAGTGCGAATCCCCATCTCATGATTCATCGCATCGACTCTTCCCGGTTCTCCCAGTATGGAACCTTGCTTCCTTCCCTTTGCGTACAGGAGCTTATTGCATCACAAGAAAAGCTGACAACCATTCCAAAAGAGGGGAACATATATGTGGCCTCCCTTGCTGAGCTTGAAGCACTTCCAGAAACAAGGAATATGGAGACCTACTTTGCAGGACAACCGATCCAAGTGGGATATTGCAATGGACGCAACACCTCCATCAACGGGGCGGAGTACCACAAAAGCCCCGAGCTGTTTATCGCAGTAACCGACTGCCTGCAATTTCTCACGCCTTTCAGCCAACTCAAAGATTTTTCTTCAGTCCATACAAACAGTGCTGAACTCTTTTACTTTCCCAAGGGTTCGGTTGCCCTTATCAAGGAGAGGGTGTTGCACCTTGCCCCCCTTTGTGTTCACAAGGAGGGTTTCAAGTCCATCATCGTCCTGCCCAAGGGGACCAATGAGCCGTTGGACAAGGAGCTTCAGAAAGACCCGAGCTGCGAGGAAGACAGACTTTTGTTCAAACAAAACAAATGGATGCTTGCTCACCCGGCTAGAGTCCAACTTACTTCCCAGGGGGTCGTGGTGGGACTTGAAGGTGAAAATCTGAGTATCAATCCTTTGGCATAAAGAAACGACCGGCCCTCCAAAGGCCGGTCTGACAGCTAAGGACACTGAAGGCCGCTTATAGCGGCCTTCAGGTGAACATTACTTGGAAATAAGCATAGTCTTGGGATCAAGACTGACGCCCATAGGCTTTTCGACCATCCCCCCATGAGACTTCACAGCAGTCATGACTACCTTGTCACGCTCCTCATTGTAAATGAGTCCGATAAGGACGTCGATCAGGTTGATGTATTTGAGCATGGTATTGGGAACACCATACTTGTCGTATACTACATCTGCACGAACCGGTGATACACTGAACCATACCTCCAGATTCATGCTCTCGGCAAACTGTTTGATTTTTCTAACATCATCCTCGGTTGCGATGGTTAGCTTGTACCCATCGAAAAGAATGGCGTCAGCTTTGAAAGAACCATGCTTGATCAAGGTTTCCAAGCTGGAAAGCACCTTTTCAATGGTGACATTTTCCTGACTGAAATTCATGACCACACGGTTTGAGAGAATATTATTGTACACGGATGCAGCATCATCGAGGCTGCGTCCCTCGGAGACTTCCCGGAAAACTTCTTTATACCAATTGATGACATGCTCAACATTGCCGGAAAAGGAAACGTGGATTACATGCTCCCCTCTGAGCAGTTTATCGGTAGCCAGGTGGACCAGACATGCTGTTTTCCCAACTCCGTGACGAGAAACGAGGACACCGAGGTTTCCACGACCGAGCCCGCCGCCCAGTGACTCATCAAAAACGCGAAGAGGACTCAAGTCGTTCAACTCTTGAATTTCCATAGTGCTCACCTCCAAGTAGTATTTAGGTTCACCCTCAGTATACTATGGAAATTGCCGATTGGGTACTTTTTTACGCATAGGCGCAAAGAAGAGCCCCCAACCGGAGGTATCTCCTTTTGGGGGCTTGGATGAAAAGCTAAAAGAATTTACTTCTGCTCTTTCCTTCGCTTCTCCTGATAATCCTTCTTCAGCTGTTCGGAAACACCGGAAGGTACGCGACCGTATTTGCCCAGTTCCATCGTGAACTCGCCCTTACCTTGGGTAAGAGAACGAAGCACAGTGGAGTAACCGAACATCTCGGCGAGGGGTACTTCTGCAATAACGGTACACATGGCATTATCCTCGGTAGAGCCGACAATAAGACCACGTCTTTGGTTGATCGAAGCGAACACTCCACCTTGGAACTCGTTCGGAGCAACAACCTCAACCTTCATAATCGGCTCGAGGATAACCGGCTTTGCCTTCTCAAAGGCTTCGCGGAATGCACCCAAAGCAGCTGTCTGGAAAGCTTGGTCGGAAGAGTCAACCGGGTGCCAGGCACCATCGTTGACTACTGCCTTGACGCCGATGACCGGGAAACCAACCTGGCTGCCCTTCTTGACGGCCATCTGGAAGCCCTTGTCGCAGGAAGGAATATACTCGGTCGGGATGGCACCACCCTTAACCTCGTCAGAGAACTCGTACGGCTTATATTCTTCACCTTCCACCGGATCAGGAAGCGGCTCGAAATAACCGGCAACACGTGCATACTGACCGGATCCACCAGTCTGCTTCTTGTGGGTGTAGTTGAAGTCAGCACGGGCAGTAATGGCTTCACGGTAGGCAACTTCAGGTTGACCAACCTCGACCTCTGCCTTGTACTCACGCTTCATACGCTCAACATAGACTTCAAGGTGCAATTCGCCCATACCTTGGATGATGGTCTGGTTGGACTCGGGGTCCACGAAACTGCGGAACGTCGGGTCTTCCTTAGTGAAGCGGTTCAATGCCTTACCCATGTTGTCGGCAGCCTTCTTGTCAATCGGCTTGATGGCCAATGAGATAACAGGGGTGGGGACATACATGGAGGACAGTGAGTAGTTGAGCTTCGGATCGCAGAACGTGTCACCACTTGCGCATTCGATACCGAAGAGGGCAGCAATCTCACCGCAACCGGCTTCAGTCAAGTCTTCCATCGCAGCGGCGTGCATACGAATCAAACGACCTACGCGGAACTTTTTCTTTGAACGGGTGTTGTACAGTTCGTCGCCCTTCTTCACCTTGCCCTGATAGACACGGACATAGGTGAGCTGGCCGTACTGACCATCCTCAAGCTTGAAAGCAAGAATGACAGGAGGCATATCTTCAGTAGACTGGAGAATCACTTCGGTCTCGTTCTTGTCAAGGTCCAATGCCCTGTTCACAACTTCGGTCGGATTGGGCAGGAAACTCACTACAGCATCAAGCAACGGCTGGATACCCTTGTTCTTGTAAGCTGAACCCATGAATACCGGGCACAGCTCAAGACGGATGGTAGCCTCACGGATTGCCTTCTGCAGCAATTCAACGGTTACCTTATCCTCAAGCATGGCTTCCATCAACTCGTCAGAACTCATGGAAACACCGTCGAGCAACTCCTCGCGTCGGGCAAGAGCCTCTTCCATAAGATTGGCGGGAATCTCTGCTTCGCGAACCTGGTCAGCATTCTCGCCTGCATCGAAATAGAGTGCCTTCATGGAAATCAAGTCGACCACACCTTCAAGGCGGTCTTCAAGGCCGATGGGAATCTGCATGAGAACGGCATTCAACCCGAGCTTCTCAACCAGCTGTTTCTTGACGCGGTACGGATTGGCACCGGTTCGGTCACACTTGTTGATAAAGGCAATGCGGGGAACATGGTAACGCTTCATCTGTCGGTCGACAGTGATAGACTGGCTCTGTACACCACCTACGGAACAAAGGACCAAAACTGCACCGTCAAGAACACGCAGTGAACGTTCTACCTCGATAGTAAAGTCGACGTGGCCCGGAGTATCGATAACGTTGATTTCCGTTCCTTTCCAATTGACGTTAGTTGCAGCAGAGGCGATCGTAATGCCTCGTTCTCGCTCGAGCTCCATGCTATCCATGGTGGCGCCAACGCCATCCTTACCACGAACTTCGTGAATTTCGTGGATCTTATTGCAGTAGTAGAGGATGCGTTCGGAGAGAGTCGTCTTTCCCGAGTCAATATGGGCACTGATTCCGATGTTCCTCAAGTTTTGCAAACTAGCCATTCTGTATAACCTCTATAAAATAGAATAAAAACGAATCCACAGGTATCCCTGCAGTACCAAACAATGCCTGACGGGAAAGGGCTTTCTTCCTTACACACATCAGGTTAACATCTGAAGGGAGTGGAAGGGACGAAGAAGTAACTCAGCTGTCCCACCGTACCTCGTGGATAATAATATATCTGCTTATTTTGTGCAATCCCTTTTCCCAATACAATCCTTTTCCGACTCGACACTTGTGTGATACAATGGCTTTGAGGTGTGCCATGGAAACGATTTTCACCAAGATTTTAAAAGGGGATATTCCCAGCGTTAAACTTCATGAGGACGAACTTTGCTTCGCCATCCTTGACATTAATCCAGTCAATAAAGGGCACCTGTTACTCATCACCAAGGAGCCCTATCCAACCCTCCAATCGTGTCCGGATGAGGTATTGGCCCATCTCATCAGACTGGCAAAACAAGCTGATGCAACGCTCAGGGAACGCCTCGGCTGTGACGCAACGAACTTGATCGTCAACAATGGCAAGGAGAGCGGACAAGAGGTTGCTCACCTGCACTTCCATATTGTTCCGCGCTTCAAGGATGACCACAAGAACATCCAGCTTTCGAAAGAGACCTATACCGACGGCGAGATGGCCGAGTATGGGAAACAATTGGAGTTTTAAGCTATGCGTGCATGCCATCACTGTCATACTTCCATCGATGCAATGACCAGTATCGGCTATTCGACGCTCTGCCCAACCTGCTCAAAAAGTCTACACAGTTGTGTAAACTGTCGTTTCTACAGTCCGGGTATCTACCATGACTGCCTTGAAGGAGTGGAAGAGTATATAGAGGACAAAGTAGAGGCAAACTATTGCGACTCTTTCATGCTTGGAGAGGACTCCAAGGAGGAAACGGCCCGCAAAGAACTCGCCAAGGCAAGAGCCGAGGCATTCTTCAACTTCTAAGGACTAGAAAACACTATGAACAAACGCTTGTTACTCCCTATTCTTCTACTTATTCTGCTCTCAGCCGCTGGATGCCAAAGTTACACCGCCCGACAAGGAAAGGATGTCATTACCCTCCCTTCTTCAGAACAAAAGCCGCCGGTGACCAAATACTCCATCCTTGAAGCCGAAAAACAGGCCGCCCTCGATGCAGAGTTGGCCAAACAGCAAGAAGAACTGCGTATTTTGGAAGAGCAAAAACACCAGCAACACGTATCGCTCGAACAGCAACAGCAGAAAGAAGCTGAAGAGCAACGTCTTTTGGAACAGCAACAAGCCGAGATCAGCCGGCAAAAGGCATGGGATGAAGCCCAAGCCACCATTGCAGATCTGCAAACAAAACTACAAGCCAATGAGATCGTGATAGCTGACTTGCAAACACGCCTCGATGCAACATTACAAGCACTCACAGCCACGGAGGGCCAATCGGGCTCGACGAGTGAACAGCTTGCAGCGACGTTGCAGCAGTTGGATGATATGACTGAAGCGTTCAATACCGTGACCTACCAAGCAAATGAACTTGAGGGGCTATTGACCGAACAACAAGTCATCAATCGTGAGCTCCAGTTGTTGCTCTCACAAGCAGAAGAAGCCTCCCTATCCCAAACTGCAATGCTGCAAAACCAACACGAAAGTGAAGTGCAAACTCTTCAGACGACCATCCAAAATCTGGGTGAGGAAATCACCATTCTCAAGGCACAGCTTGAGGAGAAGGCTTTTACGCTGGAAGAGAAACTCAGACTGGAACGAGAGCGTGAAGCTGAGGCAAAACGCATTGCAGATCAGAAACAACAGGAACTTGCAATGCAGGAAGCTGAGCTAAAGCGGTTGATGGATGAAGAGAATGCCAAGAAAGCCGCATTGGAAGAACAATACCGCCAGATTCCTCCTCTTTCCTCCCTCACCTTCCCGAGAATCTATACAACCGATACCCCCACCGCCCAACTTTCCGAGCAGAGTCAGCTGGATATTATGCTTCTGCCTCTCGATGATGCACCTTGGAGTGAAAAAGGGATGGCTCAAGAGGTTGTGCAAAGCATCAGCGACCTCTCGTATCCAGTACTATTCGTGACCGGTCACATGCAGAATGTCATAGATGTGGTTCGATCGATGGGACAGCACGCTATCCTGGTTGAAGGCGGAGCCATTATTACTACGCTG
Source organism: Sphaerochaeta globosa str. Buddy (assembly GCF_000190435.1). Taxonomy (NCBI): domain Bacteria; kingdom Pseudomonadati; phylum Spirochaetota; class Spirochaetia; order Spirochaetales; family Sphaerochaetaceae; genus Sphaerochaeta; species Sphaerochaeta globosa. The sequence goes on from NC_015152.1 coordinate 2,477,512, forward strand.
CCGATCATCAGTTCAAGCAAGAATGGAGCCAGTGTACAGCTCAGTGAGAAGAAAACGCTCAGACTCGCACTAGCCTATCTTCCTGAATATGAAGTGCTCTCCACGTTCGCTTCCGGCGGTGATTGGCAGACAGTGCAGAAACGCGTCACCCAAGCGCGGCTTGATGCGTTGAAAACAATTGTTGGGGAAGGCTCAATAACGGAACCGACAATCATCGGCTCAAGTCTCTTTGAACCCTCACACCAGGATTGGAACACTTTCAGTCCGATTACCTATCGCCAGATCGACTATCTCTGGCCGCTCTCCACTTTCTTGGAGGATGCACAGTTCTACGATGTCTATCGCGCAACGCACTTCTCCAGTGCTACCGATGCAGGGAACACATTCGTCAAGAAAGAACTCAAGGAGCGCATCGACTATCTGTTCAGCCGCAAATTATTGCCGCTCTCATCCTCAATGCTTACCATCGGAGGGGAATCGGTTACCGATGAAAACGGCGTCGCCCGCTACGGACTTGTCGCCTCATTCTTGGTACCCTAGTCTTTGGAGGGTTCGTCCACAACGACAGCTTCAGCCTCAATCGTTTGAGTGCTGGACTGTCGGTTTATTTTTCTGATCCGGTAAGCCCACAGCACCATTGCCAGGCCTGAAGCAATAAGTACCGCCCCTACCAGCTTAAGCAGCATGCTGCCGATCTGCTGGGGAAATACAAACAGCAGAATTGCCACAACCAAGGAAAAGACTCCTTCAGATAGCATCCCTGAAATGATAATGCCGCTCTTTCTCAGCAACAGTGCATCCAAAAACAGGATGATCGATGAGAATATCAGTTCAGCTGCGATTACATACAGCAGTACCGTCCAACTGACGTTTGCTGCCGAAAGCGGCACTATGATGGCAACAACACCCAGGCCAAGACTTATCAGCGCCTTGACGAGCGTCGCAATTTTTGTACGCTTTCCCAGCTGGTACCGATTAAGGGAAAAGAGAGAAAACAGCCCGGAACCTGTCAGGAACAAGCCGAGGATGGAGATGAATATTCTGATGAATGATTCCTGTTGGAACATCAGGTATATGCCGAAAATCATGAGCAACGATCCAAAGACGATCGAAAGCATCAGGTGGCGTTTGAGAAAACTTTCCTGCATAGAACATCTCCTTAGTCCGGTATTGCATTACCGGATGGTTTTTCTTTATGGTACAGACATGCAGAACCCAAGTAAAGGATGACAGAGCATGTACCGCTATCTTTTCTTTGACGCAGACGGAACCTTGTTCGATTTCGAGCAGGCAGAATTCCAAGCTTTCCATCTCATGGCCAAGGAAATGGGCTTGAGCATCCAAAGCAAACACTTTTTGCAGTACAAAGCCTGCAATGCCTCCTGCTGGAAGGAATTCGAACGTGGAGAGCTGACTCTTGAGGAATTGAAAACCAAACGGTTTGAACGCTTTTGTGAAGCAACGCTTTTTCGCTTGGACCCCCATGATGCTTCACAACGGTACCAAAACCATCTGGCAAGGCAGGGAATTTTATTCGCTCACAGCAAGAATATACTTTCCTCGCTTACCCAGCGCGGCTACACACTCTTCATCGCGACCAACGGCATTGCCGATGTCCAGTGGGGTCGATTCAAGCAAAGCGGCATTACGCATTTTTTTCAGGACATCTTCATCAGTGAGGAGCTTGGATACCAAAAACCCGATACCCGGTATTTTTCGGCCATGCTTGAACGCACCCATCTGACAGATAAGAAACAGCAATGCCTGATGATCGGCGATAGCCTTGCAAGCGATATACAGGGAGCGCTAGACAGCGGCATCGATGCACTTTGGTACAATCCCCACAATCTGGCGCTTCCCCCTCATCTGAAAACAACGTACACGGTGAATCGGCTCGAAGAAATACTGGGGCTGCTCACAAATCCGATTTGATCGCCTTCAGCTCTACTTCCACAATCAAAAGGGTGTTGGGTTCAATAGTCTGTGTACCTTCTTTGCCATACGCAAGGTCGGGATGGATCCAGAACCGGTACTTGGACCCTACGTTCATGAGCTTCACCCCTTCAATGAAACCGCGTACCATGATGGCTTTCAGCTGGAATGAAGAACTCTGATTACGCTCATAGCTGCTGTCGGCTACTTGACCGTTGGGCAGCAATATTTGGTAATCAACTTCCACAATACTCTCTTCTGAAGGATTTTCACCTTCACCGGCGAGCAGTACTTCATACTGCAGACCCGACTGTGTGGACTTTACGTTCTCACGTGTACTATTGCTGGCAAGAAAATCCTGAGCACTCTTCAGGTTTTTCTCTGCAAGGGCTTCAAGCTCCTGCTGGGCGATCTGCAGCATATTAGTCTGTACTTCATACAGAATCTGGTTCATTTCCTCTTGGGAGAAGAAACCCTTTTGATTTACTGCATCCAGAGCCCCCTTGGCAAAATAGGAAGCATCAAGGTTGCCAAAACCCTGCTGTTTCAGGGTGGCATAGAGCATATAGCCATAGGTATAACTGAATCGGTCATCCAAATCGACCGGTTTGAGCATGTCATTGATGACATCGGTTTCTTTAATAATCGGCTTTTCAGTAACAGAGGGAATGCTCGGAACTACAATCTGGGGAACAACCTCTTTGGAGCAGCCGATAAGCAGGAACAAGAGGAGATAGGGTGCGAGGCGCACAGTCACATGATTCTTCACGGTATAGCCTTCCGTATTACATGATTTTTCTCCCCGCTTTCCACATGGAAAGAAAAAAGCTCTTCACTCACCCCAAGATGAAGACCTTTGCAAGGGAGACTTGCATACAGAAAACTGTACCCCACCTCCAGCGAAACGTCCAGTAAAAAGAGAAGAATCCCGTCTAATGAACGAAAACACTCCCCTGCTGGCTATCAATAGCCACAATGGCAGGGAATTTCTCCACTTCCAGCAGTAAAAGTGCCTCCGGCCCAAGATACTCAAAAGCAACAATGCTCGAGGACCTGACGGTAGAGGCATAGAGAGCTCCACATCCTCCGAAAGCTTGCAGGTAGACTGCCTTGTTGCGTCGGATGGCATCGACAACACTCTGGCTGCGTGGCCCCTTACCGATCAGGACCTTCAAGCCATGGTCGAGCAACAAAGGGGTAAACGGGTCCATCCTTGCACTGGTTGTAGGGCCGCACGCGCCAATAACCTTTCCCTCGGGAGCAGGTGAAGGCCCCATGTAGTAGATGGCTTGTCCTTGGAGGGGTATCGGCAGGCTCTGTCCTGCATTGACCATGTCAAACAACAGACTGTGCACCTGGTCACGGCCAACGTACAGGGGCCCGGTGAGTAGGACTTGGTCATACGCTTTCAGACTTGCAATGTCCTGTTCAGAAAGGGGAAGTTTCAGTTCACGCATCCTCTCCCTCCTTCCATACCACATTGGCTTTGCGGTCAGCCCAGCAGTTGATGGACACCCCGAGGGGAAGCCCTGCAATATGGGTACTCTCTTCTTCTATGGCGACATGCAAGGCGGTAATAGTGCCTCCCAGGCCACCACTGCCGATACCCAACGACTGAATGGCATCAAGCAGTTTCTGTTCCAAAGAAGCATAACGGGGATCAGGGTGTGAAAGTCGGACATCACGAAGCAGAGCACGCTTACTGAGATAGGCGCAGCGATCCATCGTGCCACCCAAGCCGACACCCACAAATATGGGAGGACAGGGTTTCCCCCCTGCAGTACTTACAATTTGCTTGACTGCCTCCACGACGGCCTCTTGTCCACCGGTGGGATTAAGCATCCTGACGGAACTGCAGTTTTCACTCCCAAAACCTTTGAGCAAAATCTGGATTTGTAGTCCGCTTCCCTCAACGAGGTTCCACCAGATGACTGGAGGTAGGTTGTTCTGGGTATTGGTTCGGTCAAAAACCGGCTCCGCTACGATGGAACGTCGAAAATATGCTTGTTCTACGGCTTGCGTACACCCTACCATGATGGATGATTCGATATGGCTGAGCGAAAGAGGACAGCTGCGGCCGACATCGGCAAAAACCAGAAAAAGACCCGTGTCCTGGCACATCGGCATGCCGGACTCCTTTGCGAGGGATACATTTGTCAGAATGGCTTGCAGCACAGCCCGGCTTGCTTCACTTTCTTCTTGTATGGAAGCGGTCTGAATACAAGCCAATACATCGTCATCGAGTTCCACCACTGCATGCATAAGGGCATCACGTATTCTTTCAGAGAGTTTCATCCACCTCATCCTTCCAATTGGGATCGTACAGCCACGGACGGGCAGTAAAATAGGAACCGACCAGCTTGAGCAAAAGAAGCACCACTGCCAAGCCGACTACAAGACCCATGAAATCTGCAGCAAGGTCGAACCATTCACGAGTTCTTCCAAAGCGCGGCTGGATCACCTCTACCAAGGAGCCGAGCAGTGTTCCTGTCACCAAGGTGTAGATAATGGACCTGCCCGACCAGCTGGTAATATGCAAGGTCGAATGAGGCTTGCTATATGCCGTTCTTTGTTTTCCGGAACCAGGAATCTGCAAGGTTGCAAGAAAGAAGGAGAAGCCGAAGGCCGCGTACGCTGCCATATGATCCCCCTTGTCGGCAAACGGTATCCACGAGATTTGTGGATATGACTCCTTGCTCATGAATGAAAACAACACAATGAGGTAGACCACAACAAGCGTGAGTATAATTCCCGTCACCCGGACTATCTTCTGCAATGGAATCCTACGACTCATACCAAATCCCCTTGTACCCAACCATGGCTCAGCATACCATCCGTCACCTGTGCAAGAAACTGATGCTTGTCAGGAAACAAACGAGGTGAAACACGTCTATGACTGGGAGTTTCGCACATCATACGCTCAATAACAATTGAGCTGTGAAGATGTCTGAGAAAGAAAATACTATCGCTTACATGTCTGCGTAGAGACGCGGTAGTTACCTCTCCTTGACGATGCCAATCATCCAGCCGGGTTCCCAGACAGACATGCAGGTTGTGAATTTTCACCGCATCGCTATGCACCCTGTTCACCAACCTTGCCGTTGCAAGATAATCGGCGCGTCCTTCATTCGGGAGTCCGAGCATCACATGAGTACAAACACCGATACCTCGCAAATGTAACGAATCTACTGCACGAATATAACAATCGGTATCGTGATTTCTTCCAAGTACATCCAAACTCTGTTGATTTGCACTCTCCAGACCTATTTCAACCCAGACCTTCTCAACCTTGGTGGTATACGAAGCAAGCAGGTCGATCACCGGCTGTGACAGACAGTCGGGTCGGGTGGAAACGATGAATTCAACAAAGGGGTGTGTAGAAAGTGCCGTATCGTACAACGTCTTCAGATTCTCGATGCTGTCGTAGGTGTTGGTATAGGATTGGAAGTAGAGGCTGTACTGTTGTGCTTTATACCTATGCTGGACAAATGCCTTTCCCCGTTCAATCTGAGACAGAATGAGCGCGACCCGCTGATCAAGAGAAACCCCAGAGATTTCGCTCTCGAAGAGCTGGCCCTGCTCTGCATATCCCAAACGGCTTGATGCATGCTCCTCAATACGGTGATATACAGCAGAGCCCCCTCTGCCATCACAAAAGGCACACCCACCTTTTCCATCGTATTGACGGTTTGGGCAAGAAAAAAGACCATCGACTCCAATGCGGTAGACACGAGCTTTATACCTATTCTGCAGATGTCGGGCGTAGCTTAGGTAAGGAAGCTCCATCAATAGACTCCGACGGCAAAAGTCACAAAACCACCCAGACTCGCTCCAAAACTCAGGAGGACTTCCCCTAACGGTGAAACCAATCCCAGTACAACACCGAGCCCCAAATCCCATGTGGTATCGGAGAAATATGCATTATTGGTGGGAGCAACAGCAGTATACGGGTCATAGGAATCAAGGATTCCTCCCCGCAAAATTACTTTACAATAGGTTGGGTAGCCAAGTATCTCGCTGAGTCGATGCTGCCAGCCCATCCCTGCATAGAGGGTGTCACGTCTGATCGACAAGGGGCTGTACCCGGGAATTCCTTCCACCGTCCCCAAATCGGCATAGCTTTCCAACAAGGCAAAAGGTTTACGGATCAACGATAGGTTCATATCGTAGGAGTAACTATCAAGATACGATACTGCAAATTTCTGGTTCCACCCTATGCGCATGCTGCTCAACATCCCATCCAAGTAACCAATCGATAGAAGCATATCCAACCTGACGCCACTGGCTTTGAACCGACTTCTGAGACTGTTGTACAACAGGCTTGCTTCCAATTCGGGGAATGCAAGGAACGTGCTGGGGAACGTGGCATCGTGCAAGGATACAAGATCGTAGGAGCCGGAAAGCGAGGCGAGACCATATTCGTTGAAGTGCAGATCCAGCGAAAGCTCAGATCGGAATATGCGGTCCAAGGGAGCAGTTCGGTTTGCATTCACTACGGTGCTGAGAGTACTCAGGCTGCCGCTGCCATACAACAGGCCAAACTTCACATCGACTTCGCCCCAACTCGTGAGTGCAAAGGGATAGCGAAGGGCCATCTGCATACTCGTCATTTGCCCCAAGGTCGCATTGAGCAGCAATGCAAGATCGGTTCCCCAGAGCTCCAGCATGTACGCATCGAGAAAAACATCGGCCTTGTACCAAGCCATTGAGGCTGGCAAGGCATTGGAAAAACCTGCATTGCTTTGCAGGCCAAGGCTTATGTTGCTATTGCGTTTTTCAAATCCCCTTCCTGAGACCAGAAGCGTTCCATCCGGTGCCATTTCATATCCCAAGCTTGCCAGGGAGTTGGACTTGCGGATTTCCCTCAGCTTGAGGTTGAGCTCTCCGGCCGTCTGCTTGGTGAAGCTTCGGCCAAGAAAGGATGACAGCTGACTTACTTGCGGCATCCGATGATCTTTATTCAGGGAGAGATCCTGGATGGTAATCTGCAAAATCGTCGGAGTTGAACGCAGGGAATACACCCCATCACGGTCGCTATCAAGTATTGTGAGCTCTCGTGTTTGCGCTATGCGTGTAGCCAGATTTGAGAGTTCCTCCTTCTTATCTGCAACGGCTTGTTCACCACGCTCAAGAATCAGCTCATGTTTGGTAAAATCCAGTGCGTTGATATCCCGTAAGTCGGGTAAGTACAATACATCTGCGAGTGGGTGCTGCGCTGCAGCCTTATCCTGCGTAACAAGAATAATGGTCTGCATAGCCATTGCTGAAAGGCTTTCCAACTGTTCATAGGTATCGAGCTTCAGAGCATTCACATCGCTGGCGATGACAATGTCAGCACCGAGGGAGCGGGCAAGAGCGATAGGGAGGTTGTCCACCACTCCACCATCCACTACCAAGCGAGTTTGCTCATACGGATACGGCGAGAAAACAAGGGGGATAGAGATGCTGCTTCTGATGGCGCTGACAAGAGATCCTGAATCATGCACGATACGTTCTCCGGTCACGGCATCAGCGGAAACACAACGGAAGGGAATTGGCAATTGGTCGAAATCCATGGTATTGGGGTATTTGGAGAAGAGAAAACCCAGAAGTTCAAGAATTTTCTGATCACCTATGAGAGCCGGGGCATTACCAATACCGTTCTCCCCAAAGCCTAGTGAAAATGCATGGTCATGCATGTAGGAGAATGCGGTGTCCTGAACTCGGATGGGATCAAGCACTGGTTCAGAAAACAAGCCGACCAAATCAGTTTCAACGAGGAGCCTTCGAATTTCCTTGGGTGTATATCCACTGCTGTACAGCCCGCCGACCAGTGAGCCCATGCTGGTTCCCAGCACCATGTCGATGGGAATACCCGCTTCTTCAAGCGCTTCCAGGACGGCAATATGGGCAACCCCACGGGCACCGCCTCCACTGAGTACCACGGCAACCGAGGGTTTTGAAGCAATAAGCGGAGCACACAACAAAACAAGGAGCAAAAACAGCATCGAACGCTTCATGCGACTACCCGAGCCTTGCACCAAGAAAGCCTTGGTTGCCGTTGAGGAAGGAAGACCAGTCCATCTCCTTGCGCTTCTCCAGCTGCATGGATGTAACCCACAGTAGGCCGTCACCGGTTGCGATGGCGATACCCTTCCCTTTTTGCTTCTGTACAACCGTTCCTACGGGGATGTTTGCATCCACTTTTTCTTCTCCTGCTTCAAATACCGTACCATAGACTCCAGTAAGCAACAGACTTTGTCCGTTGTACAGTGTTCGGGCTTTCGGCCAAGGGTAAAGGGCACGAATCTGAGCATGAATTTCTTTCGCACTCTTGCTAAAATCGACAACGCTCATTTCTGCAGTTATCAAGGAAGTATAGGTAGCCGGCCCTTCTTGGGCGGTAAACCTTGCCTTTCCCGCCTGCAAATCCAACAGTGCTCTCACCGCCAAGTCAGCGGCCTTCAGGCTGACAAACGATGAGAGACTTTCACTGGTCTCGTCACCTTGCAGCAAGAAATGCTCACGCATGAGCAAATCCCCACTATCCATCTCTTTGGCGATGCGTTGGATGCTGATGCCGCTTTCTGAAAGTTGGTTGAGTATGGAGCCCTGGATGGGACTTGGTCCACGCAACTGGGGGAGCAGGGATGGATGAATATTCAGTGTTTCTCCTGAAAACAGGGAGAGAAACTTAGGCCCGAACAGTCTCCCATAGGCGAAACAGACCAAGGTATCACACCCGGTCTCTGCGACCTCAGCCCGAACCTCGGAACCGAGTCGGTCGTACTGCAGCACCCTTAGGCCCAAACTGACGGCTTCGGTTTTAACCGCAGACGGAACAAGGGCCTTGCCCCTTGCACCAGGTTTGTCGGTGTTGGTTAAAACCGCACCGATCTCAAAGTGCTGTGACAAGGCCCTCAGGGTGGGGACTGCAACCTGCGGAGTTCCTGCAAAGAGGATTCTCACCGTTATCGTCTCCTTTTTCCCAGTTTGGCGCGCTTCTCGTACGCTTTTACCATTTTTTCCCGTTCCTCATCGTTGAGGCGGTCAATGAACAGTACTCCGTTGAGGTGGTCATACTCGTGTTGGATCGCACGGGCAAGCAAGCCTTCCGCTTTGACGGTGAAAACCTTGCCTTCGACATCCTGAGCCTGTACGGTAACCCGCGCGGGACGCTGAACATCGTGCCAGACCCCTGGAATTGAGAGGCAACCCTCTTCTGAGGTATCGGTCTCGATCGAGGTCTCGATAATTTGCGGATTGATATAGGCGCGATTTTCGGAGCCCTGGATGTGAATCACAAACAAGCGGCTGTTTACACCAACTTGCGGGGCGGCCAGTCCGACACCATCTGCTTCTGCCATGGTTTCAAACATTGCATCCACCAGGATTCTCAGAGCACTATCAAATTTGGTTACTGGTTGGCACTTCTCTGTAAGTACCTCATCTCCAAGTGTATATATATCTAACATAGTAGCTCAACTATACCAACACAAAAGGCTATGGTCAACGCAAGGGCGGTGAGTACACCCACAGGACAAAGAGGGTTGTTCTCTAGGCAATAATTTATTACAGATTTACTATTATGTATAATAAAGAGTGTTTCAGTTCCCTTGGTTTTTGCCAGTCCAATCGCACCTATAGGACCAGAAGGAGGCACCTATGCGCACCATGCTGTCAGTTCTTCTTTGTCTCGCTCTCCTTTTCTTTGTTTCCTGCGACCCGGATGGGGGTTCGGACCTGAATCCAACCCAAGAAAAGATCAAACTACTGCTAGATGAGCTCAAGCTTGCAGATGAGGAGGTAATGGCGTATCGGAGTTCGCATAGTGGAAACCCACCTGCAGGATATTCAGAATCAGGGACTACACGCACCTACACCGATTATACGAACGCACATGGAGTACTCATAGATGGAACAGATGATCTCTCCGCCTTGCCCGTACCGCAATACGGAGTCATGGATATGGATTTCAGCGGGGGGACGGTGGGGACTCTGACACGCCTGCGCCTGAATATTACCATTGTAGCAACCGGTCCCCCGAGAGAAATGGATGTCACTTCCTGCTTCCTCAACGAAACTGATGTGACTGAGGATGCTGAAGAAATGTACGAAAATCCCTAAAAACTACAGCAACTGCAGCGGGTCGAGGTCAACCTCGAGGTACACAGCCGATACTGGAGTGTAGGAAGCAAGAACGGTGGCAACCAAATGGTGTGCTGAAGAGCCATCCTTGGCTGAGATCAGGATGTGATATCGATAGTTGGAGGCAATCATTTCCAAGGGGCACTCACCCGAGGTAAGTACTTCTGCCTTGGCATGAACGGCTGCTGAATTCAGCAGCGCTTCCAGCTTCTCTGTCTCCTCTTGTACCTTTTTCTGATTCCTGCCCCTGAGTACCAGGTTTATCAGCCTGCTATAAGGAGGAAATCCAGTGTCTTTCCTTACTGCAAGTTCTTCGTTGTAGAAGCCTTCGACATTACCGGCAAGGGCATACTGAATGGCGGGATTATCGGGATGGAAGGTCTGGATGATCACCTTGCCTTGGTCGTTGTACCGTCCTGCCCTGCCCGAGACCTGTACAAGCAGGCTGAACGTCCGTTCCTGACTGCGGAAATCGGGAATATTCATGCCGCTATCGGCAAGCACGATTCCCACCAGCTCAACTTTGGGGAAATTGAGTCCCTTGGCCACCATCTGAGTTCCTAAAAGAATGTCGATCGAACCTTGGCGGAAATCAGAAAGAGTTTTCTGTACATGCCCTTTTTCCTTGGCACTATCGGTGTCCAGACGCTCGACGCGTGCCTTGGGAAAGAGTGTACGGATTTCCATCTCCACCATCTCGGTACCAAAGCCGCTATACTGCACGTCAACGCTTCTGCACTCAGGACAGACGCGCATCGGAGCAGTGCGGTAGCCGCAGTAATGGCACACCATTTGCTCACTTTTCTTATGATACGTCAAAGCTACCGAGCAATTGGGACAGTGCAGCTCATAGCCACAGCTGTTGCAGTGGAAAAAGTATGAGAAACCCCTGCGATTCAAAAAGAGTATTACCTGCTTCTGCTTGTCCAGTGTCTCTTTAATACCCTGTTTCAAGGCGGAACTGACCAAGGACTTCTCAAAGGCAAGATTCACAACCTCCACCTTGGGCATGCTCCCTCCGGCCACTCGTTTGGTAAGATGCAAGGCACCGACCTGTGAGCCATCCTGCATCAGGCTGTAAGCCTCCAAGGAGGGGGTTGCACTTCCCATGACCAACGTCGCCCCTTCCTGCTGACAACGCCTTTGGGCAACCTGTCTGGCATGGTAGCGGGGAGTATTGCCGCTCTTGTAGCTGTTTTCGTGCTCCTCATCGAGAATAATCAGGCCAAGGTTCTCAAACGGGGCAAAGACGGCACTGCGAGCCCCGATGGCAAGCTGCACCTCTCCTGAAATTATCCGCTTCCACTCTTTCAGCCGTTGGCTCGGAGTAAGGGCTGAATGCAGGATTGCCACCTTGTTGGCGAACCGCGAGGTCACCTGTTGGGCAAGTTGATGAGTCAAGGTAATCTCGGGAACAAGGTAGATGACCGCCTTGCCTTCTGCGATTGCCGCCTCGGCACAACGAAGGAACACTTCACTCTTGCCGCTTCCCGTCACCCCATAGAGGTAATACATCGGCTTGTCACGTTTTAGGATGGCCTTAATGGCTGCATCCTGCTCATCGCTGAGCTGTTCAATCTTCGCAAAGCTGAGATCTTCCTCGACTTCAAGGGCCGGGATGCTGATCTCCCTCCTGCCACCGGGAATCATCATGCTCAATGCTTCGCCAAGCGAGCACAAATAGTAGCGACTCATCCAGGCAGCCAAATCCAGGAGTTGCTTTCCATACAGCGGCGATGCATCGATTACCCGCTTGATCGCCTTCAGCTCATACGGAGAGCTGAACGCATCCATCAAATCGATGACATACCCGGTCATCTCCCGCTTTCCGAAGGGAACAACAACCCGGTGACCTACTGCGACCTTATCCTGCATAGCTGGTTCAATGGTATACGTAAAGGATTGCTTGAGCGGCAAATCCAATGCCACCATGGCAAACAAGGCCATCAGGACCTCCCGGAAAGCTGAATGTCCAGGTAGGCGGCAATCTTCTTCAAATCGTCCCATACCGGTCGTTTCAACTCCATATTCCGAAGGACTGCAGCGGGGTGATAGGTTACAACCACCGGAACGTCCTCATACCGGAGGAAACGCCCCCTGAGCTTGCCCACCCCATCGGAAACACCCAATAGTGAACGTGCAGCAACACTGCCGACGAGAAGAATGATCTGGGGCTTGACCAACTGAATCTGGCGCTTGAGGTATGGCAGGCACGCTTGTACCTCATCGACTTCAGGGTCGCGATTCTCCGGTGGCCGGCATTTTACAATGTTGGCTATGTAGACTGCGTTGCTGCGATCCATATGAATGGCACCCAACCAGCTGTCCAGATACTTGCCGGCCTTTCCTACAAAGGGTTTGCCGCTCGCATCCTCTTCAAATCCCGGGCCCTCCCCGATAACCATCAGGCGTGCAGGAATGGACCCTTCACCAAATACTACTTGCTTCCTAGTCTCGCACAAACGGCATTTGGTGCAGAGTGCGACCAACGCTTCAAGCTGACGGACATTGGTACCATGCACCGATCCCTTATCGATAGGAAGGGGAAGCATCGTATCAAGCAGGACAGAGAAGTCACGCTCACCACAGCTTTGCAGCGGGGTTGCTCCGATCACGGCTTGTGCCTCATCACACAAATCAACAAAACTTTGGAGTGCGGAGGCAAGACCTTTGCGTCTCTCTTGGATATCACTCATGCTCTTCCTCCTCGAACCACGCATACTCATCCACATCATAGCTGATGCGGTAGAGATACAGACCGCAGGCACTTGCAGTACGACCAGAACGGCTTCGGTCCTTGGAAGCAAGGATGTGCCTAAACTCTTCTACAGGCAAATCCTTGGTTGCAAACTCCATCATCGATCCAACCAGAGAACGCACCATTTTATACAAGAAAGCATTACCGCATATGGTATAGGATAACAACTCCTTGCCAAAGCGGTCGATCTCCAACCTCCAATAGGATTCATAAATATCCCGAAAGCGCGAGGGACAGAGGTCGCCGCTTGCAGTGAATGTAGTAAAATCGTGAGTTCCCCGTATGCTGCATGCATACTCATTCAGTAGCTCAAGGGAGGGAAACTGCTTGACTTTTGCAACCAGCTTGTCATCGAAAGCAGTCATATCGCACTCCCGTTTATAGTAGTAGCGATACGTGCGGGCCATCGTTGTATAGCGGGCATGAAAGGTCCCATCAGTCTCACATGAATCCAAAATCCTGATATCAGCAGGGAGCAGACGGTTGAGGGCAAGGGCGAATTTCTCGCCCTTGATCCTCGTGTTTGCTATGTCCATATGACAGACTTGGGCTAGGGCATGCACCCCGCTGTCGGTTCGTCCACTGCCAACAACCTGGACTTCCTCGTCGAGTATCTGCTTAAGCGTCTGTTCAATAATTTCTGCAACACTTTTGGCATTTGATTGCTTCTGCCAGCCACTGTAGTGACTTCCATGGTAGGAGACGGTCATACGTATTCTTCGCAAACCGGGGTCCAACGGCTCAAGGTCAGGTCGTTTCCAATCAGAGCGAGCCATCGTTGCCTCCCTGAAGAAGAACCACCGCTACTGCCACAGGCTGATCATGACTGATGGAAAGCATGGCCTTGCGACTTCCTACCAATGCCTGGGCTCTCCCACAAAAACAAAGCAGCGGACTGCCATCGGCTTGTCGCTCAACCCAGATTTCCTGCAAGCTGATGCCCTTCAATCCTGTACCCAAGGCTTTACCCAAAGCCTCTTTGGCGGCAAACCTCCCCGCAAGGAACTCACTCTGTACCCCTGGGGCAAGAGAAGCAGCATCAGAGAGCTCCAGTGGGTGGAACAAGCGCTGTTTGACTGCCTCAGAGAGTTTGCCGATCCGAATAATATTCACTACATCGATGCCGATACCCTCAATCATCAGGTTCCGCTCCCTACTCCGAAGAGAATCCGATATTGGGTGGGATTGGCCAATAGGGCAATTTCGGCACTGTCGAAGACCTGTTCGTCGTATACAAGAATAACCGGGGCGGTGGCTATGCCCTCCTGCTTGACCGCTGAGAAGTCCACGGTTGCCCGAATATAATTCGGGTCAATGAGATAAATGATGTCTTCATTTCCGCGGATGCTGACCTCAACCGAAGTTGGTACCAAACTCTGAGCTTCAAATTGTGCAGGCAGAGAGACTGAAATGGGAATGGTTACCACTCTTGCTCCCAACGTAGTGTATTGGATGAAGGCGTAGACTAGCACGGCAAATACCAAGGAAAGAACTTTGGCCGGCCAGTTATACAAAAATGCTTGCAGGTTTTTACTCAGCTTCGTCACTGCTTGCCTCCTGCAAAAGCTCTTCGGGAGTAATGTCGTTGTAACTGAACAAGGCTAGCAGCATCCGCTTGATGGTTCCTGCTTCAAGATCATAGTAGAGGTTCGCATTATACGTCATGCTGATGGCACCGGTCTCTTCACTGACAATCAGGACCACGGCATCGGACTCCTCAGCCAACCCCAAGGCAGCACGGTGACGGGTACCAAAGCTTTTCTTGATGTCGGTCTGTTCACTGAGAGGCAGATAACAGCCGGCAGCTACGATGCGGCCGCTCTGAACGACCATTGCTCCGTCATGCAACGGTGTGTCATGGTCGAAGACGGTAAGAATCAGACTGGTGGAAAGGTCGGCATTGAGCCTCGTTCCACTGTCGATAATATTCTTGATGCCCAAACGACGGGGGAACACAATGAGGGCGCCCCTTCGTTTATTCACCAGTACATTGCAGGCATTGAGAATGGAGTCTATCTGGTCGGAACTCGTGGTCTGCGTACCAATCCTGAAAAGCCTCGAGCCACCACTCCACAGCTGGGTGAAGGATCGGCGCAGTTCGGGCTGGTAAACAATACAGATGAATATGGTTGCAGGAATCGAAATATACCGAAACATCCAGAGCAGAACATCCAGCTTCAGGATGTAGCTCACGGCAAAGGAGGCAAATAAGACTACTACAACCTTGACCAGTTGCTGAGCTTTGGTCTGTGCTATCGTTACATAAAACCGATAGAACACCCATGCAAGCACCCCCACCTGAAGGGCGGGGCGCATGAATGAGAGCAAACCTTGCATCGCATCGAAAACCATCAAGCACTCCTACTGTTCATCTTCCTGCGGCCCCACCCAGTCGAGGGTGCGATTCACAGCTTTCTTCCAGAAGCGAATCTTCTCACATCGAACTTCCTTGGACATCTTCGGTTCCCAACGGCGCTCCTCCTTCCAATAGGCGGCAAGCTCCTGTAAATCCTTCCATACTCCCACAGACAAGCCCGCAGCGTAGGCGGCACCCAAAGCAGTAGTCTCCACCACCAAGGGACGGATGACAGGAATCCCCAGCAGGTCGGCTTGGAATTCCATCAATGGCTGGCTGTTGGTAAGCCCGCCGTCGACCTTGAGGGTAGTCATCTCGATTCCGCTATCCTTTTCCATTCCCTTGAAAATATCGTGGGCTTGGAAGGCTGTCGCTTCCAAAATGGCCCTGGCAAGGTGGGCGCGGGTCACATAGCCGGTCAGCCCTGCAATTACCCCGCGTGCATCAGATCTCCAGTACGGAGCAAAAAGCCCACTGAAAGCAGGAACGATGTACACTCCGCCGCAGTCTGGCACAGAGGAGGCCAGTTTGTCCAGTTCCTGTGGATTCTGCACGATCTTCAAATTGTCCCGTGCCCATTGAACCAAGGAGCCTGCTACTGCAATGGAACCTTCCAATGCGTACATCGGCTTTTCACTGCCCAGCTGATAGGCCACGGTTGTCAACAAACCTTGGGCACTGGTGACAAGCTTGAGTCCGGTGTTTACCAAAAGGAAGCAGCCGGTACCGTACGTGCTCTTTCCCAATCCTTCCGTGAAACAGGCCTGGCCGAACAAGGCAGCCTGCTGGTCGCCGAGGATTCCACACACAGGAACTTCGCTGCGAAGCGGACCGCTGGGGGTGGTAGTGGCATACACCATGCCCGATGACGGAACAATCATAGGAAGAGCTTTCTTGGGTATATTGAACAGGGAGAGCAGCTCGTCATCCCACTGACAGGTCTCGATATTCATCAAAAGGTATCGTGAAGCATTGGTCACATCGGTAACCAGTGCTTTTCCACCGGTAAGGTTCCAGGTAAGCCAGGTATCGATGGTGCCGAAGACCACATCGCCCTTCTCGGCCTCATCACGCAGACCATCCACATGGTCAAGCAACCAAGCAATTTTGGAAGCAGAAAAATACGGGCTGAAAAGCAGACCGCTCTTTTTCTGCAAAAAAGAAGCATCCACATGCTCTTTCAGCTTCTCAATGAGGTCGGAACCCCTCAGGTCCTGCCATACGATGGCATTGTGCCAGACTTTTCCAGTCTTCGGATTCCAAGCGATGATGGTCTCCCGCTGGTTGGTGATGCCGATTCCTGCAATATCGCTGCCTTTGAGGTTGGCAGCCTTGAGGGCCTTGCTGATGCACTCCGAGCTGTTGTCCCAGATTTCCCAAGGATCATGTTCGACCCAACCGGGCTGGGGATAAATCTGCTGGTGTTCCAGCTGATGGGATGCGACAAGAGTCCCTTTCTGATCAAATACAATAAATCGGGTACTGGTCGTCCCCTGGTCCAAAGCTCCAACGTATTTCACGCGATTCCTCCTCTTTGAGTCAGTATAGCTTCTCACCCCTCTTTTTGAAAGGCAAAAAGAGCAAAAGGGACCTGAGTTTTACCTACCGTTATGAGCCTTGTCCATGGTATACTCACACCTATGAAACTTAAAGATATCCTAGCATGTGTGGATGGGAAGCTTGTCTGCGGAGAATCCCATCTGGAAGACGAAGTAATGAGAGGTTTTGCCAGCGACCTTATGAGCGATGTACTGACCATCCTTGAGGATGACATCATCCTCATCACCGGCTTGTCCAATAATCAGGCCATCAGAACGGCGGAGATGAGTGACATCAGCAACATTCTGCTGGTTCGCAACAAGAAACCCAGCCAAAGCATGATCGACATGGCCAAGGAGTTGAATATTTCGCTCGCCTACACCTCCTTCTCCCTTTTTAAAGCTAGCGGGCTTCTCTATCAACAAGGGTTGAAGCCGGTATATTAGCATGCATCAAGAGTACCTTGTCCCAGCACAGGACTTCTCGGTGGCGGGTGTTGCATCCAGCAACCTAAAGCGGCTGCTCAAACAGCTGAATATCCCCCCCTTGACGATCAAGCGCATCATAGTCGCAGTCTTCGAGGCTGAAGTCAACGTCATAGCCCACTCCTATGGGGGCAAGATTCTTTGCGACTTCGAGGAAGAACAAGTTCAGGTGGATGTCATCGACACCGGACCCGGCATCCCCGACTTGGAGCTGGCCATGACCGAAGGATGGTCGACGGCAAGCGACGAAGTCCGCGAGATGGGGTACGGAGCAGGCATGGGATTGCCGAATATTCGAAAGAGTTGTGACAAGTTGTCCATTTATACCAAGGCCGGGGACCACACCCACCTGTCCATGCTGTTCAAATTCAAGGAGGAGTCATGAGCAACCAACTATTCCATCATGCCCTCTATATCGTTGAATCAGCGTGCAAAGGGTGTACCCACTGCATGAAACGCTGCCCCACCCAAGCCATCCGCATAGCCAAGGGAAAAGCCCGTATCGACAATGACTTGTGTATCGAATGTGGTCAGTGTATGGCTGTCTGTCCGAACAACGCCATCGCCATTGAACAGGATTCCCTCTCACAGCTTGAAGCGTTCACTACGCGGGTAGCCATTGTTCCTGCTGTATTTTTCGCTCAGTTCGATGATTCAGTGACGCTCAGCCACATTTGCGGAGCCTTGTATGCGCTCGGCTTCACCCACCTGTACCTCGCTGAAACCGGGGTGGACATTCTTGGTATACTTGAGGCTGAGGACCAAAGTACCACCCTTCCTTTGATCAGCAACTTCTGTCCTTCGGTACAACGACTCATTCAGGTCCGCTTCCCTCTTTTGGTGAATAACCTGAGCACCCTGCGCTCCCCCGCCCAAGTCACCGCCCTCTTTGCCCGCAGTGAATTGAAAGCCCTATTCGAAGGTCTGGGCATTTTCTATTTCAGCCCTTGTGCAGCCAAAATCGCCCAGTTCAAAACTGAGGGCTCCGAAGAGCACCGCCTTTTCGATGGTATCATCAATTTCGACACTGCCTACAACCTGGTATGCGCCTACATTGCCAAACACAAAGGGGACGCAGATCAAAAGCAGCACACCTTCAGCTTTCCTGACTGCACCCGCAAAGCCTTGCGATGGAGTCTGGTAAAAGGACAAAGCTCGCACCATACCGGTCGCTGCCTCGCTGTGGATGAAATGCACAATGTGATTGAATTCCTGGAGATTCTGGAAGACGAGCAGGATACAAATCTGCAGTTCTTGGAACTCGATGCCTGCGCAGAAGGTTGCGTCGGCGGGATACTCACCGTACGCAACCGTTTCCTGGCAACCGAGCGAATCAGGCACTGGTCCAGCACGGTGCCCAAGCAATTGAGCCAAGACCTCTGTGAGCGGATCATCGAGCAGAAGCAGGCTTTTTTGAAGAACCTCAACCTTGAACCGGTACAGGCCTTGCACGTTCTAGGCCTCGATACCGATCACAGCAAAGCCCTGCAGAAACTGAGAAAGGCGGAGCGCATCCTCGCCTATCTTCCGGGTATCGACTGCGGACTGTGCGGCAGCCCGTCCTGCAAAGCCTTGTCCGAGGACATTGCCAAGAGTCAGGCGAGTATTCGTCAATGTGCCGTTCTAAAACTAAAATCGGCCAAGGATTTGAACTCCCTGGCCCGGATTTGGGGTGAAAGGTCTACAACGGCAGACGGACTGCAGGACGATCAAGCATAGGATGCTTATCCTTCTCCGCTTCCAGGAGCTGGGAACCCGCAAGCACTACATAACTATCCTCGGTCTTGGCCAGTTCAAGCAATGCCTCGGCTCCCCTGTTGAGCCGGTCGCTATCCAATCCCAATAACTGTTCACGGCGCATCAGACGGAATTCGTCGGTAATGTGATAGAGCAACCGGCGGAAAGCCAGAATGGAGTCCTGGCTTGGAGAGAGTGGCTTGAGCTCCGATCCGACGGTCGAAATCAAGGCATTCTCAATATGCTTGGCATCGATGCTTTGGGTTGCATACTTTGCAAGCACCCGTTTGAAATCACTCAAGGAACCAACAATCCGGGGATCGCGATAGGTTGAGAAGACGAACATCTGCTCCATCACATCGGCATTTGCCGACACCCCGTAAGCTCCTCCTTGACCGCGAATGACTTCCCATAAATCGTTTCCACTGAGAATCTGGCCCAACAGCATCTGGGCCGCCTGTTCGATACTGCCCCGTGCGCTGGTCCTCATCGCATACGCTGCATAGCTGACCGTGGAGGGAAGCCTGTAGAGCTGCACCTCATGCACTTCGCCCTTGCTGACTGCCTCATAGTTGCGTTTTCTTGCTGCAATGGGGCCTTTATCCTCAAAACCCCTTACAAAATGCTCCCATACCGGTACCAAGGTTTGCACATATTCCTCATCGCAACTAAGATGGTTGATCAGCCGGTGACAGTTGTTCAGTTTCTGTTGCAATGCGAGCATCTCCTGGGCCAATTGGGGAAGGTCCGCATCGGTGAGTGCATCGAGGAAGAACCACTGATGCAAACCCGAAAGCTGTTCGCCCTCGTACTGGACCGCGCTGAAAACACTGGCGGCACACAACGAGGCAAAACCATGGGCGTTGTAGGTGATGCTGTCTGCGAAATCAGTCTTATAGTTGTTCAATACCTGCTTGATCTGCCTCAGGTCATCCACGTTTGCCTCAAAGAGCAAGCGTTGGATGAACTGCATCGCATCATCAAAGTCCTCAAGAAGCATCTTTGTTCTGAGAAGCAGAACCAAGACATCCTCATCGATGCAGGAGGAGCCCATCTCAACAAAGAGGTTGAAATCACCGGTCAGATGCTTCAGCTTGGTGGCAACTTGCACATAGGAGAGCTCTCCGAGCCCGGTCATCTGTACCAAGCGGGTATAGAACGGAAGCAACAACAGCTCCCGTTCACTGAGGTCCTCAATGCGTATGGCTATATCGGCATAGACTATCTGGTTGCAGAACTGCGACCTGACAAAAAGGTCCTGGCCTTCCAGGGATACATGCTCATGGGTATTCGGCTTGATCGTGCTGGGGAGGTCGCTTAAATGCAGGTACGGCACAGTGGCTAGAGCCTGGGGGGTATCACCCTCGTTCTCAAACTGCAAGAACCGTTCGTTTTGCAGGACAAGCTGCTTCAGTCCCTTTTTACCCAAGGCTTCCTTGGTCTGTTGGGCATACTTTGCAATTGCCTCATTCTGGCGCTTCTGATGATCGGCATCACCTTTGACGGTTACCAAGCACCGGTGAGGGTTGTCGATGAGATTGGTCTGAATCCAATCCTCAAAATAGCGAGGATTGGCCTGCAGCTGCTGCTCAAGTTCCTCAAGCGGTCCTACCGATTGGATGGTTGCAGTCGGCCCGAAATCAAAAAGCCAGCCGCGAAGACTTCGGTTCAAGGCTCTCAGCCCAGTAGGCATTCCCCCGGGAATCTCCAACTGCTTGAAACGGGCACGCTTCAGGCACGAGGCTACCAGGTCGCTGTCCAGTCCTTCTTCTACAATGGAAGACAGGGCACCCAGGATGCACGCTTTGGCAGCTTCAGCTTTTTCGGCATCAATGCCTTTGAATCCAACCAAGAAAGGCATCTGCCTGAAATCGGCACTCATACCGCTTTCCGGAGAAATATCCAAACCAAGCTCGCTATCCAGTAATGCCTTATACAGCGGAGCTGCAGGATTGCCCAGAATAATATCCACCAAGGTGGAGAGCGTGACCACTTCCAAAGGCTTTGTCACCTCGCTGGTCGCCCACGAAAGTACGACCGAGGAGCTCTCCTGAGTCTGTCCTTCTTCCATCGGACTGGTGAAACTGACACTGCGTTCCTGCTTCCAGCTCTCAGCAAGCTTGCAGGTGCTGTTTACTTTCAAAGAACCACGGGTTTTTAAATATTCCTGGTCAAGGAAGGCCAATTTCTCCCCGACCTGCAAGTTGCCGTACAAGAAGAGCTTGCAGTTGGATGGATGATAAAATTGGCTATAGAACGAGAGAAATTGTTGGTAATCAAGACGGACGATTTGTTCAGGATTGCCTCCCGACTCAAAAGCATACGGAGTATCGGGAAACAAGGTACGCACACTGTTCTTGCCGACGATGGAATCATGATCCGAACCATCCCCGAGCATTTCGTTGTAGACTACGCCCTCGAAGTGGCTGTTCTCCCCATCGGTGACCAAGCGTACTCCTTCCTGCCAGAAGGTTTCCTCCCGCAACAGCGGAGCGAACACCGCATCGGTGTACACGCAAAAGAGGTTGTCGAAGTCTTTCTTCAACGGACTTGCGGCAGGATACAACGTCTTGTCGGGGTAGGTCATCGCATTCATGAAGGTGTTGGTGCTGCCCTTGAGCAAGGTCATGAAGGGGTCGCGCACCGGGTAGCGTTCAGAACCTGCAAGCACGGAGTGCTCCAGGATGTGCGCGATACCGCAATCGTTGCTGGGCAAGGTCTTGAACACATAGCTGAAGAACAGCTCACTGTCATCATTGACTACCTGAAACACTTCCATATTGGTTTCGATATGCCGAAACAGGTATCCAACACCCTTGTATTCCGGCAAGGTGGAAATCTCAACCAACTGAAAACCGGATAGTTCATCGCCAAGGGCCCATTGCCGTTCGCTCATGCTGTATCGCTCCTCTGTAAGGAGGACACTAACACGAGTTAAGATGATTGACAACCCTGCCTCAAAGCTCTAGGTTTCTTCTATGCATACGATTGGACCTCATACAAGCATCGGTGGAGGGCTTCACCTCGCCTTGGCCAGAGCGGATGAATTTGGTGCAAATGCCTTAGGCATGTTCACCAAGAATCAGAGACAGTGGAAGGCCAAGCCCCTGACAGACGAGGAGATAACGCTTTTCGTCGAAACATGCGCTTCGCTGCATTTTTCCAATGATCAGATTCTGGTACATGACAGCTACCTGATAAATCTTGCAAATCCTGATGCACAAAAGCGTAAGCAGAGCCTAGAGGCCTTCATCGACGAGCTGAGGAGGGTTGAGCAACTTGGCTTGAAGCTTCTCAACTTCCACCCAGGCTCCCACCTCGCTCAGATTGATGCAAAAGAGGGCCTGCTCTTGGTTGCACAAAGCCTCGACATAGCTCTTAGTGAGACCGAAAGTGCCATCGCGGTCGTTGAGAACACCGCCGGACAAGGATCCAATCTTGGCTCGAGTTTTGAAGAGCTTGCCTACCTGTATGAGAACTGCCAAAGCAAGAATCGAATCGGCTTTTGCATCGATACCTGTCATGCGCACGCCGGCGGCTACGACTTGTCCAGCGTTGAGAAATTCGAAAAGACCATCGATCGTTTTGACCATCTTATCGGGTTGGACAAGCTTATGGGCATGCATCTCAACGATGCCAAGGCCCCTGCGGCAAGCCATCTCGACCGCCATGAAAGTCTTGGAGCAGGTACCATCGGCTGGGCCACCTTCGAACATATCGCCACCGACCCACGATTCGAAAACATTCCCTTGGTTTTGGAGACCATCGACAGCGAAAAATGGAAGGATGAAGTGGCGCATCTGCGCTGGGGGAAGCGATAATGCACAGAGTATTCGATACACCCGTTCTCTTTGGCCATCGAGGGTCCTCGTTCGATCACCCGGAAAATACCCTCTCAAGCTTTTCAGCATGCCTGGATATGCATATACAGGGCATAGAGCTCGATGTTCAGCAGTGTAAAAGTGGAGAGCTGGTTGTCATCCACGACTTCGACCTCAAGCGTATAGCCCGCATACCCAAGCGCATCGATGCAATGACCTACCAAGATCTCAAGCATATCGATGTAGGCAGAGGTGAACACATTCCCCTCTTTGAGGAGGTTTTGGCTCTGGGAAAGGATATGCTCTTATATGATATTGAGCTGAAAGCAGAAGGAATACAGAACACCGGCTTGGAGATGGCAGTTTGGGACCAGCTGGCCAAGACAGGCTTGCAAAACCAAGCGTTGATAAGCTCCTTCAACCCTGTCAGCCTGCTACGCTTCAAACACATCAGTAAAAACAGCATCCCCACCGCCCTCATCTATAGTGACTCACCAT
The DNA here is from genome assembly GCF_000190435.1 of Sphaerochaeta globosa str. Buddy. NCBI lineage: Bacteria > Pseudomonadati > Spirochaetota > Spirochaetia > Spirochaetales > Sphaerochaetaceae > Sphaerochaeta > Sphaerochaeta globosa. Next base: position 2,500,765 of record NC_015152.1, read on the forward strand.
CGGTTCCGAGATTCCTTCGCCATGGATTCGGCAGGCATCTGGTACATCCGACCTATCTCAAGCCACCTGTACAGCAGTTTGAAGAAGCACGCCTGTGGAACTATCAACGTTGTACGTGGACGGTCGATGATCCCGAACAGGCAGCATCTTTGCTTGCGAAAGGGGCCATGGGCATTATCAGCAACAATCCAAAAGAACTGGTGCACTTGTTCAACGCATGAACAGGAAGGAACTTACCAAATAACTGGCGATTGAGCCAAAACGCTTGAACGCTGCATCGCGCGCCGCATCCATCGTTTGTCCCGAAGCGACAGCCTCAACCTCTTTGGTGTCGTACAGCACGCTTTGGGTACCCAAGTCATAGACCTGTACCCTGCCGGAGGCGACCACCACCTGCTGTTGGCGCACGACTTCGGTGCGCACCACTCCCACCGTCCCCAACAAGGCCAAGCCTCCCTGGGGATAGCGAGAACGCAACTCACTGAGTTGGTCTTCGAGCTCCAACGTACCCAGTGATAGCTGCACAACCGGGATGGTATCCAAGGCAAGCTCTTCGCTGAACGTTTGCAAGGCCCCAGGGTGAGAAAGAAGCACCCCTTCCTGGCTGAACGCCTGAATTGCAGCAACCACTGTTTTCTCTGTCACCGGAGAACTGACCGAGTAAGGGAACTCAATGCGGCACGCATCCATGGCGGCCAAAATGGGGGCTATGGTCTCTTGGTCGAACACAGAGGATATTTGTTCGCGCAAGCGGGAAAAGTCTACAGAAAAAATCACTTCCCCACTCTTTTGAAGACCCTGGTTATAGGGAATAAAGGTGAAAAATCCATCGGTTGCAGTATTGAACTGAAGAAAATCCGTATAGGGCTTGCCTAGGCTGTTACGTGCCTGAAAGGTAGCATGCACCGGTGCCTTGAGCACTTTCGGCGACAACAAACGGCTTTTACGCCGAACATACACGGTGACGGTAGCCTTTGTCTGGTCGGCATCACGCAAGGTAAACCGTAAGGAAGTCAGGAAGGTTTGGGCCTTTTCCAAAAGATTGGAGACCTCATGCTTCTTCACATTGACAGGTCCTTGGGAAGCAAGGATGGCAGCTTGCAGATAGAGATCGATGGCTGAGGTGTCATCATTCGCCCGATAGGCACGATCGGCCTCCTTCAAAAGGACTTCTATCTGGGCATCGCGCTCCAATATTTCGTTGTAGACACTGGTACGCTTGCCTGCAAGCAGGTTGGCATCCAAGCGGGCCAGAAGGTACATCTGATGTTGGCCGCGGGTTTCAGTACGCTCATATTCGTTGGATATGGACAGATTCAAATCGACGATGGCGTTGGTAGTGGTCAACTCACGATAGTAGGCATCACGTACATCCTCACCTACATACGCTGAAATTTGTGCAAGAATGTCCTCATAGGCAAGCAGTCTCGCATTATAGGAAACCATATCAGTGCCCCTTCCCACATAGGCTACTTGGTCACTACGGGTTTGAGGACTGTAAACCCAGGACGGAAGGCCCTCCACCTGTGAGCGCACCAACGAGGAGAGCGAGGAGCAGGAAGACAGTACTAGGCTGAAGATGAGAATGATTGTTACATTGCGTACCGCTTGTTTCATGGTGTGTAAGTGTACGATGTTCCGAGACTGAGGAAAAGCCCTTGATGAGTCAAGGCCGCAGAAGTTGCCGATACTCGGTTTCCCCCTCCCAAGCTGAAGGCCAAGGCTCCCATTCGATACACCAAAGCGAGGCTGCCTTCACTGTAATAAAGCAAGCTCCCTCCTGTAAAAGCGGTCCCAATCCCTACAAGGGCTCTCCCTTCGAGGCTTATGGCACGCACAAATTGGGTTTTGGATGAAAACAGAAGGGAAAGCGGCAATTCAGAGCCGAGACCGACAACAAGAAACCCTTGTTTCAGGTCAGGGGAGGTGAGACCGAACAGCACTCTGAAGGGATAGGAGGGAAGCGGATAGGAACTATCGAAGGCAAAGCCCACTGTGCCACCTTGGTGTAGGCTGAAGTGAAGCGAAAGGGGAAAGGAACCCATCGGCACGAGGCCCATACCCAATGAAAGTTCCTTTCCTGCTGTCTGCTGCAGAAACGCCAGCTTTGACTCGTTCTTTCGCACATGGGTGGCTACCACCACCCCACGCTTATCGCCCTGTCCATCCAAAACCCAATAGGAAAGTCCTTCCCTGATATGTTTTTCAGAATCCAGGGCAACGGCAAATCCCCGATCAAGAGCTACTTCCAAGCCTAAGAGAGGAAGATCCTGCAACAAGGAAAGGCCGTCGTAGTGCAGATTGGAAACCAGATATTCTTCCAAGTCCTCATCATTGGTGGCAATATCAAGGGTAAGTGTCCGTTCCCCTACCTGCAGACGAAGAACGGAAAGCTCAGTTAGCTGGGCAATAAGCGTCTCGTCTGCTTTGAGTCGGGGCAGCATTGAGCGCTCCAGAGCCCGCTTGACTGACAAGCGAACCCGATCTGATACCCCGCTTTCAGTTTCCAGCTCAAGGGTGGCAGCCGGAAGCACAAAGAGGAGCAAACAGATGAACAGAGCCCAAAGCTTCTTCATTTCGAAGCACCAACCTCAACAATCTTGATGATCAGGCGGCAGGCATCTTCCATGGCAGGAAGAGCAGCCCACTCATAACGAGAATGCAGGTTGTGTCCGCCGGTAAAGATATTCGGGCAGGGAATATTGCGTTCGTTTGCCATCCGTGCCCCATCCGTACCTCCACGGATCAACGCACTCTCAAGCTCCATACCCAACTGTCGGCCTGCTTCATACAGATTTTCCATGGCAAAAGGCTTGGTAGCAGCCACCAAGGCCATGTTGTAGTAGATATGCTTTGCATCGACGAGGACCTTCCCCTTCGGATAGAGGGCTTCGGTTGCAGATGCAAGACTCTTGATCGTATCGATTCTGCGGTTGAGGATGTCCAAATCGAAATCCCTGAGGTAGAGGGTCAGATCCGCTTCAGTACTCGTCCCGTTGAAACTCTGTGCGCAGTAATACCCATAGCGGCCATCGGTTGCCTCAGGACTCTCTGCTTGGGGAAGGGCGTTGATAAAGAACGAGGCCATAGTCAATGCATTGACGAGCCGGCCGCGGGCCATGCCCAAATGATAGCTGACCCCGCTGAAATGGACTTTCACCGTTGCTGCATTGAAACACTCACTTTCAATTTCAAAGCGCTTGCCACCATCGATGGTATAGCAATAGTCACAGCTGATTTTCTCATAGGGAAAGGTGTTCATACCAGCCCCGGTTTCTTCATCACTGGTGAAGATGAACTCCACCACCCCGTGCTTTACCTCGGGATGGGCTATCAGATAGGCTGCTGCACTCATTATTTCGGCAACACCGGCCTTATCATCACTGCCAAGCAATGTATTGCCGTCGGTGACGATCAGGGTCTCGCCGATATACTTGCCAAGCTCGGGATTATCCTCAGAGAAAAGGGTGTACTGCTCGTTCAGTACGATGTCCTTGCCGTCAAAAGCTTCGATGACTCTTGGTTTTACATTGTTTCCCATTACATCGTCGGCAGTATCGACATGGGCCATGAAGGCTACCGTGGGTACTGTATACTCAATATTGGAGGGAAGTCTTGCGATGACCACACCATTGGGATCGACTTGTACATCGTTGATGCCCAGAGCTTTCAGCTCATCAACAAGCAGATTAAGCAAATCCCACTGACCGTCGGTGGAGGGGTGCTTCACGGCAACAGCTTGGTCGTCGCTCATGGTATCGATGACTGCATAGCGGAGGAAACGTGACAGGATTTCTTTGCGGAGAGTAGTAGACATGATGAAAAGCTCCTTCCTGATTTTTGTGATGCACATAGTATTCCACAAAGCACAGGCAGGAGCAACCACAGAAACACGGAGCTTGTTACCTCATACGTTGAAATTGTACTTGGCGAGCATCGGCTTGACCATGTCCAACACATTGTACAAAGCAAAGACACAAATAATGATTCCTGTTACCACAAAGCCTCGCTTGAGCGTGTTGCCTACTGCAATTACACTGGCAGCCAAGGCATAGGAGAGTTCGGGCTCAGTAGTGACGCTGGTCAGCCACTCACCGAATGATTCGTCAATACTGCCCCCAAACTGATAATACCGCCAAATTGACATGACGGTGCTTGCCACCACTCCGGTTGCCACCGCCACCGCCGTAGCTGCCGAGATTTTGCCCCAGAAGACCACTGTAGGAATGCAAGCATAGACAACACCTGCAGTAAAAAGAACCAGTGTTCGGGTAACCAGTTTTTGCATGTCCTTCCAGAATGGCGCCCGTTGGCTCGGAGCCAAGGCCCGGCTGAGTACTTGTGCCTTGTCCAGCATCAGAGATCGGGCAACCTCCAGTTTCTCATCCAATTCCTGCTGCTTCTCTGCATCCAACAAGCCATGAGCAAAGTCCACAACTTGTTGGAGATCAGCACTCGAGCCCACGGTATAACAGAACTCCAGATACTGGCGACCTTGTTCCTCGTCCAAGGTGTTGTTCACAATCTCTTCTGAGCTGATCGTTCGGCTAACCAGACTACGTTGGACATCCTCCTCCAAATACGGCCAAACGACATCCTTTTGTTGTTCAATCATCTCGGAAACGGCAGGAAACAACTGGTCATCGCTGATTTTTGCTTTGCTTTGCACTTCCCAACCCAAAGAACAGCCGCTGAGAGGCAGTACCAGCAGGATGACCATCATCCAATTGCCAAGCGTGCGCACCATATAACTCCTCCTTACCTGCTCATACTGCATTTTCACTGCTCAGCCTTTTTGGAGGAGGGAACAGGAAACTTCCACCCAACAAGCAGAGCGAAGCGAACCATGGGAAACTGTGAGAAAAGTGCTCCCAATTCTTCATACTCCTGGACGAAAACCTTATGGGGATCCTTAATGACGAGGCAGGGCTTGATCACGATTGATGGGGGAACCGAGAATTGCCAGCCTACGGCCATTTCATTAAGAAAAAGAAATTGCGGCCCCTCTTCATAGGGATGGTTGGCCAAGAGGGCCACTTGCATGAGGGAGAGTGAAAGAAACAGGTCATACGAAAGCGGATGGTATTGAAGAAACAGACCTGTCTCCCAACATTGGACGGCGCCACGGCGGCGTTCGGCAACCAAGGAAACGGGAATGCTCAAGCTGAACTCCCCCGTCAGGGCCACAGTGGCCTCAATGCGAACCTGGGCTGTATCCAAAACAAGACTTTCCAAAGAGCGGAGGTCGATGGAAGTGCAGATGCTTGCCTGGCTTGCGGCCAAGCTGAACGGCATCAGCAGGAACAGGACACAAAGGCGGATATGCATACAGAACCCTCCGTTTGCAGACCCTACCATGCAACACCAAGGGAAGATATTCTCCGCTAGAAGTACTCCTGCAAGGGAAGAAATGCACAAATCTTCACAGAAAAAGGAGGAAATGATAGTACCGTCGGTAACAACTCGTGCTAGACTTGTACATAAAGGGCCTTGTATGGTGTTATAGTTATTGTAAGGAGTACGTTGTGAACAAGACTTGGTCAGTAGTGTTGATTATCCTAGCCTGCCTCGGAGTACTTTCCGGCACCTACTGGTATTTCGTGCTGAGGCCTGCGACAAGTACCACTGAGCAAATTGAGGCGGCCTCTGTTCCTGTTCAGAAGCAAAGTGCTGCGCCTTCGGGACAACCGCCTGCACCCACTGTCAACAACCAACCGGTACCGCAGGTACCTGAAGTTAAGCCCAAGCAGGAAGCAACCGAGCCTTTGGAAGTAGGAAAGCAGGAGCCGATCGTTGAGGTAGGCATCGAGCAACCGGTCGTCGGCGTCAGTTCTCCCCTTCCTCCACCCATCGACCCCCTGCTGCTATCGGGCTTGCTTAAGCTTCCCGTTCCCAGCGCTCCCAAGGTACCTGTCCCGTTTGCTGTACGAGAGCCTCTGGTACAGGCTTCAAACGAAGTTGCTCTACCAGCAGAAACGCCTAGTGCTGACGTGCAACCAATACCCGTTGAGCCGGCTGTCATCGTTGAAGAGACACCTGAAATGGTAGTACCTGAAACCAAAGCTCCCCAAGAAGAGCCATCTGCCATCGAGGTTGCTCCTGAGAGCGAGAAAGTGGTCCTCACCCCCTCTGTACCCCAGACGCCGGTGATTCCTACCACCCGCGTGGAGATCGACCCCCAGCCGCTTACTTGGACGATTGGAACTGCTGTCTCGTTTGCGAACTTCGGCTTGCCTCTACCATTGACCCATAATGGATTCTCCGTACAGGTGGACATACTGAAACACACCGACACGCTCTTCAGTTTCGGAGGAGCTCTCGAATATGGACAAATTGATGGGGATTCCTATCTCAGTGTTCTGGCAAAAGGCCAGTGGACGTTCCGAGAGGACAGGGCCTTCAATATCCCGGTCTCCGTCTCCCTTGGACCCACCTTCCTGATGGGAACCAGCAATGAATTCGGATTGTCGGCAAAAGTATTGGGAGGTTTCTCCTACGAAATTGTCAGGAATCTGCGCTTCTTCTACCAAGCAGGCATTCAGGCGCAGTGGGTGATCACCAAACCTGACTTCACCCTCACACTTGAACCAATGCGCGTGGGGTTCAGCTACAGTTTTTAGGCTTTTTTCCAACCTAAGGCAAGCGTAATTGCCTCTTTATCCTTCGAGGCTCGGTAACTTACAAACCGGGCCTCTCTTTCTTCTGCAATGAACGTGACACCTTTGCGTACCGAAATTACCTGTCCTACGGTAAATTGTTTGACTTGATCGATGTCCATGCTCCAAACTTCCTTGACAGCCCTACCCTTGGCTTCTTTCTGAAAGAGGGCAAGGCGCTTGGAGGTAATAATCAACCTGCCGCGGATGAGGTCCCCATCGTCAACGGGCGGAACGAGAGCACAAAAGCATGAGTAGGTAAAGCTTTCATCCGTCACCTTGCGCACCTGCTCCTCACCTACGTAGTACCTGATTCGATAGTACAGCCATACCAGGATGAACAACAGGGGGAAGAGAGAATAATACACCACCTGTCCAATGTAACCTGAAATCTCGAGAAATTATAGTTAGGGCTCACGACTCGAGCCCGAAGATCTGGAAGATCTCACGCTGAGCCTTCGTTTTCTCCGGGTGAATCGGCTTGTAGGTGTTCTTGAACACTATCTCGGTGTACGATTCCAGCCGGTTGAAAACCTCGGGTACGGAATACCGGGTGATCCAAGTCTTCGTATTCCCCAGCCGGGGGTCGATGGGTGTGTCGCGAAGCACTTTCCTTATGTACTCGGTGATGATGAGCGACAGGAACCGGAGGAACACAACCGACTCATTGGAGACGGTCCCCTTGGTCCTCAGTCGGTTGCCGTCGATCATGTTCTTGAGGTTGTCGAACTGCTTCTCGACCTTGTCACGCTTGCGGTACTGCAAGAGGGCGGTACGGGCATCGGGCTCGCAACTCGTCACCAGGGACCAGTATCCCACATACCGGTCACGATAGGCTTTGATCGCATCATGGTTCCAGATGACTTTCCTTCCCCTCACCGGCGTCTCCTTGACGGTGAAGAACAGTGAATAATCCTCGGCATGCGACTCTACAAGCTCCCCCGTCTCAAGCTCCCTGGAAAGCTCGACCATGTAGGCATTGAACTTCGCCACATGCTCGATGCGCATGGCCGTGTCGGTGAATACATGGTAGTACAGCCTCTTGCCGTCAAGTTTCGTCCTGTGGGTGATCCCGTACACGGTGGAGCGCTCATCGGAGACCAGGATGTTCTGGGGAAGCTCGAGGTCGTCCCTGTCACCATCCATATAGCCCTTCACCCGGGAGATGTTCTTCGGTACAGGCATGGTGAAATGGATGCCGTTCTCCAGGAGCATCGAGATGTTCTTCTGGCTGTAGAAGCCCTTGTCCATCATCAGGGAGACCTTCGTCATGCCCAGTTTCCCCAGCATGGCCGTGAATGCGGGCAAGGCTGAGACATCATGAAGGGAGCCGGGCAGTATCTCATAGTAGAAAGGGATCTCGCTTTCCATCCCCATCAGCAGGGCTATGTTGATCTGGGGCAGGGACTCCCCATCCCTGTTGTAGCCGTACTCGTCGTAGGGATTGTACGTCCCGTAGGTGGAGACGCTGCTGATGTCGAAGCACAGGTACTCCGTATCCTTGGACCGTCTCAGCCAGCTCTTGAAGAAGGACAGGATCTGGTCCCGGCTTATCGACTGCAGCAGTTCGGTGATCCTCGGGCTTGCCAGAGGGCTTTCCTGGTGGGGGCAGCGATGGGATTCCATCCATCCTTCCGCCAGATATGCCCTCTGGGCGGGACAGGATGCGAAGAACCATGCAAGAGCCAGCAGCTGGGAAGTGGTGTCCGCGTCGAACCCTTTCAGCAGGGACCGCTTCAACCCAAGCTTATCCGTCACCGCCTGAAGCAGGAGGGAAGGACCGATGCTGAGCGTCGAGGAGACGGCGGGAGGCATGTCGGTGCCGGGGGCCTTGTCTTGCTGCTCTGCCTGGAGCTCCTTCCATCGCTTGTTGTAGATGATCTCGCCGGTACGGGGATCCTTCTTGCCGATGCAGATCATGCGGGTCCTGGTAGTCTTCCTTTCGGCGTCCCAATAGGAAGAAGACATGTATGCATAGTCGGTACCGTTTGGATGGTGCTGGAATACGATGCTTGACACTGTGGCCTCCCATAGCTAACTATAATTATAGTTAGCTTAAGACCCATTGTCAATGTTTTATTCAAAACAGAATAATGATTTAGCTATTCATAACTATAAAATCACGAGATTTCAGGATGTAATGGGGGTTGATGAAAACCAAAACCAACGTCAGTGACAACAGGACTAGCTTAATCAATACTTGCATGGTGTGAATGTACCTTCTGACGAGAAAAAAGAAAAGATGTGAAGCAATTCTTGCTCCTTTCCTCCTTTGCGAATGGAGGAAAGAATGAATAAAATATCCATTACTTCTCGTTGGTTTCTCATCCCTCTCATAGGCCTTCTGTGCCTGATGACTGCAGGATGCAAGCAAGAGAGCGCAGCACGATCCACCATGCAATTGAAGATGGTGAGCAGTGAAACAAAAAGTCGCTCCCTACTGCCAAAAGACACTCCCCTGGAAGTGTCCCGCTATGTTGTAGAAGGTGAAGGTCCCCAGGGAACCACCTTCAGCGTCATGAGTACCACGCAAAACTTGGAAGTGGAAGGTTTGATGATCGGCAATTGGACCATCACAGCCATCGGACAGAACTCCGGCGGCGTAGATTTGGTCACCGGCCAAGCAACGGTTACGCTGACACCCCAGCCTTGTGAGGTGACCATCGAACTGAGCTCTCTGGTTGGCAAGGGATTGCTGAGTATCGAACTGCTTTGGAATGCGCTGAATGTCAGTGATCCTTCGCTCCAGGTAAGTCTTACCGATGAGGCTGGCGCCATCCAGACACTTACTCCCACGACAAACAATATGGCTAATGGCTCGGTGCTCTACAGCGGACACTACCTTGCGGGATCCTACCTTTTAAATGCCCAGCTGTTCAGTGGCTCGGTCCCTGTCGCAGGGTGTGCCGAGGTGATCAGACTTGTCGGAAACCGAACCACCGAGGGAAGCATCGAATTGAGGTTGGACAAGTATGCAAATGTTCCTTCCCCTCTTACCTTGGTGAATCATCTTGGGGTGCCGGTAGAGTGCACCATCGCCGGCATCAGCGAGAACGTCAATGCCCTTCAGCCGGTGACAGCCAGCCTGACAACCAGCGACCCCTCGAACCTGGAAGTCGATTGGTATTTGGATGGAGTCTTGACGGCTTCAGAACTGACCTGCACCTTCACCCCTTCCAGCGGTTCCCATCGCTTGGATGTCATTGCAAAGGGGGCCTTACAGGCCAGTTCCGGGTCGGCCAGCATTTCTTTCACTGCCACGGTAAACGGGGAAGCGGGTGTACCGATCCTCGTAAGCACGGTACAGGACAATACCGGCGGCATGAATATCGGAATCGATGCCCATGCGGCATTCCTGCCCGATGGAAAGATTTTGCTGGCCAGCAACCAACATCAGACCATTCAGGTCTGCAGAATTGTCCGTGAGTCGTTGGAAGTCGTGCATACCTACACTGCAGCCGATGGATTCAATGCTGCCGGGATTACCGATATCTTGGTCGATTTTGCCACCAATAGGGTGGCCATTGCCGATTCCGTGAAACCGGGCATCACCATCTACCAATACAATTTCGGGACTTCCTCCCTGGTAAAACTCCTCAATCGCGACAATACCTATGGGACCAGTCGACCGGGCAGCCTTACGTTCCCCTATCTTAGTGAACTTACGTTGCTTAGGAGTACGGGAGTTCTCTATGGCCTGCATCCGCTCAAAGACCATGTTATAGAGACCAATTTCTATGCAAATACGCAAGATACCCTGTATACGAATTACTACTATATGAAAATACCCCCGTTCCCCAACCCGTATACGGCAATGGCCATCAGTAGTGGAGGCCTATCAACCGCCCTTGTCCAGCAAGCTGGCTCGCTTCTGAGAATCTTCCGCAAGGGAACGATCAACGCCCAATTCACCAATCCAGTGGATTTCTCTTCTCCGGGAACACCGTATATTGCCAATGTGTCCAAGGTGGAATTCCTGAACGACAACCACCTGATCTATGCTACGGACAATGATGTCGGCAAGTTTGCCTATACCGGTTCGGTATGGGAACAAGCCGAGGTTTACTCCTCAGGTTCGGATGGAATCACCGACATGGAAGGCATCGTACAGCTTACAGCGAATACCACCGGCACCCGGTTGTATGTCCTAGCCAGCAATGCCTTGCTTACTTTCCAAACACCTTCACCAGCGTACGAGCTTACCTATGTGGATTCCACCCTCCTCGATTCCTACCAAGCATCCAGAATGGATATTTCGCAGGACCAGGATATGGTAGTGATTACCTCTGCTTCCAGCCCATCGTTGCTTCTTTGTAGAATTCCCTGATTCGTCGAGCGGGCAGGGGCATTATTGCCCCTGCCTCTCCATCCAACAACAGATTACCCTCCGTTGACGTTAGGTTTGCATTCCTTCTCTTTGTGAAATAAGTATCTGATCTGAGAAATCGCTCAACTGCGCAGCGTCCGGTAAAGAAGGTAAAAGGTGCCAGGCAACAGCACTGCGAGAAGCCGGTACATACTGGTCGCCGAGAGCGTCAGGAATCCTGTCACTACCCCGACTACAATACTCACATCGATTATGACGAAGACGAGGGTCAGAAACTTCGCCACTTTGGTGCGATAGAACCCTGGACGGGGTTTGATCTGCTGCATTGCCGGCCGAAAAGAGGGTTCGCCTGCCTTCTCTTGTTGCTTTCCCCCGGATACAGGGATGCTCTGGACAAAGCTCTGTACAAACTGATCGAAGGCTGTATCGTGCATGGTTTTTCCAGCAATTTTCCATTGGAAGTAAGGTTTCTTGCCCCTGATGAGCAAATACGGATAGGCTTGCCGGTTTCGATTGCGGTCATAGTCAAGCGTATACCATTCGATACGCGCCCAATCGATATGAGTCAGACGCTTCAGTTGCTTGTATCTCAAAACCTTCGGATTGATCGAACGGGTTAGTCCATCGAATTCCAAGCTATACCGGATTTCAGCCGAACAGATGAATAACACTGCCGTAATAGTCCCCACCAGCAGCAGCACTTGTGCCCAGAAAGGCAATCCGAGCGGAAACGAAGCAACCATCACGCCTATTCCAAGTTGGGTGCTGATCAGCAATTCAGGCAGAACGCCTCCCGAAACCAATCCCTTGCACCGGTACTCCGCAGGTTCAAGCATCCACATCACCTCCTGGCATTCATTGTTTCATGCTACCATGGTTTTGTTTCATCACATAGATTCGATGCTCCCCGTCTAAAGAGTCCTACGATGGTTTTTCACCATCGTATCGGTGATCATTAGGTGCAATACAAGCGACCCAGACAGTTGTCCGGGTCGTGTCATTACAGAGAAAGGCCCGGCCTGTCGGGGGCCGGGCACATTGGATACTGGCCAACTATCAGGCCTTATAAACAGGAATTTCCTGATAGGTGGTATGCAAGAGATGATGCGCCTTGTGGCTCATCGGCTTTTCGAGGTAGGTCTCGTAGAGTTTCTGAATCGATTCATTCTCATGCGAGCGCCTCACTGCGCTGTTCTTGTCGTCGGTATACAGACCGGCGGAGCGTTCCTTGCGCAGACTATCGGTAGCACCGTAGGGCTGACCGCCACCGGCGATACAACCACCGCGGCAAGCCATGACCTCGATGAACTCATAGGGAGCTTGCTTGCCCTCAGCCTTGGCAGCGCGGATCTCATCCATCACTTCCTTGACATGGGACAGACCGTGAACGACAGCTACGCGAACCGGAGTTCCGTCAAAGTCGACCGTTCCCTTCTTGATTTCAGAAAGACCGCGAACGACGTCTACCTCAACGTTCTGAAGCTCATTACCGGTTACAATATGGTAGGCAGTGCGTACTGCAGCTTCCATAACACCACCGGTGGCACCAAAGATGGTACCGGCTCCGCTATACTCACCAAGCGGACTGTCGGCCTCTTCCTCGGCAAGAGAAAGGAAATCGATTCCCTGACTCTTGATCAGACGGGCGAACTCGCGGGTGGTCAGCACCAAATCCACATCTCTGAAGCCGCTGGCGTACATATGCTCGTCGCGATCGGATTCATACTTCTTCGCGGTACAGGGCATTATGGCAACGGTATACATCTTTGCAGGATCCATGCCCATCTTCTCGGCATAGAAAGTCTTCTCGATAGCTCCAACCATCTGCATCGGGCTCTTGGCACTGGACACATGGTCAAGCAGGTCGGGGTAGTACTTCTGAACGTAGTCAACCCAGGCCGGGCAGCAGCTGGTCATCTGAGGTAGTGCTCCACCCTTGGTCAGACGGGTTACCAGTTCGGTTCCTTCTTCCATGATGGTGAGGTCGGCACCGAAGTTGGTGTCATGCACAGCCTTGGCTCCAAGCCTGCGAAGTGCAGCATAGATTTTCTTGGTTGTGACAGTCCCTGCAGGAAGACCGAAGGATTCGGACAGTCCTACACGGATTGAGGGAGCGATTTGGACGACGACCTGCTTCTGGGGATCAGCGGCAGCAGCGAGGAAGGTTGCAATCTCATCCTTCTCATAGATGGCGCCAACCGGGCAGTGTGCAGCACACTGGCCACAGCGTACGCAGGGGCTGTCCTCAAGCTTGAGCATGGCAGCGGGAGCCATGCAGGTCTCATCGCCACGACCGATGAACTCAAGGGCAAATACACCCTGGAGGTCCTGGCAGACCTGTACGCAGCGTCCGCACTTGATGCACTTTTCTGGATCCAAAACGATGGAGGCAGACGAAGTGTCCTTTGCGCGGTCATTGAGGCGGACCTCAAAAGGCTGCTCACGGATGCCAAACTCAGCAGCAAGGTCCTGCAGCTCACACTCACCATTGCGAATACAGGTAAGGCAGCTGGAGGGGTGCGTGGACAGAATCAACTCCAAAATGGTCTTGCGGGCTTCGAACAACTCATGGTCGTGGGTGATGACACTCAGACCTTCATTGACCGGTGCTGCGCAAGCACGAATAATCTTTGCGCTGCCTTCCTGCTTCACGATACACAGACCGCAGGAGCCGAAGGGCTTGAGGTCTTCGTGGTAGCAGAGAGTCGGGATTTTGACCCCGGCTTTCTTGGCTGCATTCAGAACACTGGTCCCCTCTTCAACTTCAACAGGGATGCCATTTATCTTCACATGTACGATACTCAATTGTTTACTCCTCTCCTGATCCTAGTGGATTTCGACAGCGCCGAACTTACAGGTCTCCATGCAGACTCCACACTTGATGCAGATGGACTGATCGATGACATGAACCTGTTTTCGTTCGCCTGAGATTGCAGCGACGGGACACTTTCGTGCACAAGCCGTACAACCGATACACTTCTCGGCATTGATCGTGTAGGAAATGAGTTTCTTACACTTACCGCTTGGGCAAGTCTTGTCCACGATGTGGGCGAGATACTCTTCCTTGAAGTGTTTGATCGAAGAGAGGACCGGGTTTGGAGTGGTCTGTCCCAGAGCACACAGACTGCCCTTCTTCATTGCCTCGCCGATATTGGCAAGGGTATCCAAATCCTTGAGCGTGCCATTTCCTGCAGTAATCTTCTCCAGGATGTTGCACAAGGACTTTCCACCGATTCTGCACGGGGCACATTTTCCGCAGGATTCATCAACGGAGAAGTTCAGGTAGAACTTCGCAACGTCGACGATGCAGTCGTCCTCGTCCATGACGATCATACCACCGCTTCCCATCATCGAGCCGATACGGATAAGCGAGCCGAAATCGATCGGGGTGTCGAGGTTCTCTGCAGTGATGACGCCGCCTGACGGACCGCCGGTCTGCACAGCCTTGAACTTTTTGTCATGGGCAATGCCGCCGCCGATGTCGTAAATGATCTCACGCAGGGTGGTTCCCATCGGAACTTCTACCAGGCCGGAGTTGCGGATCTTGCCGGTAAGGGCGAAAACCTTGGTTCCCTTGCTGTCAGCAGTACCAATCTTATTGAACCAGTTGCCGCCCTTGGTGAGAATAACGGGGACGTTTGCCCAGGTTTCAACGTTGTTGATAACCGTCGGCTTACCCCACAAGCCTTTTACCGCTGGGAATGGGGGACGGGGCTGGGGCATGCCACGCTTGCCTTCGATGGACTGCAACAGGGCAGTTTCCTCACCGCAGACGAACGCACCGGCTCCAAGACGAATTTCAATATCGAAATCAAAACCGCTGCCCAGAATGTTCTTGCCCAAGAGGCCGTATTCACGTGCCTGCTTCATGGCAATTTCAAGGCGGTGGATAGCCAAGGGATACTCGGCACGAATGTAGATGAAGCCTTGGTTTGCACCGATGGTCTTACCGCAGATGGTCATGGCTTCGAGCACGGAATGCGGGTCGCCTTCACATGTCGAGCGGTCCATGTAGGCACCCGGGTCCCCTTCGTCGGCGTTGCAAACGACATACTTGGTGTCGTTTTGTACTTGACGGGAGAAATTCCATTTCATCCAGGTGGGGAAGCCGGCACCGCCGCGGCCGCGCAAGCCTGCAGTCTT
The DNA here is from genome assembly GCF_000190435.1 of Sphaerochaeta globosa str. Buddy. Lineage (NCBI taxonomy): Bacteria > Pseudomonadati > Spirochaetota > Spirochaetia > Spirochaetales > Sphaerochaetaceae > Sphaerochaeta > Sphaerochaeta globosa. Next base: position 2,515,891 of record NC_015152.1, read on the forward strand.
CAGCTCCTCGATAATTTCCTCACCGGTCATCTCAAAGAGAGCCTTTTCAAGACCTTGGTAGCCTTCACGGGCAATGTATTCATCAATGTTTTCGGGATCGATAAAACCGCAGTTGCGCAGTACGATACGAAATTGCTTCTGGTAGAACTTGATGTCCTCAACCTTGGCATGCTTGCGGCTGGATTCCTTGTCGTACAGCAGACGGGTGACTTCGCGGCCCTTGATAACGTGCTCGCTGATCAACTCCTTGGCATCCTCGGGAGTAACTTTTACATAGAAAGAGTCCTCAGGAAGGATTTTGACGATCGGGCCCTGCTCACAGAAACCGAAACAGCCGGTCTTGACGACCTGCACTTCATCAGCGATTCCCTGTGCCTTGCACTCCTCTATCAGGTTCTGGTAAATCTGGTCCGAGCGGCTTGACTCACAAGCAGTACCTCCGCAGACCAAGATGTAGTTTCTGAACGCCATTATTTACCCCCGTTCTTCTTGATGATGTCAGCTGCCGGCCGATCGAACATGTGGTCGGTCACCAATTGCTTACCAATGATGTGCTGTTCAACGATCTTACGAGCGGTTGCAGCATCCACTTTTCCATAGATTACGTCGGGCATGCCGGGAACGATGACCTCGATGGTCGGCTCTACATAGCAAAGGCCCATGCATCCGGTCTGGGTGACCGATACGTTTTCAATTTTCATTTCGTCCAGAACCTGCAAGAAGGTATCGAGTGCGACTTTGGCGCCGGCGGCAATACCGCAAGTACCCATTCCCACTACAATGCGGGAATCCTTTCCCTCGATATCACGCTTCTGCAGCTCGCTTTGCTTCTGGTCCCTGAGCTTTCTCAGCTCCTCTAGTGTCATTTTTGCCATGTTCACATCTCCTGTTGTTTGGAAAGCGGCGCTTTTTGCTTGTGTAGATTCAGACTTGCGTAATATTGCCGAACATCCTCTTCCTGTGAAGTCACATACTCCTTCAACAGGTTCAAGGTCCCACTGGTGGTCAGGCTTCCGAGTACTTCCTCAAGCTCCAACTTATCCAGCTGGTAGCTCCCCGAGCCTTTTTGTGTACTGATCGTCCGCTTGATGACAAACCCCTTTGCCAGTGGGTGAGCCAACAGAATTACGAACGTTGCACACAGATCCCCAAGTGGTGGGGCATCAAGGTGGGCCAGATTGAAACTGAATTCAACGGTGGTACCGACCCCGACTTCGGAATGGAGGGCGAAAGTTCCTTCACAGGCTTCACAAGCCTGGATGAGAAACGGCAACCCCAATCCTACCTTACGCGTACTGTGCTTCTTCCCATCCGTGTAGAACGGGTCGAGCACCCTTTTCTGAACCTCTGCATCCATCCCCTTCCCATTATCCCGAACCGTGCAGTCCAATCTGTCCTCGGTTTGGTCGATCAGCAGTTCAACCTGTGAACTGTCTGCCTCGAAGGAGTTTTGTACGATATCAAGCAGATAGTCGTCGATGCAGATATGCATTACGAAGAGCGCCTCTCTTCTTACCTGAACTTCGCGATGATTCCGGAAATCTGGTCTTTAGTGACCTTGCCGAAAACCTCTCCACCGACAGTCATTACGGGAGCAAGCCCGCAGCAACCGACACACCGTACCGCATCAAGGGAAAAGTTGCCGTCCTCGGTAACTGCTCCGACAGGCAGATGAAGCTGCTTGTCAATCTCGTCAATGAGCGGCTGTGCACCCTTGAGATAACAAGCTGTTCCCAGACATACCTGGATGTTGTGCTTACCCGGCTTTGTCAACTTGAAAAAGTGGTAGAAAGATACGACACCCCAAATGGTAGCCAAGGGTACATCGAGCTGAGCTGCCACCAGATCCGCTGCCTCGCGGGAGATGTAGCCCTGTTCCTGCTGTACCTTATGGAGCACCATGATGAGATTGCCCGGCTTGGTTTTCCATTCCTTGATGAAAGACACCAGAGCGGGTGAGAACGTGAATTCGTTATTGTCCGACATGTAACCTCCAGTACCCAAATAAACGTTGGGAGTATCCTAGCACTTTTTCCTCTCTCTTGTACATAACATTTTTGACATAAAACAGGGTTTTATCTACAAGACTCTATTTTTTGGAACAATATATTGACCAAGTACGAGAGTTAATGTACAATTTTTCACATAAACAGGAGTAAATGATATGAACAACGACCAACTCATACGAATCACCAGATACTACCGCTCGCTTAATCGTCTGAAGACCATCGGACTTGAGAAAGTGTTTGCACATAACCTAGCCGATGCAGCCGGTGTTTCAGCTGCAATTGTACGTAAAGATTTCTCCCAATTGGGAATCCATGGACAGAAACGCGGCGGCTATGAAATCCACGACCTACTGATTTCCTTGGGTGAAATCCTTGGCAAGGGAGACAGCCAGAACTGCATTATCATCGGCTGCGGGAGAATCGGAAAAGCGTTGATGCACTACAATGGCTTTGAGCCCGACGGCATCCGTATTGTTGCAGGGTTTGACAGCGATCCGCTGGTGTACAGCGATGCCTCGCATCCGGTGCCCATCTATCCTATCAGTCGTATCGATGAGGTGGTCGAAGCTCTGGAAGTCACTGCAGGCATCATCACCGTTCCTGAACAGGCAGCATCGGACAGCTATGAACGACTGCTCAAGGCAGGAGTCTTGGGAATCCTGAACTTCAGTCCCATCACTCTCAAGCCTCAGGCAATCGAGGACGGACGCATACCTGTCGTGCACAACATCAACATTGCCTTGGAGCTGGAGCAGATTTTCTACGAGCTCAAGTTCCCCAAGGCGAAGTAATCAGCGCCGTTTCAGGGTCATCAGGACCGGGAAATGGTCGCTGACACCTTGCAATGTATTCAAATTCCACGCATAGGGCCTGCCGTCACTGCTACACAATGACGGCAGGTTCTGTATTGTAAAGCTCTCATACTCCCATCCCATACCATCAAACAATTTGTTGTTGCACAAAATCTGGTCGTACCGATGCCACTGCCCGTCCCAATTACAGGATCCCGAAACACTGCTAGTCCATGCCTGGTCCAAATAGGGGCAGTAGTAGAGAGCGGGAGAGAGCTGTTGTGAGCTTCCGACCAATCCCAGTGAACCGGCGTTTTGATACACTCCTGCATCGGGGTGACTCATATCAACCAGGGCCGGCTGCCCACTTTCTGTAGACCATATGCTGGTGGGATCCTCGTTGAAGTCCCCGCACAACAATACGGCTGAGCTTGCATGTTTCTGTGCCGCCGACCCTACTGCCTTGGCAAGGGCAAGGCGAAGCTCCGACCCATCCCCGATCTGACTTTTGGCATGGAGGGCGAACAGGCAGATATCTCCCGCTTGGGTGGCAATGGTTGCCTGAAGCACCGGCCTGATACCATCAGAGCCGTGAACCAGGGAAGAAGTAATGGGGTGGCGGCTGATGATGGCAACAGAAATGGCAGCATCAGAGCCTTTTGCCACAGCATACCAACGATACCCTTTGCGTCCCAGATGGAGGGACAGCAAGTCTTGTACCACAGAAAGTCCTTCAACTTCCTCAAGTATTATCGCATCGGGAAAACCGATTCTATCACTGAGGAGCATAGTGCTGAGTGTGGTAAGGCGCATGCGGTAGGAACGATCTGTCCAATTTTTTGCATCTTGATACTCCGGGTATTCACCTCCATCCAACTGTGCATCGAAGAGGTTCTGCACGTTGTACGAAAGCACACGGAAATGTTTCGGGTCGTCTTGGATATCGCAGGAACAACCGGAGAAGAGTATCAGAAAAACAAGAAGTACAATCACCATGCCCAATAAGGTATGCAATCACCCTGTTTGCTTCAGCTCTTGGCGTTCTTTCCCAATGAATAACTGAAATACAGCATTGCCAGGGCATCCTGGACATCGAATGTAGCAATGTCCATTTCCCTAGCCCGGAGAAGGCCTTTCTTCAGGTTGTCGAAGCAGGGGTCGAAACCGACATCACTGACTTCAAGGATGCCCAGACAGAAGTCCCTGAGCGCCACCCAATCCTGATTTTTAAAATAAGACAGTACTTCGTTGAAATAGAGGTCAATCTGGTTCAGGTCTCGTGCTTCGGTAAGGAAAGGAGAAAGGAAATCCTTCGGAGTTCCCAAGTTCATCTGCTCATAGAGCCCGGCTAGCCGGGGGGAGCCGAATTTCAAGAAACTTGCGATGACCGCATAACGGGTCTGACGGAAAGTGGCGCTGCGCCCTTGGTCGATCGAGAGGAAGAACTCCTGATAAAAGGAGCCACTCTTGTCCATGAAGCGCTTGGCAATTAAGTAATCGATGACTTCATCGATGTGTTTAGCCGAGTGGCTGAGCTCATTGACCAAGCTCAAATATTCGGTACTTTCGGTAATCCGCGCCAAGCTCTTGCTGGCCATGGAACGTACTGATGACCATCTACCGTGCAGCATCAGCTGAAGGAGGGCATCCTTGGCCTTCTCTTCCTTGCGATACGATCCCAGAGCGGCTATGGCATCGAGCTGGACATAGGAATCGTCGTCACGGGCCACTTTGATCACATCGTCCAAAAGTGATTTTCTCGGCCTGTCTGCAAGCGTACGTACCGCCTCCAGCTTATCTGGAGAGAATGGGCTGGCCAAAATCTGCTTCAGTTCGCTGGTGGCAAGGTTGTTGAAGTTTTCTCCCAAACTGAGCATCAAAAAGCGGCGTTTTGCCGGATCGTTGGTTCTCTCAAGCTTTTCGATCATGGAAACAGCACGGATGCCGTGCATCGAGAATATGACCTGTGCAGCTTCCTGGGATGAATAGGCTCCTACTTCCTGCAATCTGGTTGCCACGAGAACTTCAATCATGGTCAGGGCGATTGCAAACAGAAAGACCAGCGTATAGCCGTTGCCGGCTACTCTTCCATCGAGCACAAACAGACTGCGGGCAATATCGCCTTTATCGGCCAAAAATCCACTGAAGATTCCGACAAAGAACGCAATGATGGCTATGACAAAATTGACCATGGAATTGAAGGGAACCGTCTCATCATCGGGCATGACCTGGGCGACCAGGCGGAAGGTCAACAAGCTGATCAGGGCGACAAAGAAATTGGTGAAGAAACCCAGCACGAAAAACCATATTGGATTGACTGATTTGGTAATCAGGACCCAGGCCATAAAAAAGAAAAGGGCGAACAGGGTCGAGAAGAATACCAAGGGCCGGGAACCAAGGCGGTCGGAGAACTGTTTGCTGACAAAACTGGCAGCAATGACTGAAACACCGAGAACCACCGAATACAAAACGACCACTGAATTGGAGAGTCCCAGTTCAATGCGCAAGAACGGTGTGGTAAGACCGAAAATAACGGCTACAGCGGTAGAAAGCCAACGCAGGATCAAGCGGCGACGGAACATTTGCTGGGCCATAGCTTCTTTGAAGAGAACCATGACGGTTCTCCCCTTCTTGAAGACGATGGTGCTTCGTGATGGGATGAGGGACATCTCGCGGCTGGCGGCAAAATTGACGATTACTCCAAAAATTTGCAGTCCGACGAGGCCCGCCAAGCCGCCAAAGCGCTGAACGCCCAATATAAGTGCGGTAAGGCAGCGGACCACAATTGAGGAACTCTGATAGGCAGCGTTCACATTGGCCACCACCTTGCCTCGGTTGGAGACACTGCTGATGTTCTTCAGCGTCGAGTCGTTAAGGGCGATGCCGATCATACGGAAGATGTTGAACAACGTGTACACGAACAAAAGTAGGAGTACGGCCAAGTCACCCGAGATGACGAACAAGCCTACATACCCCAAGCACACCACACCGCGCAATACCCAAACCAGCGATTGTACTTTGATTTGGTTACGGCCGTGAAACATTTGCGGAACAAAGGGAAGGACGATACCGGCTATGTAGCTGGCCGACGAGATGTAGCCCAAGGCAATATTGCCGGCGCCGAAGTAGATAGCCAAGAGATACACAATAGTATCGCCAAGCAAGCTGTAAGCAACACCGTTGTACAGCTCCTGGCGGTACATATGCTTCCTACCAACTCGTTTTTCTGCCTCGCTGAGGTATTTTGTCTTGGGCATGGCTCGTTACAGCTTACTCCTGTGGGAGACAATGTTGCTAACCAGACCGTAGGCCTTGGCTTCTTCTGCAGTGAGCCAGTGATCCCGCTCGGTATCCAGTCTGACGTCCTCGGCACTCTTACCGGTTTCTGCGGCAATGAGGGCATCGAGCTTGAGACGGAGTTTTTCCAGGTGCAGTGCATGAATTTCAATATCGGTTGCCACCCCGCGCATCCCGCTCATCGGCTGGTGGATCAGGTAGGTGGAGTTGGGAAGTGCGATGCGTCGCTCTACAGGGACGGCAAGCAGAACGAGGGCTGCTGCACTGGCCACGAGTCCCATGCCGATCATGGTAACAGGGGCGGTGATGAAACGGGCCATGTCAAAAATTGCATATCCGGCATCGACGTCGCCGCCTGGGCTGTTGATAAAAATCTTGATGGGTTCGTTGCTTTCGCCCTCGAGGACCAACAGCTGCTTAATCATGACTTCTGCAGTTTCCTTGTTGATTTCCCCGCTCAAAAGTATGCTTCGGGTCTTCAGGAGTTTTTCTTGTATCTGCGGATCCTGCACTGCAGGCTTCTTTTCTTCTTCTTGTGGCATGTAACGCCCCTTCTTTTCAGTTGAATTCCATAAAGGTCCAGTCAAGTATACGGGATAAGAGCGTCCTTGAAAAGGGAGATGGGTTTGGGATTCTTACCCAAATCCCTACCGTTCATACCAAGATGTTCGCTTCCCTAGTAATACAGAGATGATTCAATATCCGTTACCTATCGGTCTAAACGGTTTAGTATACCTTTCAGAAGCTTTAGCTATGCATATTCCCAAGTTGGTGTGGCGTTCAAGAGAATGTTTGTCCTTTTTTATGAAAGCCCAAGATTCCAGATATCCTCCCCCGACAGAGAAAGATGATTCGGATATGAACTTCACGAAGTCAGGAATATTGGAACCATACTTTTTTTACAAAGCTTAACGAGTCCCTTTCCTTTTCATCATCTGTGGAATTTAGCTTGTCGTACAAAACATGATCCAAGTTGCAGGACATGAAATACGCCTGATACGGAATAGCGCAAAGCATCGGCGTCGAGGAAATCCTGTCGACACAACCACGCTTTGTCATATTACGATTAATAATGCCAGTAACATCGGCGGTTCGGATCTCCTCCAGCGAATAGATGGGTCTCTTTGCTGTTTCATCCTGAACCACCGCATCATCGGGAATGTATGCTCCATCCGTATCCACGATGTGGACAATTTCCTGAAAATGCGTCTTGGCAAGGTGATTCGAACTCATATACGTTTTAACAATACCTCCAAGCTTTGCAAGAATTGTCGAAGAGCCAACCCCTTTCTTTGTAGTAACATCACCATGGGTGATTTGGATATGCACAGAGTTCTTGTCATACATCTGTTCCAGCAGAACACCGAGCGCTTCATCGTCTGAAGGTCCCTCTACAATCACGAACACTATCTTTTTACGAGCCAAAGTATTCTCCAGCCTTCCTGAACGAAAGCGCTATTTCAGCATTGTTCGTTTGTTCATAGAGTTCTTCATCCTGTTCCCCAAGCATGATGTCTCGATAATAGAAGTCTCGTAGGTTGTTGTTATCCTTCACTTTTGTCATCCGTACGTAACGGTTATGTGGATTTGTTGTCGTGAATGCAATGAACCCGCGATCCAGCGTCTCAAGTGGGCGTAGGTTGTGTGAAGTAAAGATCAATTGACCCTTCCCCTTCTCAGAAATAATCCTGAGCATCTCTCCAAGCAGATACTCGAAGACTCCGGAATCAAGTTCGTCAACGGCCACCGTAATGGACGGTTGATTGTAAACGACGATGAGAAGTTGGAGGATGGAGATCAGCTTCTTGATACCCTCTGATTCATAATTGAGTGGAATCTCCCTGCTGTTCTTGCGAGACATGAGCTGGATTCGGCTTCCCTCCTTGCCGTTCTCAAGAACCTGAGTACCTAAGTCCTTGACACTAATCGTAAGCCCGGGAACGATTTGTTGCAGGACCGTATTCATGTTTTGGATGACCTTTATGACGATATCCTTTGCCTTCAGTGGTATCAAAGCTGGTTCATTGAGTGGAATCATCATCGAACCGAGGGCTCCCATGTTCCCTTCAGCGAACTTGAAGCTCAAAGGCTGTTCATTGAGACTTATCAGGCCGGAATTAGTGGTATTGATGACAAAAAGCTCGTGGTTTCCAAAGTTCACCAGGTTCTCGATGAGACTTGTATAGAATGAAAGTTCCTTATCGGAATGCATAGATTCCTTCAGAGTGCTTCTTACAGCGTCCAAGAACTCCCTAGAAAACACAAAGGAACGGGATTGTGCGCTTGCAAGCTTCTTTGCGACAAGAAGGTTTGTGATAGATTCCTTGTCATTACCAATCAGAAGCTGCCTCTTCGGTCTTGGAAGGAAGACTTCTGTTGTATCTGTATCAACGAGCTTGCCTGTCCTGATTTGCTTGTCACTCAGAATCGGACACTTCAGGATTTCATTGCATATACAGACCCGCTTCTTAGTATCAACAGTTTGGAGGGAAGCTATATTTCGTTCGGGAGTATCCAAGACCGACTTAATGCTGAACTGGTATGAAAGTGTAGAAGTATCCTCAAGGGTATTCACAGCAAACTCAAAAACAAGCGTAGCGACATCCGAATCAACATTGATGAATTCTGCAAATTTCCCCGGGATTGTACTTCCGCATAGCACATGCTTGAGAAGTTCCAAGGAATCTATCAAGGCTGTCTTGCCTGAACCGTTTTGGCCATAGAGGCCCACAATGCTGGCCCGGTAATTCTTTCTTGTGTTTTCGAGAGATAGCGATCCGTCGATTACATTCTTGAAGTTGTGGATGGATATACCGACAATCCTTACTGTAGCCGATTTCATAAGCCATCCTCCTATCCTCTTTTGTCTCTCCAAAAAGATGGCATTACTTTCCATATTTGTCAAGTTGAATACCTCAAATGATATTTTTTGTACCTTTTCCTTCATTTATATTTGATTTTTCTTAATTCCATCATGTATACGTATTCCATCCAAGCTTACGGATTCGGTATACCTAACAAGAGGAATTTTCATACGTGTAAGCTTCCGATGTACTCGGTTTGCTTCAAAGTATAAACGTGACAGAGAAAAGGCCAACTGCATCAAGTGGATGCTTTCCAAAACTCAGGCGAACTGGACATATATACAAGGAAGAGAAAATTCCCGATACTTAGCGTAAGGAGCAACACCCTATGAAATGTGCCACGGTTGCCATTATCGGCCGACCATCTGCAGGCAAAAGCACCCTGCTCAATACTATTTGTGAGATGAAAGTCTCAATCACCGCCTCTACGCCCCAGACGACCCGCAACGCCATCAGGGGAATCTATACCGACGCCCGTGGTCAGTTGATCTTCACTGACACCCCGGGTTTCCACCTCAGTGAGAAGACGCTGAACAAGCGCCTGCAGGATACGGCTCTCAAAAGCCTTGAGGAAAGCGATGCAGTGCTCTACATCATCGACTCCAAGCGCAGTGCCGGAGAAGAAGAACTTGCCTTGGTCTCCCATATTGCCAAAATTAAGACTCCGGTAATTTGCGTCATCAACAAGGCCGACATTATCCGCGACAGTGAAGAAGAGGCTGTAAAAGCCTTCCTTGCCGAACACCTTCCCGACAGGCCCGTGCTCAAAGCCTCGGCCAAGTTGGATGAAGGGGTCGATGAGATTCTTATCGAACTGTTCAAGATTGCCCCTGAAGGGGAGCTGCTCTACCCCCCCGATGCGTACACCGACCAGAACCTGGAGTTCCGTATCAGTGAAATCATCCGCGAGAAGGCCATCAATCTGGTCACCGAGGAGATTCCTCATGCCATTTATGTCACCATTGAGGACATAGAGCATACCGAAGCTACCAATACCATCTGGATTCGTGCTGCCATCATTGTTGAGCGCGATACCCAAAAGGGTATTGTGGTCGGCAAGGGTGGAGCCAACATCACCAAAATCCGCAAGGGTGCCGAGCCCGAGATCCGTCAGATTTTCTCCGGCAAGAAACTCAGGCTCGACCTCAGGGTAAAAGCCCAGGACAAGTGGAGAAACAACTCCGTCGTCCTGGACAAGATCCTGCGCTAACGGATGTAATTCGTAACAAACTGACGTTCAGCCTCAGGAGCTACTACACCTGCTTGTCTGCCTGCCTCGATCGAGGCGAGCAGCCAGGCAAGGTTGGAGCCTAGGTTTCGCATCACCTGCAGTCCCTCCAGGTCCTGTTCAACTTCTTCTACTGAATTTCCGTGGACACTGTCCCAATACGTTGAAGAGACTACCGGCATGCCGCTGATCGTAAAGTACTTGTTCAGTTGGTCGAAGGAAGCGCTGGCACCACCTCTTCTGCAGGAGACCACGCTGGCCCCGGGTTTGAGGTACATACGCTTGGAAACAACGCGGAACAACCGGTCCAGGAAAGCACTGCCCGCACCTGCAATACTTGCGTAGTGCACCGGGGCTCCTAAAATAAGGGCATCACAGGCCAGTGCTTTCTGACCCGCCTCATTTACTGTATCGTCGTTGAAAACACAAACACCATGCTTGAAGCAATAGCCGCAGTCGATGCAGCCATGCAGGCTCTCTTTGCCGATCCACAAGATTTCACTACTGACTCCTTTCTTTTGAAGAACAGAAGCAATTTCCTCAAGAGCCCGGTTGGTACAGCCCTTTTGGTGGGGACTGGTGTTGATCATCAAAACATGCATAGAAACCTCCAAATAATAAAAGGGAGCCGAAGCTCCCTGTAAGTATGCCACACAAGTACGATTAATACTTGGTAAGAATTGCCAGAACTTTCTCTTTTCCACAGGTCTGCAGGAAAGGTCCAAGTTTCGGTCCCTTGTCCTTGCCGATCATAATGCTGTAGACAAGCTTGAAGAAGTCACCGGTATCCAGACCATTGAGCTTTGCAGCATCGTAGAGGCGCGTGGTGTACTCTTTGTCTTCCAATACATCCATCTGCTCAACGACTTTCACCAAGTCGTGAATTGCCTTGGTCTGCAGTTCATCCAGTTCTACAAGTGCATCGCCCTCATGCCAGAGTCGGTATTTGAAGTCCTCAGGGGCAAAAGTGGTAATCCAGTTCCAAGCACACTTGCACCGGGTTCTGAGTCGATCCTTTTGGCTAATGGTCATCTCGCCGAGTGTGCCGATGGCCCGTTCGATATCACCTTCATGCAGCTGAAGGAGGTTGCACAGATGGCGGAAAGGAATCTGGAAGCAAGCTTCAGAGGGAATCTCACCAACTTGGCTCAGTTCATAGATTCTCTTCTCCTTCTCCTTACGCTTCTCATTGACTTCCTGCAGTCCGAAGTAGATGCGTTCGCAGGTATCGTAGTCCTCGTAGATTTTCAGTACGTCAAGGTCGAAGGAGATGGCAAACTCCGTGTTCGGCCGCGTACCGGCGAACATGAAGCGGGTAATCTCAGGCGTATAGACTTCCAGGACATCATAAATATCGATGACCTCACCGCTGGACGAGGAGATTTTGCCTCCCCTGCCCTTGATACTGATGAAGTCGTACTGGAACGATACCGGAGGCTGAGCCCCGAAGACGGTTACCACCTTCTTGGAAGTATCGAAGCTGCCGCCCTCGCTGTGATGATCCTTTCCGGCCGGCTCGAAGTCAACGCCCTCATGAGCCCAACGCATGGGCCAGTCGATGCGCCAAGGCAGCTTGGCATAGGGAGTAGTACGCAAGTCGATGGTCTCGGTTTGTCCGGTCTCATCGTCACGATAGGTAATATTCCACTCGCCATCCCAGTCGAGAACAGTGGTTGTGTCCTTGTCGGTAAAGGAGGAGAATACGGAAATCGGCCACCAGTCAGCTTCCAACGGTTCGGTGCGGAACTCGTCAAGAATCGCCCTGATCTCGTCTTTCTTCTCCAAGGCGGTTCTCATGCCCTGGGCGTACATGCTTGACCGGTAGCGATCAGCTTGGTAGAGAAACTCGGGCTTTACACCGACGGTCGGAAGAATTTGCTCGACATCCAATTCATTGGCACGTGCATAGTTCTCAGCCTTGCCGGTGGTATCGGGAACCAAGGTGATGGGTTTGCGCAAATAGGTTGCCAAAAGCTCGGGCTGAGGCATATTTTTAGGAACTTTGCGAAATACATCGTAGTCGTCCCAGCTGTAGATGAAGCGGACCTGTTTGCCTTTGGCTTTGAGGGCTCTCACCACCAGGTCGACCGAGATAATCTCCCGGAAGTTTCCAATATGTACGGTGCCAGAAGGGGTAATTCCGGAGGCACAGGTATATACCTCTTTCTCCCCTTTCTCACGAATGATCTTGTCGGCGTATATATCCGCCCAATGTGTAGATACGTTCTGTTCACTCATAAACGTCGATTATAGTGAATCATATCCATCAGTTCAACTGCTGGTTGCCAAAACCAATAGCGGGAGTTTATACTCTTTGGTATGAAACGATTGATGGCATTGCTTGCAGTACTTCTTCTCTCATCGCTTTGGCTCTTTGCAGCCGATGAACCGCTGCAACCCGGCAGCGTCATAGAAAAGGGAATAGCTTCCTGGTACACCACTGACAAGAGCGAGAGCTTGACTGCCAATGGTGAAATCTTCGACCCCAATGTACTGTCAGCCGCCCACAAGAGCCTGAAGTTCGGCACCATTGTCAGAGTGACGAACCTTGCCAACGGAAAGAGTGTGGATGTGCGCATCAACGACCGGGGCCCCTATGTTGATGGAAGAATCATCGACCTTACCCCGGCTGCTGCCAAGCAGATCGACATGCTCAATAGTGGTATCTCATCGGTCGACCTAACCCTGATTTTCGAACCGGAGGTTCCTGAGTCAAAGTACAACCGTGCAGGTGACACCGGCTGGTATCAGATCCAGGTGGGAGCCTACTCCTCCCTGCTCACCGCCTATGCCCAGTACGACAGGCTGCTCAACGCAGGGCTCAAGCCCTATGCCGAGCAACTTCCCGACTCTCAGGCAGTGCGGCTTACGGTACGCTGGGTTCCGGCTTACCAGCTCGATAGAACGATGAAGGCTCTCTCAGCCCTTGGCTTTGCCGAGAAGAATGTGCTGAAGAAGAGCGAGGTCAATCCTTACCGCTAAAATGCTTTCCATCCTGCTTGCAAATACACCGTGCAATGTCACGACCATCCTTTGCAGCGGTGGGAAGGCCGCCTCCGGGTGTTGTCCACTGCCCGATCATGGCAAACTGAGAAAGGCCTTCCAATGTCTTGGGGAGACGTTTTGAAAGCGATGCCTTGGTGGGGGCAAAGCCCTCAAAGCTACCCTTGTAGTTTCCGGTGTAGCGTATGACCGAGTGCGGGGTACTGACATCGACCATGTCGATCAGCCCATTCAAGGGTCCCAACACAGCTTCCAATCGCTTGATCACCTCTTCTGCTATACGCTTCTTCTCGGCTTCATACTCCTGTGGTCTCTCGTTAGCTAGCGTTTCCCAACGCTCCCACTCCCAGGTATTAAACAATACGGTCACCAACGTGCAGCCTGCCGGAGCAAGGGTAGGATCGAAGGCGTAGACATTCAGGTTGAAACTATTGTGGATTGTACCGTCAGCAAGGACGATGGGCTGCTCAAAGTAGGGAGTTGAGGAATGTACGAACTGATGCAACTCTTTCCTAATTCCCAAGGCAACCATGACCGTGGAGGGAAACAGCAGGTACTGCTCATACGCTTCTTGGTAAGCAGAACTAATGTATTGGCCACCAAGCATCGAATATAAGGTGGTATAGCCATCGGCTGCGCTGACCACATAGTCGCTGGCTATCGTCTCGCCTCCAAAAAGCTGTACTCCTACGGCTTTTCCCTCTGAAACCAATACCTTTTCTACAGGACTGTTGAACCGGAATGTCACCCCAAGTTGTGCAGCTTTTCGCTCTATGTTTTTAGAAAGGTTCAGAGAGCCCCCGATTGGATACCCGGCACTCTTAAGTGGCTGCTGGGAGAGTCCCAGGGTAAGGGCTACCAAGCTCCAGGCTGGAGGAACTGAACAGAGAAAGATCTCACGCATTTTGGGATTCTTGAATCGCTTGGCATACTCTTCCATGGGCTTGAGATGGCTCATCATGGTGGCAAACTGTATCAGGCCGGCATAGGTGCGCACCAGAGGATTGGCCGAGAGCGTACCGCCGAGGCGCTTGAGGCTACGGTAGAATTTCTTGATTTCTTTCTCGTCTTCAGGGGCCAGCTGGAGCAACTCATCCCTCAGTTGTTCAAGATTGCTGGATAGGCAGAGAGAATCACCGGTGGAAAGGCCTATGGTGGTGAACTGGTCGAAGTTAATAATTTCAACTGTTGATCCATCAGCATTGGTGAAGGCACCCAGTTCCTGCCACATAGAGTAGAACTCGGTTCCTTTGCGCGAGCCCATCAGCCAATGGATACAGTAGTCTACGGTGTAGCCTCCCCGTTTCCACGAAGTGCAGAGGCCTCCGCTCATGCTGTGCTTCTCAAGGACGGTTACTTGGTAGCCATTTCTTGCAAGATAGGAGGCTGCAGAGAGCCCTGCTATTCCAGCTCCGATGACAACGATGTGCTTTCCCATGTCACTTCCTCCAGACACTTAGTCTCATGTATTGTACCATGCTGAATACAAATGAGAAGAAAATGTTGGGAAAAAGAGTTAGAACTGCAGCCTTGCCAGGATTTTGCCGACCATTTTTGACCCTGGATATTCGTAATTCTCCCCTGCTAGGAGGTAGGCCATTTCATAACCGATATCCATGTATGAACGTACAGTGAAGGTTACCGCTACTCCTGTGCTTGCTATGAAGTCCGACTGAGCAAGAGACGTGTTATACAACTCCCCCCAGCCGTAGCCGAAGTCGAGGAAGAGTGCCAGGCGGGGAAAGAAGCCGGAGAGAAAGGGTTCCGGACCGTTGAAGCGAAGATCGATCTGGTTGGCTAGGGAGTAATCGGTGGGAAACTGGAAGGTTCCAAAACCCCGTACTTTACTGCCCAGAGTGGCATTCTGCTGTACTGCTAAGGGAATACTGGAACCAAAAACAATACTCGATGAAACTCGATTGGAAATAACAATTGAATAGAGGTTCTTTTCTTGCTCACGAATATTGAAGAGAGTCTTGGCAGCTTGGGCTTTACCTTCAATGCGAACATAGGAGGCGTTTGCATTCATAAGCATGGGGCCGAACCAGAGGAGAGCTGAAGCAGAAAAGCCGTCCGTGGCGGTAAGCGTGTCGACAAGGTTGTTGTATTGGTAGGCCAAGCCGATATTGGTGCCAATTCCTGATAGCGGACCATATACACTATCACCACCTGAAAACCAGGAAGATAGGGTTTGGACGGTGCCGCTATCCAGCACAGTTCCAACGATCATTGAATCGAGGGCTTTTTCATAGGAACCTCGGTACCCGACAAAGAGGCTGTGCTTTTGTGGAGAACCAAAGTATTGGCGAAGTCCTATGGTCCAATCGAAGAGCAGCTGGTCATAAACCAAGGGGTTAGTTGATAGCATTGCTCCAGATAAGGGATTCTGCCAAACAAGTCGTTCATGGTAGCCGACTTTTCCCAGGAGATAGAGATTGGTCTTCCAGTCGGCAAATAATGAAAGATCGTCATTCACAATTCCTGCCCTGATTCCGGTTGGAATAAGGCCGGCACTGATGCGGGGGTGGCCTTCCCAGCTGTCGTAGGCGAAAGACCAAGAGGCAAAGAGCGAGAATGGCAAGAAGCAAGCAAGGATGATCATCCAAACAATCTTCTTACGCATGCCTGTCCTCCTCTTTTATTGGTCTCAATACTACCACAGCAAAGAGACTCTGAGTACAAGTACCATACCTCTTCACAAACATTCTTTACATTCTTCCAAAAATCCTTTAGATTACCATCAATCGGGCCTATAGCTCAGTTGGTTAGAGCATCGGACTCATAATCCGTGGGTCGAAGGTTCAAGTCCTTCTGGGCCCAAAGAATTACTTCTTACGTTGTAAGAAGATAGCGTAGCTCACCGGAAAAACCGGCAGCATGTCACATCGCAACTGTACCAAAAGGTGTACCAAAAACACCTTTTGGGGTCAGTTTCAGGAGTGGAACATGAGCCGGAAACCCTTCTATCTTTCCCGTCATGGTAGCGTTTGGTACGCAAGAATTGTTGATCCCAAAACAGGAAATCAGCTCTCAGCAATAAGCACCGGTCAAACTAATCGGGATATGGCTGTCATGACTGTGTCCCGTTGGCTTGTCGAAGGAATTCCTCAAAAACGTATAAAGGCAAAAAGAGATGTCTCTGAAGCCATTACCGTAAATCGATTGTTCAATGTTCTTCAAGATATTGATCTCACCAATCGGGAAGCTGAGAAGATTATGACCATTCTCAAGCAACGGGGACTGCTCAAGAAGATCAAGGAAGCAGAGGATAGGGACCTCATCACCTACCTGCTCGACTTTTACAACTATGACACCAGTCCCTATGTACGGGAGAAGCTTGCACATGGCCAGTCCATCGGAAAGACACACTGCCAAGACTCAGTAAATCGCGTCAATATCTATTGGAAGAAGTATTTTAAGAAGAGAACACTTTCCAGTATCACCAGGGATGAGTTGAGAGAATTTTCACTCTCTTTAAAAAAGAAAGGTCTTGCTGCAGCCACCATCAATAAAGTCATGCTTGCCGGTAAGGTTGCCTTTGCTTGGGCCTATCAGGAGGGCTACATTCATACCAACCCCAGCGAAGGGCTCAAGAACTTCGTTGGCAAAGCGAAAGAAAGAGGCATTCTCACCGATGAAGAGAATACCGCCCTCTTTGAACAGGAATGGAAGGAAGAACGATCGTATGTGGGCAATTTGGTTGCCTCCACCTGCGGGCTCAGATCTGGTGAAGTGTTGGGACTCAAAGCTGAGGATATTGGTTTGGATAGGTTGTTCATCCGTCATTCGTACAGTCCGCTTGATGGGTTGAAAACTCCCAAGAATGGAGAACAACGCCAGGTACCGTTGCTTCCTGAAGTCAGAGAAAAACTACTTAGCCTTGTCGAGAAGAATCCTTGGGATGATGGGTTCATCTTCTACAGCGACAAGGCAGGCCAGCCTATGGATCACAAGTTTTTAAATGATGGGCTGATGGAGGCCATGATCAAGATTGGCATTTCTAAGAAAGAAAAGGAAGAACGCAATATCGTCTTCCATAGCTGGAGGCACCGATATGCGGCTAAGATGGCTGACCTGGTAGATGCTAGAAGCCTTGGGCTGGCCACGGGCCACAAAACGATGGCAATGCTTGAGCATTATGCCGCCCATGCGAATGAAAATCATTTCAAAGCTGTCAGGGAAGCAACGGAGAAAGCTTTCGGACAGGCAAAGTGAAGTAACTTACATACAGGGAGAGAACGACTCAAAACAGCGATTTTCCAGTCGTTTTCTCCCTTATATAATGGGAAAAACTTTTGGACATCCAAATTACGGGGTAGAATGTACTCTAGAGGATGGGACCACAGAAAACCCGTTATTATGACAGTATACAGCTGAATCTGCATTCTTCCAGGTACCTGAGTAGCCAATTTATTCGGTACCCAGGGCAGCTTCACCAAGCCATTCTCATAGACAGGGGTCAAGCCGACGGACTTACCCTGACCGTTCTTGTTCTTGTATTGCAGAAACCAGGAGAAAGTCGGATCAGCAAGATTATCCCCATTGGTGACGGCAGCAAGACAGAACAGGATACCATCTTTCCACGTCTGTCCCCCGATGATCAGGTTCTTAATTTCTGCAGTTTCAATCGTCTTCGACCTCAGATGGGCATCAACCATGATTCCTCCTAGCTCTATAGCTCAGAGGAAGTTTAACAAATGATTGGTACCCCCGAACCAAGGGGAAATCTAAATCTTCAGAATATTCTGGCCGAATGCTCTTGTGATATGAAGATGGTGAAACTACACTGAGAGAAATTTTGAACAACTAGGCTGAACAAGAATTTTACTTCAAAACGGAGAATATTATCATGAGTAAAAAGAAAAATAAGCCACTTGACCTATTTAAAATCGAAGTAGATGAAAGCCTTTTCCATCCAAATTTCAAACAAACAATAATTCCTGGCAATAAAGCAGTCAGGGACGTTCTTACCCAATGGGCTGATGGTTTCAAAGATCGTGATGGAAAACTGGCAAAAGAATTCCAAACAACCTATAACTCGGTGTTTTGGGAGTTGTATTTGTTCAATCTATTCAAACATTGGGGTTTATCGGATGACTTTAGATATGATGCGCCAGATTTTAATATCAATGAATTCAATGGTATCTGTGTCGAAGCTGTAACAGCAAGTAACGCTCTTGATTCTGACCCTGAATGGATTAACTCTGGAAAAGAACCAGAATTCATTAACTTAGAAAATCCTGATGAACATGCAAAATTTGTAAAGGAATCGACAATAAGATTGGCGAATGCCATCTTTTCAAAACTAACTAAATTTAAGAAAAGTTATGCAGAACTCGAACATGTCAAATCGAAACCTTTTATTATTGCACTCGCTCCCTTCGATCGTCCTTTTTTCTATATACAGACCTCTCAAGCAATCTCACTGCTTTTATATGGAAAGTGGATTAGGCGTATTGATGAAACTACAGGTAGATTTGAAAATCTCGATTTCATTCAGAAGGAAAATGGAGCCGATATTAATCTTGGCATATTCAACAATGATAGCTGCTCAGAAATTAGTGCAATAATTTTTTCAAACGTAGCTACTTTTGGCAAGGTCCAAGCGATGGCTAATAAAATCAAACCATTTCCTGCAATTTTTCAATGGGTCCGATTTAACAAAAATGTATTCGGGAACCCACATATCGGCGCATCATGGGGAAAAGATTACGATGAGTCTATAGAAGATGGAATCAGTATATTATTGAACCCATTTGCAGATCATCCTGTACCTGAAGATTTTGTGAAGAAGTTCCAAACTATTCATAGAAGTGCAAATGATATGGATTCTGCTGATAATTCTCTGCTCGCCAGAATGACTCAACGGATAACATTAAGGGATGATGATAAAAATTCCATTTAAGACGATTCTAAAATACAAAGTATCATAAATTCATTATGAAGGAGCTGGATTATGGATTTAAAAACATTCATTGCCAATATTATTGATTCTGCTATATGGCCAGTATTTCTAATCGCTCTTCTTATCATTTTCAGGAAACCACTAAGGAAACTATTGGGTAGAATTGCCTCCTTAACTTTTAAAGATGTCGCAGTAGAGTTCTCTGAAGAACTAGCCCAACTTAATGATTTAAATCCTGGTCTAGAGTCCAAGAAACCAGAAAAAAAATCCTCGCCGCTAAAACAAGTCTCTCTTGATGAAATAGTAAGAGAATCACCGAAAGCGGCAATCCTCATGGGATGGAATCAGTTAGCTGATAGCATTTCCTCAAACTTAAGAAGATTAAATCTTAGATCTGAAACTATGCTATTTGATTCAGTCTCTGGAATGGGTAAGCTTATAAGGAATACAGAGCTTGAAAGCGTTACTAGTTTGGTTTTTCATAAGCTTTACAATCTGAAAAATATGGCTTCCAGTGAAAATGCAAAAATCAGTGAAACAGATGCAAAGGACTATTTGAATAATGTGTCCTATCTGATAGACAAGATATCTCGTGCAAAACTAAAACTTAACGACTAGCCAGGTTTCCGAATTACAAGTACAGCACTATGGAGCCCAAGGCCATCCTCAAACTCACAAAGAACCAAACATAATAAAGCTGCCAAAACAGCACTCCCCCAGCCACTACCCCTAGCGCATCAGCCAGCAAATCTCCCCAGCTCCAGATGTTCCCTGGGGCTTTGTGATTACCATACTTTTTCCCTATTCTAAGGAAGATACCACTGAGTACTCCTGCTACCGGATGATGTATCCTTGCCCCCTGTATACTGTATAGGAGAACCCTTTGTTTAGTTTTCTCACCACGGAAAGCCATTCCGCGGGTATAGTATTATATTTACTTATATAATTTACAATTACATTATTTCCATTTCTAACTGTACCAAAAAAGTGTACCAAAATCTTAAAATTTGCATGATTTTCATACCCTTTCGGGGCATCTTTGCCACCTTCGAAAGTCTATCACCCATCTCGTTACCTGCATTCATGTGTAGTTCCTCATAGTCCAGCATACTTTGCCGTATCAACCTTGGAGGACACTAAAATGAACGTTAAACCAATTTTCCCTACTGATTTCAAAACATATGCTGATGCCGTCAAAATGGCCTATGGAGAAATTAATACCGTAGATCTCAACACACCCCTTATCAAAGGAACATTTATTTCAAAACGCCTTTGCAGCCTTTTCCCAAGACTCGCATCCAGCCAAGTCCAGCAATTGGCTGCAATGGCTGAGGACAGTCTGGTAAGAGCATGCGGAGAAAATTTTAAAGGAATGGTTCTCCCACTTCCGGTTCATCAAAAGCTATACAGAACCACATCCAAGGAAGAACTAACGCAAATAACCGACAGTATCAAATCCGCTCTTGACCAAGGATGCTGGGATCAATACCCAAACACACCGCCATTCAAGATAAGTGAAAGTTGGCTCAAGGGATATCGAAAGCTGCTTATGCCATTCACGTTTAAGCCTATACCAAGCAATTTAATCGATGCAGCGAATAAGGCCCTCAATGAAATGGAGGATCAAATCCTCAGATTCACAGAGGACCAGTACCAAAACCACCCGGCTGACTTGTTTGCATTGAGCATCATGAAAATCGTGGAACAATACTGTCAAGACAATCTAGCATCCATGTTATCGACCTATCCTAACTTCCCGGAGGGTAAGGGAGCCTCTGGTTCTGAGTGGGGGCCAGTACTTGCGATAAAATGGTATGCGATACTTCAGGACCATATCAGGAGCATCGATGAAAGCCAATATATGAAGGAGCAATACCTACAGCAAGTACTGCAACAAAAAGCGATATCCGTGGAAACTTTCATGACTCTTGATATTGAGATAGCCTTGGAACTTCAGAATGAAGCTGTACTTCTTCACCAGCAGAGTCTCGAAAAGAAACCACAAACCAAAAAAGCAGACCCAAGATCTGCAAAGCTGATTCCTTGGATGCGAGGAGAAGAAAACCTTCAAGCATTATGGAAGGTACTTACTGAGCATGAGTATGTTAAAAACACAGAGTTCCAGGATTTCCTAAGTGGTCGTTTCCAACTTGTTGACAAACATTCCAAGAATAATCGAACAACCCTTGCACCGAAAATCAGATGGTACAGCTCTCTTGACAACCTGCTCAGAATGCTCGAAAGCCTTGTGGAATTTAATATAATCAGTATTGTTCCTTTCGGGAAAAAAACTTGTACGAAAACTGCTGGAAAGATCTACAACCTCATTGAAACTCATTTTGCCAACAGTGATGGAATCGACTTCAAGTTGGACGCCATACGAAAGGCAGCACAGCGCAAGAGGAACCCTGAGGCAAAATTTGACAAGAGCTTCAATGGCAGCGTTCTGAGAACAATTCGATCAATGCAATAAAACTTTAAGCTTTTTTTATACCGGTCATCAGTGGCCGGTATTTTTTTATGATAATGTCCTAATAAAATTTCTCAGAAAATTCTATTTATTTGTTTATATGTTATTACTTTAGACTACCTTTAAAAAAAGTTGTCCCACTCTGTCCCAGTCATTTCTAGGACAAGCTTATTCTCCGTTATCTTCGTGATTGTAAGGGTAGCGCACGTTATTCAAACATCAAATTTCAGGAGATAGTTTATGGCCACACGAACAGAACGAGCAACGTTGCTAACGTATGAGGAAGTAGCGGAAACCCTCCGTATGCATCCACAAACTCTACGACAATGGGTTTCCCAAAAGAAGTTTCCGCACCTAAAAATTGGGGCCAATGTTCGCTTCACACAAGCGATGATTGACCAATACATCAAATCAACCCTCGTTGATCCAACATGCGTCATTTCTCACAGCAGTCAAAAGGATTCTCAGGACTGCTTAAAGGAGGAAGAAGATGCCTGAGAATACTAGAGGCAAGAGGTTCCTCACTATAAAGGAATTCTGCGAGGAAGCAAGAATCGGCAGGACTACGCTTCATCGGTATATGAAGCAGGGAATCGTACCGTTCAGAAAGCTAGGGAATAGGGTCCTGATCTCAGCATCCATACTCGACCAGCTTGAGAACACCAAACTCGGAGGCTCGGTATGAAGCGCGATAAAATCCCACTTTCATGTCTTTCGGAACTTTATGATCAATTGGTATCAATGTTCGAACAGGCTCCGGAACATGGGAAACTCACACTTGCAGTGCACATCCGCGACGGTATACCTCAACGGTTTGAGACGACAAGAGAAGCTTCTGTCCTCTTCAATGGAGGTAAAGCGTGAGTCAAGTCACTCAAATTAGCCAGCAAAATGGAGCATCTGGGACAAAGAAGATCACTCCCCTGAACAGCATTCGGACATATTGCCTCTGGTGCTGCTGCGACTCAAAGAAGGAAGTCAAGCAATGTCCAGCAAAGGATTGCACACTATACCCTTTCAGACTGGGCAGAAACCCATTCCAAAAACGAACGAACTTGACGGATGAAGAAAAACAAAAAATTGCAAACCGATTAAGGAGAAGAAATGTATATGAAGAAAACTAGTTTGTTGAACAGCAAAAATATCCACTCGCAAACGTCTACGATTGAGAATCCTCATGATCCTACTTCTGCAGAAATCGCTGATTTCTATCTCACAAGGGAATTCGGGGAAGTGGATGCTGATACCAGGTATCCCGTAAGGAATTTATTGTCCGCAATTTTGAGGATCTTGGTTAGCAAACATTGCAACCAGCAACAAGATACCAGATCTTTCAATTCACTATTGTTTTCCGTATTACAGAACGCTTAAGAGGAGAAAACTAAAATGGCAAAATTAGATAATCGGTTCATTCGCCACGACGAAAATACATCTCGAGATGAGAAAATCTTAAGGATGAGAGAAAAGTATGGTGCAAGGGGAATTGGCTATTTCTGGGAAATCATCGAGTACCTTTTTACGTGCAATGGGAGAGCCTTGCTCAACCCAAAGATTGTGTCTCTGGCAATCGGTGAAGATGTGAAATCAGTGAAGTGCTTCCTGTCTGATTGTATCGAGATTTATCAATTATTCGACTCAGACGGCACGTATTTCTGGTCCAACCGACTCTTATTCGAAATAGATAGAATCCTTGGGATGTCTCACAAGAAAAGCAATGCTGCTCAGATCAGACACCAGAGAGATCTTGATAATGCCTTAAGAAATATTGATATAGAGCAAAATAAAGACATTGTGGAACAATGCACCTGTACTGCATCTGCACTGCACCTGCACTGCAGGAACACTGCAATAGATGAGAAAGATAAGATAGATGAGAAAGATAGTAGTTATGGGAAACAAAAACCACATCAGTTTTTAAGACCATCACTCGAAGAAATTGAGGCATATTGCCTTGAAAGGAGAAATGACATTGACCCTGTTCATTTCCATGATTACTACGAGGCCAATGGTTGGAAAATTGGGAAGAACCCGATGAAAAGTTGGAAAGCTGCAATCCGAACCTGGGAAAAAAACTCAACCGTGAAAGCTGATAAACCATCTCAGTCATATGATCCGTATGAAAATCTGAGGAGGCTTGGATGAGCATTGAGAAATACTTTATCGGCCAGATTTTCTGGGACCCTTCCATTGCAGGCAGGACAGTGCTGACTCCATCCGATTTTCTCTCAACGCAGGAGCAACAGATTTTTTCATCAATGCAATCGTTGGTGGATGAGGGAAGCATAATCGATGAGCAGACGGTGTCGAAGAAATCCGGCTTGCCACTTGGGACCATCCTCCCCTTCAAGGACATCAAGGTAATCCCGTCAACCTGGGAATATTATCAGAGGCAGATAATCGATGCATCCAGAATCAGGACCATCAAGAAAACTTGCGAGCAGATACTCGCAAGTGAGCTTCCTGCTGATAGGTTGATGGATATGTTCATCACAGGAAACGAGCAGGCTAGAAGCCTACAAATCTTCAAGCCATATCCGCTTTCCCAATGCATCGATGAAAGCATTAGGGCACTTGAGGAGCGGGTATCTAGCAAGTCTCTTCCCGGCTTGACGACAGGATTCAAACGGCTTGATGCCGCTTTTGGTGGATTGCAGAAGGGGCGATTGTATTACATCGGGGCAAGACCATCACAGGGTAAAAGTACCTTGCTGATGAACATTGCAATAAACTCTAAGGTCCCCTGCCTCATTTTCTCTGCTGAGTCCAGCAGGAGGGAGTATGCAGACCGGATGATCATCAAGCAAGAAAAAATCAACAGCATGAATTTTTACAATGGTACCCTGACGGAGAACGATACTGCGAAAGTAGTCCAAGCCAGCAACGAACTATATCAGCGAGATTACGTGACCATACATGATGAGCCCAACATCTCGTTGAGAAGGCTCATACAGGTAGCTCATGATGCCTTCAAGTACTACAAGATCAAAGCAATCTTCATCGACTACATTCAGCTGATTACCTACGGTGATCAGACTCGGGCAAAGAATGAACAAGTCTCAGAAATTTCCAAGCGTCTGAAGCAGTTGGCAAGAGAACTCGATGTTCCTGTAATTGCAGCAGCACAGCTTCGGAGGGATGCAGAAGGCAAGCAACCCCAACTCAGTGATTTCTCAGATTCAACGCAGATTGAACGGGATGCCGATGTTGCCATCATGGTTTACCACATTCAAAATGCGATATCAGACAGAAGTACTGACAAGGAAACATTTCTGCTTATCCAAAAGAATCGTGACGGGCGTCTTGATTATGTGAAGATGAACTATCAACCGGGATACATGCTCTTTGAGGAGGCAAGGGACCAAGCACTACCGCCTAAAGCAAGTTGAGTACATACCCACAGTTTGCCCATTTTCTTGGGGATTGGCTACCATCAACAATCCCCTTGAATATGGAGACCCCCCAGAGGCCTACCGACTTTGAAAAGCTGGAAGGTCTACACTTTACAAGTCGATTCTCAGCCTCTCTCTATTATAATTATATGTATATTGAGCGGACTACCGTGTATCCGGGCAATTGGGATTGCTCACATGACCATAACGGTACTGTACGGTATCCTTCAGGTACCGAAAAGCATCAGAAGATCCCATATTCTATAGGAAAAATTCACAGTAACCATAGTAGGTTAACTCCTGACGCATGTATGACCAAGCGTCCTAAAAGCATCATATTTTTAGAGGGAATTATTCAAAAATAAAGGGTCGTGCAAACTTTGCCTCATGCTCCTTCAAGTAGCAAGTAAGGAACAGCATATCTGAGCATGAACCCAGCCTATTCTGAAGCATGTTGAAGATTTCATTATCCATTTGATCCTCGACATCCATCATATAGAAGTATTTACCCTTGACCATAGTCAATGCTCTAATGAAGTACTCCGCACTATCCAACTTCACACTCAGTATGTAATCAAAAAACATATCGATAGGGAGTCCGTCCGGTGAATGGTAAAAAGCTTCCTCGATATGCTCTTTCACAACTTTCTGACCATCATATTCAGAGAACATCTTGAAACACTCATCCAGGGTCAGACAAGTGTAATCATTGTCTTTTTCAAGGATGATTCGATCAAGCCCGTCTTCTTTCTCAAGCCTTTCAGCAGTCTGTTCGGCCAGCATCCACTTTCTGGACATTGGAGATGCAAATGTGTTTGGTGATGGTATATTTTCTTGCTGCATGGCCTCGCTCCCTTAGCCGAGTATTATCTTCAATAATACACTACCAGAGAGCAAACCAATCACGTAATATGCAGCTTTTACTGATAAAGTAGTCGCAAACTAGAATGGTAATGATTATCTTGAAAATGGCTAAAGCAGCAGGTCTTGCTGTTCAGCATCCAGAAGCATTGGTGCTATACAAGCCAGTAGGAACAACTTCTGGGATATACTGCCTCATTTCTCTAAACTCACTGAGTGTATCACCCTCTCTGGAATACCAATCAAGAGTGGTATAACCATCCTTGAGTGTGCATCCATCATTGATCCGGTCGAGGATGATCTTCTTGTTTACGTTATATTCAACAGCTGCTTCCGCAATGGAATTAAAAACATAGGTTTCTCTCCTCTCGAATGCAACTACTTGCTTTGGTTGATACAATTTCGACACCTCTCTGTTTGGAAAACACTAATACTGTATTGATACGAACTAATTTTCAGAAAGCACAGAATGTACATGAACCTCAGTAGCTTGCTTCTTTCCTAAGCTCCCCCTCCAAGGAAGAACCACTAGAAAGGAATTTCAGCATCATCATCGTACGGATTTAAACGGCTTGGGTTTTCTTCCTGACATCCTCCAAGCGGCTGGACACCGAACGAATCAGCAACCAACACCCAACGGCTTTTCTTTGACCCATCGTTGGAATTCCAGAATTCCTGTCTCATCTCTCCTCTGACAACTACAGGCTTGCCCCTTGTGAGCTTTCCGACAAGCGATTCAGCAGCCCTTGAAAATTGGACAACATCAAAGAACGATGAGGTGTTCTGTCCCTTGTCATATCGTCCAACAGCAACGCTGAATTTCAGTATCGGGGTCTGCCCTGCATATTTGATTTCACTGTCAGAAGTGAGCCTTCCAGTAATCATGATTGAACACATATCTGCCATAATTAGTCCTCCAGACTGTAACCGTTCTCCGCAGCCATCATATGGACGGCCTCAATCAACAACGCACACTCCCCAACGTTAGCCTCGCTGGAAGGTATACCCTTTACACCAAATTCGCCTTCGACCGGATTGCCATGCTCATCGGTTTCCACTGGATAGCCGAGCGAGACAGCCTTAGCTTTTGCCATCTCCTTAATATCCTCGGGTGTTCCTCCAGCCATCTCGGAAAGCCTCTTGCACAAGACATGGAAGTAAGCATTCTCCCTCATGGTTCTCTGCTGGTAATTCGGCTCGACAGTCACCTTGATTGTTCCATCACCCTTGAGAGCTTGTAGGAGGATTGCCTCGTACCTAGCTTCATATCCGGCAGGGACCCGAAAGCCCCCACCGTGAATTACAAACGTCAGATTCATGCAATCGCCCCACTAGCCTCAAAGGGAATCTCGTCATCAATGAACAGCTCTGGGCCTTCCGGCTCTTCAGCAGGACTCTTGATAGCATTGAACACAGCCTTGTAAATGTCGTAAGTGATCTCATCTGAAGTAGGTGCCCCGAATTGCTCGAACAAGCCTTTGGCAACCTGCTTATCACCAGAGCAAATCTCAAGAATATGGTTCCAAGCCCTTCTTACCGAGAACAGCCCAGGAATAATCAGGTTCGCATCCGTGATGATTGCCTTGGTCGTACTTGCAACCTTCGGCAGGAAAGCCTTTGCAGGGTCGTACGGAGGAGTTGTTGGTTCTGGCTTAGGTTGTCTCTCTGGCTTTTGCTGTACATCCTGCCTTACTACATTGGAGGGTGTTCCAGTGGGTTTCCTGGTACTCGTTTCTTGAGTCTCTGAATCCGGATCAACCATGTCCTCGGTTGGGATGCAGAGTGTCTGGAGCAAGGCATACTTGTGAGCGATTGCCATACCCTTGTTCGCCCCCTTGTCTCCGCTGTCCATTCCCTCGCCAATGACCACAGCTTCAACGTTGGAGCCATCGGAGGCAAAGAAGGTGTACTTCATGGTCAAGATGCGATAGATGAGATTTCCTCCGTTTCTGGTCTGCCTCTCCTCGGTTCTCTCGGCTAGGAGGGTTGGAACAGTGAAGACACCATGCTTTGCAAAGATTGGGTGGACGGCATTGTAAACATCGTCAATCCCACGAAACTTGAAGCCTTGCTGTTGGTTCTTCTGGTCTTTTCCGATAGCCTCAACATCCCTCATTACTTCGGCCATTGCCTGATAGATGTTACTCATTGATTGTCTCCTCACTTTGAGCTTCAAGTGAAGCCATGTAGTTTTTGTAGAAATTGCACTTATCAGCACAGTTGCAATAATCCATGCACTTCACAGGAACGCCTGAGCGATGCTCGATGTAATGACCTGCACCAAGAGTCTGAAGATGCTGTTCTGCATCGAATTTCTTGAAGTGGCGTTTGACTGCTGACTTTCTTCCGGTCTTCATGATTGCCCAACATTCATCCCTCTCCCAACGTTGGTCTGGAGTACAGATTGGAATATCTTCCTCCAATGCGTCCTTGTACTGCAGAATCTCTTGGATCTTGCAGGAAAGGTCGGCAATCATATCAGCCGCAACATCGCTGCGGAAAACAGGACCGAAGTCATAGTTGATGTTCAAAATCGGCTTCTGAGGATATGAACGGTCACGCCTTGCTTGGGTCTTTGACCAATCCTTGAGGAACACAGTGTTGCGAACACCCTTCACAGGGAAACCAGCATTCTGGAGAATCAGCCAATAGACACGCAACTGCTTTGCCCAATCACTTTCGGTGCCCTCTTGAAGCTTCATCTGGTAGGAGAACACTCCAGTGGTCTTGTAGTCGGTGAGGATTTTGGTGTCACCGTTGTATAGATCGAAGCCGCCAGATACCTTTCGGATGCCATACTCGCCACAAGGAACTTCCATCGAGATACGCTCTTCAGCAAGCTCATTGTCGCTCTCATGGCCTTCCATCACGCTGTGAACTGCTGTCCCGAAGACTGTCCAGATCATATCCACGCAGTCCATTTCAAGCTCTTCCCAGTAACGTCTGTTTAGGACGATTTCCCTCGTACCCTTCATCAGCTCCGTTACAGAGAATGAATCCCAACCAAATCTCGGATGATTGTCATGAAGGCAACTTCTGTAGTAAGGTTCAGGTAATCCAAATTTGTTGGTGATCAACATTAGATGACCTCCTTGAGGTTGTTGAAGGAGTTGGAAGCGGCAACTTCCTGCTCCTTTTTTTGTGCCTTGAGGGTTGTTATCTCTGCCTCAAGATTTTTAATTTTCTCCTCCAGAGAGCAGCTTGAGCGATACCACACATCCCTGCCATCTCTGGCTTGCTTGAGTTTCTCGGTCAGCTCCTCAATCTCTCCAGCCATTTTCTCGACTTCTGGTTGAACCAGATTCAGACTCTCCAACAAACTCCGTTCCAGCACTGTCATAAAATACTCCTCGCCGCATTAACCTTGCGGCTTTTAATGATTTCCTTCCATAGAGAAGGTATGCGATGTCCGGGAATCGAACCCGGGTAACCATCATCGCAGTAATTTTTGTTCACTTGTTTTTGGAGAGCAGATTGATACGCTCATACCCCGAGAATGTAAAACGTTCCCCAATAAATCCTGGAAACGTTGCCTTACACAAATCCATCAAAGCGTGGACCATTCGGGAAATTGGTAACATGTCAGTAAGTGAGATGAATAACAGCGGAGATTAACTAATTCCGCCTAATAGCGACACCACATTGCAGGAAGTGTTTAATAATTCTTCCAACCAGTTGTTAGCCTAACTCGCTAAAACCTGGTTCAATGTTTACATTCTCCTGAATCGGATATTCTGCAAGGGATGTTCCGATTCACTAGATGCTTAACATTTGTGGGTAAACCTTACTTTCGTCAACTACTTTATTCATTTTTTTTCATTTCGTCAACTACTTTTTTCAAATTTTTTCTGGTATACTCTCAGTATCAGGAGGAATTCCGATATGATGTTTTGGGATAGAATCAATGCCTTGCTAGCGACACACAGAATGACTCAAACGGATTTAGCTAAGGCTTTAAACGTAACAACCTCGTATGTTTCAGTCTCAATCAGCAGAGGAACAATCCCAAGGGGAGACTTTCTCATCGCTGCGTCTGATTATTTTGGAGTAACCCCACATTGGCTCATGACTGGAGAGGACAAGAATGCAATCGATGTGAAATACGCAGTAGTTATCAACAACGAGCGAATCATGGATATCGGGTATTTTCTCACCAAATGTGATAGCGACTTTGTTGATCTCGTGCAAGAGCTAGTCGAACATGAATTTTCCCATCAAAAGACTATTTGGTAAATGGCTTAATTAAAAGCTTAATTAGCCTAAAATGCTTAATTGGCATTTAGGCTATTAAGCTTAATTTTGATTATTGACCAATAAGCTTATTGACCAATAGCTTTATTATATATAATTAAGCTTTAATATATAATATAAGCATCTTATATCTTTAAAGAGAAGATAACTTATTACTGGGGTTGTGGATAACTTGTGGATAACTCACTTTTCCTCCTCAACCAAGCCGACCTCATAAAAAGCAGTCGGTATTGGTCTTTTGATAGCGTCCTCAAGCTTCTTTCCAACATACTCCTCATCAGCAAGCATGTCCCAAATGTGAGCGGTAAGATGTTTTTACCGGAATGGGGGTGCGGACAAAAAGTTGGACTTTTCTATGATACTAGACCAAGACTCCTGCGGTACTCAAGAGGGCTCCGCCCTCCCAAGGACATTTTGATTCGTTTCTCATTATACCAATAGATGTAATCATCAAGCAGTGCACAAAACTCTTCGATTGATACACCAAACCATGAGCGGGAATAGAACATCTCATTCTTCAATCGGCCGAAAAAACCTTCGCATGCCGAATTGTCGGGTGAGCAGCCTTTCTTCGACATTGAACGAACCAACCCGGCATTATCCATTCTCTCAATCCAGCCGGGCCAACGGTAATGACTCCCCCGATCGGTATGGACCAATGGGTGCTCACCGTCTTCCAGTGTTCCTACAGCCCCATCCAGCATCGAGTTCACCAGCTCCGCATTGGGGCTCGTACCACGGGTCCAGGAGGTGACGTAGCCGTCAAAACAATCAATCACCGGAGAAAGATATACTTTGCCGGCGGGAATGCTGAATTCCGTGATGTCGCTCAGCCATTTCTCATTCGGATTCTCGGCATGGAAGTCACGCTTGATGATGTTCTCGACCTCAGGGCTGAGCTCACCCTTGTATGAGCTGTACTTCTTTCTCTTCACGGAAGGAACGACAAGGTTTTCCTCGTGCATAAGGCGAAGAACCACCTTCTCTGAAATGGTGCTTCCATTGGATGTCATGACTGCATGCAGTCGGCGATAACCGTAACACTGCCGGTTCTCAGAGAACACATTCCTCAGGTCTTTCCTGAACAGCTCATGCTTATCTTTCTTCATGGCTTGGATTTTGTAGAAAGTACTGCTTTTTCGCATATGCAGGGAGGGCAGCAGCCTGCCTTATGGTGTACCTGCCTGTAAGGGCATCGATAATCATGGCTTTCTCCCTGTTGGAGAGTGTATCGATACCGATGCCCTCATCTTTTTTATTATTTCAGCCGCCTTTTCAAGAATATCCTTCTCCATCTGGAGCTTCTGTACCTGCTTCTGCAGCCTGTCCCGTTCTTCTTTCAAGTCGTTGCATTCAGCCCTCAGCTGAATCTCCTGTTCTGATGAAGCCTTCTCGGATTCTTTTTGGGATTTCCTTCTCATCTCGGGGTTGCTTACCTCCCCAAGCAATTGCCGTTTCCAATGCCAGACCGTTCTCCGGGATACTCCAATCTCTGATTGGATCTGTTTTGAAGTCTTTTCACCGGAAGCTACAGACACTACAGCGGCCATCTTTTGCTTGTCTGTGCATTTTACAACAGGCTGTTCCCTTTTCAAAGGTTGAAAATCGCAAGAAGAGTCTTGGCTGACCCATTTCCCAAGAAGTTGGCGGCAAGGATATCCGAGAGCCTTGACCGTACGGGCGAATCCTCTCCCGTGCTCCTGGTAGTATTTGACAGCAACCGCTTTTTGCTCTGCTGTGTATCCTGATTGCATTCGAGACTTCTTGCGCAGGTCTCCATTCTCAAGGTATTCCCGATACCATAGCGTAAGCATCCTGGTGGTTGGATACCCAAGTTCCCTTACGACAGCAGAAGCACTTTTGTCAAACTTTATGTAAAGTTCAACGGCTTTCTTCCTCTCTTCGTATGAATACATTCCCTTCTCCTTAAAGAGTCCAAGAAAATGTCTTCACCCCCAATGCGGTAGGGATGTCTTTCTCTCTCACGGTAATGAAGTTTTTCACAAGCGCGGTAATGAAGTTTTTCTAGTCTACGGTAAGCAGTTTTTTCAATGACAGCCAATCCCTGCCAGTAAACCGGCCAATAAAATTGGGCCAAGCATTGGCGACTCCCAGTATAGTGATAGGTAGCAATACATTATCACCAGAAGGAGGCCGCCAATGGCAACGTTGCTGAAGCAGGTAGAAGTAATGAACACAATCATCGAACTGAAACGGCAGGGCATAGCCCAATCGGACATCGCAAAAGTGCTGCGGAACATGAATCTCAAGCCACCGTCAGCGCCGACGATCCGCAAGTACTACACCATGAATGATGCCCCATCGGCAAGCCAGTTGGCAAGCCCCTACCAGAAGGACAAAGCCTTCGACGATCCGGTTTGCAGGGAAATCATCATCAGCACCCTGCAAGCCAACTGCAACAACAAGCAGCTGCGGATAAGCTCGTTGTACGACCTGCTGGAAGAGATGCTGGTGGATACGGGAAAGATGCAATCCCTGCCCGGCAACCAGCAGACGCTTCGCAATTATTGCGCACATCTGAGAAAAACCGAACAGGTCACGAGCCCTCCCGTCGAGGCAAGGCTCTGCAATTACATCGAGTCGCCTCCCCCTGGAGTGCAGATCCAGCTCGACTACGGCGTCCAGAAAATCAACGGGGGGGAGCATGTGCACTTCCTCTGCATCAGGATGCGTTACAGCCGGCTCTTGTTCGTTCGGGCCCAGGACCATCGGTTCAATGCAGTGGAAACATGCCGGACGCTCTTCCTCTTCTTCGTCTACATCAAGGGAAGGCCGAAGGAACTTGTCATCGACCAGGACAGCTGCATGGTGGTCCAGGAAACCCTCGGGGAGATCATAGCGACAAGGGACTTCCAGGCATTCCTGCATGAGCAGGACATCGAGTTGAGGGTCCTTCACAAGGCCGACCCCCAGAGCAAGGGAAGTGTTGAGAATCTAGTTGCTTATGTAGAGAAGAATTACTTAAGTGCAAGGCTGGACCAACCGGCCCAGAAACTCATTGCAGGAATTGCCGACTGGTGCAGGAGGAAGAACACCAGGGATCTCAACAAGGCAACCCACAGATTGCCGATGCAGCAATTCCTTGAGGAGGAGCAGCCGGCCTTGAGGCCGAACCTGCCGTCGGCCTATGGAGGCTTGGCCATGCTGACGGGACCGGTCTCGATAGACAAGAACCGCATCATCACCTACAAGACAAACGGGTACTCGGTACCGCCCGCCTACCGTTTCAAGGCTGTCTACTACCGCATAGTGAGTGGTGTCATGTTCGTCTTTTCCGATGAGCAGGGGACCCTGCTCATACGCCAGCATCAGGTTGCACCAGCGGAGGTCAAGTACAAAACCTTCATCCATCCGGACGACATGAGAATGCCTTCCCTCAAGTGGATGAATGTCAAGGATACCTTGCTGCGAAGATATCCCAGCCCGAACATGCTGCATTTCCTCAATGGGGTCTGCAAGGAGAACCCACACTACCGGGAACCACAGCTGAGTGCCATTCTTGCATGGCTGGATAAGCAACAACCCGAGTCAGCCTTTCTGGATTCGGTGCTGACCCGCTGCTGCGAGACGTTCAGCTACAAGGTCTCCCAGTTCCAGGCAATCTACGGCGGGCTTCAGAAGGAATGTTCCATCCATGATGAACTGTACGCAGATGACGGCATGCAGCCCTCGTTCATCACCATGCCCAACGGGGTAGGCGTGCAGGTCAGGGGCTCCGATGCCTACCAGGATCTTTTCCAGAAGAAGGTGCAGCAGACTGCAATGGGGGGTGTGTGATGGAAAAGCGCACCATGGCACAAACCAAGGCATCCCTTACCGGAGTGGGTTTCAAGCATGTCATCCCCGTCCTCTCCGAGCTCATCAACGCCGCCGAGGAACAGAAACTGTCATACCGTGAGTTCCTCAACCTGCTCATCGAGAACGAACTGACGGCCAGGAACGAGAAGCATCGAAGGAGAAACCTCTCCGGTGCGCACTTCCCGCCGAATCCGCGCACCTTGGATGAATTCGATACCAGGGAGCTGGAGTCGGGCATCACCTCAACCCAGCTCTACCAGCTCAAGGACCTGAACTGGATAGACGCCCATGTCAACATACTCTTTCTGGGCCCGCCGGGTGTAGGCAAGAGCATGTTGGCAATAGGGCTCGGACTTGAGGCCGTCAATGCAGGGTATTCGGTCTGCTTCGAGAGGATGGCATCCCTGGTGGATATCATCGACACCGCAAGGGTGAGCAGGGCTTCCAATTTTCGGCTCAAGAGAATCCGCAAGGCTGACCTGATCATCATCGATGAGATCGGCTTCACCCCCATCAAGAAAGACCAGGCGAACAGCTTCTTCAACCTGGTCAGCGAGATGTACGAGAAGACATCGATCATATTCACGACCAACAAGGAGATCGGGCAGTGGGCTGAGGTGATGGGGGACCCGATTCTCACCACCGCCCTGTTGGACAGGATTCTTCATCATTCAAAATGTTTCTCGTTGAGAGGCGAATCATATCGGATAAAACACCCGCAGGAGGAATTGCAGAAGCTCTGAGGCAGGATGCCGTCAAAGGGGACTTTTAAGGAC
The DNA here is from genome assembly GCF_000190435.1 of Sphaerochaeta globosa str. Buddy. NCBI lineage: Bacteria > Pseudomonadati > Spirochaetota > Spirochaetia > Spirochaetales > Sphaerochaetaceae > Sphaerochaeta > Sphaerochaeta globosa. The sequence continues at coordinate 2,550,554 of NC_015152.1, forward strand.
AAAATCCTTTTCCCCTCCCAAGCTTGTCCAAACCAGGAAAGCAAGCCATACCCGGCCATCGGATGAGCGCTTATACACATAAAGGGACTGATTGACATGAACAGGACAGAACGAAATGAATTGGCAAGGGAAGTGCGCAGGTTGGTTCATGACGTGAAACTCAGCGCAGAAGCATTCAGGGATGCTGCAGAAAGGCTTCTGGAAAAGGAGAACGGCAAATTGGCGGATATGCCCGAGAGCTTGTCCACGTCAAGGAACGCCTCACGATGCGAGGATGCCGTTGAGATGCTTGATGAAGCGCTGGAGAATGCAATGTCCTTGATCGATGCCGCCTGTGAGATCGCCCAAGGGTGCAATGTTGATGTCTCGAAGGGCAGGATATCGGATGGAATTCCCTGCATGACCACCCATGAGCCCTGCGTGAACGAGACCAAGAGTGCCAGGCTTCAGCTCCTTGTACGACCATCACTGCTGGAATTCTTGAGGATTGAGTCGCAGAGCCAAGGATGTAGTGTAAACCACCTGGTCAACGACACTCTCGTACAGGCGTTCAAGGCACACTGAGTAAAAACCATAGTGTCTTTTCCGCCTTTCATGCCTTTCCGAGAAATGAAGAGCTCAACCCCGAAAGCAGGAAGCAAAGGCAAGCCGAAGCCCGATGCATTCATCATTTGAGAGCACGTGTCTACTTCAAGTAAACGAACCCTAAATGCCACTTTCTGTGTAAACTTTTCTTGACATCTATCGAGTGACTATTCTATGGAAAAACTTCCTTACCCAGATTAAGAAAGACTTCCTTACCTAATCAAGGAAAAAACTCCTTACCCAATCGGGGGTGAAGACATTTTCTTGGACTCTTTAAGGAGAAGGGAATGTATTCATACGAAGAGAGGAAGAAAGCCGTTGAACTTTACATAAAGTTTGACAAAAGTGCTTCTGCTGTCGTAAGGGAACTTGGGTATCCAACCACCAGGATGCTTACGCTATGGTATCGGGAATACCTTGAGAATGGAGACCTGCGCAAGAAGTCTCGAATGCAATCAGGATACACAGCAGAGCAAAAAGCGGTTGCTGTCAAATACTACCAGGAGCACGGGAGAGGATTCGCCCGTACGGTCAAGGCTCTCGGATATCCTTGCCGCCAACTTCTTGGGAAATGGGTCAGCCAAGACTCTTCTTGCGATTTTCAACCTTTGAAAAGGGAACAGCCTGTTGTAAAATGCACAGACAAGCAAAAGATGGCCGCTGTAGTGTCTGTAGCTTCCGGTGAAAAGACTTCAAAACAGATCCAATCAGAGATTGGAGTATCCCGGAGAACGGTCTGGCATTGGAAACGGCAATTGCTTGGGGAGGTAAGCAACCCCGAGATGAGAAGGAAATCCCAAAAAGAATCCGAGAAGGCTTCATCAGAACAGGAGATTCAGCTGAGGGCTGAATGCAACGACTTGAAAGAAGAACGGGACAGGCTGCAGAAGCAGGTACAGAAGCTCCAGATGGAGAAGGATATTCTTGAAAAGGCGGCTGATATAATAAAAAAAGATGAGGGCATCGGTATCGATACACTCTCCAACAGGGAGAAAGCCATGATTATCGATGCCCTTACAGGCCAGGTACACCATAAAGGCAGCTGCTGCCCTCCCTGCATATGGGCGAAAAGCAGTTACTTCTACCAAATCCAAGCCCATGAGAAAAGATAAGCATGAGCTTGTCAGGAAAGACCTGAGGAATGTGTCCTCTGAGAACCGGCAGTGTACGGGTTATCGCGACTGCATGCAGTCATGACATCCAATGGAAGCACCATTTCAGAGAAGGTGGTTCTTCGCTTTATGCACGAGGAAAACCTTGTCGTTCCTTCCGTGAAGAGAAAGAAGTACAGCTCATACAAGGGTGAGCTCAGCCCTGAGGTCGAGAACATCATCAAGCGTGACTTCCATGCCGAGAATCCGAATGAGAAATGGCTGAGCGACATCACGGAATTCAGCATTCCCGCCGGCAAAGTATATCTTTCTCCGGTGATTGATTGTTTTGACGGCTACGTCACCTCCTGGACCCGTGGTACGAGCCCCAATGCGGAGCTGGTGAACTCGATGCTGGATGGGGCTGTAGGAACACTGGAAGACGGTGAGCACCCATTGGTCCATACCGATCGGGGGAGTCATTACCGTTGGCCCGGCTGGATTGAGAGAATGGATAATGCCGGGTTGGTTCGTTCAATGTCGAAGAAAGGCTGCTCACCCGACAATTCGGCATGCGAAGGTTTTTTCGGCCGATTGAAGAATGAGATGTTCTATTCCCGCTCATGGTTTGGTGTATCAATCGAAGAGTTTTGTGCACTGCTTGATGATTACATCTATTGGTATAATGAGAAACGAATCAAAATGTCCTTGGGAGGGCGGAGCCCTCTTGAGTACCGCAGGAGTCTTGGTCTAGTATCATAGAAAAGTCCAACTTTTTGTCCGCACCCCCATCAGAGAAAAAACTCCTTGACATTCACATCCCAAACCTTCTCTGAAAACTGGACGGCAGCATCGCTCTCGTCTCCCATTTTTATAGTCTCAACACGATTAAGACTGCCAACAATTAAACCACAGTTGTCCCCAAGGTTTTCATCAGCGTAATAGCCTCCCAATGTGATTGATGGGAATTGTTTGGTAATTGCTGCGAATATCTCTTTCGGAGTCGTCCAGGCAGTCTCAAATGCAAGCTCAAGCAGCTCTGCCTCATTCCTGCAGAACCAAAGCTCCTCAGCCTCGGTACAGGTTCCCCAATGCTCGTACAGCCATTCAAGCGCTGGAAGCTTGCAGGGCATCGGTACAAGGCTGTTGAAGAAGTTCTGTTCCTTGTCATCATTCTCACCGGCATACCTGTAGGTCATCATCGATTCCAGCATATCCAACTCATCCTTTTTACCCTTCAGTTTAATAAAAGTCTTGATCCAATTTGGCATAAAAACTCCTTACCAGTAACGACTTTTCAGAGCCTCTTCCTTGTGCGATTGCCAGTGTTCAGACGGCAAATCCTGCGGTTTATACTCGACCAAATACTCACACAAATCACCCTTCGGACCACCATAATCAGGTGTCCCAAAGCCTGTACATTCGGAGCAGTCCATAACCCTGACTGAGTCGCCGTAATACTCCTTCAACTGGCTCTCAAATCTCTCAATTTCTGTGATTTCTTCCATCGAATATCCGCTCAAATCATCGTTGATAAAGAAGCATGCCATCCATTCGTAATGGCTAATTTTCTCTGTATTGTTCGACATATTATTCCTTTCTCAGAATGTTATAAAGGACAATCAGCCTTTGTAGTCGGTGTTCAAAATGTCCCAAACGCCACCGACAGGCATATACTCAATGTGAGTCGTTAGCGTGTCATACATAAGTTCTGTGCCATCTGGGAGCGTTCCGTAGACGAACCTACTCTCTCGCATATCCACATCTGGCATTGCTCCGCTTTCAAGGAACATGCCGCACATTTCAGATACATCCGATCGATGCTCTACGTACAAATCGCCTAGCTTGCCAATGAAGTCGATATACGGCTTGAGATAACCTGCCACAAACTCAAATATGAAGCTTACCCTGTGATTCAATGAGGATTCCTTAACACCTTCCTTTTGCAGCCCTTCTCTCAATTGTTGCTTGATCTTTTTCGCCAAGGTATTAGGCAAGCCATAGGCATTATACGAAATACCTGTCAGCTCTTTCCAAGTCGCATGGAGGGCCTCACAAGTTATGGCAATGTAGTAGATTTCTCCAGACAGATTATTTACGATGGCGAATAATTGCTTGCCATTATCAGAGAAATTGGTGGTCAATTTGATAAGAGACAAATGTTTGTATTCATCCAACAATTCGTAATTGAGTAAAATTGATGATGTCGTTTTCTCTGTATCCATTGTACTTTTCCTTATTCGGTATGTCGTAGATTTTGCTTAGAACTCTTCGTTCTCTAGCATTGAGTGGTATCCGTTTGGAGAGAAGATGAGATGGTCAAGAACCTTGATGCCAAGTATGTCCCCTGCCTGCCTGAGCCTCATGGTTATGTCCTTGTCCTCCATACTTGGCTCAAGATTGCCGCTTGGATGATTGTGTGCAATGACGATAGCCGTTGCATTATCCAAGATGACTGGACGAAACACTTCCCGTGGATGAACCAATGTTCTATTGACCAATCCTTTGGTAATGGCGTGAACATCAACAACCTGATGCGCTCCGTTCAGCGTTATGCTGAAAAAGTGTTCATTGAAGAAGAAATCTTCAAGCGGAATGCACTTGATAAGCCTGCTATAAACCTCCGATGGTGTGCCGATCGACGGTGTCTCGGAGACAGCCATGCTCACCAAGATATCAATAAGCTGTTGTTTCTTCAGGTTCTCATATTTTTTCATTACTTCGCTTCTCATGGTCAATTCTCCTTTTGGAATCTGTCGTTGATACACTCAACAATCTGGTTTTCGTACTTCGTCTCAATGACCTTCCTGATATCTGGATGATTCTTCTTGAAGCACGCTATCTCATCAGACTTATGGTTCTCGAACTTGTACACCCAATTCTTTGAACATAGTGCCTTGAGCCGCTTGGTGTTCTCATACTCATCCACCAGACCACCTATTGCTGTATCAATATCCTGTGGGACATCAGCCAAGCCAAATTTGGACATATCAATCATAGGAAGGTTTAGTGCATACTGGTGAAAATCCTCGGCCTCTCCCTTGGCTTCCCAATAAAAATTGACCGCTCCGCCATCTGCAGTATCAACCACCTCAGCAACCTTCTTCCCATCCCGATACAGGTTGCAATTGTAGCCGTAGCCTTCTGTACCCATGAATGATTTGACGCTTTTAACTTCGTACATGCTCACACCTCCCAAGCTGTGTGATAGCTCTGTGAGTCATTCTCTTCGTTCAGCTCATCAAGCTCTGCCTGTGACAACTTCGACGCTCTCTCAACCTCTGCAGGGTCGGTATTGTCAAGCCCGGCATAAATAGCCAACCACTCATCGGGAGCGTAATTTTTATGAAGGCATTCATCAGAACAGAAGTATTCCTCTCCTCCAGCAATGCAATAGCCTTCGACCATCAGTTTTCCACATTCATCGCACACCCTGATTTCTACGATATCTTCCAAGTCATCAACCTTGCTGTTTATTGCATGTTCAACAGCCTCATGAACCGATCCATTATCACCGATATTTTTCTTAAGAATTGTTACAAGTCTCTCCAGAATCATTAGTTGCTCTACACTTGTAAGTTGTGCAAAGTATTTCATTGTGTTAATCTCCATAAGTGAAGGCCCATCAGGTCAGTGACAGGCCCTCTTATCATTTTTTGGTTTGGCGGCCGTAGTAATACGGTCGTCTTTTACATTCTGGTCCCACCGATCGAGCCGGTGGATGCGATGATATCCAGTACGTCATCATTAGTTTCCCACGACATTGTCTGCCTCCTTGTTCATGATATAGTTGGCAGCTCTCCCTGCCTTGCTTGCTGCGGTAACGACCATCTGAGGGTCATTCCTGAGTGCCCTGAGCCAACTCTTGATATATGCTGCCGAATTCTTGTCGGTGCTCTCGTTTGCAATGCCAAGCGTGTTGAGAATGAATGATGAACCCATCTCAGCGGTCAACTCTTCCCTTGAGTAGGTTTGACTTCCGAATTTGTGGTCATCACCTTCTTCCTTGAACCTGTTGAGCCTGGAAGGATGGCCTGTGCTGTGGACCAGCTCATGGAACAAAGCGGAGTATAGTTCCTCTGATGTGAAAAACGTGTCTGGAATCGTCACGGTATCGAAAACGGGAGAGTAATAGGCTCCACCTCCATCCCTGCTGATACGTGGACAATTTGGCATGTTTCTGATGACTTCTTCGGCCTCGGTAATCGGGTTGAAATTCTGCGTAGGCTTGATGATTTCAGGGAATTCGATACCCTCTATCTGAGACGAATTGAAGACGAAATACAGGCGATAAAAACCAAATTTCTTGGTGGTTTCATCATCTTCTATTTCATCATCCTTAACCTTTCTTTCGATGGTAGACCAGAAAATGACAGGTGTTGATTTCTCGCCTTTCTTGACGTTTCCGCCAAGTTCTCTTGCCTGTTTGAAGGTCAACCACAAAGGGCTGGAAAATCCACTCATCCCTGTGAGAATGGCATTGACACCTTGATAGGGCTTTCTGCTCTTGTAATTCTGTTGAGCCGATTCAACCGTTGCCCAAGGTTTTCTCCAAGGAAGCTCATTGTTCTGCTCGATGAAATCAATGATTCTTTGCGTGACTATCTCATACACGGAATTTTTCTGTTCACTCTTCATTTCGGGTATCTCCTGTGAGCCTGTACCAATCCTCGGTAAGCTCTTCGGCATCTATATCGAGATACCCTCCGTAGCATTTCTCTTCCTTCGTGTTGTACAGGAAGGTTTCCGCAATAGTCGGGTCGGGGAAGTATTGAACGAGTACCCAATCTCCTTTCCGATCGAGTACATTCATTTCCAGCTTGACCATAATTGGTTCTTTTTCGTATAGACTCATTCGTTGTCTCCCATATACCCTTCGAATTTCAGGTGCTTTTCAAATCCATCATCCAACAACTGCATTCCGTGATAGTCGGTAAACAGTCGTGCCACTTGTTCCCCTGAGAGAGTGCAAAGCAGCTCCCACCCCTTGGTTTGCTTCTCTCCCATCATGCAACCTCAAATCCTACATTCTGCAGGTCTCTCATGCCTTGTAGCCACTCCAACACTGCTTCATAGAAAGGCTTGTTGTTGCCTATTTGTGCCACGTGTTGAACCATGCCTTTTGTGTCTGGCCTACTGTCTGATCCATCTGCATTCAAGAGCTTTTGATAGAAGTGCGTAGCGTCTATCTGCTCCAGTTTATACCTGTCGGTATACTTCCCATCGACCAAGAAAATATCTGCTGTTCTCATTGCATGCCTCCTCAGATGAGCTGTACGGTCCATGACTGGACACTGGACACTTCGAAACCCGATTCATCACCTGCCACGTAGAACAGGTTGTCGGTTGGAATACCCATGCTGACAACCGTATCCATTGAGTCAAACTCTTCCAAAAATGCCCCGTTTTCCATGTGCCAAATGCTCATATTGAGCCTCCTAAAATAAAAATACCCACACTTAACTTGTGTGGGATATATACCCTGCGAGAAGAATTGAACCTCTACTAGACGACTGTACAGGGTGGAAAAACAGTCTTTTCACGTTGTCGATCGATTAGCCGAAATACTTCTCTGACTTGGCAATCTCGTTGTTTCTCTCGATAAGAGCCACGTATCCCCACAATGCATCCCACGTGTTGGCATCTTTGAGGACCTTCTCAAGGCGAGCCTTCGACTCTTTGTCACACTTCGCCTGCCACGAATCCATAGCGTTGTTATAGTCCACCTGCTCAGATGTCAGGGTTTTCTTTTCGGTTTCCTCATAACGTGCGTCCCTGGAATAACTCTTCACCTTGATGCTATGTCCCTTGCCTTCAAGGAGGATTACATCAAGGTCTCTAGGCATGCCTTTGGTCACTTTGATGTATTTGCGTACAGTACCGTCTTTGAGCACTGCAACGTGGGTTTCAAGGCCGATTTTCCAAGTCAAGGCGAGTGACAAAGCATCGGTTGCCTGTTTCAATTGTGCGGCAAATTCCCCGCCCTCTTCTTTTGCGGCTTGGTCTACTTTTCCTACTGCGAGAATAGCCTGTTTTGCCTCTTCGATAGCCTGTGCGGTCTTGGTGTTGGTTGTTGCGTTCATGATTCACTCCTAGGGCATTTTTTGCCCGTTTTAAATTTTAGGGACGCTCAAGCGTTCCGTTATTACCTGCAAAACAGGGAATAATGCAATGCTTGAATTCTTCCTGCGTACGCTATGGAGGTTTTTTGCTCACCTGTGTTTACTCCTGTATGGCTACAGTTTCAGTCCACCCACCTTTCCCATTTCGGGCATAGTGGCTTCGCTATCGGATAGTACCTACTCTGTCGTTCCCCGAAACCCAGCTAAAGTGTGCTATTTTTAAGGTTTACAGCGGTTAGTCCCAAAGTTTTGCGGATACTTCCCATTCAATTCCATATACAGCAAGCCGAAACCGTCTGTACTGGTAACGCATGATGACAAATCACACTTCTGTCAAAAAACCCATGTTTTACAACTCTGTACCAGTGTCCCTAGTACCGTTGACTCTCTTCTTATATCCACTTGCCTTCTAACAACCCCGAAAGACTGCTAGCCAACACCTATTAACCCCGAAAGGTTAGTGAATACTTGGTAGGGGTTTAGCTCCCCTGTGAATTTTATTGGTCCCTCCTGTTTGTTCGGTTTAACTAAGTGATGTTTAGACAATAAAACTTAGTTTAACTAATGTCAATTACTTTTTTATCTAATTTTTCAAGATATATGATGGATTAGTTATACCTATTTATGCTATAATGGTTTAACTAAGAAAAATAATTTTTATGAGGTTAATATAATGAGAACTGAGGCGGAAAGAAAATGGGACAAAGAAAATAAAGTGTTCTATGGTATGTATTTAATGAAAAGTAATGATATGGATATTATCACGTATCTTGATACAGTGAAACAAAATGGGGGGAGTGTACAGGGAGCTATCAAGGAAGCTATAAGATACTTCCTTGCCCATAGTGGTAATAATATATATACCAATATCGCACAAGAGAGCAAAACAGCTTCAGACAAAGAAGGACCAAGCCTAGATTGAAGATTTTTAAAATTGACCGATGAAATAAAAAAATATTCAGAAGGCAAGGCAAATAAAGTCAAGCAAGGGTATACAAACCTAGATTCAAGCCGGGGAGTATACCCTACTACTTCCCCTACACTCCCTAACCATCCTATTACCAGTTATCTCGCTACCAATCGACACCTAAACCCAGGTAGTAAGCACCAATTTGTACACCTATACCACACCAAGCCTTATTATGGACACCAAGCCCAATTCTATTAGATATAAGCACATAGCCCTATTAATACAGTAAGGATACCAGCTTAATTACTCCCTTCAGCCCTCACACATACAATAGTTACATACTGCATAATTCTTGCATAAGGTCTCCCAATTTACCGGCTTTATACCAATCAATATTGCATACAGACTGCATACAGGCTTTATTCATGCATAATTGGTGCATATTCAAGGTAGGGGGAGGGGGGTCAAAATTAAGGCAGGGGGGGCGGCGGATTGGATCCAGGGGTGCGCGAAGATACTGCCTCTACCACTGCATATGGTAAAAAACTTCTAGAAAAGCTCTATCCGATTTTTAGGATCGTTATTAATATAATTATGTCAATAATGCTCATTAGAACAAAATTCTTACCTCCGCTGGTTTTCTAGCGAGAACAAAATTATTACCTCCACTAGTTTCCTAGTGAGAAGAAAAAATTATTCAAAATACATTGTTTCTATTATATTTTTGGAGGAAGAAAATGAAAAAAGAATATTTTGTAATTGGAGAAATTGCCTCAGATAACTGGAACAAAGGTATCCGTATCACGATTAATGTACTAGCACATCTATTAAACGCTAGAGGGTATCCTCGACAGGCCAATCGGGGCTTATACAGTTCTGTTAGCGCTGCTTATCGTGCACATATTCGATCAGGGCAAAAAGGAACTGCTGATTGTATCGCTTGTGCAATAACAAACACAAAAGGTAGGTATTGTTGGCAATAGAAAGATTACTTTAAACTGACGCATATGTCAGTTCTGTTATAATCACACATGAGCATATTGATAGGTGGGCAGGAAAATCTCCTGCCCTTTTTTTCTGTGATTCTTTTTTTTGTTTTCAACTATCTATGTTCTAAAAATCATAAATTCTTGCATCTGTAGAAATGAAAGATAATTCCGGATCAATACTGAGTGAATATGCCCGTAAGTAATATTTCTCTTTATTGAGTATCCGCACGCATTAAAACCATCATTCGCTTATTCAGTACCACCGGTAGCTGCATGAGCACCGTTTTCCCATTTGCATCATGGGCACCACAATAATCACATTGAGCACCACACCTTACACAACATGACCCAGAATATTGGTAACGGAATCTATGGGTTCCGGTATCAAATTCTGAGGAGGCCGACATGGCCAGGAAAATCAAGGTGAAGCTCATTCTTGAGCTTCATGAGCAGGGGATATCAATGAATGAGATATCCAACACAAGAAAAATCTCCAAACATTCAGTCTGTACAACCGTGGAGAAAGCGAAGCAAAAAGGATTGTCCTACAAGGATATGAAGGACATGACCGACGATGCAGCCTACCGGCTGGTATTCCCTGAAAGGCATGCCCCTGACTCAATTCCTTGCAAGCGCATTCCTAGTAATATCGTCAGTATCCACACCAAGCTCGAACCAAGTATTTTGAAAAACGAGATAATATTCTTCATCTTTATTCACTTGATATAGCAAGAAACCTGCATGAGATGACCCCTCATACATATTGCCTTCAAGCTCATCCATTATATGCATAATACGCTGTGGAGTTTTTGTGACAAATGTACTATTTGCTAGGGCTATGACATCATGGCCTACAAAAAAGGCTTATCGATACCAGACAAGTCCTCAACACTTTCAACAGACAACACAACAAGCATATATTCCTTCGAATCATTTTTGATAGCAGGAACTCCTACTTCAGTAGTAATCTGTAATGCCAGTAAATATATATCAGAATACAAGCCTCTCATAACACCATTGATTTTCAAGTTAGCGATAGCAATGGGATTTTTCTCAGCCATGATTGTTTTTTGGATTTGAATACCAATTGAAACTGGATTTTTCCTAGATCCAATTGGAGCATTTGGATCTAGAACTTTAGCAAAAAGAGACGAACAAATAAGAGTAGTGATACATATAAAAACAATTTTCTTCAAAGTCTACCGTCCTGTAAATCACCGAGTAGCACATCATCAAACTGTAAGAATAAAAATCAGACCTTGGTATAATCCAATGTCTGGATAAATCCATTAGTATTTAGTGAGAATCTCAGGGTAGTATCAGAAGTCTTTGTAAAGGAATAAGTCTGAGTCACTCCCTCATCAGAAATATTAAATGAGTATGTGCTACTACTTGTAGACACTTGAGTTATTGGAGCTCCAGCTGCTTTCATTTCCTTGAAATTAAGCCCAATGCTGTTAGTTGTCCAAACTACATTATCCTTGCTGAATATCAAAGTACTGATTACTTCTCCTCCCGCCTTTATTTCCCAGCTGCCGATAGTCCAAGAAGGCGGAGATAGGGGTACTCTCCCATTTGAACCAGGGACGTCATTAGTACAACCCGCCATTAATAATACCAAAATCAGACCTGCTATCAAGGTGTATTTTCTGATAACCAACCTCCTTTCAACATAATCAGTCGAATTATACAGCTATAAGTACAAGAATGATAGGATCATATTTGTATTACCAAGGAAAGGGAGGAGCAACCTCATCAATATACGTACTAAATATCGACTACAACAAGAATCCATATTTGAAGTTGATACTCTTTTCTTCCAGAAAAACAGACCAAGGTGTTGGAATGAACAATGATCCCCGACAAGCGCAGTACAAGTAAGATAGATACATAAGAAAAGAAAAGACTAATAACACCCCTCGTTACCTCCAAGCCATCCTCAAAATGGAAAGTCTTTTATTGTGGATATTGGAGGCGGAAATGAAAGACATTACTGGCACAGAATTTATAGAATCTGAATTGAATCAATTGGATTCTCATGATGGATTCGTCGATTCAGAGGCAGATTGCGGGAATAGCGGTTTGTCAAGTAATACCCCTGTACTTACAAAAACTGGGTGGAAAAAGCACGGCGAATTACAGGTGGGTGATTCAGTATACACACCAAGAGGATTGAGTAAGGTTCTTTCAGTCAAGCATTATCCAAATTCCCAATGCATGAAAGTAGGTTTTCGAGGGAATCAAGAAATTATTTGTGGTTCTGCTCATTCATGGAAAGTCATGAAATGGAATTCTAAGAGAGCAAAAGGTGAGAAAAGAGTCGGATGGGAATCTGTTCATAATCAAACTTCTCAATTGATGTCTAACCATAAGCACCCTTATATTCCCGTTACAGGATATTCCAGCTCCCCGGTTGATTTACCTATTGAACCTTATACGCTTGGAGCTTGGCTAGGTGATGGAGATAACAGTGGAGGACGTGTGTGCGGTCCTGATGAGGAGGTTTTTGAATCAATCAGAAAAGATGGTTACAAATTATCTGAAAGCCACTGTCCTACGCGAGCACCTTTCCAAACGAGAACGGTTTATAATTTAGTCAAGGAATTGAGAAAACAGAATCTTCTTCACAACAAGCATATTCCATCAATCTACTTTGCAGCATCTGTTGAACAGCGGCTGGCTCTGCTGCAAGGATTGATGGATACTGATGGCAACATGTCTAGGATGTATGGGAACGGAGCAACATTCGTACAAAAGAAAGAACAACTATCTCTAGATGTTCTTGCGCTTGTCAATTCTCTAGGATTCAGGGCTGGTATCTGCAAAACAGAAGTTGCCCATTATGTCTCTTTCTCAATATCAGAAAATGACTTGGTTCCCTTTCGTGTACAGCGGAAGATTGATAATATAAAGAAATTTCAAAGTCAGAAGCAAAGTAAAAACTGGTATGGACAATCAGTTGAGAAGTGTGAAACAGTACCGACCAACACCATACAAATAGCGGATCCAGCTGGTATATATCTAATTGGCTATGCTCTGATTCCAACATGTAGCAATCTGGATAGTGTCAACAAATACAAAAAATCTGGAGTGGAAGACAAACTATGTAGCTAGCCAGGAAGTTCACATCCTAGTAGGAGGATGGAAACGATAACAATGTATAACTTCTCTATTTATATAGTATACATTCTTGATGTAGGTGATTTTTACTTCTATTGCGCCTCATCCCCCATATCGTAAATGGAAAGCCTGAACTGTTAAACTCGGAGGGCTTAATAAAAAATTCTGCTTTGCCAATTTAAATATGAGGGACAATCCCCAGCAGGATTGATTATCGATGAGCTGCTAGATGAAGAAAACTTTTGTCCACCCAAGAGCTGTCTTGATCTGATAATTGATACAAAGAATCTTAAACAAATTGGAAAAATACTGCGGTATTTTGAGGTTCCTATACCATCTCGGGCTTCATTAGCGATTACCTTCCAACAAGGATGGACTCGTCGAATCAAGGAATCCGTGTGTTTGGAAACCACCAAATCCACGCACAGAGGAAAAACCTTTTTATATACCCCAGAAAAATTAACTTCTGAATTCTACCTTCGGCATCATTTTTTATGTTGCCAATTGATTTTGGAGAACAGCTCATTTGATTTTTCAAATGACATAATTTTTGATCCTGGTTTTAATTTAAACTTCTTTCGAATATCATCAATTTCCTGAATTGTTATTATTCGTTTAGCCCCCCATTTTCCAGGTGAATCAAAGGCCGATTGATTGAAATATTTCATTAAATAAAATTCTATTTCCCGAATCAACGATAGGTTAATGTCAATTATTAGTTTTAATACATTTAAATCGTTAATTTCTTCAATTGCTCCATGTTGTAGTTTATTACGATAACCTGCAGAACAATCTACAAAAAGCTGCAAACCGGTTTTCAAGTTTTCTTCTTTGAAAACCATTGGCCCCTTTTCCTTATTAATAAGTACTAAAGCTTTCTCAAGAGTATCGTGAATATGTAAAAAACTTTCTTTAGTAGCCTCCATAGCCTGCTTATAACTTACTCCATTCATTCTTAAACCAATAAACATCAATCTTGAGAAGTACGCTTCACAAGCTATATGACAATCCATAAAAAACGCATTAGTATATTCTATATTATTTGGTTCAATTAGTTTTTTTATTGTTCTTAAATACATTATGCTTCCTATTTCATCATTTCTTATTCTTTACGGCTTATTAGTTTCTATGCACAGAATGCATCGGTTTTTCGGAGTGTATTAGGTATGTATTAGCTCGCAATAGTAATCCGAAGTATCTCATTATTCCTTAGAAAATTTTCTTAGCAATTTATTGTTAGTCCTTATACTCTAAACACCTTCATAACTTCATCGCCAAGGTGATTCACGACCTTTACAGCGATTCGCCCTGACTTTGGTTTTTCAAAAGGTCTAGACACATCACTTTTTAAAGAATCCCATGCTTCTTTGTTGATCTCAGCTTTTAATGTTGTTTTCAAAGCCCCATAAGGATCATTAGTACCAAGAAAATATGCTTGCCTAATAAAAAAACTCTCTTCGTTATAATCAGAATCAATAAACCAACAAGCTATTTCTTCAGGTCCGCTAGAACGTACTTCACCTGTATTGGGATGGAATACATCTACACCATTAATCTTGACTTGAATCTTACCTGAATTATTATTGATTAAAGTGATGTCAGGTTCTCCAAAAACAACAAATAGATTGCCCTTGCCTGTGTTTCGAAGATCTTCAGCCATATGCAGGTCAGCATTCATGCGAGCTTTGAGGATCTGAATACGCCCTAAACTATTAAATTCAGTCGATAGCGCATCATAATTGAAAGCACATGAGATTAGGACATCAAATCCAGCATCTGCAGCTTCTCTCGCTGCTTCAACGAGATCTGGTCTGGAAACCGTGCCAAATTCAGGTCCAATAAAAATCCCTGCACGTCTAATTTTCTCAATATTTTTCACACTATCAACAAATTGCCCTTCAGCACAGATTAATTTCCCTGGCCAAGCTACTAAAGAAGTGAAAATAATCTTATCTTCTTTATGAGCTTGTTGGACACCAGAAGTCTTCAAATTCTCAAGAATCATATTATAGAAATCCAGCTTGCCTCCGAACTCAGGTTCTTTATCCCAAGAATCCTTAATTAATTCGTCATTTTCATCAATACCAAGAACTCTATGAGGGGAAAGACTCTCAACTGTAAATGGACCAGCTACCCTGACCCTTCGTTTATCTTCAAATGGCTTATCATAAAGATACTCAGTCTCTGCATTCTTCAAAATTGAATTATCAATTTCATTTTGTCTTTGGCTTCGCAGTTTCCACAATTTTGCATGAACTTCACTTACTGTAGAATTCCAAATAGATTTTTGTTCTAACGGAACTTCCCATTCTTTCAGTGCCTCACCCAACAATTGATTAAAGTCCAGTAATAATTGTTCCAATTCACGCTGATACTTTTCATATATAACATCTATTTCAGTATTATTTGCGATTGAGCTTAACGTGGTATGTGGAACTCGCTCATATACAAAACCTTGTCTAATATCACCATTTGTATGTTTTATTGATAAATATCTTTTTGAAAGTTCAGCTTCTTTAGCCTGACCATCGGTAGAATCTAAGAGCAAATAATATGGATAGCGAGCCCCCATAATTCGTCCTCGGGCCAAGGCAAGAGCAACCCTTGAAGTATCAATAGTAATCCATCGTCGTCCCCATTGCTCTGCTACATAAGCGGTTGTACCAGAACCACATGTAGGATCAAGTACCAAATCTCCTGGATCAGTTGTCATTAAAATACACCGTTGAATTACATTTGTTCCTGTCTGAACAACATATAATTTGTCATAAGAAAAACCAGAATGCCCTGTGTCATCCCAAATATCCCTTAATGGAGAAACTGGGTAATCATTAAAGTATCTTATATAGCTCAGAGCCTTCGGTGTTGCATTGATCCGATCTGCTTTTTTCAGTCTCTCCAGACCATCTGGAAAATTCGGTTTCCAATGGCTGTCATTAGAAGGTTTATATGTTCTTCCTTGAAAATTAAATGGAGTGGGCTCTTTTGGAGAACCTTGCCCGCACAAGTTATCAATTCGGAATATTTTACCCTTTTGCTGGGATACTTCGAGATTATCCAACTCATCTATTGATAATCGCCGTCTATCGCCTATACCAAGTTGTATGTTTTTATAAGCGCTCCGATCATCATCAGCTCCCTTTTTTTTGGTATATAACTGCCTATGTTTTGTATTTTCTGCATTTTTTGAATACCAGAGAATGTAATCTCCAATTCTGGACAATCCTGAGGTTGCAAATCCCCCAGTAGTGGCAAAATATATTGTACTCTGATAGTTATTCTCACCAAATATTTCATCCATCAATACTCGAATGCGGTGGACATTTTCTTCTCCAATCTGTATGAAAATTGATCCTGAATCGGATAGAAGTTCTCTTGAGATTGTTAATCTTTCTCTTAAAAAGGTTAGATATGAATGGACTCCATACCTCCAGGTATCCCTGAAAGCCTTCACTTGTTCAGATTCTCGTGTAATATGCTGGATATTCCCATCCCTTACCTCGCGACTAGTTGTAGACCACTGAAAATTGGAATTAAACTTAATCCCGTATGGTGGATCAATATAAATGCATTGGACTTTTCCTCTTAGGCCTTCTCTTTCTGCTAGACTTGCCATCACATAAAGAGAATCTCCGAGAATCATTCTGTTCGACCAGTGTGCATCATGTTGATAGAATTCTGTTTTTGCAGCTTCGTTTGGTAGTCCATTAAAATCGGAGAACAAATCTATCTGTGCATCTTCATTTCTCTTATCTCTTTCTGTTTGCTTTACTAAATCATCTATGAGAACTTTTGGATGCACTTTTTCTTGAATGTATAGAGGAGGTACGTGGACAATAAGATCTGACCAATCCTGGACATCTTTTCCCTTCCAAACTAATTGAGGGTCAAGATCCTTATTTCTACGTTCATACGCGACACGTATAGAACTCTTTACCTCTTGATCGATAATGGACTGATATTCAGCAGTTGGTATATTTTTACGTTTGGCTTCTTCATGGGTAAGTGTTTCTATTGTCTTATGATTTCTATCTTTTACCATTAAACAACTCCGTCCTTTTACTAATTGTAAATACTTCTTCATTGGATACAACAACTTGCTTAATCAGATCCTCAAAGACCTCTTTCATATCGAAAAGATCAATAAGTTCAGCAAATGCCCAACGTCCATAAGATTTGATATTATTAACCCCACGAATCCAGAACGTCTCCATAGTAAGTTTTTTATCTTTAGCATCTTCTCTGCGATATCCTTTAATCTCAATAATCAGATGTAATAAATCTTCGTGATCATCATTAATAAGCAGGATAAAATCTGGTATATAGATCCTGCTAACTGAACCTATTCGGTAAGGAACTTCAAAACCAAGGCCATTGTTTTTTACATAGGAGATAACCCTTGGATGACTTTCAACAATCCTACAGAATTCAAGTTCCCAATTACTATCAGCAATCGCCCAATTTATATGACATTTCTGAGAATCTGTTTGCCACCTCGTGGATTTACTAGTGGTAAAATTCACATTGCTGGTTGAACCCGTAGGGTTATAAGGATCGAGTACAACCATAATCGGATTCTCTCCACTAGAAGCTCTGGTAATTGCATTCGAAATTCTCTCACATGCAATATCAGCTAATTCTTTGTACAACAACTGTGCGGGGAAAGTGCCCTTACAGATCAAATGTTTCTCCATCCAGTCTGAGACGATTTTTTTCAATTGTCCAAAAAGAAATAACTTTGGTTCACCATTGGGATCGCGAAACTTAGTTTCCAATAGATGTTTTGTCAAAGAGTACAAAACAGTATTTCTTCTGACCTTTTCTAGATATTTAATACTCAAATCAACAGATTCCCCGATGATTCCTGAGTTCCGGGTTTCTGTTGGGCCCACAATGTCTGGGGTTAAACAGAAAGTTGAATCATCGGTGAATTCTGCTTCCAGTCTATCCTCAGGGAGCTCTGTCCGATAACCCTGAACACGTGGAAAAACAATCTCATGAGCGCTTCTTTCAGGAATTGCATTAACATGCACAGTTTCTCTTGGTTTATTGGGAGGAGCAACAATGGGCTTGGCAGTAAAATCAAATGGAATACCTAAAACATCAGCATATTCAACATCAAACAGCCCTTCACCGTTAATCTCATATGACTGGCGTCTAAGAGCTCTTCCAATTACCTGCTCGCATAACAACTGAGTCCCAAAGGCTCGGATTCCAAGTACATGGGTTACTGTATTAGCGTCCCATCCTTCAGTAAGCATTGCAACTGAAACAACACAACGAATTGATCCTCCAAGCCTTTCCTTCTTACCGACAGTATTCATAACTTCTCGCAATATGTCTTGGTCGGATAAATTGTCAACAGCGTCTCGTCCTGCACCTCGCGCAAGCATTTCGCGTTTGAAACGATCTATTTCATCAGCAGCCATTGTCCTAAAGTCTTTATCAAGAGCATCGCCGGATTCTAATTGCTGTGAATCGATTAATAAAGTTCTCGGCCGTCCGAGAGGAATTCCTGTTTCATCAAAATTTCTGAACAATTCTAGTCTTCCATTAATGAATATTTGTTTTCCATTCTCATCTTCACGAATAAAGCCAGACACATAGTCATAGACAAGTTTAGAAGAAGCTGTGTTGTTACAGACAATTATAAAGCAAGGAGGAGTATCTATTCCTGCTTGTACCCAGAGCTTGAAAGTTTCATTGTAATGTCCATATAAAGCATCCAAAGCAGTCTGTAATTCAACGGGTAAACATAGAGGATCGAGAATAACTCCTTTTCCCCTGCCCTTCTTTGGCATTTTTGGGCCAATGTGAGTCCATAGATTTCTAAACTTTGGCATTTCACCTTGAGGAATATTATCAGCAATAGGTATTCGGGGAAGTTTGACAATGCCAGATTCAATTGCATCCATGAGTGAGAAATCACTCACGACCCAAGGGAAAAGTGTTCCTTCTGCATACCCGGAACCACGAAGAAAAAAAGGAGTTGCAGATAAGTCTAGAACAAATAAATTCCCAATTTTTCGTTTTACAGCTTCAAGACCAGTAATCCAAACACGAGCAGCATTATTGTTTTTTTCAGCTTCATCCTTATCGTCTCCAGAAAGTCCATCCTTATCAGGTTTTTCCCGGTAGCAATGGTGAGCTTCATCATTGATGATTAAAATATTCTTCAAACTCATGAGTTCGGGCATCACTCGCTGAATCATCTGCCCTTCGGTCTCCAGGGTATTTAATGCTTCTCCCCTCCCTTGTAATAGAGATCTCCCCCCCTTCGACAGCACCATGCGTTCACGCAACATAAAAGCATGGTAATTCGTAACCACAATTTTTGCTCTCTCCAGATCAGAAAGCATATCTTTCGGGACGAGTTCTCTAACTGAATAGTAACTATCAGGATCATTTGGGAAAAGAACTCTTAATCGATCTCGAATAGTAATGCCAGGTGCAACTATTAGAAATCCTCGTGTAAATCGTCTACTTTGAGGATGACGAACTGCATTAATCGTTTGCCAGGCGATCACCATCGCCATGACCGTAGTTTTTCCTGCGCCAGTTGCCATCTTCATCGCAATTCGTAACAGTTCTGGGTTCGCATCAAGACTTACATCTTCGATATGATTCAGGAAACTTTGCCCCTCTTTTCCTAGTCTAGGAGCTACTTCAATTAGCCAGATCAGCGTTTCAACAGCTTCAACTTGACAAAAAAATGGGCGGATTCCTGCGAACTGATGGTGCCTCCAATGCTGAAGGAGTCTTGTAGTTTCCGGTGTTACTAGCCATTCAGATGGAGGGAGCATTCGCCACTCATCAACTTTACCCCTGATTGCATTTATAACCGCATTTTCGTTGTATTGTTGTCTTTCTGTTGATAGGTTCTCTTCATCTCCAAATAGTAAACTTGTTTGCTGTGCCTCATGTTTCTTTGCTGTTGGAAAAGGAACTATGAATTTTGCTTCACGACGAGTATTGACTATTTTCTGTGTAGGCTGACCTGATTCATCGAGTTCCCAGTGACGCGTTGGATATTCATACGGAGAATTTAGAATTGGATGATCAAAAAAAGGAATTGACATGAATACCTGCCCAAACATAAATTTACATGAATTGTATAGCAGGTACTAAAAGAATGGTAGGAAAAGTATTAAAAAATTTTATTATTTAGGGACTATAACAACACAAAACGCAAAAGACCAGTTTAATTTCATCTATGGCTGGCAGAGAGCCAATCATCTATAAAATGCGGGAACTGAATCTAGAATTCCCAGAAACACAGTTTTGCATTTGTTTTGTCTTTTCTCTTAAATGGGAAATTTGCTTGGTCAAAAGCAGTGCGTACAGTAAATAGTGGCTATACGGCAGCGAGTGCAATGTTTGCGACTGGGTACGTGATCCCGAGCAGGACACACTTGCACAGCTGTACTACGATTTGGAAATCATGAATACCAATCGGCATTAGACTTATGAGCCCCACACTGCTGTAGAGTGAAACGAGTTCAGGGAAAAGGCTGAAGCCTTCCTTCAGCTGCTTTCAGTAGAACTGAGAAAAATCTATGACCTCCATGAAGAAGGCAAATCACAGGATGCAACTGTAAATGTGATGGGTGTATCCCAGGTTACGATTCATCGGAGGATGAAGAAGATCAAGGAGGATTTCAGGTTGTTCTATGAGGGATGACAATACCAGATAGTGACTTTTCTTCATTTAATTAAAAAATCCGTATTTGCACACGGGAGCTAGAAACCTTCAGAATTCGCTTTCTTCTTGAGAAACAGCTCCCGATATGAGATGTTTCGGGAGCACTCAATTCCCAAATTGATCAAAATATCCACTTTTTCAAGCTTTTCCTTAGGAGGATTCATCACGAATGAGAAGAGGTTGATGAAGCCTTCAATCGAGTCCCTGTCGAAGCTGGAATGGGCAAGAAAGAACCTCTTCAGATAGAAATGGATTCTGTTGACGCGTTCCATCGGGTTTTCCTTGTCTTGGAGCTTCTTAAGCTCTGCCGACTGGTAGGCCCTGCTTTGAAGGCCAAGTCCCTCAACAAGCTTTCTGTGGGAGCCTTCCTTGTCATGGATGAGCACCGAACCAGGCCTGATGTGATCCTTGAAGGATTCGTACGCCTTTCTCTGGGTTGGCTTTCCGTATCCCTCCAATGTGCAGAAAACATGATGGGAGTCGCAGGCGACGCCGATGCAGATCTGGTTTCTCGATATGCCTCTCAGCTTCTTTCCTTCCTGCATGACCAGATCCGAGGTGCGTACGGAATAGAAGGTCTCATCAAGGGTCACCTCACCCTCGAGGACGATGCCCTCCTGGTATTCCTGGACAAGGAGGAATACCTTCTCAAGCCAGAATCGGGACGTGGTTATGGCGTTCTTGTTGTTCCATGAGTCCGCACGCAGGCTTACATAGGAAAACAAGTTGTACAGATACTCTATCCATTCGCTGATTGGTATCTTGTGCCCGTCGAAGACCGTTCCCGTAAGCACGGTGAATTTCCTGTTGCAGGCATTGCATCGGTACATCTGCACACCATTTGCCGACAGTCCGGCCTTCTTAATGTCACTGGATCCGCACAGCCTGCAACCAAAAGGAATCTTGCTGTTGAGGAACTCGGCTTCATTTGTTTCGGCTAAGGCATGGTGCCGCTCATGGTAATGACGCTCATGATGCTGCTTGATGAAAGCCTGGGAAGGAGTGATGTCTCCTTGTTCATCCCAGGGCGTGGAACGCCGGGATGTGCTGTGCTGATCTGGTTTCATAGGTGGTGGCCTCTTGAAGAACCAAGCTTTGAAGCTGCATCAAGGGCCACCACGCTCCAAATGCAGCCTCTCCGCCGGATTCATGGATATTCTACCATGATTCGGCGTCCCTTCCTATTCACTGGTCAGCTCCCGTGTGCAAATACGGATTTTTAATTAAAAAGTAACACGGAGTATTCGGGAGGAAGTTCTGTACTTCCTCTCGAATTATCTCATTAGGACCAAATCACATCCATTATGGAAGAAATAAGTAATACAAATTTTCATCATGTCGTTTTGTATGATATACTATGCTCTAAGCAAAGATTTGTGAGGCAATGTGAAGATGCAACATAAACTTTATAACAGTTCCATCACAAGAGTAAGGCCAGTATTTAAACAATTAATTCATAGGAAAAGTATGGACTGGATTCCAACAATCTTAGAACTATGTGAATCAGAGTATGGGAAAGGACTAGTCCGTATTGTAGGTTCAATTTGCGATTACTCACTCCAGAAAAAACCCTATACAGACCCTATACAAAAGCAACTAGGAATGAATTCGATTGATCTGGAAAACTGTTTTGAATTCTCATTGTCGCCTCCTGTAAGATTCCTTGAATGGCTGATTCAAAACCCTTTACTCATGAAATGGCCAAACGGTAAGAAGTATAGTGAACAGACAGAATACAAACGACGGAAACTTTTCAATAATGACTCCACTACAATTGCTGAAGCATTAGAATTGTTAAGAAACAATCAAGTTAGAAACCCAAATCGAGACTGGTGGGTATTTGAAGGTTTCACAGAAGTTGATTGTCTAATCGAGACTGAGAATATAGTTTTAGCTATTGAAGGCAAAAGGACAGAAGAAGGCCCTTCCCAATCCGTTGACTGGTATCCGCAAAGAAACCAACTGGTCAGGAATCTTGAGGCTCTCAAACAATATGTAAAGGATAAAGAATATGCTCTTATCCTTATTGATGAGGAAGGGAAATATAAACTTGAGGAGACAATGTTCACGGCAAGTCTTCCTCACCTTTCATTAGAGGAGAGGGTTGAATTGAGAAGACACTATCTTGGGAATATTACGTGGAAGCAAGTTTGTATAGCCACAGGAATCAATTACTCAGAACTGCCAAACACTATCGATGATATCGTCAGATAAAACTATTCTTCTTTATGAGGTAAGTCCCCATGAATGAACAAAACATCAAATTTGAACTTCCCAAAAAAATTGATACATGTTTAAAAATTCTTTCGAAACAATTCCAAAAACAGGGACGGAAGGATCTTCAAGAGATTGTAGTCAACTCAATCCCAAGGATTCAAACCGGTTGGTCCTTTGATAATTGGAATGGGGGAACATATGGACATGCTCTGTACTTGGCAGTTCCTGAGATAATTTACCCAAACAATGCAGATGATAAAACCGAGCTGCAAGATCAAATAACGAAAGCAATAAATAAAGTTCACGATATACAGAATGAGTTAATAGCAGAAGTTTTCATTGAGACGCAGGAGGGATCAGAAGTAATTGACTGGCGAAAAGAGTCTGGGCTTTTGCTCCCAAATAAACGAGTCATTTCAGCGCCTGTTACAGAACGTATTTGGGGAGATAAAGGGTTCCGTGTTTTTCTTAGCCATAAGACAGAAGTTAAAAAAGAGACTGCTCAACTTAAAGCAAAATTAAAATTATTTGGAATTTCATGTTTCGTGGCCCACGAGGACATTGATCCTACACAAGAGTGGCAGACTGAAATCGAAAATGCCCTTAATACAATGGACTCCTTTATTGCATTATTAACCGGTAGTTTTCATGATAGTAACTGGACAGATCAGGAGGTTGGTTTTGCTTTCGGTAGAGGAGTTCCCATCATTTCAGTCAGGCTAGAAAGAGATCCTTACGGATTTATTGGCAAATTCCAGGCGCTATCAAGTACTTGGATTGGAGCTCCTGATAAAATTGTGCAGATTCTTATCAAGAATGATGCAATGGTAAATGCTTATATTGAAGCTATTAAAGATTGTACTAATTATGACGAAAGTAACAAGTTATCTGAATTATTGCCATATATTGAGAAACTTTCCCAGAATCAAATTGACAATATTATTGATGCATTTAACAGTAACAGCCAGATAAATGAAAGCTATGGATTTAATGGTAGAAAACCAACAAAATATGGTGAAGGCTTAGTTTATCATCTAAATCGCGTAAGCAAAATAGATTTCAAGCTCACTCAATGGAATCAGATTGAGCGGCTTAATGATGTGAAATAGCTATCCATTACTCAATATCTACGAAATATGGCAACTTGCTCGCCAACTAGCATTGGTGAGTATTAAATTTTATCCTTGATAAGGAAATGTGGATCTGTACTTTAAAACTTATTATTCCCAATCATTTATTAATCCTTCATGTAGAACCCCGTATCATACCCCGCCGCATCCAGGGTCAACCCCTCAGCCCATGATGGCACGATGCCCATGTTCCTGTCGAGCTCGTCGATCTACATTAGCTTCGATGCTTCAATGACCAGCTCATTATGGATGTGCATAACGGTTCGACATTCGATAGACACCAGTCGATTCTGGCTGTTGATATAAACCTCACTCTCAGGATTGGCAGATCAGAAAATTATTCGTAAGAGATGTTTAAAAATTGGTTTCTATTAATTCCTGCATAAAGCCAAGAATTTTTTTCAAAAACATGCTAATAGTGATATAATACATACTATATTCCAATTATAAGGAAATTTTGATTGCCTTCCTAAAAATAAATACTTTTTTTGTTCGGAAGAAGGAGCTTGCAATGCCTGAAAATATTGATCTCCAAACAAGAATGGAATGCTTTCTTAATAACCACATAATTGAAGGTATGAGCAGGGAGTGGATTGAGCATCATTACTTGACCCTTTACGATGAAATCAGCACAGATCCAGAAATGATAGATGCAAATGCGAGTCAAATCATCGAAGAAACTGAAACATATCTTCGCGATATAATAGTTTCATATGAGAAAGTAAAACTACTTGGGCATAGTGATGCTTTTTCACAAGTCTATGCTGAAAAATTTTTTATAGAAGAGAATGACTCAACAGTTAAAGATGCTGCCTACAGATATTTATATTCACTTGATAAAAATATATCGTATGAGGAAAAAAGTAAGCTTATATTCGATGAGGCTTACATCGATTGGCTAAAACAAGGAAAAGATCCAATCGAATGCAACAAGTATGCCCAAGAAATTTCTCATGGAGAATTCGATTCTCGAGCCACGGAAAAAGCAGAACAATATTTCCATTACTATAAGTCAGCCATAGAAAACGGTGATTCCTCCACTTATTCGAACATTTATGCTGATAGTCTTTCCAGTGGAGACCCTCTGGAATTTGCGCAAGTGAAAGCCAGGACTTATGAAGAACAGATTCTTGAGGGAAACGGGGAAGAATATTCTGAATATTATGCAGACAAGTTTGCTGATAAGTTTTTTAATGCAGACGCAAGGGGGTTGATTGAGACAGATCTAGATCGACTTTATTATAAGATGATTGCAAGGGTTCAAGCGTATATACACTTCAACAAAGAAACCTATAATCTAAAAATATATGGAGATATTTACGAGAACATCTATCTCAACTACTTTTTTAGTCCAGCTTCAAAAGATAAAGACTTTGTTGTCCATGAGGACTTGGAAAAAGAGATTGAAGATAAATATTATTGGAGCATTAATAGGTAAACTACCGGCGTTATTCAGATGACATTTTCTATAAATCTCTATGTTCATATCAATCGGCATGCATTGTCTTTTTGATCAATAGAAAAATTGTAATTTATTTATCAGTTTCCATTAATCTTTACCAAGTTATGTGTTACAAGGCATAACAATGTGAACAGGCATGGCAATTGTCCATTAGATGGTAATTTTAATACTGTCTGGATGAGTTGTCACGATATTCTCTATAGTCCGAAAGAGAGGGCTGTAGTTAACAAGCCCTCTCCTATTATTCAATTAAAAAGAATTACTTTTTACCTCCCTTTTTCCCATTGTTTGCAGGAGGATTATTACCTCGGTTTCCTCCACTGGGTTTGCTGTTTGGAGCCTTGGTTGGAAAGTTTCCACCGGTTTCAAAAAATGGGTTTCCAGGTCTTACAGTAGCTTTTGCCATAAAATTGCCTCCAATTTTTCTTGATAGTAGAAATATATGACTCTACACTTAAAAAAACTAACAAAAGAAGAGACATTTTTTGAGATGAATGAACAATATGGATTCCCTTCTCTAGAGCAGATAAATCGCTTCATGAGGATTGTTCTTGGTGATAAGGCTCTTATTGAAATCCTAAAAGCAAAGAGAAATATTCATAATGCAGATGCATGCATTGTAAAAGATTGGAATCGAATATGTAGAGGAGAATATGCGGGTTCTAAAAAATCAGATAGTTTCAAGGGCGAAATCGGAAGCGCCTGCTACTTGTGGTTCGAAGAATATGAGTGCACTAAGAAGCTGGGCAGCATTTTCTATCACTTGATTCTGGGGTGGTATGAATACCTTGCAAGTTCTGAGTGTTTATTGACAATTCCTGAATTTTCAACAAAGACCTTTGTTCAGAGGATTGCTTTGGAATTCTTTCTTAATATTTACAAATATTTTCCAGATAGCATAGATACTAAAAAACTGCTTTTAGAATCATGTACCTATGAGATGGTATTCAAGAATGTGAAGGAATCGCTAAAACTACCAAAATTATCTAAACTCTATGATGACTTCGATCGGAAAGCTCAAAATATTGAAAGCTGTTCTGAATCATCAGAATATGGAAGAACACTAAAACGGGTAGTAATGAAGAATGTAAACCCAAGTAAATGGGAATTCTTCAAGCGTCTGATAGAAATTTATCCGGAACAAAAAGAGCTGTTACTTC
The DNA here is from genome assembly GCF_000190435.1 of Sphaerochaeta globosa str. Buddy. Taxonomy (NCBI): domain Bacteria; kingdom Pseudomonadati; phylum Spirochaetota; class Spirochaetia; order Spirochaetales; family Sphaerochaetaceae; genus Sphaerochaeta; species Sphaerochaeta globosa. The sequence continues at coordinate 2,577,042 of NC_015152.1, forward strand.
AACAATATTTCATTAATAATTTAAAACCCTCTTTTGCACAGTGTTGGTCGCCAACTGCAAATAGAGCGTTAGTTTGAGTATTTCTCTCTGTAACTGAGCGAAATAGGGTTTTCGAAAACCCTGTTGAGTAGAGTTTCAATCTTTTTGTACGGGTCGTTGGGAGGATTGACAATAAAAGCAAAGAGGTTCAAGTAATCAGAGAGATTGGCTCTGTCAAAACCGGAATGCGAGTTCAGGAACTGCTTGAGCTGTCGACAGCGCTGGTTGATTTCGTTCATTGGATTTTCCTTGTCAGGCAAGCCTTTGAGCGACTTCGAGCTATGAGCTTCACTCACCAAGTGCAGGTCTTTCACCAGACTGTCATGGCTTTTCTCTCTATCATGGACAAGGGTTGTCCCTGGCTCGATATGATGAAGGAATGCCTCCAACGTTTTCTTGGAGGATGTCTTTCCGTTCCCCTCGATGGTACAGAAAACATGGCCGGAGAGATCGCATCCTATCCCCATGCAGATCTGGTTTCGTGATAGACCACGATACTGCAGCCCATCCTCCTTCATCTGGATATCTTCTTTCCTCAGCTTGTAGAAGGTCTCATCGATGTAAGCTTTTCCCCTGAGAACAATAGTATCTTGGTATCCCCTGAGTGTAAGGCAGAGTTTGGATGTCCAGTAATTCGTTGTTGTGTCGCTGTTTCTGTTTGATTTCGATACTGAGTTGAAGCTCTGCATCCTGAACAAGCCGAGCAGATAATCCACCCATTCGCTTATGGGTATCTTGTGGTTGTCGAATATGGTGCCCGTTGTGACCGTGAAAGTCCTTTCGCAATCCGAACACCGGTAACGTCTGACATGGTTGCTCGTGAATCCGTATTTCTGGATCTTGAGGCTCTGGCAATACCGGCACTCCTGGGGTGCATAGGAGTTGAGAAGCTCACTTTCTTCGGTGTCCGAAATTGAGGGATGCTTCTTCTTGTAGTTGGACAGATTGATTGCATCAATGAATGATTGCAACGGGGTCGCATCGTCCTTGCCGGTCCAGGGTGTCTCCTTCCTGGATGAAGTGATATGCTTGGGCATTGTGGTAGTCCTAAGCATTGGGAGAACAATGGGCAGGGACTACCACATCTTCTGCTCCATCGCCCTCTCAATGCCTTATTACCTTACCACTAATTTCAATATTTTGCTAACAGTTTACCAACACTGTGCAAAAGAGGGTTTATAATTTAAAAAAGGCTTTTTTAGATGTTTTCGGATTTACAGAAGCTGATTGGTCAAAAATTATGGATTTACAAAAATCAGCTATTGAAGATGCCGTTCACTACCCATCGATAGAACATAGCTTCCATAAGATATTACTAAATTTGCCAACACTTATCACATGTGATTTGATTAGTGTTCTGAACAATCTGAAAGCTTCTTTCAATTCTCCATCAGTCAAGCAATATAAAAAATATCTAGAAGATAAAGTGCCTCATTGTTGTAGCTTTTTACTTCCGTGGATAGAAGGATATTATGAGGTAAAAAAAGGCAATTTTAAATGCGCTGTTAGGGTCGGGCGGATTGAACCATTAGGAGACAGGAAGAAAGAACCAATTTGGGTCAGTCACAACCAAAGTCAGAGTAAATAAACCAAATCTGCCAAGATTCATTTCTTTATCTGAACTTGAGGAAGTTCAACTCAATCTGCTCCCTATCCGAACCTCTGTGACTCTGCCCAGAAAAGGTCATGCAGATGGCCTTGTCCCAAAGTCTGTCGATGGCACATTCAAGAGCATCATCCTCATCAAACACTTCCGGCCACTGAGAAAGATCTTTGTTGCTGGTAAGAACAATGCTTCCCGTCTCCTTCAGTCCTATTCGGTCAACCAATTGGAAGAACAGAAGCGTCTCCTGCCTGTTGAGCTTGCAGTATCCCACCTCATCGACAATAAGGCAGGAATACTTGGAAAGTCCGTTCAGGAGTTTTCCGGTCTTTTCTCCGACAATCGCATCATGAAACTTATCTTTCAGCTCATCCATCTTGATGAAGTACGCCTTCATCTTGTTGCTGCAGCATTCATTCCCGATGGCCATAGCAAGGTGGGTTTTACCAGTTCCCGTCGGTCCAATCATTATTACATTTCTCTTTGAACTGATGAAGGAAAGGCTTTTCAATGATAGAACCTGCCTTTTTGCCTTCTCGTTGAGAAGATCCATGTTGAAGTTGCCGAACAGGAGAGGATTTTTCTGTGGAATTCTCGAAAGCTTCTTCAAAGTGCTTATCGAAGACGCGTTCTTCTTCGCAACCATTGCGCCAAGGAGCCTGTCCAAGATGTCGAGTTCGGTTGGTGTAACATCAGAAGTCAGGCTCCATCCCAGGAAATCATCCGGTGAAAAAGGCAATTTCAGCTCCATTACGGCCTTCTCGTACCCGATGAGAAATTCGTCACTTGTCATTGAACGAATCCTCCTTCAGGATAGAGAACCTATCAAACCTCCTACTTGTATCCCTTGGAGGGACAAATGCCAATGTCGAGGTGACTTTTTGTGTCGGCTGTTCCTCCGGTTCAAGAGACCATTGTCCGATGCAGTTGTTCGGTTTTTTTGACCAGTTCACGTGATGCGCATAGAGTTCATCGTGTGTGTCAGGAGTAAGAATCTTGAGCACATCACCCGTTCTCTGGACCCTCACGAATTTGCCAGAATAGCAGAGGGGCACACCGTAGATCCTGTTCTCGTAATTCACGTATCCGTCATAAGAAATTGTCCTCATGGGAGCAAGATACGGGATTAGACGAGCAATTTCAGGAAGGATGGAAAAAGCTTCGTGCTTATAGTGCTCTTCCATCGGTACGACATCCCTGCTTCTGGTAATGACGTTGTTCTTCTCGTAACACCAAGTTCTGGCTTCGTTGTTGAGATCGGTTATGTTGGTGAAGGTCTTTCCGACTATGAAGTTCTGCTTCACATAGAGTATCAGCCGCTCGACAGCCCCCTTGGTGAAGGGATGAGCAACCTTGCACAGCTTGGTCTTGAATCCGATCAAAGTCTGGAAGGCCTCGTATTCCTTGTTCCAGACAGGAGTCCCATCGCCAAGTCTCTTTATCACAACACTTTTCATATTGTCAGTAAGGACTGTCTTTGGGACTCCCATCACCATGAAGGCATGTACCATGCCGATGAAGAGGTTCTCCTGCTTGGCTGACGGAAAGAACTCCACGTATCGGAGACCGCAGTGATGGCATACCATTGCAAAGCATGCACACTGCCAGATGTTGCCGTAATTATCGCAAACATTTACAAAACCCCAGTCCATCTGGAACATCTCTCCAGGCTCAGTGACATATCGTCGACCACGGTTTGGCGTGTTTGCTGCAAGGATCCTGCGGGCAGGCACCAGGTCAAGATGCTTACTGATGTAAGCCTTCACCGAAGTATGGCTGCCTTTGTAGCCTTGCCTTCGTAGTGCATCAAAGATAACAGACGAATTCTTGATTCCTTTGGCAAGGTATTCAGTATTGATGAATTCCGAAAAGGGCGAAATCTTCGTCGTCTTCGACTTCCCGGTATTCCCGTTTGGCATGAGCTTGAAGTCATTCTTCTGCAGGTGCCTCAACTGTTGACGTGAAAGATGTAGCATTCGTTCCAGCTCGGCAAGGTTCATCTTGCCGAACTTGGCTATAACATCTTTCACTGCTTGTGATAGTATGTCCTGTGTAATCTCTTGGGACATGTGTTCTCCTTTACTTGGCAGATTTGGCTATCCACCAGTATAGGGCCTCATGTCCCATTTCTGTTTTGGTTATTTTCTATTGTCTTGTATTGGTTGTTTTCATCCGGCTATTTGTGGTTGTTTTCGCCCGACGCCAACAGCGCTATGGAAAAGTATCAAGAAGCATTCAAATATCGCCATATGGCAAGTGATTTTTCTAGTTTTTTTCTGTGTCAGGCAATTTCACTTGCTTTGTATTCCTACGCCAAGAATGAGAGAGAATGCGGTAGGAGCTACTCAAGGAGAATCTCCAAAACAGCGAAAACGTACAAGGAGTATTGGGAAGTAATACATCCAGGCACTGGTTTGGATTTACCAAAAACCATGAAGGATCGGGAAATCTGGTTCAATGATTGCTTCTCTCAGAATACTGTCCAAGATGTGATATCTGGGATAATTCGTTTTTCTGAGCAAAAGATTGATGAGCAGGTTTGCAAAGCATTAGCTGTAGTTTTTCCCAATTTGTTTGGAAGATGAGCTAATTGCTTTCAAATTGTTAGTAAGCAGATTTCTTTTGTTTTTTGGAAACAACTACCGATTATCCATACGTAGCCATTTATGAGTCAGTGAATTTTTTCCCTCTAACAGCCATAGAAGGTACTTGGTAAATTACACCATTACTCATCAATAAGCGTATCCGATTCATCACTACTGTTATGCGTAAAATGACTTGCATGTTCTCTTGATCGGTAGTGAGGGCTCAGGTTTATAAATAAAGCTTTCACTTCCTCCTTGCTGAGATTTCCAAACTGCTCTATGAGCTCTTCCTGCCTTGGTTGACCTAAAGTTATCCTATACAAGGTAAGCACCTTGAGCAGATATTCATATAATCCCTGATCCTTGCTTAGGGTAAATTGAGGAACAATCCTTTCAATCTTATACCTTAGACTATCATCGTTCTGGTCAGATTTTTGGATTCCCCAGAATGGAATGAGTTCAGATGATTTTCCAGCGAAAGCTTTACTGGCCAAATCAAAGATTTCTGCCCACACATCATCATTAAACTGCGCATCTCTAAACCTACTAGCTAGATTCTTCCGGATTGCAAAATTCTTGAATCGATTTATCCTACCTTCACGTTGCTCAAAATCAATCGGATTCGAAGGCAAGTTCCAATGCATAATTCTTCTGCAGTAGTAATGAAAATCAAGCCCTTCCTGGCCTACCGAAGTTGTTGCCAATACGAATGGGTAGAATGGAGAATTAAAAGCATGACGCAGAGCATTTTTCCGTGAAACGGCCTTGTCTTCATCCTTGGTTTTATAGAACCCGGCTGCAAAATGTGTTCGCATTGACATCTTGTTATGAGATCCATCTACTTCATGGATTCTTGAATGGAAACTTTCGCAGGAATCGACTTGAATCGAAGCGGATCTGATGTTTACGTAGGAGGATAACAGACTGAACAATAATTTCCGGTCCGACTCACTTGATGACAGCCTGTTATCCTCTGAAACCATGTGAGCCCACTCATCCAAGACAGATTGAAAGCACCCTTCACAGCAGTATCTCAAAACTTGTTTCCAATGACCCTCTCCGCTATTGAGTTTTTCAGCCAATATAATTATGGCAATCGCCTCAGGAGAATTGAATTTATCAATCATCCTTCGTGCCAACAATGAAGATTCCAATAACAATCCATCACTACTGCGATACGCACATACTGCAGGAGATCCCACTGTCATGAGAGCTAGTACTTCCACAAGATCTTCCGGAAGTTTCCCAGTAGGAGGATCTCGCAATTCTTCTCTTACTTTTTCCAGATGCTCTATCAGATTGCTTTTGTCATCCGCCAACTCATTTTTTCTGGTTTTAATCGCATTGATCCAGTTATCTACAAACCCGTGTTGCTGTTGATTATCAAGGATCATTGGAATCAGATAATACCAACTGGCATCTGCCTGTCCGTCATTATCAACTGAAATTTGCAAGGAGGTAATGCGTTCAGCCAAATTCTGTTTGATTGATTGAAAAAGATTATCATAGGTTAACTTACCATTTAGGGTAGCGATGGGATCAAATATTTTTGATAGCGTCATAGAAGGATACAAGAGCGTCAAATATTTATGTCTTTGGTTTTCCTCGATTGATCCCAACTCCAATCTTCGAGCTGGATTCCTTCTCTCGCGTTTCTCACCATCAACATCTTTCTTGGACTTTCTGGTGAAATACTTGATATTCTTCAGCTTATCCTTAAGCTTCCCTAGTGTTTTCAATTCAAGTTCATATGACATGAGCGTAGCTATCATTCGTGGCACCATTTCCCACGATGAAAATACTAAGATTTTTGAAAACATATCTTTGTTCTTGAAAGTTCCTTCCAAAGAGAAGCACGGCGATGAAGGTGGAACCCACAGCAGCAGTTCGTTGTTTCTTTCAAAAGCAATCTTCCTCAACATTTCAAACCGGGAATTCGGAATTGAAAAATCGGTATAGGTCTGAATCTTATTCCGATTTAACCAAACAGAGGGACTCTTCAGCAGTTTCTTCTGATGTGTAGAAAGATTGCTCCATTCATTTTTAAGGAACTTTTCCAGTTTTACCTTAATCTGATACTTATCGAGATAGGATAACAAAAATGGAGCTGATTTAGCATATTCTATAGGTAAGTTTTCTTTCCCTAGACTTCGAAAAATTGCCTGTGTATCGAGATAAGAGACAATGTCCGACTCATTCGGAATAATTGGCACCGTATGGGTTTCATTGTCGATAAGATTTCCGGCATCCTCTGCGACATGTCGTTCTGTTTTGCATATATGTTTGGTCATTGACTGTTCAACTGTGGTTTTGGCAACCTTCACCAATGCAAATCCTTTAGGCGTGAATTCACGTAATTTTTCTGAAAACGTATTCCAGTCCGTCTGGAATTCTTTATCAATCTCAGAATTGTTCATTAAAAAATTCATGATTCCCATGAATTCTGAGTAGTGACTTTCTTCTTGAGGATCCTCCATCTCCTCCAAAGTTGAATAGAGCTTATACGGTGTGGCGGACAGCAGGAGAACCTTGGGATCATTACCTCCCGTTGAGGCAGAAAGAAACTTTCTTGCGAGCAGAGATGTTTCAGAGCCATCGTCAGCTGAGATCAAGTTTTTAAACCTTTGAAACTCATCCATGATAATCAGATCCGGTTCCAACCTGTTGATACTGATTTCTGCAAAAAGTATACGCAAATTGCTGATGATATCGGCCGCATACGGAGACCGGTAATCAGGATCATTATCAATCTGCTGGCAACTCTCCTTCAATTGATCAATCAAGAATTTATGAGTAGTAGTAAAAGCTTCAGACAACTTTGTTCCCATGAAGGCCAAATACGCACCACTGCTGAGATCATTACAATTTTCGACTTGCTCTTCATAGAAATTACAGTCCCCATCCCAGTTCCTTTCCAACATCGCTCGATCGAATTTCAGAAATGACTTCAAGGAATCATACCAGATCCCAAATTCTTCGAGAGTTTTGGTCTTATTCAGCACAGCAAGAATCAAAGCTCGTTCAGCCTTTGTTCCGCCACTGGATTTCAACGAGAAGGAAGTAGCAGGGGTAAGTGGAATCAATTGAAAGTATCTCCCCTCCTGACCGATTCCATTATAATTTTGATATTCCTGTTGGAATATTTTCAGATGCTGCATCGAAAGCCGGGAATCAGCGATTCGATCAACCATGAAATCTTTCTGTCCGGTAATGATTAGTTTTCGGAGATTCTGATCGGCAATGTTCTGGTTGGAGCAGACATATACAATCTTAAACAGCTCATCACCTTCCTCTCGATGCCACCGAGCCGTGGATGCAATTACCCCCTTGGCTATCAATGTTTTACCCAGACCAACTTCATCCGCAACAAGTACACGATTGTGGCAATCATGAAAACACTTCATGACTTGCTTGACGGTTGCCCGTTGGAAATCCTTCAGCCCAGCAAGAGCTTTTTCTTCTAGAATCTTAAGTTCTTCTGGGGTAGGCAAATTACTCATATCTTCGCAACCTTGATAATTGTATTAAAGACTTCATGGAATCCCGCAGGTACCGAAGGATGGTCTTGCAGGTCTTCCAACAACTTCTCAATTTCTTTCAATCTGACGGGCTTATCTGCTGCAACCTTGAGCATTTTTTCATACATCGCCGGTATGGGTTTATTGTTGCCAGATAAATCAGCTGAATACTTCTTGAATCTTTTCAGTTCCATCACTACATCATCATAATAGTCATCGCCCATAAGCAATGACACATAGGAGATGAAGTCCTGTTCATCCCGAATGACTGACTTTACTATAGCAGCATCCCTATCTCCAGGCATTCCAGTCAATGGTATTCTGACAATTCGTTCCAATCTTGTATCAAGATCTCCGTCTAGCTTGATCAAGAAAAATTCGCAAAGCTGTTCTTTCTTCATTTTTGAGAAAATTATTTGGGTAGTAATGTCTTTCCCTAGGTTAGGAGATAAGAGTGGAAAAAGGCTACCCTTCACATCTTCGCACACATTGGATGCACTAATTTCAAAATCAAAGAAATCATCTCCAGTAGGCTTTACCTTCCCAGCAAACTCCAGCCGTCGCAAATATCCAGTCAACTCTTCCAGTGTTTCATCCTTTGGATCTGGAACGTACTCTGGCATTTCTTCAGAAAGCAACTCGAAAGGGCTATCATCGCTTTCCAAGAGTGCTCTCGAGAGCATTTCAGTATTCAACTTTCCCCAGGTTGTCGATAGTTTCAACATAAACTCGATATTGCCACCACTAAAAGCATTGTATGAAGCATTCATCGAACCTATAAATAATTCACTTTTTGAATTATATGTTCGAAAGAACAACTTTGCATGAATATCCTGACCATCCAGATTTGTGTAATCTTCATGTTCTTCCCCGCTATGGAAAGCTTCTTCTCGTAATGAATAGATATCAAAATCCTTACGGACTCTTTCGGAAAGCTTTGATACTTCAGATCTTCTGGTAATTAGAATGGGTCTGTAATCATGTAGATTTTTCCCACTCTTCATATCAAGCAATCTTTCCAGCGGGGTTTTCTTTCCTTGACCTCCAAGAAATGGAGACATGACGATTAGCCTATCCCACTTGTTAAATAGTCCGCTATTGTCAATGGAGTATGATCCCCCAGTCCCACGAGAGATTCCCACAGGATGAAAATCAAAATCTACTTTATCTTCTCCAGAAGAGAATTTTACTTCCATGATTTCTTTTGCCATAGTTCCCAACATCTTTTTCTTCTGGCCTTGTTGAGTAGTGTCCTTGCATTGTTTCATGAGATATTTTAGGAAATCCTGAAGAGGGGCATTCTTAGAATCCTCTTCCTTCTCTGTCTTCCCCTCTAAACAGACGGCAACATCCCAACTGCAATCAAAGGTCAAGTTACGCGAAAGTATGATTACACGCCACAAATCACTGATTCCATTCTTGAATTTTACAATCCATACTTTGGGATGAAACACATGATGAATTCTTCTATTCGTCTTGATCTCAAAGACCATCGAATCAAGCAATCCATGTACAGGAATTATATCTTGAGGAATAAAAACCTGACCAGTCTGGCAGAACACCGCGATACGCTGGCTACTTAAAGTCAAAGCATTCAACATCCGTATGGGGTTCTTAAGACAATCGTCATCCATCGTTTCAGAAACTCCCAAAGCCATCGTAACGCCTATCAGGGAATTCAGGTCTAACGAATAGGTTGTCCCGACAGCAAATTCTGTCTCAAACCCTAAAGGTGGAGTAAGGAGCTTCATATAATCCAGTCGGTCTGATTGAGGATTCAACAGTTTCTTTTGTACATTTGCCATATTACATCCTCAACCCATGATGAATATCTGAAAGCAACTGTAGAGCAATCGGCAACCTATAATCCAATTCCTCGATGCCTATATTATGTTCGAGGTTAAGCTGTTGGATATTCTTGAACTTCGACCGGCTCCTTTTTAATGATTCTTCCCTTTTACGTATCAATCTATCTGCAGTATCAAAATCCCCTGTTTTCAAGGATTCATATACCAAATTCAAGAATTGTTTTGTCTTATTTTCCGACTCCCGAGTTAGTTTCAACAGAGTAAATATTTCTTCAAGATGATTATCGCCTAGATTATTGACCTGAACGAGAGATTCTTGCCACTTTCTATCATACGATTCTCGATTCATTCCCTCTCTTAATAACCAATTGAATCGCACATTAATGATTTTGTTGAAGGTTGCGAACCAAGATGCAAGTTGAATCTTTCTGGCCATCTCCGCATCTTTGAAGCCTGACAAGTCCAGAAGATCTTGGAAAGACAGATTATCCTTGGGCAATAAGTACCAATTATCTTGAACAAGAAAGTGTGCCAAGAGGCTTTCACTGTGGGAAGCGATAATCTTTTTTTGGAGAAAAACCGCCTCACCATAGGTCAGCTTGATCGTCGATTGGTCCAAGGAGTCAGGAATATTTTCAGGAAAATCAAAAAATGATAATCCAATAATCATATACGCGGGGTCATCATTCAGAGCATCTTCATCATCTTCAACTTTTTTCCCAGACAACTTCCCTTGCTCACGCTTACTATGATGATTTTCGACGAACATACAATACTGGTTGAGTGAGAAATTTTTCAGATGCTCTTCAGGAGGATCGAAAATCTTCCAAGATCGTATTCCACTCCAGTAAACACTGCTAGGCTTACGCTTCAAATTTATACCCGAGTCTTGTCCGATGATACCGCGTAAATCATCGCCTGAGTTGTCCTTCAAATCTTGAATCAATTCCAGCTCTCGCTGCTCAATCAAATCTTGCATTGACCCTTTCTTAATATTTTTCCCTGTAATTATTTCACGGAAGATGTACGGGATAAGCACAAAGTATTTTGCCCGAGTCTGTATAGTACTGGTTCCAGGGAAGAAAATATCCGCAAATCCATCTCGAATGGCACCTATACCCAATTCATCCAAGGCAGTCTTCTGTGCCAAATTATGCAAAATCTTCATGACTTTGTCTCGTTGTTCTCTGGAAAAATCAATCCAGCCTAACTGAAGAATCTTCATACTAGTATTACCCAATCTTTTTTGTGCTTTGCAGCAAGTACTCTTGCTTTCTCAGACTTTTTGCCCAAACAGGGATCCAATACAATTCTGTCAATAAATGCTTGGTGCGGAGCAGATACATCGTCGTCAGCTTGGAACAAGAAATTAATTACATCAATCATGATTGTCCTAGTTGAGTCAGCACCGTTGTGGGTATAACGAAACCCAAGGTTCTCAAGCTTCAACTTCTCTACTTCAAACATTACCACCCTTCCTGAGTATTAAAACCATACAGCACACACCGACAAGCAGAGCAAGTAGAATCTTTGAAGTAATTAGTCAGCTTTAGTTTCAGTGAATCTTTGTAGCACCTTTTTCTATTATATCTACATTAATAGCCAATGGAAGGGTGTTTTTAATATTTTGCTATGGGAAATTCGCCAATTCCCGGACAAGCGTACTGATGCTGTCTATCCAAACTTTAAAGCATGCGCACACCTATAAAGCTCCTGACGCGAACAATACGGTACTCTGTAGTAGGTAGCCTTCAAAGCTTTGGCTCGGTCATATCATTTGCCATATAAGCTGAATTACTCATATTCGAGTATTATACTCACTATTAGTTACTTTTAGTTACTATTACTAAAGTCGCTCCGAATCGCACTGGTACTTGCTGCCCCTCAAGGGGCTCTGCTCACGTGTCGGCGCCTATCTTGTCCGATTCCTCTTGGTTCTGGATGTACTTCTTGATCACATCCTCGTTCAAGCCAATCGTGCTCACATAGTACCCTCTTGCCCAAAAGCTCCTGTCTCGACCTATTCGGCGCCTCCATTCCGGGTGCCTGTCAAACAGCATCAACGCGCTTTTGCCTTTCACATATCCCATTATCTCTGCTACCGAGTATTTCGGTGGTATCCGTACGCTCAGGTGGATGTGGTCCGAACATACAGCCCCTTCCACTATTGCTATCTTCTTGTTCGACAGCAACGTCCTGACCACCTCTATCACTTCCCTGCGGCACTCGCCGTACAAGACCTTCCTCCGGTATTTCGGTATCCATACGATGTGGTACGTGCAATCCCATGTCGTATGTGCTAGACTCTCTTCTACCATAATTCCTCCTGTGCTTTTGTGTTTGTTTGCGTTTCGGAGCGCTACAAATACTCTAGCATGGGAGGTTTCGTTTCCCTAATGTTTCCGAGTGAAACCAGTTACCGCACCACAGGCATAGCCTGTGGGTTTCTCACACTACTAAAATAAGTATCACTTGAATATAGCCTCTCGACACGCAATAATTGGAAGTAATTATTGTTTGTCTGCATTAGGACATCAAAAAAAAAAGGAAAGTCTATGCAAAACATTTCTTGTAATGGAATGTGGCAAATTAGTGGTATTGATCAGTCTATTCCTGGGAAACTTACTTTTTCACCTCAAACAGGGGGACGCATTGAACTTTCATTAGGTTCCTTCGAGATAAACAAAAACTTGTCAGAAATTCTTTTAAGTGAAGGAATAACTATTCAAGGTGAGGTAAAAGACTTCTTTGATAAATATTATACATGTCTGAATTGCAGAAGCATTACTCCATTAATCAATGTAGGCCATCAACTTACAGAATCGGTAATTGAGAATTATTACAAATCCACTAATAATACTTATACTTATATCTTTGATTTTCTACTTGAAGATTATTCCATAGATAATATAGATGCACCTGATTTCATCTCTTGCGATGTTATCTATAATCAGTTGGAGAATTGGCTTGACTATATCCCATACACTGTGGGGGAAAAAGGCTATCTGCAAAAAGGCAATGACAAAAAAATCTCTATAGAGATCAATGATATTAGTATACTAATTAATGAACGAATTCTAAGCCACACTCAATTACTACCACCTAGATCGTATGTAATTGAATCAAGTCCAACAATGCAAATCATTTTCAATACAACAACATCTATCAGAGAAGTCATTTCCTATGTCGAAAAAGTAAATACATTTTTATCCTTTGTTACAGATGAAGCTTCATGGGTATCTGGTATTTCTCTTTCAAGTGATACTCAAAGTGGTCACTACGCTTTATATTTCAGGCAAGTGCAGTTTGGGAAAAAATTTAAACCAAAAGGAAATTGGTTAATAGATAGTGCATTAATCGAGAAAGCTCTACCCCAAATAATTATAAAATGGATTGACAGCTATGACAAAGCACCTGGAGCTTTCATCTTGTATTTTATGACTTTCTACTCATTCTCTACGCTTACCCTTGAGCAGTTGTTCCTAAATCTAGTATCAGCGTATGAAGGGTTTTATCGTGATCTCTATTCAACCAATAATAAATACATCAAGACAGCTAAATTTAGAGCCGTAAAGAGACAAATAGACACATTCATTGATAGTCTAGACACAACCGAACAACTTAAAGCAAAGTTAAAGTCTGGTATCGAGCATTCAAACCAAAAATCACTTCGTACCATGATAGAAGATGTTTTCACCAACCTTTATTTTAGGGAACGTGGAGAACCATTAACTCCTAAGAATATCAGTGATTTTCGCAATCAGTACGACCATGCAAAAAAAGAAATATCAGTAATAGAAAGGAAGAAACTGTACAGGGCATGTAATATTCTTGATAAACTCATAAAGTACATACTGCTTTCATCAATTTTCAAATCTCTCTCACCTGAACAAACCGACAGGATTATTTTTAGTACCAATCGATTTTGAACAAAGAATTTGGACTTATTATCGAATTCATACCACTATGGAAAGCCGATTACTCTAATTCAGGCAGAGATATGATATACACGGGAGAAGGGATAGTCTTGGGAGTATTAGCTATAACAGCAATTGGATAATCTTTCGAAATCACATCAAAACGAAAGCTGAACATATCTACAAATTTTGTCTGGTTAATCCGATCACATTCACAGGTGAAATCCGGAAATCTATCATCAGTTAAAGAGTAATAAACCTCATCACCTGTCTTGCCTGTATCATAGAGAATCTCTTCCAGCTTGGGTAACAACATGCAACAATTGAGGTAAGTAAGAGGTGGTAGATGCTAGCAATATGATGTCATTGAGGCCGACATGATAATAATCCTCAAGGTCGGGGTATCTAGCTGTTTTTATTTGGGAGGCTCAGATCTTCTGACGAAAACAAAGAATTTTTCAGAACCAATAAACTTGACAAATACTAGGCTCAGATATGAGAATAATTTGAAAGTTTACTCCATGTTTATACACTCTTTTAGTAAACTCTTCTTGCGGAGAGACTATAGAACGCTAGTAAAGACTCATAAAGAATTAATAATTTTAATGAGTAAAGTAGAAAGGTTGGCAACATATCAGATTATTTGCAAGCATCCTGTTATTCTTTGCTTTAGTGATTCCTTTATTCGGAACATCTATCCGTGCAACGGGAGAAGGTGCTACCTTAAGTGAGGCGAAAGCTTTTGCAGGACAGGAACTCTTAACCAAAATCATTGTTACAGTATCTTCTGAACAAAGACTCATACAAGCAGCTTCAGATAAAGATAAAACTGAGTTATTTTTTGAAGATATCCAACTTCAGTCTGAGCTTGATCTTATCGGAGTCGAGTACCAGACTGTAGAACTGAACAAGAACCGAGTATTTGTTACAGCAGTTCTCTCAGATTCTACATTACCTTTATATATGGACAAACTATCTTTGCTAAAACAAAGTATTGAAGAGATTGAAAAACGCTTGGATGAACAATCCAGCATTGAATCAAAAAAAGTCTATCTATTACGATTGATCAGCTATTACGCAGAATATGAAGCATATAGTATTATTGCCCGGCTTTTTGACAACACAATCAAGATCCCGAGACTATCGAGAACTCGGGCAGGAGCTGAACTTGACTATCTAAATCTTTTAATTGCTGAATCTGAGCTGTTGAATATAACACTTGCAGACATAAAACAGGGCACTTCGTCAATAAAAAGTCAATTAACGGCTGTGGAAGCAAAATCCAAGATTCAGATGATTGCACAACAATTGGAAATCAACCAGAGAGAACTCAATAGGATAGAACAGGAACAATCCAAAAAGCGAGATCTATTCTTTTCTGATATACAAAACGCAATCCAAGAAAGTGCCAAGCAAATGGTCCTTCTAGCTGTTATAAAGAATGGACAAAGAATAGATGAAAAACCAGGCATCACTCCATATGAATTGATTGTGCAGCTGGAGGATCTTAAGCAGCGATATTTGGAAATCCAAGCAGCAATAATGAATGAATATAATTACTTATCAGAAGGAATTAAAAATCGATATGAGCAAGAAATTGCGACGATAGAAGGAGCATCCTATCGCATTGGAGAAATAGCAAACGGCATGCCAACAGAATGGGCAATCAATCTTCGCAATAACCAGATTGTAAACAAGAATGGCGAGATGCAAATAGAGCTGGATTCAGTCATGAAAGCTCTAGAAAACTCAGTAGCTTCCCAAATGTTTGATATTAAAACAAGTATTGAATTAGGTTATAAAAACCTAGAATCAAAAACCTTCTTTATTGATTCTTCTTCAAGTGATTTTGTCTATAAGATAGAGTCATATGACGGACTTATAAGGGCTTGGCCGATAATGATGAATTACACAATCCTAGGGGTTGACTTCCAACAGGACCTTGAGTTGACTTACTCGGAAGTAACATCATTGCCTCTTCCGAATTTTTCAACAGAAACAGATGATGACATTGAGGCATATCACCAATATTTGAATAATGTCGAATTGTATGAAACATATTTGATGTCAACAACCGGCCCCATTACAACTCGAGTTAGCTACTCAATTAGCATATCTGATCAACTGTCTTCATACGTAATCATCCCAAGGGCATATACGGTTATTCGGACTGATACTGGAAGGATAATTCTTGAGCAACCAATTGAAGATGCTGTTTTGGATTCAAAGGTATATATATACCAACCAACAAGCAACTTCCAATTTCCGTTTGAATCAGTTTATGATTTAGAACTCTCTCGAGTTGCAGAAAAGAAAAAGGAGATAGAGAGAAAGAGAAAGGAGATAGAGAGAAAGGAGAAGATTAAAAATCATTTAGCCTCTGAACTATCGAACCCGAAGATGTTTTATCGTTCCGGGATTGGAATCAGCCTTGGAACTGGTTTTTTTGATTATACATATACCTACACATATTCCAATTTACCTAATTATAGTTATGATACCGAAATTTCGGTTATAGCTTTCCCGATCTCTTTGTCAGTATATTTCACTCCGATTAACTATTTCTATTTGGGGTTAAGTTTGGACGCACAAATATTATTAGATTATATGGAAACATATCCTTCATATATTGGGGTTTCCTCGATATTGGGACTAACGTATCCATTATATTCCGAATCCATTAGTTCAGTTTGGAAACCTTTTCTTGAATTACGTCTAGGAACAAGCGCAATGGGTACTGAGACTGTACTCGGTCTGGGCGTTGCTTATTGTGAGAAGGATATAGGTATAGGAGGGGATATGGCTATACGAATTAATACGTCAGGCCCATTAAAAGGTATGTTTTCTATGATATCTGGCGTTACCTTTTAGGCACTTAAGCATTCTACTCGTTTTGCTTTAAATACATGCTTGTAATTGTCTTAATTACAGCAATTCTTCAATCATTTCTTGACTAAATCATTACTTGGAGTTGTTGTGTTCTGCCATAACCGGCCCCGACCACTACTATCATGGAAGAAATATAAAACGGCCGTACAGCAGTGCGCTTGTAATTATGGATGTCTAATCATCCGATAATTGCAATAACTTCGCTTCATGATTCACCATTGACCTCTGGCTACAAGTCGGTATTTTAACACATGCCTCGATTAGTCAATTATGCTAAAGCCAAGTGAATTATACTTCGTATAGAGGATATTTTGTTTTTAGCAAACCACTATGTGTACCAACAAATGTACCAAAATACCAATAAATGTACCAATTCCGGTTTGTTTTAACTTGTTTTAGGTTGTTTCATAATGCTTGACAGCAAATCGATTTAGGAACATAATAAAACAAATTAGATGTGATCAAGTGCCCGCTCATAATCCGTGGGTCGAAGGTTCAAGTCCTTCTGGGCCCAATAATAGAACTCTTTGCAATGCAAGGAGTTCTTGTTTTTTAGAGATACTCTTATATTCCAAATGGATACACCATAAAGGTAAAACCCGATAATTCTTGGGAGCCTAGGGTGGAAAAAAATGTTAATTGAACAGTCAAGTGAATAGAACTTTAGTTTGCCCAAGAGATGTCTTGACCTGATAAATGATACAAAGCTATTGGGGTAAAAAGGGCTGAAACCGCTATTGAATGCGGCATTTTGAGGTTTTCTCAATGTTGGAGAGTCTGTACTCCGACTTTTATAAGCGAGAATGCTTGGAGAGCCAGAGCTAGTGTGTAAATTGAAACCTTCTAATTGGCACTCAGGGAAAAATTTATTTGTGTAACGGTTCCTTTTATTGTCGTAATATTGATTACTTTTATAAGAGATTCTACTGGCTCCAGCCATCCTGACGTAGATGATATCTGTCTCAGGTTATTCTGAGGTTGATGCAATTATTGAATCCTCTCCAGTTATATTAAAGTAGTCTATGAGATTTTTAGTTTTGGATTGTAATTCCTCCAAGGATTTTTTTCCGAAATTACGAGAACTGGCTATGTCAAATAAAGTCATTTTAGAGAACATTCCAACTGTTGTGATTTCAGCATTTAAGCAGCAATTATTTGCTCTATTAGTCAAATCTAAGAATTGAATTGGAATTAAATATATAGCTCCAGGAAGCGTCTGAATCGCTTTCTTTATAACTTCTAGCTCTGATGATGAAAGATAATCGGATAGATTAATAAAGGTTGCTCCCCAGGGAACAAGGATATTAAGTTGCCTTTTTAAAAAGTACAAAGCTTTACTCGTATTCTTCTTTTCGAGGTTTACTTGAAGTTGGCTCATTAACGTCGTTAAACTCTTAACTTGGTTTTTATGCGCTTCTTTAAATTCTTTCAAGTTCATCAGAAGAAACGAGCATCCGGTTTCTTCTTCAAATTCACTTACCAATCTTTCTTTAGATTCTTCACTTAACCAATCGTCTTTCTTATCATTTGTAACGAATATGACTTCATGCCATCCAGTTTTCTCTTTAAAAATTTCATTTGTTGCCTTTATCATTTCTTTCCATATAATAAAATCCGAATATCTACTTATACCTTTTTTCCCATTATCTTTATATCCTGGAGGTATCTGGTTCCTGAATCTAAACTCGGCTTGTTCATACAACTTTAATTTTTCTGTATATGATAAAGGCTCGCGATAAAGCCTTGACTTAATAAAAGGTTCCAAATTTGAAATTGAATCCTCACAAATAGATTTGTTTCTGCTATTTGTATTAGACTTCAATTCTTCTGCTTTCTTACATACCTTGGGGCTTAAACACTTGTTAGAGAACTGTTTCCAATCTGGTATTGTTTCCACTAATGCTCGTAAAGCAGTTGCGGCCTTTGCCCAATCCTGGAATGCATGATCAATTGCATGAATATTTTTATGGTTAATAGTCCTGCAAATATTTTTGTATTCTTCATAGACAGTAGGGAGGATATAAATAATATCAATGAAGGGATTGAACAAACGCTTAAAATCTTCAACACTCAGACCATCTACCTTTAAGGGTATCAGAAGAATATTGGTATCAATAAAAATCAGAGTTTTTGAATGATTGTCTCTGTTGTTCACAAATCCCCCCTTTTTCCTCAATTTTCATAAAGCAAATACCTGAGAATGGTTAAGTATACTATATGAAGTCTTCTTGCGTATAACCTTTATATTTTTTGGATTCAGTAATTGCTCAGCAATTATTTACCGGCATCAGTATTCAATATCATAGGTAAAACTTTTTGCTGACTCGAACACTCCCAACCGATTTATATACATAATCAGATATTAGGAAGTACACTCTTTTCCAGAAATCCTTATGCATCATCCATGGCCTCATAAGTTACATTAATCAATGTGAGAAGTTACAATAATCAATCGACTAATATCACAATATCTGATATCTGTGTTTAAATATCAACATTCTAGGTAATGGAAAATACATGTATGGGAAAAATCCACGCGTATACGATTTCTTCAGAAGAATATGATCGGCTTACAGAGGCAGATGCCAAATATGCTGCCTTGATTAACCTGATTGAGAAGAATAATCCAGTCTTTATTACAGTGACTATGATTGCAAATTCACTTGGATTGAGCAGGCAGGATGTGATGAATCGACCTTGGCACATGCCTAACTTCGGGAAGTCTGAGAGCCCAAGTGAAAAACGCAAAAAGAGATTTTGGCATTACGGGGAATACCTAGATTGGATAGCCATTCCTGAATTTGAGAGAATCAAGCTATACCGTGAAATGGTCTATGAATCTGATTTCATTTGATCTGATTGTTGTATTCATTATTCGAGAACATAGCCCAGCTACTTGGCCGGAGGAACTCCTTCCAGTGAAGTGTTGAATCCCCGCCAGCATATTAACTGGTGGTGCAGAAAGAGTGCACAAATACCAATAAATCTTCTACAGCTACTTCAGCACTAGGCTAACAGTTCTCGCCATAACAACAACTGGACTCATGATGTTTCTTCTGAGATTCTGATTCCTTATCCAGTGTGGCTATAAAATTTGAAACAAATTGGGGAAAAAATGAAATATGCTACGAATTGTAAAAGATTTACAGATGGTATTTCTTGGCGTATAGTAAATTATGCAGCTATAACTGCCAAAAGATTACACTCATGATGATAGGAAAATTGTTATGGCCTTACCGTATGAAATCCGAAAGCAGATAATCCAATGTATTGGGACATGTTTTCATTACAAGGATAATGTTGAAGCCTTTTTAATGTCCTGCGAGTTAAATAGGAAAGTTGCCAGTAGGCATAAGGATGAGAAAAAATTCGTCTGGGCACGTCTTCTGATGGATGACCTAGATAACGACCCTAATGGAGAAATCTATCAACGGCGAATTTTAACTGAGTTATGCAAAATGCGGAAACTGCCTGATAATGATGCTCCAAATCCTAGTGCTGGTCTAGACGCCTTAAGAAGGCTTAAGGAACTTGCATTTGAAAATGGAATCATAGTTGAGGAAAATAAAACTAATGCAAAAATACGTAAACAAATCGCTCAAGAGAAAAACAAAATTGCGGAAGAGCGGTCAGCAGAACTAGTAAAATTGAAACAGACTGTCTATTCAGCTTTTGCCAATCAAGATAGACAAGGAGCCGGGTATGCACTTGAAGATGTACTCATGAGGTTATTCGCCCTTGAAGGTATCGAATACAGAAAACCCTATAAACTAGAAACTCAACAAATTGATGGGCATTTCAAATATGAAGGTTTCGATTACTTGGTTGAAGCTAAATGGGAAAACGATCCTCCAAATGAACAGAAAATTGGTGGGTTTGAGAGAAAAGTGAATACAAAACTGGACAGCACTCGGGGTATGTTCTTTTCGATGAATGGTTTCAGGAGAGAGGTTGTTCAAACCTTTGAAGGGAAGAAAGGAAATATTATTCTTTTTTCAGGGGAAGACCTAATGCACATTCTTGAAGGGAGGATTTCTCTTAGAGAGGCAATCCAAATCAAGATAGAAAAAGCAGCCCAAGAAGGAAAGCCATATACCCCAATCACATCAATCTTGAGTTGATTAAGCAAGTTGTTATTTTCAGCCCAAAAACGTTTACAGGGTACTGACTCTGAAAAAAAACATCACAAAATGAATCACTCTGTGGGTGTAGTTAAACACAATCAATAATAAAAGCATACTTCTGTTACTTGTCTAGAGAATTTAAGATAATGAACTGAATTCTTCAATATGCTCGAATTGGCCTTACACTTGCTTGATAATATTTATTTGCATATGCAAAAAGCCCATCTTCAAACCTTATAACATACCCATAGACTTCATCATTACCTGTACACCAGTATACTCTGTCATAAAATCCTCCTAGGTTCTGCAATTCTAAATTCAAATATATCTGGTTCAACTCATGCAGTGAGGGGAGAAACCAGTCATCATACAGGGTACCTTGGTATTCAACTGAATACTCTGAACAGATTTTTGCAGCTACTTGTCCATTATTGCGTTCATGATATTCAGTCGGATTTGCATAGTAATCACCTTTTACAGGATACTGAAGCCATAATGTATCATGAAAGTCCACTATTTTTTGAGTACTAATTTCGCCCTGCCCAATTTCCCCATACCCATTAAAACCGTTATCAACGTAATATCCGAATGATCCCCACTGACAATAGGCGTCTCCCCACCCATATTCAGAATTTATTGGGTTTGTTTCCCAATCATACCAATCAGCTGGAGCAGCTTCTAAATATCTCCAACCATCTGCCTCATAATTTGGATTTTCATAGAATACTAAGCCCCCTGCCTGTCCTGTGAAAACAGTAAACACCCACTTTGCGTAAAGGGTCCTATCCGCTGTTCCCATGACAATAGAATCGCTTGTTATTTGATTTCCTGTTCCATTCTCTCCTATCCACCATCCAGCGAATGTATAGCCGTTTTTAGTTACGGTTGCCAACTCATCGTAAGGTTGCCCATATGTCACGGTCTTCGTAGATGGATTTGGAATATCTCCTCCTTTGGCATCAAACGTGATGGTATAGGTGCTGGGAATCCAATATGCATGCAATGTATGGTTGGCATTAATAACAACAAGGGATTCTTCGGTGACTCTCTCTCCTGTCCCATCAGGCTCGGTATACCAGCCTTCCAAAGCATGCCCCAATTTCAGAGTTAAAGGGAAAGTACCATATTGCACTCCGTATCCGACGATAATACTCGAAGGTGTCAACGGGGCTCCTGTTGTGTTAAAGCTGATTAAATACCCAGCCCCCCATTTCGCATACAGCGTTACATCCCCATTCACATAATCCTGGGAGAAGTCCCATTGCTCTGTCAGCTCACTGTCTGTGAACCATCCTTCAAAGCTATATCCAACTCTCGTCGGGGCTTCAGGCTCTTCAATCAATCGACCCCAGTATACGGTTTGGCTGGGCAGTGCGCTCCCTCCGTTGCTCTCATAGGTCACCGTCTGTTCCTGCAGGACAATCCTTACTATCAAGTTGAAGGTCTTGGTTTCGCTTATTGCACCCTTGCTGATGGTTGCAGTCAGGGTGACCTCTACATCTGATTCTCCGGTGTAATCAGGACGGGTCACCACGCCTGTGGTGGAGATTGTCTGGGGAACGCTGCTTTGCCAGCTGATGGTGGTTCCATTGGTTCCACTGCTGGCAAGTGTTACATCCTGGGTGACAGTAGATGCACTGTCCAATCCTGAAAAACCTATTGCAAGCGCTGCCTTGTCGGCTTCAACCGCCTCGATATCGGTCTGCGGTAGCTTGTTCACTGTAAGAGTGAATGTCCTTGTTTCACTTACGGTTCCCCGCTCAACTGTTGCAATAAGCTGCACCTCTGCATCCCCAGTTGAATAGGCAGGGCGTACTACGGTTCCCATTGTGTCTATTCGCGCCGAATTGCTGCTCTCCCATGTTATCCGGGTGCCTTGAGTTCCTGAGGTGGGAAGTACAACATCATTCATCACAGAATCAGTGCTGTCGCCTTCGGTGAACCCGATTGCAAGAACTGCTATATCGGAGGCAACTTCCTCGGTTGCTTTGACCACCTCTACAGTCTGCTGATAACCGGCGACTGCTCCATTGCTGTTGACAAGAAGGCTGATACGATAGAGTCCGGCAGCGTTGGAAACAAATGCAAACTCGTTCGCATTCTCTGTTTACCTCACTCCGTTCACATACCAGCGGTAAGTACCCCCTTCCCCGAAGGTGCCTGCAGCTGTTACTGTGACTTCTTGCTCTTCCTTTACTGATTCAGGCAAACCTGTAAAGGAAACGTCGAAAGGGTTGTTCATCTCCTCATCGAGCACCAATGATATGCTTCCCAAACCAAAAAGAATCTCAGCCTCGGGTATCTGTACCACCCCCTCTGTGGTTTCATCCTTCACAATCCGCAAGGTACTGGTATCCTGCCATATCAATTCCGACTGTCCTCCAGAAATTCCCTCATAGAGTCCTACACGTACCTCATACCAACCGTTAGGGATTTCGCCAATCGTTTTGGAGGCAGACTTTCCATCCTCTCCCAATGTCAGTCTGATCGGATCCGAATAAGCGGATAGCTCATTGCCATGCTCATCCTGTATCAGAACGAAGACCTGCGGATCTGCAAGCTTGTCCTGGCTGTCAGTCCAACTCACTGAAACCTCCAGCGTTCCAAGGCCAACCAGTGGTCTCATAGTCGCAGTCGCCTGTGCTGTTTGGCTTTTGCGTATCGTTAGATTGATCGTGGTAGTGGCAATCTTGCTGGCATCCTCATTGTAGCCGTCTATGACAATCTCCCAATCTCCCACAGAAAGAGAATCCTTGACAAAGACACCCCCGGGAAAGCCTTCTTCCTGAAAACTATCCCCACTATCGGGGCCTGTCCCGGTGATTGTATA
This sequence comes from Sphaerochaeta globosa str. Buddy, assembly GCF_000190435.1. Lineage (NCBI taxonomy): Bacteria > Pseudomonadati > Spirochaetota > Spirochaetia > Spirochaetales > Sphaerochaetaceae > Sphaerochaeta > Sphaerochaeta globosa. Next base: position 2,600,355 of record NC_015152.1, read on the forward strand.
GGTATCAATATCCATATCAATCTCAGGAAGCCAGTTGATGTTCCTTGCACGATCACCCAATTGGATTACCAATGAGCCACTGCCGGAGATGAGTGTAAGATCACAACCCAATAGACACACCAACAACACGGTGATCAAAGCCGCAACGACAACGAGACGAGAACCTTGTTTCATATATTTCCACCCAAAAAAGTGATAGCAAGCCAATCAGATTGCTTCTTCCATACTTCGTGCTGTGCTGATCCCGGTGCATCAAATGGGTGGTAGAATGGGAGGATCAACTCAGCAGATAATACTCCACCTTCCATGGACAATCAATAAATTCCAACAACACACATTTAGTGTGTTGTTGGGTGAACAGTAAGATTAAATGTCCGCCGAAAAACGGAAAGAAACACGAAGTCCCATGGAGCTCTGTTATTATGGTTTTACCAGAACAAAATAACGAGGTAACCATGGGACGGACAAAGCTTACCATAAAGTCAGTATGCAAGTATGCTCATTTCACCTGGGGGGAACGTTTGGCATTGCAGTATCACCACTGCGGGACAAACAGATTCCAGAAGATCACCAGCCCCACGCTGCTTGGCCGATTGTTGGGCAAGAGCGAGAGGACCATCCGCAGGGAATTCAAAAGGGGTATAAATCTGCACCATCTGGTCTACACACTCACTATACTCCCGACCCGCTGAGAAGCCTTGCAAAAGTATCCTTCATCTTTGCGTTGGCGGCTTCGGTTGCATCACTCTCGGTGAAAGCCTCTGCCACGGCAGCTGCAGCCGGTTCAAAGTTCTTCTGGATGTTGGAAAGCGGGATGGAACACAACACCCATACGCCCCCTTCTGCATCGATCCAGGTCTCCGCTGTGGAAACACCTACAAGGGTTGCCTCAGCTACCTGCAGGCTGATGGCTTCCATCGCATCGAGTGATTGCCTGTCAGCTCCGCTCCCTGCGTCATTCACATACGTTACGATCACTTCCTTGACCTGAGTACTAATCCACTCGGCAATCTTGTTCTTTGCCTCTACGGTTGCTCGCTTGATCGAAGTCTGCCGGTCCGACATCTTGCCGTACCCATTTTTATTATGTGTGTCCTGTGACACAACACTCTTATAGACCCATTCAGGCTGGGGAATTCCATCCATCCCCAGTATCACCGGTTTCACTGGTTCAACTTGAGAAACAACCTGTCTTGTAGCACAACCGCCCAGAACAATTGTGATTAAAAGAGCAAAGACGCCTATCCATTTTTTCATATCTTCCTCCATCATAAAGCTTTAGTTACAGTGATTTATTTTATCTCAGAAATATCAGGAGTACAACTTTTTTATCGCAATCAGCGAGTTTTCATGAATTTAGGGAGCTGGAAAAGTAGTAAATAATAATCACTCATGGTAGTATGCTCGCATGAGGGCCAAAATATACCGTATTGGCTTGTATATTATAAGCATACTTCTCATAACACTTTCTGTAAGTTCTTGCAGAACTACTACTCCTATTCTCTTCGACCGCGCACGCTATCCAGTAGATGAATTCTATGTAGGGACGGGAATCACCAAAAATGCTGATAAGGGCCAGGCACTCGAAACTGCCAAAATGAAGGCAATTTCCGACTTGGCATCTCAAATTCAAACAACCATTTTCTCAACCAGGACAGCCTCATCAAGCGACGATGGGACAACACAATTCTCTGTGTTTGAAGAATTAATAGAAGAGACGTTGCATCAAGAGTTTGAGAATGTAATCTATATAGAAGAAACCTATACTCGCAAAAAGGAACAGACCACCTATGCGATTCTACGCAGAAGTGATTGGGAGATTCAAAAAGCACGAAAGATATTGAGAGAAAAAGAGAAGGTACAGTCGGTTTTATCCTCCCGTTACCCGGATATGTCACCAGTACAGGAAATCAAAGTACTCAACAAAGCTATTGCCTCGCTGCAATCCACCTTTTGGGGATCCTTGATTGAAGGTATCTTTGATGAAAAAATGGGATACTTATTACCACTCATCCAAGCAAGAAGGGACACACTTTACACGAGAGTATTCTCCTCAAAGCAATACTACATTGGAGAAGGATCAGCCTCCTCGAGAGCCCAAGCTGAAGAATCTGCGTTGCAAGACTTCAAGAATATGCAGATCGAGAAAATGTATAAAGAGTATGAGAATTTACGTGTTCGGCTCTCTTCACCGATGACTTCACCTGAACTCAAGGAAAAGATTGAAAATTCCGTAGAATTTTCTACAACTCAAAATGCAAGTCTATTAGAATTTCTTGAGGGACCTGAATCTACACAAACTCTATCTTTTATTTACCTCATCGTGCAAAAAGTAGTATGGGAGGATCTAATAGCAAAAGAAGTAGATACGCTGTACCAACAAGCAAAGACGCTGGAAAATGCCTACCAAGCAAATAATTCGGTAACCGGGAAGTTGCAGATATTGGAGAAAATGCAGCAACTGCTTGAGTCCTCTCCCTTTGGCCTTGAGGTAGAAAATTTAATATTCCCCAATGAGCAATCATTTGAAAAAATCATTCCCTATCGAAAAGACCGTCTCATCGCCTCAGTAAACCTTCATTTACTCATGCCGAAATCAGTTAAAGAGGATGAATCCTGCACCTTAAAAATAGTTGTGACCAATGCCGATAGCCTCCATACAGACATTCCAGTAAAAATCATAATAACAGACAACAACAACAAGCAACGCTACTTAGAATTAGTTACCTTAAGTTCAGGAATTCCTTTCTATCACACAATTATTATACCTCGAGGAGAAAAAGCGAAATACTTCAGTGTCAATTGTTTCTGGACCCAGTACCCACAACAAAAAGATGAACAAAGAATTGATATCACCAGGATATCCTTATTGGATTTTTTAAAAAATATGTTTATTAGGCAAAAATAATTGACCCATAAATATTGCATTTTGCTGGAATGTTTTTGTCCAAGATCATCAATGATTAGGCTATCACCCCCTAAGACTGCCTCAACTCAAAATGGCACCGAAGCTCTTGATAAAGGAGTCCGCAACATTCCATTCATATTTTGATTAAACAATTCGTAGACAAATTATTGATTTGAATCCTCACTCACCAATATCTGATTCAGAAATAAGCTTTGAAAAGTCATCTTTCATCTTAGTAGCAACTACTTCAAATTTTTCTATACCCATGAATGCCTCAGCCACAGCTTCAGCAGCGGGCGCGAAGGCTTTCTCAACATTGGATATGGATAGGGAAAAAAGGATGCTGATTCCTCCTTCTGCATCAGCCCATAAATCCTCGGCCACAACACCATTTAAGGTTGCTTCTGCTACTTGGCCGCTTATAACTTCAATCGCATCCAAAGCCTGCTGGTTATCTCTATTTCCTGTATCAGTTATATAGTTTACAAGTGTTTCTTTCACCTTAGTACTAACCCATTCGGCAATTTCACTCTTTGCCTCGGCGGTTGCCCGCTTGATTGAAATCTGCCGATCCGACATCTTTCCGTACCCACGCACATAGAGAACTTGCGCTGATACAATATCATTGTTGACCCATTCAGGTTGAGGGATACCATCCATACCCAGAACCACAGTCATAACTGGTTCTACATTTTCCTTATTCCGATTTTTACTACATCCGCCAAAAAGAAGCACCGCAGCAATAAGTATCAAAAGTACTTTACATTTCATCCCATACCTCCAGGCTGTATACCTAGTATACTTGTACTATATGATATGATAAAAACATTACTAGTACAATTTTTTTCTCACTCAAATTCAAGTAAAGTAAAAGACAGTAAAAAGAGGCTGTGCAATAAATAAAATAACCTGTGGCTTTTCGGTTCATACCTAACAAACAGGACGCAGAGAGGAAAAACTCTATACCTTTAAAAACCGTTATATGCAAGTTTAATTGACTGTTTCTGGATATCACGGAGATAATTCAATTACTTAGATTTTTTGGATTATTGTCATTCATTCACATCCAAGAAAAGTTGCTTCCTATCAGGCGTTGGAAAAGTAGTAGTATTCTGAAAGCCTGCAAAAAATGAGTTTTCATCGGAGCTGCCTAAGACAGTAAAGCTGGCCCCGTACATGTACGCAACAGGAGCTCAATCACACAGAGAGAAACGAAAAAGAGGAAAATGCGTGCCGAAGAATCGGAGTTTACTTTTTAGCAAACCCATTAATGAAACACCTATCCATTAGGCATAGGAGTATCAACACACTATGTGAGCCATGCGCTTCTCATAACCAAACTGCAATAGGGTAGCAGCTCCATTCACCTTGATAGTTTTTGGAGCTGCTAGCATTGACCAAATAACAAATCTCAGATGATTTTTGAGATTATCCCGTAAGCATACAACCTGAAATCATATTGATTATGAAACCGAACCCGATCAAGTTCTGCTTCCGCTTCCTCAAGCCTGCCAAAACCAAGCAGTGCATATGCTTTTAGGATACCTCCCTCGATTGCGTTGATTTTCTTGATGTCATAATCGAAGGGAGCTGGAGTTGGGGAACCAACACCGAAATATTCATACCGATCAAGATTATCAAGCAGGTTCTGTCCTTTCTCCAACATTTCCCGCAATACGGTACGCGCTTCCGAATACCGACATAGCCGTTGAAGAGCAAGCGCTCTGAACAATGAAATTTCTGAAACCGCAGATTTCGGTATGCTAGCAGTTTCATAAGCATTCATTATTGTAGGAGAATCCTTACCCATGTCCTCAAAAAGCCGACCTATAAAGTAGTACACATGAGCTTCCTGTGCAAACCAACTCTTTGCTTCTCCATACTCCTTTGGAATTACAAGTGCTTGTTCAAAGAATTGAAGAGCTCCTTCATAATCATCTTCATTCCATCGAGACAACCCAGAGAGTACATAAAGCCAACCATGATGCTTGGTAAGTTTACCCTCACCTCCTTCATAGATGTGGAAAGTGCGGGATGAAATCATCAGTCTGGCTTCTTCATAACGACGCATACTAGTAAGCAACATAATCCAATCCAAATAACAATCATCCCGCTGTTTTGCAATTGTACTATATTGCTCATACAAAGCGAGTCTCTGTTCAGTTGAGCATGAACTCTGTTTCAGCAACTGCTGATATTCATAGAGAATCCTTGGATGTCCTGAAAGGATAAAAGCCTTCTCGATACAAAGTCGCGCACTACGCTTATCACTATATTTATCAAAATATGCAATCGCGAGATTTCTCAATGCATAGGAATATGAGTGGTCCAGAGCCACAGCTTGTTCCCAATACTCGACAGCCTTTTCATACCGCTCTTTGTCATACAGAAGGCATCCAGCAAGATATGCAGCTTGTTTTGGGTGATAGGAGTCCTGAACAGCGTGCTCAAGGACTATTAAGTCCTCCGGCCTATTTGGGAAACAACTCCCTCCCTCTGGATACTCAGGCAGAACATCAAGGTCAAGAGCAAGACAATGAAGCAAATAACGGTGATAGAACTTCACCATAGGATAGGCGGGATCAATAGTATGTAATACAGAAAGAGCATCTTCATAGAGACCAGCATAAAAATACTCACAGATTACGTCAAAATACCATTGTATATTACTCGAAAATATTGCGTTGATCTCTTGAAGCAATTTTGGTGTAGATGAAGCGAAATAGTTTTCGAATCGTGCCCAAAGATCAAGGGTATCAAATTGAGTATTATTTTTAGAAATCTCATAGGATTGGTCGGCTCCTTGTTTTCGAAGCAATGCAGCTTTCAAGTTTCGAGCACGCTCATGTTTTGGATTTTCCTCGATACAAATCTCCAAATTTCTCATGGAATCTAAGTATGAATTTTGACGGCAATCCATGCAAGCCAACTCATAGAGAGCTGCACTTCGGTATTCATAACTCCAAATAACTTTGCCGAAAAGAGGACGAGCTTCTGCATCACGTTTGAGATGTACCAAGGCTAATGCCTTTAGGTAAAGCGATTCAACATTAGTTGCATGCTCGTTACGAGAGAGCAGTCGTTTAATAGCTACATCACAATAGGAAACGCAGTCTTCATACAAGCCTTTTCTATAGGAGAGTCGGGCCATTGCAGTATTGCAGCGAAAATCATTGGTATCACGAGAAAGACTCTCGAGGTAGTAATCCTTTGGATCATAGGTATGATGCTTGTACTGTTCAAGATGTAACCCATGGAGGTAAAGCTCCTCGATAGTTTCAATATCGGAAGGAGGTGGAACTGGCTTGCGTGGTTCTATAGGTTTTTTGACACCTCGTTCAGGTACTTTGAATGAAACCAACTCCCTACCTGTACAATCAACCACTGACACAGACATATCCTGATAAACCCATCCCTCTTGCCAAGATATCTTTCGTACCCATGGCCGTTCACACGAGAGATCAGTAGTACCAGACCAAATCACTTTTCCTTTACACTGGATGCTGATGGTTGAATTAGGGAATTTTCCCGTTGCATGGACACCAACAGAGAGCTCTCCATCTCGTTCTTCAATATTGAGGGCTGCGTCAATGGTTGCGTTTTTCACAGGACCGATATCGCGGATGGGATACCAGTACTGTTCGAACTCCTTCGTCTCTCCTGGGAGAATCCAGCTGAAATCAGGTTGATTGTCGGTGAATACACCTGTCATCAATTCGACGTAAGGACCATTTTCATCAGTAAGGTTCGAACACCACATATTACCGAAATCACCATCTCCCCAGTGGAAAAGTTTTTTACCGGGTGCAATTCTATGATCTGCAAAAGCAACAATACCTTTCCCTGCTTTATGGTCATAGCCACATACAAAATCCATCTCTGATTGCCCCTCACTTACCATAAAAGAGGAAGGCACTTTGATAGCGGAATGCCAAGACAAATCAGCACCATCACCAAAGTCATAGGGTCTTGCAGTGTTGTATATCCCTTTAGCAATCGGCCAACTAATCACAGCCCGTCGGTCATGATCATTCATATACTCAACATCGGGAGGAAACACTATTTGGTAATCATCATTTCCGGGCACCGCCAGGTTAGCCCACCACATGAAGGGCTGTCTCATTTCCGTCCGATTGAAAATTCTTACCTTCACTTTGCAATAGGAACGAGATGGTTCGACAGTAATTCCCGCCATACCTTTCATTCTGAGAAGCGGGTCAATCTCTCCCGTCCAAAGCGTTGCAGAACCATCCTCATGTTTTTCAATGCTTGCTGCAAGTGGAAGAAAGGTGGTTGGTCTATGGTGTTGCGGCCAGTTGAATTCAATACCACCGGAAATCCAAGGTCCGGCCAATCCAATGAGAGCCGGCTTAACTACAGCGTTGTGGTACATGAAGTCGTATTCACCAATCTTGTCATACCCGCGACTAATTTTTCCTCCAATCTCCGGCATGATTTCGATTCGAATATACTCATTCTCCAACACACCTACCGTGAATTCTTTCTCTTCTCGTTTCCCAGTGAGTGTATCGTTGAACTGCAACGGATACAATTTACCACTTGCTCCTTGATAGGGCTTCTTCTCAAAGAAGAAAGGAATATCCATAGGCTTACCCATCTTATAAGTGGTGATTCTTTTCTTTACAAAATTTGCTTGTGTGGCTTTATTCATAGTACAGCTCTCCTTATTGGCTTCTTTATGATGAAGTCAGTATCTAGACGGCACAATACAAAGAAAATCCGGAATTCCAGACCAAATATTGTACTTTCACTACAATCGGTCGTGGTATACTCTCTGATTATGGATGTATACGTGCTCATTGAGCCTCTCTATAAAGACTCGCTCTGGTGCAGACAATATCTTGATGGGCTGAAATATGAAGCAGGAAGAAACTCAATTCCGCTTGTATTTATTGAATCCTTAGATGGATATATGCCCCCAGAGAATGGTATTTGTACTCTTTTAGGCTCTACTCCACAGTGGCTACGGAAGATGTCAGCTGATTTGGCAAGAAATACAATACGCTGTATTGTCGTAAATCCCGACTGCTCAATAGAAACCGGAATGACTTCCCAAATTCACATAGATTTCCATAAAGCGATGCAGATGGCAGCATCCTACTTCGCCATCCACCATAGAAATCATACTGTACTATTTGGTGTGAACCCTTCATCCACTACTGATGAACTAAAGGCTCAAGCCTTTCGTACAGCGTTTCCAGCGGGAACCATAAGCATACATGAGAGCTCAGTTTCACAAAGCTGCGCAACCCTGACACAAAAATACCCCTTGGTGGATTCAGTCCTATGCTGTAATGAACTGGTAGCTATAGCGCTATTGCGGCAACTTCAGCTTGATAAACGAGCAATCCCTCGGGAGATCTGGTTGATGACATTCGGCAGAAGTGCCATTGCAAATTATATCAAGCCTTCTTTGACAGCTATTGAAGTGGACCATATATTAGTGGGTAGACAGATTATTAAGATTGCCCAATTCCTTCTTAAAAACCATGCATTCTCGACGCTATGCTGTACTCTCGACGCAAATATCATACCCGCAGAGACCACGGACAATGCTTCATTTATAGTTAGTCCCATCGAAAGGCATATTGGAGATCAAGCATCCGAGAACTCAATGAATTTTTATCAAGATCCCATAATCGAAGAATTATGCAATCTCGATCGCTTGTTTTCCAGTATCCTCCCCAGCGATTTCACACTGCTTCAGGGTGTAGCAAACAATAGGAAATATGCAGAGATTGCTGAGAGTCTCGGTATGAGTGAGAATGCCATTAAATATCGAATGAAAAGAATGATGGGACTAGCAGAAGTTGATCACCGTCTTGCCATGCTTTCTCTTCTTGAGCGATATCTTGGAGAGGATTGGGCTAAAGGATAGTTGATATTTAGCGGGGAAAATCAAAGAATTTTGCAGGTATCTGAGTTCAAAACGTACCCTTACAATACAGATGAGAGATTTGGAGGAGTACGATGAAACGAGTACAGGTAACTGAGAAACGGATAATTATCCCAACCTATATGCCAGCAGAGTATGAAACACTACCAATGTTTGCAGAAAATCGTGTTCATCAACGTTCCAGTGGGAATCCCTACCCCAATCCAATTGTAAATACAGTCCGCCATGATACCAAGATTGAGAGAGAATACGACTGTATCGTCCTTGAAAATGATTATCTATACCTTGAAATACTTCCTGAGATTGGTGGAAGAATTTTTACCGCACGCGATAAAACCAATGGATATGATTTCTTTTACCGACAGCATGTCATCAAACCTGCACTTATTGGAATGCTCGGACTCTGGATATCCGGTGGGGTTGAGTTCAATTGGCCTATCCATCATAGGCCATCGACATATCTCCCTGTCGATAGCTTCATCGAGAACCACCCGGACGGTTCTGTAACCGTATGGTTGGGCGAGCATGAACCACTCGACCGAATGAAAGGAATGGTAGGCGTCCACCTTAAACCGGACACAGCCTTGTTTGAGACAAAAGTTAGAATTTTCAATAGGACTGACACACCACACTCTTTCCTCTGGTGGGAAAATGCTGCCGTTCCTGTCAACGAACACTATCGGGTTTTCTTCCCCCCTGATGTCCAGTCAGTAAACTTTCATTACAAGAAAGCTACCGGGGCTTTTCCGGTTATGGATGAATATTTCAATACCCAGGATAACCGTGGAGGAAATGACATCCGGTTCCATAAGAATACAAAACAGGCGACATCTTACTTTAGTGGATCATCCAAATTTGATTTCTTCGGTGGCTACGATGAGGGTAAACAAGCAGGTGTCATCCACTATGCCTCTCATCACACCTCAGTAGGGAAAAAAATGTTTACCTGGGGGTATCGCACTCTCTCGAAGGCTTGGGAAGCAGCACTCACTGATAACGACGGGGCCTATGCTGAATTGATGGCAAGTTCCTATTCTGACAATCAACCGGACTTTGCTTGGATTGAACCATTTGAAGTGAAGGAATTCTCGCAAAGTTGGTATCCCTATAAAGAAATCGGGGAGGTTCAACAAGCCAACAATATCCTTGCTCTTTCGGTTCAAAACCAAGAAATCAACTTGTATCCAGTGACCAATAAGAACAATCTTCGGCTCTCAGTATTTGGCAAAGAGACTATTCTGTTCACAGCTGACATTAACTTACTCGCCACAATACCAATCTGTATTCATGTTCCTGCCTTGGAAGGTTTCACAGAAATTCGCGTCACAGACGGACCTTCAACAATACTATCCTACCAGCCAGTAGATAAATCTTCAGTATCAACCGTTCCTGATCCTCAAACTGAATATCCTCTACCATGTGATATCAGTACTGCAGAATCGTCATTTCAAACTGGGCTTCATGTTGCCCAGTATCGTGATCCAATCCGGGAACCGGACTTGTATTGGAAGCACTCCCTAGAGCTTGATGCAAAGCATATCCCTAGTTTAATCGGTCTCAGTTGGTACTCATTGCTTCGACTCCGGTTTGATGAGGCTGAAGCTTATGCAAGACAAGCTTTGGCTGAACAAAACCGGCTGAATCCTAATCCGACCTCCTCCCGTGCTTTGTATTTCCTTGGTCTTTCGTTGAAATATGAAGGCAAATTTGATCAGGCAAAGGAATATCTCCACAAAGGCCTATGGAACCAAAGCGGAATCGCTACCTGTTCCTTTGTACTCGCTCAATTGGCATGTATGAGTGCATCCTATGAAGAGGGACTTGACCTCATCCAGTATGGCGAACGGTTTGGTGCATATAATCAGAAAGCGCAACAATTAAAAATTAGTCTGCTCAGGCAGACAGGGAAAAGACAAGCTGCTGGGGCCTTGGTAAAAAATCTGCTACAGGAAGATCCTCTCGATTATTATGTACTCAACGAGGCAAGGTTGCTCGGATTAGAAACAAGCCAGATTGTCAGGAGGACCAGTCAGGACCAAATGCTCTTGGATGTCGTCTCTGATTATCTCGATGCAGGATTGAAAGATGAAGCTCTCGGGTTACTCGAACAAGCTGAGAACTGCAATCCAATGATATCCTATTTGCATTTTCTTTGTAATGGACAGTATAAGCTGCAGGATGAAACTTATTGCTTCCCCTCAAGACGCTGGGAATTGACAGCTTTGTTGGAGGCGACACAATCGATGCCTGAACAGGAACAAGCCTTCCTATTGTTAGGAAATATTCAATTTGGAATACAGCGGAATTATGAAAGCTCCCGTGATTCATGGGAGAAAGCAGGCATAGGAATCCAAGCCCTCAGGAATAAAGCGGCTGCTCTCTTCAAGTGCAACATGCATGATTTGCGAGTCCCAAAACTCCTCATGCAAGCAATGGAAAAAGATCCAGACCACTTACAGCTTCATTACGAATTCCTACGGGTATTGGAACTCACTGAAACAAATTTAACTACCCGTATCAAAGCGTTTGAACGTATGGGAGAGAACACCAAAAATCGAGATGACCTTTTTCTCTTGGGAGTACATGCCTATAACCAGAATTCTCAATTTGAAAAAGCTCTTGCCCTGCTTGCATCCCACCAATTCGTGCCTTGTGAAGGAGGCGAACATACTGTTGCAAATGAGTTTCTTCTTGCTCATCTTGCCTTGGCATTGCATGCAATGAATAGGGGAGACTGGGAAATTGCGCTGATGCAACTGGAACAGAATTTTCACATCCCTTCCAATCTAGGGGGTGGAGTCTGGCACCAAGTCATGCTATCACCCTATCAATATCTTCAAGGATTGTGCAAAGAACAAATAGAACCAGGGAAAGGGTTGAAGGACTTTGAGGCAGTCAATGATTTTCCCATCAATTACTTTACAGTCATGTATCTGCCTGCTTTCCCTATCTATAAAGCACTCGCATCACGTCAATTAGGATACCGTGAGGAAGCTGATGCATTGTTACAGTCTTCCATAAAAACATATGAGAAAGCTCTAGCAAAACCTGTATCAGGCTACTTTGCCGCCACACCTTTCTTTGAGACATTTATTGAGGATCCAACGATTGCCCGAGATGTATTCTACACACACCTACTTGCCTTCAGCAGAGCGGCGAATCATGACACATCCTTGGCAATCAGCCTTTGTGAGGAACTTCTTGACCATCATCCATCCCAAATTCGGACTCTACTCCTGAGAGATTTCCTCAAGGCTAGAAAAAGACATGGTATAATGTATTGAAATTGAGGTGACTTCATGATGCGGCAGTCTACAAGAACCATCAGAAATTGGTGGAGAAACCGATCTATATCTACAATCATCGTAGTCTCTTTCGGTATCTTGTTTGCTATCATCCTAAGTCTTTCAACATTGGTATTCACCATATCAGTTCGGCACACCCTCATCCAATCAGTTCATGACAGCAATAAGAAGTTGGTCGACCAAGCTATAACTAATATTGATGCACTGAATGATTTGATTACTTCTGTTTCATTCTATATCGCGGGAGAAGCAGAGTTGCGGCAACTACTCAAGCATTTCCCCGAGGACCCCATTGAACAAATCACCGCCAAGAATGCTCTTCGAGCATACTTGACTCAACTCTGGATGAATCGTCCGGAAATTGTCGGTATAACTATCTATTTGGATGCTGTTGAAGAGATCAATACCAGTACAATAGGGCTCAGTTCTACCAAATTTCTTGAACATTACGGATGGTTAGAGCGGCTTGGCAATAACAGAGGAATCATTATCAATGCAGCTTCACCAATTGCCCGCGGGCCAATAGTTTTCAACTCACTCTCCTTGGTTAAGATTTATGACGAAAACAATCAAACACTAGGAATCCTTTCCTTTGAAATTTCTGCGAAAAATGTATACGCCCAATGTATAGAGCGCTCGTTAGCTTCCCCTAATTCGATTCTCTTCGCCGTCAACGAGGATATGACAATCGTCACACATCCTGAGTTGTCCTTATTAGGAAGTCCGGCATCTGCAATATATCCCCAAATTGCAAATGAACATACAAAGGGGGCCTTTACTACCACCTTTGAAGGAAGTCTCCATATTCAAGTGGTTAGCAGACCGAGCAAGTTCAAGTGGAAAGTGATCGAATTCATTCCGTTGCAAGATGTCATTAATTTTCGTCCACTCATCTATAATTATGCTCTCCTTGCCTTCCTCTCCATCCTTGTTTCATCCATGTTGACCTATCTTCTTACAAAGAGACTCACCAAACCGATTGTCGATCTTTCGCAAGCAATGACCAGCGAAACGCCACTGGATGCTACCCTTCCGACCCAGTTTCTGGAAAGGCAGAATGAAATCGGTACACTTTATCGTAGTTATAGAATGTTGACCGAGCACATTACTGAACTCATTAACAAGCTTCAGGATTCAATGGAAAACCAAAAACGGCTTGAGATAAATGCATTACGAGCCCAGATTAATCCACATTTCATGTATAATTGCTTAGATTATATTAATTGGAAAGCACAGGATGAGAAGGTGCCTGAAATCTCAAGGATGCTGACCAACCTCAGTCGGTTTATGAGAATCAGCTTAACTGAAAGCAATTTGACCTGCCCTCTCGAATCTGAGATTGAACATGTACGTACCTATCTGGAAATCTTTCATGTCCGATATGAAGGTGCTTTCACCTACGAAATTTCAGTAGATGCAAACCTACTTAAAATTCAAGTTCCACAATTCATCCTGCAACCTTTGGTAGAGAACTCAATCATGCATGGATTTGGCAAACACTTCTTAGATGGATACATCCATGTGAATGTTTCACGCAGAAAAGATTGGCTTTGCTTTGATATTGAAGACAATGGTAAAGGGATGAATAAAGAGGATTTCAAACAAGTAATCGCCTCCTCTGAATCGTCATCAAGAAGTGGCCTGAAAAATATCAATGACCGTATTCGGTACGTTGTTTCTCCTGAAGCTTTCACTGGCCTTCAGATTATAGAGTCTTCTGTAGGTCTTCATATTCACTTTGCAATCTGCTTAAAGAGGAAACGGCCATGGCAGACACGATAAGGGTACTTTTGGTGGATGATGAAGCCTATGTGATTGACGCATTGAAGCGTCATATACATTGGAACGAACTGGGCATGAAAGTTGTCGGTGAGGCGTATGATGGCCAGCAGGGAATTGAGAAAACCCTTCAGCTGAATCCAGACTGCATCATTACCGATATAACCATGCCACAACTTGACGGGATTTCAATGATTGAGCAACTCTATCAAATGAATTCGCATCCTTACTTCCTCATTTACACGGGATACGATGATTTTGATTATGCCAAAAAAGCTCTCTCGTATGGAGTCAGTGACTACATTCTTAAACCAGCCCTTCCTGAAGAGTTTGAAGCTCCTCTAGAAGCTATTTGCAACCGTATTCGAGAAGAACAAATTCGAATCATTGAACTAAACCGTCTTCAGAAGGATTTTGAGGAGAGTAAACAGCAACTTTTCCAGCCTTTTCTCGACGAATTGCTTGAAGGACGCATCCTCACCTATGAACAGTTTGCCCGAAAAGACCAATTCTTTTCCTCTATGTTGGCTGAAAAAGAATATGTGGTAATCGGAGTACATCTGGAAAACAGCCAAGACGCATTTGCTGAATTGGAGATGAAACAACAGTTGTATGCCTTGTATAGAATCAATTCACTGGTTTTATCACTCATTCCAGGAACGGTATACTCTCCTGGATTTAGAAGCAATACTGCCTACTTTCTCTGTGCTGATCAAACTGACTCGTATTCGTTGGACCAACTGGTGGGCCTATGCACCAGGATTCTTGATTTCTGCAATAAGATTGATGACCTCAATCTTACCGTTCGGATAGGAATCAGCGACATCGTTCATAGTTTTGAGGAAATCAGTACAGCTTTCAGCCAGACACAAATATGTATACGCGAAAGCTTGGACAATGAAGTAATGCAATATACCAACCACTGCATGAAAGGTAGTTCTTGCCCCCCCCTTTCATGGATTTTCGACAAGGACCAATTAATTGATGCAATACTTATCGGGAATATTTTGGCCGCACAGCAACTCTTGGAAAAGTTTTTCTCCCATGTTTCACGGCTTCCTGCTCCACAAGACATCTATTTGACACCACTCCTATCTGAGCTCATCGGAGCAACCACTGTCTCACTCCTGCAGCACGGCATCCAATATGATTCAAAAGCTTTTTCACTAGTTGTCCAGAAACATAGCACTATCCATGAAGCTCAAATCCACGTCAATGAATATATCCAAAGCTTGATTGGTTCCATCCAAAGCAGAGAACTTGCCAAGAACTATCAAATAGTCCATCGAATGATCGGCTTTACGAAAGAACACTTCTCGGAAGGTATTACGCTCACTGAAATCGCCGACCAATTACAGTTTACCCCGAACTATCTTTCAACCCTTTTTGCCAAATCAATGGGCACCAGTTTCTCACAGTATCTTGCAAAGCTTAGAATCTATAAGGCAAAGGAATTGCTCGATAGCGGAAAGTATAAAGTCTATGAAGTGGGGGATATGGTTGGATACAAAAATCCTGAATACTTTACCAAGGTGTTTAAGGAATTTGTAGGAACGACTCCTTCTGCTTATGCAAAATAATGCAAAGGTTAAGATTAGTAAGGTCTTTTGTAGAAAATCACCGGTACAGAAACGAAATACCCTCTGATATCCTTTGTTTAGTACCTACCAAGCAAAGACGAATTTGGTAGGACAAAAAGGAGAAAACATGAAAAAGGTCAAGGTCGTAGCAGTATTCGTCGTGTTGTTCGCTTGTTTGAGTATGCTTTTTGCCGCCGGCACCAAGGAAACGGAACAAATTTCACAGGAAAAAGTAAAAATCACTGTCTGGGGGCCACTTGAGAATTACAGCGATGTAGAAAAAGCTTCATGGAAATTCTGTGTCGAGGAATTCCAGCGTCGCTATCCAGAAATCGAGATTGTCAGCATCTTCTCCCCAGCAGGAACCGATTATCGACAGCAATATGACAAGGCATTGATGGCAGGAGAGGCGCCTACTGTTACCAACCTTCTTCCGTATGTTGATGTCCAGACTCGTGCATCAAACGGAATGATTGCAGACATCTCCAACTTTGTTAACAATTGGGACTTGAAAAAAATGGGCAAGGTTAATCCTGCTATGGATGAAGCTCTTCAGTACAATGGAAAGTGGTATGGTGTAATGGACTATATCTACCTGGCTGGTACTGTATACAACAAGAATACGCTACAGGCCGGTGGAGGAAATCCTGCCAACCTTCCGAAAACCTGGGCTGAATTTACCGCCCTCGGACAGAAAGTAACGGATATGAATGCTCCTCGATTCGGCTATTTGCTCGTTGGAATGGAGTGGAATGCCTGGCCCTTCACTCCATGGGTTTGGTCTGCAGGCGGTGAGATGGTAATTCCCAATGGTGACGGAACCTATCGCGTTGGATTTTCAGAGGAAGCAGGTATTGACGCTGCAATGCTCTGGCACGACATGATCTGGAAGTATCGTATGACCCAAAAAGATGTCTTAAAGTCATGGAATGACCTTCGTGACGACATGCACTCAGGTCGCGGAGTCTTTGCTTTTGGTCGTATGGACCACTTTGCAAGTGAAGCAGAGAAAAAGTATGGAATTCCGCAGGATAGTTTCGGGATTATTCCCATTCCTGCAAAGGATGCCAATCATCAACAAGCCTCCATCGCAGGTGGTAATGCATGGATATTCAGTCCCACAGCAACTCAGGCAGAGCTTGATGCAGCTTGGAAATTCGTTCAGCTATTCGATTATGATGAAGAATTCCAGGTAAAGAAGTGGGAATATGAGAATTCTATTGGTGGTATCAACAATAGAATACCCCCTCGCACTGACATGACCGAAAAAAAATTCTCCATGGCAACCAGCTGGCCGGAAGGTTGGGCGGCAGAGTTTGCTATCATCTCCGAGACTGCGCGTATGGAGCCTTGGTGTCCGAACTGGAACAACTTGAAGAATATTCTGGCCCCTGTACTACAAAAAATTCTGCTGACAGAGAAGCTTACGCGTGATGAAATACGTACCTTGCTGACACAGGCAGCAAATGAAGCGTACAAGCAGTATCCAGAAACATTCAAGAAGTAACACTATTGTCAAACCCATTCCGGGTTGCATAGGGCAACCCGGAATATCTTTCAAATTCACACATCAGGAACCAATCATGAAAAAACGACGATGGAATTCAGGGTGGCTATTTCTCTTGCCAGCTTTGATTGCTTTCATCATGTTCAAGTACTATCCTATCCTCTCTGGTATTACCATCAGTTTCTTTCGGTATCAGATTATGAAACCACCAGGAGTATTCATCGGTTTTGGCAACTATATCCGTGCTTTCAGAGATCCGTATGTACTCAATGCATTGAAGAACAACCTCGAATTCTGGGCAATTATGTTGATCCTTAATTTCTGGGTTCCTTTGGTACTCGCTATCATGGTGAATGAGGTGAAGAAATTCAAAGGTCTCATAAGAACCCTTTTCTACATTCCGGCTATTCTGCCCTCTGTTGTGGTCACTGTGCTTTGGAAATACATCTGGCAACCTGATTATGGCTTGGCTAATTACATCTTGGGCCAAGCAGGACTTCCTCATCAGTTGTGGTTGAACTCAACTTTCTTGGTAAAATGGTGCATGAGATATCCATATCTCTTCATATTTGCAGGACTCTCAGCAGGAATGGACTTTATTATTTACCTTGCAAGTCTGAACAATGTCCCAAAGGAGTTGTATGAATCGGCACAAATCGATGGTGCAGGTTTCTGGTCCAAATTATTTTCTTTGACACTACCCACCATCCGGCCGACCATCTCTATGCTTTTAATCACCAATACCATTGCAATTTTTAACTTATTCGATGAGCCAAAGATCATGACAGGCGGGGGTCCGGCAAAATCCACTGAAACACTGGTACTCTATGCCTTTGACAAAGCCTATACCGGTGGTGAGTATAGCTACGCCATTACGATAACAACCATTGCCTTTGTGATTGTATTCCTTTTGACAATACTACAGATGAGAATGCAGAAACGGGCAAACCGATAGAGGAGAAAATTCATGGCAATCATTCAGGATTCCGAACGAAAAAAGGGACAAGGTAAACGCATATATATTGCAATCATCACGATTCTTATAGTCTCGATTCCCTTCCAAATACTTCCTCACGCTTGGATGTTCTTTGGTATGTTCAAGGATAAGCTTGAGGTTATGGCATTTCCCCCCTCCCTATTTCCAAAAATCTTCCTTTGGAGAAACATCGGTGAGACATTCAGAACATTCAATCTCTGGAACAATATCAAGAATACCGTCATCATCTGTGGAGGGACGATTCTTGTACAGGTGAGCATCAGCTCTTTATGTGCCTTCGGTCTATCAAAACTAAGAATCAAGCATTCCGATTCCTTGTTGCTTTTCTTCATTGGGACCATGATGATTAGCAATCAAGCTACTATAATTCCAACTTTTCTCATGATGAACAGCTGGGGCTTAATCAATAGCTACTGGTCCATCATTCTCACCTTCTCGGCGTGGGGATGGATGGTATTTCTTTTTAAAAATTTCTTTGACACCATCCCTGATGCATTAATGGACGCTGCTAGAATCGATGGGGCAAATAGCTTCGTGATTTTTAGCCGTATAGTCTTCCCTCTTTCCCTACCCGTATTTTCAATCGCCATTCTCAATACGTTCAATGTGGTTTATAGTCAGTTCATGGTACCGTTGATGCTTTTACCGGCAAAAGACAAATGGCCTCTGATGCTTCAGATCTATACAGCCACTGTCTCCGCGGTTCCCTGGAATCAAATTATGGTACTTCTCTCAACTGCATCGCTTCCACTAATAATCATTTATATTTTTTGTCAAAAGTATGTAGTAGAAGGTATTGTGATGACTGGAATCAAAGGATGAGAAAGGAAAGTGGCTATATCCCTTGCATGAGAGAATGGGCTCATATCATCATCCATGAGCCTATCTCTTGGATGAAAATGAGCCTTTGGTTTCTGCTCTGCTCCCTCCCATTGATTACAATAGGTATTGGATGGGCTTTCATACTACTTATGGCCAAACAAGAGACTGAGGAAACAATCTGGAAAGCAAAAAGATTGTGGCTATTATTTTTTCATTCACCATCCCTTTGGAAGTCTTTCTGCATGGGTTTCATTGATATCCTTTTACTACTTTCAATTGGTTTATCCATCAAGAACATGATTGCGACTGAGACTCTCCTTTTATCTCGCTTCATCAACGCGCTATTCATCTGGTTTGATATTCTTCTCTTTCTCTCATCACTCTACCGATACCCGCTCTTGGTAGAACAACCCTCACTCCAATTCATACGTCTCTACAGTGAATCCATTCTTCTCTGTTTTACCAATCTAAAACTAACTTTGCTGATCAGTATGGCTATCATTACTATCATGGTACTTTCCGTGTTCATCGGAATTACACTCTTTCTTTTCCTTCCCGGAGGTTTGGCGCTGCTTGCTACAATTACGTTTCAGCAAACCAAATCCAATCACTATAAATGAACATATAAATTTCTTTTTTTAAAAATATCCTGGATGTTTTGCAGAGCCAATCTTATAAGACATATCTATATGCTAACTCAAATTCCCGACCTAATTATAACTAGGTCTCGTCCTCTTCCTGTTCGCTATCATCTTCAGGCTCTATTGGCTTCTCAAGATTCACTATCTTTCCCTTCCAATGATACTCTATCTTTAAGAGGCTGAAGATCAGCCTCTGGGCCTTGGTGGGCACCGTCCAGAGGTCCTTATAGGTACCAGTGAAGTGAATCCTTGAATAGGTGGAAACCTTGTTCAGCATGTCCTTGGAGTCCCAGTACTTCCTATCCCTCGGCTTGATGGCCGAGACCTTGCCTCTCAGATCGTTGAGCAGGATGAGGGTGATGAAGTTGACGAACAGCCTGCCCTTCATGGTCTTCTCTGTGTGCACGTTGAGCCTGTTGCAGTCCAAGAGGTTCTTCATGTCGTCGAAGTGGAACTCGATGTCGCATCTGCGGTTGTAGTGCTCCAAGGCCTTGGATGCATCTTTTTCCGCATTGGTGAGGATGATCCAGAACCCGCTGTAGCCGTTGATGTAGGAAGTGACGGCCTCCTCGTTCAGGCTGACCTTTCTTCCCCGCTTGGGCGTCTCCTTGACGGTGAAGTACGTCTCGTACAGGCCTTTGTTCCTTTCGACGATATTCCCGCTTGCAAGCTCCTCCTCGCACTTTCGCAGCCTGAGCATCAGCGATGCGATGTCCTGCTCCTTCCTGACGGGGTCGAAGTAGACGTGCCTCCAGGTCCTGCCGTAGGACTCGGTCTTGTAGTCGGTGACGCCATAGATGTAGGACTTGTCGTCCTCTGGGTTCCTGATGATGTTAGCCGGTCTTCTGATGGAGTCCCTGACCTTGTCAATCAATTCCTTCTGCCACTTGAGGCTGGAGGGTACGGGGATGGTGAACTTCTGTCCCTTCTCTGCTATGTTCCTGAGGTTCGCCTCGCTGTAGAAGCCCCTGTCGCCTACCAGGTTGATGTCCTTCACATCGAGCTTTTCCAGGTTGCCCAGCACATGGTCGAGCACGATGGAGTCCGCCATGCTGCCGAGCAGTTCCGAGTACCAGAGTGGGACGTTCGACGAGTGGGAACTGAGCAGTCCGAGATTGATCTGCCTCAGGTTCTCGTGGTCGCGGTTGTACCCCCGTTCCACATATGTATTGGTTTTACCATATGAGGATATGCTGGTGATATCGAACAGCAGTGCCTTTTTCTTCGCCTGCTTGTTGATCCAAAGCTTGAAGAAGGTGTTGCGCCTGTCGTCGGACAGGGAGGCGAGCAGCTCGCTGATGCGCTGCGAACAAAGGGCGCTGCCGTTGAAACCCCGGTCGTTCAGCCAGTCCTCGGCTCTGCTGAGGGCTTTGCCCTCGCAGACGCTGTACCTTGCAAGCTGGAGGATGGCATCGGCGTCATCTGTGCCGAAGGCTTCCTTCAGAACTGGTTTGATGCCGGTTTCCTTGACCACCTTGTCCAGGATGAGGTTCTGCCCCATCAGAGTGGTCTTGGAGACAAGCGGAGTCTCGGCCTTGACGGCCTGCTTCTTTGCCTGATAGTACTCGTTGTATATCTCATCGCCGTCGGGACCGAGGCGGCCGATGCACTTCCGCTTGTGCTCTCCGCGCTTCTTCTCGCTGTTCCAGAAGGCCTGGTCCTCGTAGAGGTAGGTGACACCGTTCTTCTTGTTGGTGACACGGATGATTTTCGTCGGTTTTGGATTGGCATCTATCATAGATAGAATTATACCTATGTTTAGAGCTTTTGTCACGCACTTTACGACATTATCTGCAACTATTTAAAAGAATTATCTAATCCCTAGATATAACTGAGACGGGAATTTGAGATGCTAAGCTATTATGATTGCCCTAATGAGATAAACAGTCTGCAATAGAAGCCAATAGTTGAAATCAGAGATTTCCATCATGTGTGATTTGACGTGGCAAAGCTCTCTATAGACATCAAGGATTCTGACATATTATTCAAAATTAACAAGAATAGGCGTTACTGGATGGCTTTTGCTACCTGCTTCTTTCAACAAGAACCGATAACCGGCTTGGTGGAGGCAGCCGCACCTAAAAGAGACTGGTTCATAACTTTCCGGAAGGAATAACTCGATAGAAATCATGCTTGATATTTTATAAAAACACATCAAGAATGTTACTCCTTCCATAATCACATAGTGAAATCTTGTCCTGGTATGGTGACACCCCTAACAAATATAGCAAAAGACAAGTCGCTCTGAGCCAATCGGCACACGAGTAGTCAGCTCATTGATTTTGCTAGGTAATCAGGCATCACTTGAACCATCACAACAAACCCTCAACTTCAGTCTACCAGCACCCTTCTCATGAAAGCAGCAGAATCAGCTGCCAACTTGTCTAGATCCGGATTCTCGATAACCTCGCGCCAGACTGAAATATCCTGACCAACCTGACCTCCGAAGGTTACAAAGGGCTCTTGGATTATCTGGCCGTCAAAGTGAATCTCATCCAAAGCTTCCCGTATCTCCGCCCATGGCATCCGACCCATACCTACCGGCTTTCTGTTGGTCTCCCCGCAATGAAGCCCTTTCATATACTTCCCTGCCATAATGATAGCCTCAGGTATAGAATCCTCTTCGATATTCATATGGAACGTATCAAGTAATAACCCAAGGTTGGGGCTGTCAATTGCGCTGACAAATGGCAAAGCCTCAGCAACCGTATTGAAAACAAACTGCTCAAAGCGGTTGAGAATCTCCATGTTGACAATAACATTATCATCTTCCGCTACTTTAGCCAGTTGCCTCATACTCTTGAAGCTCTGGTCAACATAGTGTTGTTTGCTTTCTCCTATCTCCAGTTTTTTTGGCCATGCGCAGTATGTGGAACCTTGGATTACTCCCCCACCCATCCTTCCAACAGCCTGGATTAGTGATGTCATGTATCTTAGCCCATTCTGGCGAATACTCTCATCGGGAGAAGAGACATCGTACTCAGCGCTGCAACCTAGTCCGTATGACAGTTGGATGCCTTCATCTGTGGCTGCCTTGGCTAGATCCAGCCTTTTCGACTCGGTCCAATCAGCCAGTATTCCACTGTGCACCTCGAGAATATCATAGCCGAGCTTCTTTACCTTAGGGACAAACGGAAAAAAATCCGCAACCCATTCATGTGTCCAGAATGCATAGTAGATACCAATCTTTCTCATTTGGCACTCCTTCTTAGCTTATGTAGTATCTTGTTGGAGATTTCTCTCCCAAAGAGTACAAGAATAATGATGGAGCCCCAGATTGCCGTGACCAGATAGGGGTCAAATCTCTTCAGATTCAAGCCTGTAGAAATTAGCTGCAGGATAATTGAGGCCATCACAGTACCAAACAGTTTTCCGAATCCACCAGTAGGCTTCACTCCACCAAGGAAGGTAGCTAGAACTGCAATAAGGACATACGACTCATAATAGTCAGCCTTGACAGAGTTCATCTGACCAATCATAACCATCGATGCAAAAAAGGACAGAAAGGCAGATAGAATATATTCGACGATTATGACCTTGTCAGTATTAACATTGGAAAACCTAGCAGCCTCTGGGTTGGCCCCCGTCATATACAGCTGTTTGCCATAAACTGTACGATCCAAAATAAAGTGAAGCACAAATACAACTACGATGAATAAAATGATTGATACAGGGATACCAATAACCTCCCCTACTCCAAACCATGTTATTTGCTCTGGAAATCCAGAAATGGTATATCCCATGGTAATGAGAATGCTCAGACCTTGTAGGAGAGTGGACATACCCAAAGTAACCAAAAGGGCTGGAATTTTCAGTTTGGAAATCAGCAGGCCATTAATAAACCCAATCAGAATACAAGCCAGTAGCCCTATCAAAAGTGCGATATACACCTGGCCATTGCTGGCATTCACTGTATCTCCCATGGTAAGGGACTTAAGTACCACATGGATTACAATACCGTTGAAATTAGCAGCAGCAACAATGGATAGATTGATTCCTCCGGTGAGCTCAGCTATCAGCATGCCGATGGCCATAAACCCAATAGTTGGCATTTGGTACATCATAGTGGTGAGATTCCTGAACGACAGAAACTTGGAGCCATTGAGCAAGTACATGAAGAGGAATATCGCTACTATGGTAATCAACAGCGAAAAGAACTCACTTTCCCTCATTCTCAGAAAAATATTCCTTTTGCTCATACAGCAGCCTCCTTGATGTCAGATGCAACTTTCACTCTGATAATCTGCCTCTTCTGCTGTATTTCTTGGGTAGCATTGAGGATAAGGCTGAGAATAATGATGGCGCCTGTGAATACGTTGTACCAATATGAAGAGATCTTCAAAAGAGTAAGGCTGTTATTCACTATCTGAAACAAAAGAACGCCCAAAATAGAACCGAGGACAGAACCTCTTCCCCCAGAGATTGAAGCACCTCCAAGAATGATTGCGGCGATTACCGCCATCTCAGTACCTACAATTGAATTTGGAATAACTGTCTGGACAATGGCCACGTGAGCTATTGATCCTATTCCAACTATCGCCCCTGCGATACCGTAAACCAGCATCGTGTTACGAAACATGTTGACTCCGACTCTTTTAGCTGCTGTTCGGTTGCCCCCAACCCAATAGATGGTTCTACCGAACGTAGTCTTCCTCAGCACAAAGTCAAGAATGACTGCCATGACGAACCAGAGTACCGTGACATAACTAAATCCATTGGGAGAACCAACAGCCTGTGCCACCTTGAATAATTTGCCATCAGCGAGCGGCCAGATATATTCTGGGATGGTATACAGCAATTTTCCCCTCGTAACCACATACATAAGGCCGTAGAAAAGATTCTGGGTCGAAATCGTTATGATGATGGCAGGCATCTTGAAATGGTCGATGAGAAAACCATTGAAAAGTCCCATCAAAGCCCCTACAAGGCTTGCCAAAAGGAGGGTAAGCAACAAATTACCGTGAGTAAACCAATTGACCATGAAATAGACGCAAAAATATTCTGTGACCTGAGCGATAGCTGTGAAGGATACATCGAACCCTCCGCTGATAATTATGATCAGCACACCCAATGAGAAGATACCCGTGACAGAACACGCCTTGAGCACGTTGGTTAGATTCCCATAGCTGAGGAATGTCGGTGCCATGATAGCAACAAAAGCAGAGTAAATCAGGATGATTACAGCTAGCAAGGCCTCTCGTTTTTTGAGTATATTTCTAATTTTTTCCATACTGCTACTTCCTAAATTGCTCGTTTCTGTTCATCAAGAATGCCCTTGATGTAATCATCATCAATCTCCTCAGGTTTATCCAGAATCCTACAAAGCCTTCCATTCTGCATGACCAGAACGCGATTGCAATTGGCAGTCAGCTCACGAATCTCATCAGAAATAAGAATAACAGACATCTCGTATTTCTCTACCATCTCATGGATAGTCTTAAAAATGCTGGCCTTTGCACCGACGTCCACTCCAACCGTAGGACCATCTAGAATCAGCACTTTCGGATTCATTTCCAACCACTTTGCCAACACAATTTTCTGCTGGTTTCCACCTGAGAGCGTCTTGACTTCCTTGAAAACATCATCAGTCTTGACTTTCACCTCATCAATCCAATGATTTGCTGTTTCAGTCATTCTGACTTCATCCAACAAGCCTTTTCTGGTGAATTTACTGATTGTGGGAAGTATAATATTATCCCTCTGGGAATAATCCATCACCAACCCTTGGGTTAGTCTGTTCTCCGGAACATAAGCAATCCCATGGGTCACAGCATCCTGAACACTTCTGATTGAAACACCTTGTCCATCGATCTCAATCTCCCCACTGTCTGCCGGCGCAATCCCGAATAAAGCAGTTGCAATTTCAGTACGACCGGAACCAAGAAGGCCTGTAAAACCAATAATCTCCCCTTTCTTCAAGTCAAATGAGATATCCAGGAAATTATTTATCTTCGACAGGCCCTTAACTTTCAACATATAAGAATCACTACTGATCAGCGAATCATCGACATGCTTTGTATAGACAGAAGAGGCTCCAACCATCAACTTCTCTATTTCGGCAATGCTTACATCGCTGATTTGCTTGATATCAATTACCTCTCCATCTCTCAGAATGGTAACTACATCACAGATTTCCATAATCTCATCAATCTTATGGCTGATAAAGATAATCGAAATGCCCTTAGACTTCAGCATACCTATGATTTTGAAAAGATTATTTATTTCTTCTCTCGTAAGAGCAGTGGTTGGTTCATCGAAGATTAGGAGCTTGGGGTTATTATTCAAAGCCCGGGCAATAGCTACCATTTGCTGCTTGGCCACAGGAATTTCTCCGACTATATCAGAAAGGCTGATATTGGCATCCAATTGATCTAAAAGGCTCTTCACCTCATCAGAGTGTTTCTTAATCGAGAAGAAAGCTTTCTTGTCCTTTATCTGGTTCGAAAGGCAGACATTCTCCAGGACGGTCAAGTTCGGAAACAAAGAGAAATCTTGATAGATTACACTGATGCCATATTGCATACCGGAAAGAGGTCCATAGGAAGCCATCGGCTCCCCATCAATAGCAATCTTACCCGTATCAGCAGAAAGAGAACCTGCTAGAATATTGATAAGAGTTGATTTTCCGCTGCCATTTTCGCCCACAAGACCGTGTATCTCTCCCTGCTTAACAGAAAACGAGATGCCCTTTAAAGCCTTGACCCCGCCAAATGCCTTGCTGCAGTTTTCAATAGCGATAAAATCCATCTGATTCCCTCTTTTTTGGCTGAATCGTATGAGTGAGGGCGGAGACTATTGGACTTCACTAATCCCTACACCGGTGTACAAGCTGCACAGAATATGAAGATTCGACCAACCAGATTCTTTTATTTATTGTACATGAATTTACGTACAATACCATACCGGTCCATGCGTTTTACAGAAAGGATCATGGCATAAATTGCTGCACCAACCAGATTCCAGCACCCCTGAATAGGCCCTTTTCATTCACGAGATAGACACTTTACATCGTCCACCAATCGTGAGAATTTCATCTATCTTTAGTCTAACTGACTCGCCGAATCCTGTACTCTTAAGTGTTATTCAGTTTAGGAATGTTGATGCCCGTTTTCCTAATAAATGTGCGGGAGGGGGGTTCTCCCAGTCCCGCACAATATAAATGAGTCAATACAGACTAGAAATTGTACTTGTCACTGTTTGTCTTATCGACGATTAGCGGGAAATCAAATATCAGGTTCATACCATCTACGGTTGGTTTACCAAGCCCGGGGATCTCGATGCCCTGCTTAATCTGATCACGCTTTCCATCGAGGACTAGTTTTGCTACATAGACCATAGCCTTCGCTGCATCTCCAGAGGACCAAAGGATGCATTCATCGATGGAATTATCCTTCAAGAACGGAGAGGCTTCAGCTGGGCTAGTGGTGCAGATTACGGTTACATCAGCTGTTCTTCCAACTTCTCTGAGAGCTTGTGCAGCACCTGGGCCGCCCTGACTTCCAAATCCGAGAATTCCCTTCAGCTTAGGATACACCTGGAGCAGCTCAAGAGTCTGTTGTCGAGCGGCATTCCTGTCTTCTGATACTGGGAATTTGCTGGCAACAAGCTTTAAGCCTGGGTAGTTCTTCTTGGCATATGCAATGGCTGCATCTGCCCAAATGTTGTGTGCTGGAACCGTCAGGGATCCTACGAATATTGCATATTCACCTTCTTTGGACCCTGTGATCCTCACGAATTCATCAATGAACTTCTCGCCAAACTTGACATTGTCAATCATCTCAATATCAAAGTCGGCTTCAGGCTGATTCGGTGACTCATGAGTCAACACAACGATTCCCTGCGCTCTAGCTTTCTTAAACGTCGGAACGAGCGAGTTCGCATCATTTGGAACTACAAGAAGAGCATTTACTCCAGTATTGATAGCATCTTCAAGTATTCTGACTTGCTCGGCTTCATCAGCCGCTGCGCTAGCCTTAAAATACACTTTTGCGCCATATTCAGTGCCTGCTGCAATACCATCGGCTTCATATGGCTCAAACCAAGCTGAAATCAGCTTCGGATTCAGAATCATCTCCGGCTCTGTCTTTCCAGCTTCCTTTGTACCCTGTGCGAAAAGTGAAAGTGCAACAAGTGCAATCACCATCACCAACAAAAATTTTTTCATACCTTTTTCTCCTTTTTGTATGATACTTCCACTTATAAAGTGTTTTTCTCCCTTTATTTACGTTTCAGGATACGTCCTTATTGGTGCAGGTATGGAGCCTGCATTACCAAGTTCTATGACAGTCCCGATTTTTTCCTCAGTTGATAAATAATAAAATTCGTCGTCTCCAATTTCTCCTGATTGAATGACTTCATAACCCTTCTTCTTCAGCTCAGCAATTTTTTTCTTGCAATCCTTGTAGTAGATTTTGAAGTGCTGGATACCACTTCTCCCATTGGATTTCTCAAGGAATTCGTTATAGATGCTATATCCATCAATCGGCTGCATCAGTTCGTATTGAACCGGCCCAATCCAGCACACGGCTAGCTTATATCTTTGCAGGTTGGGTTTCCCGCGATACATCGAATTACGTACAGTAGTTGGTCCATATTCATAGATGTCCCAAGGTCCCATACCAAAGTCTTCCCAAAGATGCTTCATGGCTTTGTCAATGTCAGTAACAACCTCTGCTATCTGACAGATATCTCCATCTTTCATATACCGTCCCCTTCTATTTTGCAAATGGTTTCAACAATCCTTCCAGATTGGTGTGTCTCTTATGCATCTTGTCTATGTCGACATGATTCTTCTCGATGATCATCATGGTAATGATGTCGGTGAACAGGAACATCGATTGTTCCAAGATTGTACACATCGGCTGAATTGACTTTACTTCACTTGGATCACCGAAAAATTGACCCGGAACCCTAACGGTGAAATCCGCTAGTTGTCCGATCTCATTCTCTGGATGAGGGCTAAGAATGCCGATAGTGGCTTTGGCTTCCTTGGAAAGCTTAACAATATTCATTTCTACATTGGTCATACCGCACAGAACCAATAATAAGTCACCCTCTCCGATACAGGGAGTGATGGTGTCGTAGACTATGTAAGCATCATAACCCATATGTCTCAATCGCATGGTGAAGCCTTGCATAGAGAGTCCCATTCTGCCCATGGCGTAGAGTTGGATGGTCTTAGCCTTATCAATCTCCTCAATTAAGCGTTCAACTTCTTTGATATCAATCCTGTCCAGAACCTGTCGGTTCTCCTCAAGTATCACTTCAGCAAGTTTCTTAAAATCCATCCTGCTACTCCTTTTAATTCATGCAAATATTTATATGAAATAACATTATTCCCTTGTATCTAGAATGAGCCACAATGTTCCTACCACATGATACCTTTTCACAGCTCAAGCAGCCTAATCTATCTGGTATCCTATGTTAAAGTATTACCATCACATTGCTATTATGTCAACATTTTTACCATTTAACTCTGCATTTGTGATAAAAACATTGACTATAACGATATTTTGGATAAAAGATGTGTTATAGATTTATTCATACCCGGCACATCGGGTGACTTGATCATGAATTAGATTGAATCAAGTATCTCAAGGCAATCCAATCAATAGGAGGAGGCTATCATGCCGGTAAAAGAAAAATTAGCCATCTTGGATTCATCGATTGGACAACTTGGATTTGTCGTAGAAAACGTACATGCCATGGTCAAATCTTACTATGAGAGTTTTGGGATTGGCGATTGGAAGATCTATACCTATGGCCCGCAACTACTAACACTAATGACCTATAAGGGAAAACCGACAAGCTATTCTTCTCGTATTGCTCTCGGCTATTTTGGTAGCACGAGAATCGAGCTAATTCAACCTCTCGATGGACACACAATCTACACCGACTTTATTGAAAAACACGGATACGGACTGCAGCACCTTGGCATCTATGTTCAAGATATTGAAAGTTCTCTTGCTATCGTCAAGAAAAGTGGAATCGATGTAATAATGGAGGGAGGCGGTTTTGGACTTGATGGAGATGGACATTATGCTTATTTGGACACAGAAGAAACATATGGAATTTGTTATGAATTGATTCAACGACCAATACGCCGCCACGAACCTGAAAGTGTCTATCCTTTAGTAGATGACACTTTTTTTCATGAATAAGATTATATATACTGAGCAACAAATGAACACTTTGAACAACAGACAGCAAAAAGAAGTAGAAATTGTAAACAATCTTCACTTCATTACCATCAAAGACTTAGCAAATACTCTCAACGTATCAGAAATGACTGCACGCAGAGATTGTGCACAGTTAGCAAATCAAGGGTTAATTAAGCAAGTTTATGGTGGTATTACGTCCAATATCCCAGGAAAGACGCCAAATTATATAGTTGATTCTGAAATCAAAAAGAACACGATTATCAAGGAAAAAATTGCAGCCAAGGCAATTAGCTTATTGGCGAAAGATGAGGTATTTTTTTTGGACTCAGGTACTACTGCTGCTGCAATAGCCAAATTGTTACCTCGTGATTCTTCCTATACAATTATTACTCCATCGTTCCTTGCAATAGAATTACTTGTCAAACTGGACCAATCATCGATTATTTGCCCTGGCGGCATATATTTGAATAAGCCACGAGTGTTTTATAATCAGGAATCTGCAAATTTACTTCGTCAATATCGTGCTAGTAAATGCTTCATCGGCGCTACAGGCTTTGATATCAATCAAGGGATTACCTGCGGTTATTTTGAAGATGTACCATTGAAACAAGCTATGCTTGATTGTAGTCAAGAACGAATCCTCATTATTGACTCAAGCAAGTTCGACAAAGTGAGTACATGTGTATTTACCAATCTCACAACTTTCTCAGCAATCATAACTGATGAAGGAATCCCGCAAGCCTATAGAGATTTCATTACATCAAATGGGATTAAGTTATATATTGCTTAAACTGAAACATCTCATGAGCTAGTTCACAATTATTTCACCAATTTAACTAGGCATGAGCATCTCATCATTGGGAGCTACCTGTATGAACAACAGTTTAGCTGCTGGACATTCAAATACAGCCAGTATCTAAAAGCCAATAGTGCTCTACAGAAAGGATTAGAATCAATTCTAACAAGATCTACCAAGCCCCGAAACCTTCTGTAATATCGGTACCAGGGAGAACATCCACATCCTCCGCAGGAATCACAAATCAAAGCCTCAAGCGGTGTGATTATTGTACATACCGCCCTTTTTGTGCATAGATTTCGATTAGATGTTGGAAATCCTTTCTATCTTGAAGGATGTGTTCCACAAACTCTCGGAAAGCGCCATATCCACCCTGTGTTTGGCATACATAATCGACTTCACGCTTTACCCAGATTGGAGCATTCGTTGGGCAACCAGAAAATCCCACTGCCCGTAGTAAGGGCAGATCGTTGAGGTCATCGCCAATATAGGCAACGCGTTCCATCGATATATTCAATTGTTCCGCTAGGGTCTTTCCAGTTTCCAACTTGTCAGACACCGCTGTGAAGATATACGGAGTTTTGAACTTTTTTCCAATTAAACTAGCCATTGGAAGATCTTCGGCGGTAATTATCCCTACAGGAATGTTGAGGTTTCTGCAGTACCTAATCCCCCATCCATCATAGACAGAAAACCGTTTCATACTCTCCTCGGTCTGGGAAAAATATAGGCCTCCATCTGTCCAAACCCCATCAATATCAGTCAATATCATATCAATTTGTTTCATTCTGCTCTCATCATTCCTTTCAACTGTTCATAGAGCTGTCTATACCTTCGATAGCCCTCATTGTACTGTAAGTGGTACTTTCTATTGTGAGGAATATGAAGGGCATGCACGAGCATTGTATCGATAATTGATTGATCCATCCCCCCGACTGCTATACCGGCAATAATGGCTCCTCCAAGGCAAGAACCGGGATGATTCGGAATATAGGCGACATCATACCCGATTACATCGGCAAGAATGGAACGCCAGAGTTTACTTTTAGAGCCTCCGTTGGTGATATAAACCCGTTTGACCTCTAGCCCCTGTTCAGCAAACACTTCAATATGGTGACGGAAACTGTATGCCACAGCCTCAAGAATTGCACGATATATATGCACCCTCGTATGAGAAAGTGAAAGACCGTAAATGACTCCTTTTGCATGGGCATCAAACAAAGGCGTCTTCTCCCCCATGAAGTAAGGCAGCACGATGACACCATCACTTAGCGGGCCTATATGCAGCGCTTGAACATCCATATCTTCGAATTCTGGAAGACTTGCTTCCTGCTTGAACCACTTTAAAAGGGATCCACTAGTTGCGGTGCATCCGTTTAGAACATAATGGTCACTTCCATCACATTGATAATCTATGAAAAGCCGTTTGTCGGTCACCAGGTGATCAACGCTGAATAAGATATCCCCGGCGCCACCCAGCTTGAGTACTAAATCCCCATTAGAGCGGGCTCCAGTCGAAAATGCAGAGGCTATATGATCTGCACTGCCAGCAACGACTTTCACGCCACTCGGGAACCCGGTCTTAGCACAAAATTCCTTAGTTGTCGTGCCCACTACGTCTTGTGACTTTCTCACTTCAGAAAGATAGGAGACATCAATAGAGCAGTAGGAAAGCACATCATTAATCCAGGCCTCTTCTCTAAGATTCCACATCCCACTCTCTAAAGCCCAGTTTCGCTCAATGGCTGCCATTCCGCACAATAGATATCTGATATAATCATAAGACCCCAGGATATGAGACATATGCGAAAAGAGATCTGGTTTGTGCTTCTTCAACCAAAGCAATTTCGGCCCGATATGTTGAGAGTTAATCATGCTTCCAGTGGTTTCAAACATCCAATCAGAGTCGAAATCACGTTGCATTTCCTCCACCTCGGTGATAGCACGATTATCCTGCTGCTGAATGGAATATCCCATCGGCCGGTAATCAGCATCAAGAGGAATAAGTGTGGGGACCATCCCTGTTACTCCGATGGCTTTGATTGAAGCAAGGTCTTCAGAAGAAAGGGATGCTATCAAAGCCTTGAAAAGGCTGTAAGTATGCTGTTCCCATTCCTCGGGATTCTCTTCTGCAAAACCTTCCTTAGACGTTAACAAGTCATGAGTGAGAGAATCGCTGAATACTATCGTCCCATCATGTGCAAGACAGAGCAGCTTAATAGCTGTAGTGCCAATATCAAGTCCAATATACAAACTTCTTTCCATGGATACGCTCCTATTGGGTTAGCAACTTTGGAAGATCGGAAAAATTTGAGATTGCAAATCCTGCCTCTGGAACAGATCCGAATCCATAGGTTGCATAAATAAAGGGGACATGTGCAAGAGAAGCGGCCTCAGCATCAAGCTGGGTATCTCCAATATAGATGGGATGGTCCAACGCATAAATCCGTACCAAATCTGCAATATTTTGATGCTTCGATAATCCATTCTCTTCTGAAGAACGAAAATCAATAAACAAATGAGCAAGATGGTAGGACTCAAGAAATGCCTCGATATACCCAGGCTGACAATTGCTGACAATGAAGAGTGGATAGCTTACAGATAGTCGTTCCAAAGTCTCTTTCACTAAGGGATAGAGCAAGTTGGTATGGTAGGCAATGTTCTGGTTCTCCAAGCCAAAGGCTGTTTCACATACCTTCCGCTGCACAGAGGAGGAATAGGATTGAACCAAGGTGGACCTAATGAAAGATGAGCTTCGTCCAAAACACAATCTCAGATTCTCTTCGGTAACATTTTCTGATGAGACAGAGTTAACCCGGCACGCCTCGTTCCAACAATGGAGAGAAAGTGGTAGAGGTGACCAGAGCGTCCCATCAAGGTCGAAGAGCAAGCTATCAACTTCTCTCATCGGCCTGCCCGTTTTGCGAGCCGTTTGAGCAACTTGAGATTTGATTCTTCCAATCTCTCGCATTCCTTCCGATAATCTACAGTGCACAGAAGCCGATCCTTCATCAACCATTTCCCACCAACCATCGAGTGGGTAACACTGTGGCCGGAAACAGAATAAACCAACTGGGTATACCAATCCTGTGCTCCCATCGGAACCCACCCGATATCGGAGAGGTCGAGCGCAATAACATCGGCAAGTTTGCCAGATTCTAAGGACCCTATCCTATCTCCTTGGCCAATAGCCTGGGCAGCATCGCGGGTCGCCATGGCAACAACTTCCTTCGGAGTGATGGCGTTGACATCACGTGCTGTATGGATGACCAACTTCCCAGCGGTAGCCATCTCCCTGAACATATCGTATGAATTACTGTTACAAACATTGTCTGTTCCAAGAAGGACCTTTACCCCAGCTAGTCTCATTTCTTTTACCGGAGCTGCAGCAAAACCGCTTCTCATTGCGGCAGAGGGGGCCATGACTGGATAGAAAGGGTGTTCCGCCATTATCCTGATATCCTCATTGCTGACAGTGATGGAGTGAGCTGCAAGAATTGGTATCTCCATGATTCCCATAGCTTCCATTTTCTTGATGGCATCACAGCCATAGGTCTTTCTACAGTAGTTATTCTCCTCATTGCTCGTGGCGAAATGAATATGGAATCCTGCCTTGTACTTCAAGGCAAGACGCATCTCTTCCTGGATCAACTCCTCACTGTTGTCCACGAAAAAAGCATGAGGTCCAATCCAACCAGTTATTCGGACATGGGTTCTGCATTGATTGAGAAAGTCGGTTGCTAGAGCCAGTTCACGTTCGCGTGCCTTCTTTTCCCCAAGTTCTACAATTCCGTAGGCAATGACGGCTCTCAAGGATGAAGCGTCGACTGCCTCGAAAATCCGATCAGCATAGAAATACTGGTCTACGAAACAGGTTGTACCCGTTCGAATCATCTCTGCACAGGAAACACCCACTGAGGCACTGGCCATGTCAGCATCGGCATCCATCTCGTATCGGCGAAGGGTGTTGATGAACCCATCCATCGTAAATAAACTGACACCCTCACACATACCGCGTGTGAGCACCATCGGGGTGTGGGTGTGGGCGTTAATCAAACCGGGCATCAAGAGATGATTGGGAAGATCCATTACCTCATCGTAGTGCTGGTTCGGAGCTTTTCCACTTCCAATCAGAACAATACGTTCATCCTCAACAACCAGATGTCCGCTCTCATACACATGGTAATCGTCATCCATGGTAACAATAGCTTTTGCCATAATCAAAGTACGTTTCATTTCAACATCTCCCTGTAATTACTGTTGTGTACGCTTGAGTTCGCGAATTTTTCCCCGATAGGAGACAATAGCGAGAATGACTAGGGTCAATAAGTTTGGCATCAATTGAACGATATAGGGTGGCAGGTTGGTGACATTCTGTAATCGAAGTGCAATTCCATCGGCAAACCCAAAAAACAGGGCGGCAAAGAAGGAACCCGGGGCACTGTTGAATCCGAACAGAGCAGCCGCATTACCGATCCATCCTCTACCACTGCTCATATCTCTGGTAAAAAGAGTAAGGTGGCCGACCGAAAGGAAAGCTCCTGCCATACCGGCGAGCATCCCGCTGAACACCAGAGCAAAGTACTGGACTTTTTTTACCGAGATTCCTGCTGCCTCGGCAGCCTCGATGTTCTCTCCAACCGCTTGAATATGCCTTCCAAAACTGGTCTTGTACATCATAATCGTCAACGCGATGGCAACAAACCAAGAAAAGTAAACAATAGCATTGTATCCGGTAAGAAACCTTCCAATCAGAGGAATCGAAGATATCCAAGCAACATTGATCGAAGGCAACTGAACAATGCTAGGATGGCTCCAAGTTCCTGCCTGCTTGAAAAGAACTCGCATCAAGTAAACAGTCACTTCCAAAGCTAGCATATTGATGGCAATGGCAAGTATGACCAAGTGGACCTTGTATTTAATATGCATCCAAGCAAAGAAGAGCCCAAATACCCCTCCGACTAGCATCGCTGTAAGTACTCCGAGATAAGTGGCCAACACGGGATATGCCATCCCCAAGGAGGTAAAATTCCGATAGAAGTAAGTGGTTACTATGGCTGTGAAGGCTCCAATGAGCATTTTCCCATCGATGGCAAGGTTTAGAACCCCTGCCTTATTACACATTGCGGCTCCAAGGGCAGCAAGAACGATGGGAGTAGCAAGGCGGATTGAGCTGTTGATGACATTGATATTGAAAAAATTGAGAAACTCAAGCATGATCAACCTCCTTCCCATTTCTTTTTTGCTTCAAGGCGAGACACCATCCTCGAACAGCATCGTACAATTTCTCCAAGATGGGACGATAAACATTCTCGGCAGCGATGAAGAGAATTATCATGGCAATGAGTACCCCACCAAGTTCACGGGGGACCTGCAAACTGATCTGCAGCCCCAACTGGGCACCTTGGCGGATACCGGAGAGGAGAATCGCCACTATGACGACCCCGATAGGATGGGATTGACCAAGCAAGGCCACACTCAATCCGTCAAATCCAAGGCCGGAGGAAAAGCCAGTCATGATACGATGATAATTACCCAGAATCTCCATGCTTCCCGCAAGACCGGCAATCATACCGCTCAGAAAAAGGGTCTTGAGAATAGTCGGATCCGCCTTGATTCCCCCATAGCGGGCAAACCGTTTGGCCTGGCCGACCATGCGGAGTTCATACCCTTTTGAAGTCTTCCAGATATGGAAGTAGGCGAACACAGCTAAAGCGATCGCAATGACGAACGAGATACCCCATCGAGAACCCTGGACAAACTGAGGAAGCCAGATAGCGCGGGACAGAACGGCCGATTGGGCTTTTTGCCCTTGATCGGCACGTAGGGGAAAGGCCACCATGTACTCCAGCACCAAAACAGCGATGCTATTGAGCATGATGGAGGAGATAATTTCATTAACCCCAAGTTTGACTTTCAGAAACGCAGGAATGAGGCCGTATATACCGCCGGCAAGCATTGAAGCAGCCAATACAACTAGAATATGTAACCAAGGAGGGAGAGCAAGTACCACACCAAGCCAGGCGGCCACAATAGCGCCAAACACATACTGCCCTTCTTGGGCAATACAGAAGACGCCCACCCTGAACGAATACATTGCAGCAAGGCCAGTTAGAATCAAGGGGGTTGCCTGTCCAAGAGTAATCAACAATGGCCAGACCTTTCCCGACGTTCCAAAAGCGCCTGAAAGCAGAACACGGAACGCACTGAGCGGAGAAACTCCAGTAAGTGCAATAAAAAAAGAGGTGACCACCACTCCCAAGGTGAGAGCACACAACGGCACTAATGCAGAAAGTACCATGGTCTTACTTGGCCGTTTCATCCAGGCTCCCTCCTACCATCAGTATTCCGATATTTCTCTCATTCATTTCGTGTTCCAACAACTCTCCCTGAAGGATTCCTGCACAGAGCACTCCGACTCGGTCACTCATACTCAGAATCTCTTCCAACTCAACTGAGACTAGGAGAATAGCAACCCCCTCATCTCGCTGTTTGATCAACATACGATGGACGAACTCAATACTACCGACATCCAATCCACGAGTCGGTTGGTTGACAATTAGAAGCCTAGGTTTGGAAGCGAGTTCCCGTCCCAGGACAATCTTTTGCATATTTCCTCCAGAAAGCTTTCCAACCTCACCGTTGGCATGAGCTCCTGCAACTTGATACTTTTCGATGATTTGCTGGGTGTGACTTTCACACACCATCGAATCAAGGAAGAATCGCTTCCTAAATGGTTTCTTACGCTGGAACCCTAGAATGGAATTTTCCTTAATCGATGTCGACAGGTTCAACCCGACATTGATCCTGTCTTCCGGTACATGCGACATCCCAAGCTCCTTACGCTTGATGACATCAGCTTGGGTAATGTCCTTATGCTCAAGAACAATGCTTCCCCCCGCTACCTTTTCAAGTCCACAGATGGCATTTACCAAGGCCTCCTGACCATTTCCACTCACCCCGGCCAAACCATATATCTCTCCCGATCGAATGGAAAAGGAGACATCACTGAGCACCTTTACCCCCAGCTGATTTACTACTGATAGGTTCTCGACGGTAAGAACGACATCCTTCGGATCCGGGTCACTTTTCTCGACAGTGAAGAGTACTTCCCTTCCGACCATCATCATTGCAAGCTCAGCAAGCGTGGTATCCTTTGTCTCCTTGGTCCCTACCACCTCACCCTTTTTCATGACGGTAACTCGATCAGCAACATCAAGTACTTCCTGAAGTTTGTGTGAGATAAAGAGGATTGTCTGGCCTGCCTTTGCCAGTTCTTTCAAGGTGGCAAGGAAGGGTTTCACTTCCTGCGGGGTGAGAACCGCTGTTGGTTCATCGAGAATGAGAATGCTTACATTCCTGGCAAGCATCTTCAGGATTTCCACACGCTGGAGTTGACCAACCTGCAGTGTACCAACTATCTGGTCGGCCTTAATGGGAAGTGAATACTTCGCAGAAAGCTGCTCGACAAAAGCCTGTTCTGCTTTGGAATTGATGAATCCAAACTTTCCACGCTCGATACCTAAGAGAATATTCTTGGTGACTGTAAAGGAGTTGACAACCTTGAAGTGCTGGTGGACCATTCCAATCCCAGCCGCTATTGCATCTGATGGTGAAGCGAAGGCCTGTTCTTTCCCATTCACTTCCAACATGCCTGAGTCCGGTTTGGTAATCCCGAACAGAATGTTCATCAAGGTCGATTTCCCTGCTCCATTCTCACCGCAGATTGCATGGATTTCACCTCTTCGGATTGAAAAGGAGACATCTTTGTTGGCTTGGACCTGCGTAGAGGCAAAATATTTGCTTATGGCATGGAATGTGACTGCATGTTCCACACAAAGCCTCCTCAACTAATCTGTCATATTTGTGGATGGTACAAACGCACCATCCACAACCAAATGACTCTTACTTCAATGAATCCCAGAGAGGCATGGTCAATGCATCATAGACCTCGAATTTTCCACTGAGAATACGCTCACGATAGGAGGCAATCAGACTTTGGATCTCTGGCAGCTTCGCAACCATCTCCTTGGGTCCCTTGTCTGCAAAATCGGTTGCACCGACGTCCCATGAAAGTCCAGTTGCGCCATCCTCAAGGTCTAGTGATCGGAAACCGCCTTGATAGGTACCATTCACAAACTCACTAATCAAGTCATAGGTGCTGTTATCGACGCGTTTGATGACCGAGGTGATGATACTTCCGGGATAGAAGCCATCCTGCACATTGTCAACGCCGATCGCATAAAGGCCACGCTCTGCTGCAGCAGCAAGAACACCTTCTCCCGAAAGCCCTGCAACGTGATAAATGATATCACATCCCTCATCGTATAGACTAATGGCACTCTCTTTTCCCAAGGTGGGATTGGAAAAATCGAAACCGAGGTAGTTAACGTAGACCTTGGCGTCAGGATTTACTTCCAAAACACCCTGCTTGAAGCCGTAGAAGAACTGGTTAATACCAGGGGCATCGCCACCACATACTGCACCAACTTTACCAGTCTCTGTTAACAGACCTGCAGCAATACCAGCAAGGAAGCTGGACTTGTTGACATTAATCAGCAATGAGGCAAGATTTGCAGGAAGCTTGTCTGCATATAGTTCCGACGGGGAGCCAAATGTCTGGTCTGGATTCTCTTCTGCAAGGTCAAGCATCATCTGAGTGTCAAGACCGACACCTAAGATCAGGTCATACCCTCTGTTAATGGCACTTCTCATCGCTGTCTCATGTTCATGAACACCTTGAGTCTCGATGATGTCGGCACGGACTGGAAGCTCGGCATTAGCCCTCTTTACCCCCGTCGCTGCTGAATCAACAAATGATCGGTCCCCAAGTGGACTGGGCATAACGACTGCGACGGTTACCTTGTCGTCCACTACTTTCTGTTCAGTACGACCGGCAGCAAACACCATGGTGGTGACCAACAGAAGCAACAATACCATTGTTCCTAGTTTTCTGTTCATACGTTTTCCTCCTTCTTTAGGTTCTGAATGAACGGACCTTATGCATAAAACGCGATACTTTCTCGCGATCTATTAACTCAAAAAAATCATCGTTCTTTTTGAACGCAGTACCTATAACCGCCCCATCGGCAATCCTCAACTGTTCTACTACATTCTTCTCATTGACCCCGGTATTTGTGAAAACCGGAACATCTGGAACAACGGA
This sequence comes from Sphaerochaeta globosa str. Buddy, assembly GCF_000190435.1. NCBI lineage: Bacteria > Pseudomonadati > Spirochaetota > Spirochaetia > Spirochaetales > Sphaerochaetaceae > Sphaerochaeta > Sphaerochaeta globosa. The sequence continues at coordinate 2,639,933 of NC_015152.1, forward strand.
AACGACATCCTGTAAAAGCTTGGGAGAAGTCTCAGCCCCTGCTGTTCGTCCTGATACACAAAGCACATCGGGATGTGCGTTGAATACCGTGGTCTTGGCGATATCAGCTATGTCACGTCCACCGAGATAGGTGCTGGCTTCCGGATAGATATTGAACATCAAGCGGATACCTTTACCTCCAAGAGTGTTGCGGGACCGTACCACTTCTCCACAATTAGTATCCCAGAGGCCGAAGTCGCTTCCATAGACACCGGTGAAAACCTCTCGAACAAACTGTGCCTGAACAGCAACTGCCAGTTCTATGGTTGCCTCGGGGTCCCAAAGTACGTTCACCCCATAGGGAACCTTTACCTCGTTCTTGACCTCACCGATAATGCGAGCCATCGTGATGGGAGTTATTGGATGGACTTTTGTCAGATAGGGGAGACTGAACTCGTTGGAGAACATGATTGCGTCCACTCCACCCTCTTGGAGTGCCTTTACGTTGTATCTCACCCTATCTATAACCCAATCCAAACCATGTTCAACGTCGTATCTGGGATCCCCAGGAAGCGCATCCAAATGGCACATACCGATAACTGGCTTGTATGTTCCATATACATCCTTCAACCACTCTTTACCCATACTTCCTCCCGCGTAGGTCTTTGTACTCTTCTTATTTATTATGGCTTGAGAACCATAGTTCCCAGGTCATCGAATAGTTCTTGTAAATTTTTTGGTAATGTTGCATTCGTGACCAGACAATCTATAAGATCGAGATCACAGATTTTTGCAAATGTTATCTTATTGAACTTGCTGGCGTCGGCCAGGACGATGAGTTGTTTTGCATTCGCAGCTAGCGCTTTTTTGACAGCAATATCATCCATGTTGTATTCTGTAACACCAGCCTTACTATCAATTCCCCCTACGCCCATAAAGAATTGGTCCACATGAATGGTGCGAAGAAACTCGACGGTTTCACTCCCAACTATGGAACCTTCGTGTGGACGCAGATGCCCCGGAGGTACAAGTATTTGAATATTTGGATGACTCAGACAAAGATTCATTATATGAATGCTGGACGTGACGATGGTTAACTGGGGAATATCTACGAGACATTTGACCAATTCGAGTGCAGTAGAACCACTATCTAAGGCAATAGTGGTTTCTGTCTCCACCAAGGTCGCAGCCAAGCGCGCAATATTGCGTTTCTCTTCGACAAGATTTGTGGCTCTTTGCTCAAAGGCTGGTTCTCGGTTGCAGTTCTCCACCGTAACCGCTCCTCCATGAACTCTTCTTACTTTCTTTTTTTCTTCAAGATAATCCAAATCCCTTCGGATGGTCATGTCGGAAACGCCCAAGGCTTCTGCAAGAAGGGAGACTGAGGCAAATCCATTTTTTTCCAAGATACCAATGATATTCACTCGTCGCTCATTCATCCCTACACCTCCGATTTTCACAGTATCGTGTTTGTTTTCTAACAATTATTGTGTTCATAATCAAACACTTTTTCCTGATTGTCAAGAACTATTTTGATTTTTCTTCATCTAACAAGGCATTTTTAAAGACAAATCAATTTCTATGTTTGTTTTCGAACTAGTTTGATGTTGTTAGAGTCAGCCTAAAAGTTTCCCTATATAAAAAAGTCCTTGACACTAGCAAGGGTGCCTATCCCGATGTCATGGCTACCCTAATCAATGTCAGTCAAAAGTACCTGGACAGGCCAAGGCTTCTGAAGATGAAAGACTTTCGCAGGGACATGACTATCATGAAGTTCCTCCCTGCCACAAAGATGAATCTGCAAAAGAAGCGGAACCGGATTTAGTAGGAGAATCTATTTTCTCACATTTCCCTAGAAACCTTCATTTGGTGATCCTATTCAACTATTTTGACTGATTTCTCTTTCAGCAAGTCAAAAAAGTCAGGAGGCCATAATCTAAACAGATGAAACAGAGAAGAGGATTTTCGGGATATTCTACGAGAAACCCAAAGTTAGAAATATGCGGTCTGGAAGTACAATTTTGCGATTTCTACGGAGGATTTGGAAGTTCTTAATGGTACCAATAATTGACAAGATAGATGCCGAACGTCTCACGGTATCAGGTAGGAAATCCTCATTGAGGAGGAAATTGGAGCACACGAACAAAATTTCTTCGTATCTCAGGTCTATCCAAACTCCAATTTCGGCATAAAACAAACTCTTGAAATCATCAGAAAGATCCAAGGATTCAATTCTGTAAAATCCCTAGGACCTCTGATACATAATTCATATAATCATAGAATTAACGTAACAACTTTTGTTTGTTGACAATAATCTTCGACTTATTTCTTGTTAACTTTTCTATAAAAATTACTTATAGAAAATGGTTTTCCATGACCAGGGTAAAGGATATTGATATCTAACTTCTTCAGTTTATCTATGCTTTTGTTAAAGTCTTCAAGATTATCGATATACTTGAAACCTGCGAAATTGTAAATCAAGTCACCGCAAAATAAATCGCCTTCGTTTGTCAGTACACCAATAGATCCCTTTGAGTGCCCCGGAAGATGAATTACTTTTGCAGATAAACCAAACTTAGAGAGATTTTGTCCCTCCTGCAAGTAAATATCAGGTTTAAACGTGCCAAAAGCACTATTCTTACCGAAAGCAAGCGTAACTAATCTAAAAGTAAAAGAGATTTTATCAGGTTTTGACTTTCGATTCCACGACATATCACCATTTTCGACCATCTTAGAATCCTCAAAGTGCATTGCGATTTTCGCTCCGTAATTTTCTTTAAGGAACTTACAATTTCCAGCATGATCGGAATCGCCATGAGTTAAAATAACAAGCTTTAACTTTTTAGGTACTTCTCCGGGCTTATTGATTGCTTTTTTCAGCACTTCATCAAGAAACATACGTTTTGTGGAAAACCCAGTATCTATGAGCACAAAGTCATCATCGGCTTCGATCAAATAACAGTTCACCCCACCTACATCGATTATTTCTATACCTTTCGACATGGCTTTTCTCCTTCTATTTTTTATTGTTTACCTGTACCTAAGTTCCACGTATGTTTTGTATTAGCGTCAATGCCTTTTTACGAAAATTTTAACTTGTTTCTCACACATAGCAACATATATTACCACAATCTTTCAATCATTGACCTTTGGGGCAAAGATGCTTTTAAAACGCTGTAGTATCCTCTCAAGAATTGAGAATGTCCAATCAAAATGAATTCGTCTGCATCCACGATTTCAAGAACCGCAAGAATATCCTCAGCGTACCGACTACTTGTCCAGTCGACCCTGTTTTTCCCTGATTTTCCATACCCAGCAAATTCAAGACAAACAACTGCGTATTGTTTGCTGAAATACTTTCTCTGTTCATTCCATCAATGTTCATTACCCAACCAACCGTGGATACAAACGAGCGCAAGTCTCCCGTTTCCGCTGATGCTGTAGTGAATATTCACACCATCGTATGATACTACGAAAGTTTCCATAATCTTATTCTCATCATGATAGGATGATTGCCAAATCCAACTCCCGGCATCCGGAAGGATTTCCATATCTTCCATAGAGATTGTAAAATACCACTGCCATGGCGTTTTCCATATTCATTGTAGTTGTGTTGTGCGTTTTTTATTAGCTTCCTGTGTTAGCCTAATTCCACCTGCTTCTGCTACTGCATCTGGTCCAAGAACACTCATCATTAACACCAAAACAATTATTGAGGAGGAAGCTGAAGGATTTACAACATGGGTTTGTACTGATTACATCGATGGAGAAAAAATATTACTTGAAGTAGGATTCTTTGTTGATTCTTCATTTCAAGGATCTAAAGAAAAATACCCAGCTTTTTCAGCCTACCTCTAACGCCTCGATTCCTCGTTCAGGTAATATTCAAGGTCCAGGTAGATATTCTCCAGCTTTGTCCGCGCCCAAAGATTCTTGCGTAGGAACTTCAAGCTGGATTTGATGCTGGGATCGTTATAGAAGCATTGTAGTTGCAACCTTTCGAACAGCCCGTCCCAGCCGTAGTAATCGACCAGACGGATAAGCAAATTCTCCAGCGTTATACCATGGAGGGGGTTGTTCACTTGTGTAGTTGAATTGGTTATGTCCGTGATAGAATCTCCTTCACCCGCCCTACTTCACCACTCTCAAGGCGGACCTTGATGCCGTGCGGATGCGTGCTGGAGTTGGTCAGGATGTCCTTGACCACACCTTTGGTGGTGTTACCTGTGGCTTGGTCCTGCTTGAGGACGATAAGCACTTCCAATCCAGCGTGTATATTAGCTCTTGTCTTACCATCCATATCGATCTCTCCCACACCCCTCACTCTATAGGAGAATGGAATAAAGTTGAAGAGCAATCCGTATCAGATTTGCACCAGGTGCCAAACTGCCAGCATTCCAAGTATGCTGGAGGCTCTAGCTGGCATTGCCGACAAATCAACAGAGTGTAGGATTTTGTTCTCCATTCGCGTCTTCCCGAGATTCCGTATTTAGCAGCAATTACATTGACCGTGTTCCGCTATTTCTGAGTCTCAAACAAAACCTCTTTCTTAAAAGAATCCATGTATGTCCTCCTGTCCAAAACCTGGTCTTAGTATAGCCCTGATAATAATCTTCATGTAATCAACGTCATGTTTTGGGCGGAATAGGTATAGACTGAAGAAAACAGGTTCGAATGCCATCAGGTACAGCCCAGCCTTTATTCATTTCCCGTAATCCAAGTTGGCCATTTCATAATAGGCGAGAGTCTTTAGCAATTCGGGCTGAAGTTCAGGAAAAGAACGATTGGTGCAATTAATCTTTTTGATTCGAGAACCCCTGGACTGTTGAGAATCGATAGTCTTCAGCTTTCTGGTTTTACGAAGATTCGTGCGATCACCTAGCCAAATATTGCATTTGTATATACAATGTACTAAAGTTGTAATCAAGGAGAACAAAAATGTCTGGAACCATTACCGTTCGAGTGAACGAGAAGATAAAAGCAGAGGCTCAAGCACTTTATGAAAGCATTGGATTGGATATGTCCACTGCAATCAACATTTTCCTTTTAAAATCGATTGACATGAATGGAATTCCCTTCAATGTCTCCAAGAGCTTTCCCAATAAAGAGACTCTCGCAGCAATGGATGATGCAGAGAACGGAAAGAATCTTTCCGGACCATACAAATCGATGAAAGAGCTAAAAGTTGCCTTGAATGTTTGATCTCTATTTCACCAACCAATTCAAGAAAGATTATCGAAAAGTGTCCAAATCCGGGGAGATAACCTTGCTTGATGAGGTAATTGACCTGCTGCGGCAAGGACTATCTCTGCCAGAGAAATTTCGCGATCATGCATTGATCGACTCCAAGAAATTCAAGAGTCAAAGGGAATGCCACATCAAGCCCGATTGGCTTTTAGTTTACTCTGTGAACAATGAAAAACTTGTCCTTACCTTGACAAGAACGGGAAGTCATAGCGAATTGTTCTGAGTCGTGGACGCCTGCATTTCATGGCTTAGCTTGTTCGAATCAGTGGAAGGAGCCAAGAACGCGACGGAAATCATTGATATAGCGATTGCTAAATCTGTTTATTACTTCAACACGTAGAGTGCACGGGAAATGAATATAAAACATCAGATGAGAATTCTTAGCATCTGAGTCCTTCAGATTTGAAAGATCAGCCGATACTGACTGTAAAGCCTATTACTGCAATGGCAATGCCTCATCGATGCTAAAAGCCGGGCAACTAGCTGTATGATCAGTCAACTTGTTGAGTGATTTCCCTTCTAGCCACTATCGTTGCATTTCCTTCATAGCAAGCTGAACAATCTCAGCAAACACTACCCTCTTCCAATAAGCCGGCACCTTCTTCATCCGGTGGCTCTTTCTCATCGAATGCCTCACCCCTTTTTCCATCTCCACCCTCCTACACCTATTTTATGATTTATACGATGTCCTTGTTGAAATCGGAAGAAAACGTACCTTTTTCATAAAATAGCAAACCTTATTTCTCCTTTCACAGGATTTGGTTTGAAAGCGTAAAATATCATACCAAACTCGATAGAATACTTCATGTACTTCTGACATAGCAGACTTTAGGATTTTGTTATTAGATGCGGCGTTGCCGCTAAACAACTATCCAAATTTTTTATGATTCCCTAAAAGGAGGAGAACATGAAAAAGACTCTAGTTCTTTTGATGGTTCTGGTTATGTTGGGTTCAGGCGTTCTGTTCGCCCAAGGTCAGAAGGAGACCGGTCTTACCAAGGTGGGTATTGTCAATCTGCCCCCAGAAGAATCCGGATATCGGCAAGCTAACGTTGAAGACATGAACACTGTGTTCTCAACAGCCAACGGCTATGACGCAAAACAGACCAACACAATGGACAACAGCGAACAGATCGCTGCCGCGAAAGGCTACATTCGTGACGGAGTGGACTATCTTCTGATCTCAGCAGCAAACGCTTCTGGATGGGATGACACCCTCAAGTCCGCAAAAGATGCCGGCATAAAAGTAATCCTCTTCGACCGTGCAATCGATACGGACAAAGCCAATTACCAGGCAGCTCTGCTCTCCGACATGGCCTATGAAGGCAAGAAAGCAGTGGAATGGGTGTTGGGCCTTGGTCTTCCTAAGATCAATCTGATCCTCATTCGCGGACAGATGGGTTCTGCAGCTGAAATCGGCCGAAGTGGAGCCGTACTCGAAGCCGCAAAAGCTGGAAAGCTCACCATCGTAGCAGATGGAACCGGTGGAGACAGCTGGAGTCTTGAAGAAGCCCGCAAAGTTGTTGAAGCAGCAATTGCAGCAGGCAAAGATTTCAACGTTATCTACGCAGAAAATGATGGTATGGCACAAGGCGCCGTTCAGGCACTCGAAGCAGCCGGTATCAGCCATGGCAAAGACGGAAAGGTCAAGGTCATCGGATTTGACTTCAACCGTTTTGCACTTCGCAACGTCCAGGCCGGTTACTGGGATGCCGACATGCAATGCAATCCCCGTCAGGCAGCTGAGATTTCCAAATGGATAAAGAGTGGAACCATCCCCAGCGGAACCATCTATCAGGAAGAACTGCTCTTGACTACTGCAACCATTAGCGATGAACTCATCGACAAGTGGGGCATCAACGCAGATCCTGGCAAGGGTGTAATCACCAGGTAAGTAATCGTAAGATTTTCGATCACAACGAAGCTATGTGTGCAGTGTGGTATGTGAATACCGCACCGCACCTAGCTTTTCCCTATGAGCATAAGGAGATCTTGGATTGTTGTCAGAAACCATACTCGAAATGAAGGATATCTGCAAATCATTTCCCGGAGTCAAAGCTCTGGACGGCGTGGACTTCAAACTCCGAAAGGGGGAGATCCATGCTCTCATGGGAGAAAACGGAGCAGGCAAATCCACACTGATTAAAGTCATTACCGGAGTCTACGAAAAGGACGCCGGCTTAATTACCTTACAGGGAGAACCTATCCACTGTAAGACACCGGAAGAAGCGCAAAACAAAGGAATAGGCACCGTCTATCAGGAAATAATGCTGTGTTCGAATTTAACTGTGGCAGAGAATATGTGTATCGGCCGCAGTCACAGCTCATTTGTCAATTGGAAGCAAATGAACGAAAAGGCGGCGCAGTTGCTTGCATCACTGGGTATTCCAGCAAGCCCGATCCAGGAACTTTCAAGCTGCTCGCTTGCGGTACAGCAGATGATTGCAATCGCCCGTGCAGTCGATATGGACTGCAAGATCCTCATACTCGACGAGCCAACTTCCTCTCTTGATGAAGACGAGGTACAGAAACTCTTCGCCCTCATGCGTGAGTTGAAAGAGCGGGGCGTGGGAATCATCTTTATCACTCACTTTCTCGAGCAGGTATATGAAATCAGCGATAGAATTACCGTGCTTCGCAATGGGAAGCTGGTAGGCGAATATGAAACATCCTCGCTTTCCCAATTCGACCTCATCTCAAAGATGCTGGGAAATGTACTTGAGGATATTACCAAATTACAAAAACATGAGCCGATTGTAACCGACACCACCATCCCGGTCTTTGAAGGGAGAGAGCTTTCAAGTGCCGCAGGAGTAAGACCCTTCAACTTTACCATACAAAAAGGTGAAGTGAATGGGTTTGCCGGACTGCTCGGCTCCGGACGCAGTGAAAGTGCCCGTGCAATTTTCGCAGCAGATAAGGTAACCGGTGGTGAAGTAAGAATGAAGGGTAAGCGGGTGAAGATCAAAACACCCCTGCAAGCCATACAGCAAGGAATAGGATATTTGCCCGAAGACCGCAAAGACGATGGAATCATCGATGACCTGTCGGTACGAGACAATATCATTCTCACCCTGCAGGTCCTGAAAGGATTTTTCAAACCGCTCTCATTAAAACAGGCACAGACCTTTGCCGAAGAGTATATTGAGAAGTTGAATATCAAGACTCCGACTCCCAACACGCCGATCAAATCTCTTTCTGGAGGCAACCAGCAGAAAGTCATTCTGGCCCGATGGTTGCTTACCAACCCGGAGTACTTGATCCTGGATGAACCAACCCGTGGTATCGATGTTGGCACCAAAGTCGAGATTCAGAAACTTGTACTCAAGCTCGCAAGTGAAGGAATGAGCTTGACATTCATCTCTTCAGAAATTGAAGAGATGCTGAGAACCTGTTCCCGTTTGATAGTCATGAAAGACCGTGAAATTGTAGCAGAACTCAAGGGAACAGAGTTGACGGAGAACGATGTAATGAACGTAATCGCACAGGGGGGAAAGACCAAATGCGCAAATTGATAAAAAACTTTTCTTACCTGTTTCTCCCTCTCTCGGTTTTGGCGCTGCTCATTATCATTAATTTGATAAAGGGTGCCGACTATTTCTCCATAACCATGGTAAACGGGGCACTCTACGGGAATATTCCGAATATCTTGTTTGGGGCCTCCGAGCTGGTCATCCTGTCCATAGGCATGACGCTGGTAACGGCAGCTTCACGAGGACAGGACATCAGCATCGGAGAGAGTGCCACCATTACTTCTGCGGTATTTGTGCTGTTTGTGCTACAGGCCGGTGAGGTCACCCTGTTTACCATAGTGATGGGTTTCCTCTTAAGTTGTGTTGCAGGCTTGGCTCTTGGCGCATTCAACGGTGCCTTGGTTTCAGTATTCAAGGTTCAGCCAATGGTTGCATCACTTATCCTGTTTACAGGTGGCCGGTCGATAGCCTTCATGATCGACGGAAAATTATCTCCCATCCTTGCGAACGATATATCGAATAAAATCGGTACGGTTATTCCAGGAGTACCAATACAGACTCCAATAATCCTGACTGTTGTCTTCATCGTGTTTGTTGCAGTGCTGTTCAAGACTACAACGCTCAAGCTCTATGTAGAGACCGTGGGGATCAACCCGAATGCTGCACGCCTCAATGGTATCAATCCCAAGAAAATCATATTTTTGACCTTCTTGATTATGGGATTCTGTTCCGCAGTTGCAGGTTTCATTGCAGTGAACAAAGCAGGGCGTCACGATAGCGTCAACTTGCTCAAACTTATCATGATGGATGCGATTCTCGCCGTGGCCATAGGCGGAAACTCACTGAGCGGTGGGAAGTTCAGCATTACCGGTTCCATAATCGGTGCGTACACGATAGAGATGCTGAATAGGACCCTGCTGAGGCTGGAGATTGAACCCGCGATGATCAAGGTTTTCAAGGCGGTCTTCATAATCATTCTCATGGTGGTCTCATCGCCTGTAGTCAGGGTTTTTATCAGCAAATCCCTGGACAAGGTTCGAGCGTGGAGAATTCCTGCAAGCCAGAGCAAGGGTGGAGCTTCAACCATTCCCCCCACGAACACAGCCAAAAAGAAGGAGGAATAGGATGGCATCTATGAATGTAATCAAACCAAAAGCAAGACTATCGAATTCGAATATTCTATTTCTCATCGCTGCAGTCATATTTGTGCTGATGTACCTGTTTGCAATTATCTGGTATCCAGCCAGTTTCATGCAGTTTCAGACGTTCTTTGACTTATTCAACCTCAATGCCCCACTCATCATCATGACACTTGGACTATGCATCGTTATGATCGGTGGCGGTATCGACATCTCCATCGGCTCAGTATGTGGGTTGATAACAATGGCCTGTGCAGTCTTCCTCCAGTCTAAGTCAGGGAGCATCGCCGGTGCCATCCTTATTGCACTGGGCATAGGCATTGCGTTCGGAATCCTGCAAGGATATCTCATAGCCTATCTTGAGATTCAACCGTTTATCATTACCTTGTCAGGGTTGTTCCTGGCACAGGGACTGTTGACGACACTCCATAAGGACCCTATCAATGTCACCATGCCTGCATTCGTGAGTTTGAGGGATTTTGATATAGTGATCACATGGCTTGGTACGAAAAACAGACTGGGAATCTTCATTCCGTGTGAAATAAAACCCGGTGCTATACTTGTTGTAATCCTTCTTGCCATTCTTGCGTCCTTGATGAAGTGGTCGCGCTTCGGGCGCAATGTCTACGCCGTCGGTGGCAATAGTCGCAGCGCTATGATGCTCGGCATCAACGTAAAGAGAACGATATTCATCACCTATGTGATTAGTGGATTGACGGCCGGTATCGCGGGTTTTGTGTACATAATGACAACAGGAGCAGGCAATGTCGGAAATGCGGCAGGAGCCGAAATGAAAGCAATAGCCTCGGCTATCATAGGTGGTACGTTGCTCAACGGCGGCGTAGGAAACCTGCTTGGCGCCCCTATAGGCACGTTGACGCTTCTGATAATCAACGAACTAATCCGAGCAGCGGGAGTTCAATCAAACTTCCAAGCAATGGTAAGCGGACTTTTGCTCTATTTCTTCATCGTGCTGCAAAGCGTCATCATGTCGCTTCGTGACAGAAAAAGAATCAGTATTGCGCTACCGCCTTGGTTGCGGCTGTCGGACAAGGATCAAGCCCAAAATCATAAATAGCCGCAAAGGCTAGCGAGAGACTCCATTTTCAATTCAGGCATTTGCTCCCGGTTCTAAATTCCCGGGGGGAAATGCCTGTATGTTTCTTGAAAATATAACTGAAATAATGGGGATCACCAAATCCTACATCGTAGGCGATGTCCGCACTTCTGAGCGCTGTCGTCAGCAACAGGTCTTTCGATGTATTAATACGGACTCGAGTAAGATATTCAATGAAGGTCTCCCCGGTTTCCTGAGAAAAGATGGTACTGAAATGGTTTGGACTAACATGCACGATCGAGGCCACTGAGTGCAGGGAAATATCTTGGTCGGCAAAATGCAGGTTTATATGCTGCTTCGCCTTCTGAATCATTTCATAGTATTTGCCCGCTGATTTTAAATCCCTGAAATCTATGAATGCATCCAGGATTGACTTCACACCGTCACAGAAAGTCTCTTTTGAGCCGGCTATCTCTGAAAGCTGCGATTTATTTGCTACCCATGGTATAACTTCCTGAACAACACCACCCAGTTCATCAATAATCCTTGATATAGCCACCATAAGATCATAGAGAAGGTAATAGCTTATGAGAGTGGTCTGAAAAGGGTCATCGCCTATCATGGTCATATACTGGGCGATGATTTCGTTGATACCTGATTTCTTTACATATTTCAGCCGCTCCGATATGGGGCTACCGTCCAGTTTTAAAAAATCAATTTCCGAAAAGGAGTTCAGGTCATGTATTCCAAATATCAGGTTCTGACCGGTTTTAACAGAAAATTTTATAGCTTTTTCCGCATCAGCATAGGATTGCGACAGGCTTCCGATTCGCTCAACGAAAGAGCCTATTCCAATGGTTACCATGCAGTCGGTGTTTCGTTCAACCTCATATTTGATCGCCTGGCCTAATGTATAAGCAGTCTCCTCGAGCGATTCAGATACAAGCTGCATCAACAGCAGGATGATGGAGTCCCTGCTTTGTGAAAAGCATACCACCTCTTCTTGATTGTCAATAAGACTGTTTATATGGAGCTTGGCGGTAATCAAATTGGAATAGTCCTCAGAGGAGATGGAAAGCTTGATGATTGCTGCAAGATAGCCATGGGCGATGAGGTCTATGCCCATATCACCTCCTTTCTCAAGCGCATCTTCCGTTTTGACAATACCGGTTACCAAGTCGCATAGCCAGCGTTCCCTAATCAAGTCCGAATTGGATTGGGCCTGCTGTTTAAGGTTCTCTATGCTTGAAAGGTGCTTTTTTTCCTGTTCAATCGTATCTACCAGTTTATTAAGCGTTTCTAGCATACCTGAGGCAGAAATGGGTTTGAGAAGGTATTCGTCAACACCGATTGATATTGCCTCTTGTGCGTACTGAAATTCATCATGCCCTGAAATTATGATTATTTTTATCCAGGGAAGTATCTTCTTGATAATTCTAGAAAGGCTAAGTCCATCAACAAACGGCATTCTAATATCAGTAATCAGGATATCGGGTTTCAAATCCTTCATAATTGATAGGGCCATCTCGCCGTCGGAAGCTTCACCCACGAGGACAAAGGGGCCTGTCCCCGACTGAATGCTGTTTCGCAGCCCTTCACGTACTACTATCTCGTCTTCTGCAATAAAAACCTTATACATTGAATCCAACCTCAGGTACGCTGAAATACACGGTAGTACCCTTTTGATACTGACTTGTTATTTCCAGCTTTGTGCTAGCATCATAATACAGCTCAAGTCTCTTATTAACATTATACAGTCCATAGACATTGTTCAAATCCTCGGGATCGGCCGAACCACTAATCTGTTTCATGATGTTCGCTAATTTTTCTTGTGTCATTCCTATTCCATTGTCCTGAACGGAAAAACAAAGGCGATTGTTTTCACGCCAGCCCTTCACCGACAATAATCCACGACCCCTTTTGTTCTTAATTCCATGGTACAATGCGTTTTCAACAAGAGGCTGGAGCAATAGTTTCAAAATTTGACAGTCTGCCATCTCAGGCATGTACTCGATTTCATAATCCAGGATGTCCCTATATCTAATTTTCTGAATAGTCAGATAGCTTTTCACATGCTCAAATTCCTCGCTGACCGTGAGAAAATCTTTGCCCTTGTTGAGAGATATCCTGAAAAAACTGGAAAAGGCACGGGTAATGTCAATGACCTGATCATTTTTCTTTTCTTCTGCAAGCCAGACTATCGTATCGAATGTGTTATAGAGAAAATGTGGTGTAATCTGAGCCTGAAGGGCCTTCATCTCCGATTTCTGAAGGTTTTGCTGTTCCCGCACATTCTCTGCGATCAATGCTTGGATTTTGACTGCCATGATGTTCAGGTTGTCGGTCAGACCGTCAAGCTCGCTTACCTGCGGAAGTTTTACCCTGACAGAGAAATCTCCCTCAGCAATTCTTTTAGACAGGTTCTCAAGTCTTTTAATAGGATTATTGATACTGGCAGTCACTGAACGTTGGGTAAAAACAGCAAAGATGGTAACAAAAAATACGGTAAAAATCTGAATGACTGTAAGTACGAAAGTAATACGTTTATGATGCTCATTTGTTATCGTTGCCGATTCTATCACCCGTACAATAAAATCCTGAAGGATATCATAGATAAGGGCGGATACCCCTCGAATTTCATCGAGGATTTCTTCATTTTCACTCACCAGAGACTGGTTCGCTATCTGACTTCCCAACCGGTCAACATTGCGCTTCAGCGTATCGACTGCCCTACCCGCCACTTCAAGCATCTGTCGGTTTTCTCGCTCTTCAGTCGTTTGCATGATATCATCCAGGCTCTCGTTGATCCCATCAATGATGTCGTACTGCCTACCTTCATCGAATTTCTTTTTTCCAGCAACGATATCCCATATTTCGTCTGAGATTTCCATCTTTACTGTCTGGTTGAGACGGTTTGTCTTGCTGACATTGGTTATGATACGGTCATAGCGACCCATTTGGACAACAAACGAAACAATCGTAATAACAGGAGGTGTTATCATCAGAAGGATTATGATCACGTAGGAAATCTTAATTCTCTCTTTTATGCTTCTGCTTTTGAACACTGAGAAAATCTTATCAACAATGGATGTATGTTTCTTCATATTAATACCCACGCGGCTCTATGAGCGAAAGGTTATCGGTTTCATAGAACACTTCTTCATGTACATATTGTAGTCGTGGAATTGTTTCTCCAGCAGCCAAGCGCTGAGCCAGCTTGATAATTTCAGGACCGGTTTTAGGGTTGCACTCGATGACACAGTTCACCTTTCCTTCACGCAGCGCATCGATGGCTTCCTGCTGTGCATCAATAGTGATGATGACGATGTCTTTTCCAGGACGAAGCCCTCGCTCTTCCATTGCTTCGATCGCCCCAAGGGTCATTCCATCGTTGTGCGAAAAAATAACGTCGATATCATCATACATCTCGAGAAATTCCACAGCGAGTTCGTATCCCTTTGAGCGGAGAAAATCACCTGATTTACTGTATATGATTTGAAACTCCGGATACGACTTTAGCACTTCCCTGAAACCTTCCGCTCTTCCGTTTGCTACGGAAGAACCTTCTGTTCCGAATAACTCTACAATCGTAATGGGTTCTTTGGTTTGGCCGAAACTCTCCCGCTTGGCTGCAAATTTTTCCAATACAAATTGCCCGGCAGTCCGGCCTTCCTTCAGGCTGTCGGTACCTATGAATCCTGCATATAAGGATTGATCTTCAACAGCAATCTTGCGGTCGGTGACCAGAACAGGAATACCGGCATCCCGGGCTTCCTGCAGTACATTATCCCAGCCATCGGTGACAATCGGTATAAACACTATCACATCAACTTGATACGCGATAAAGGAACGTAATGCTTTTATCTGATTCTCCTGTTTCTGTTCAGCATTGGCATACACCAACTGCACGCCCTTTTCAGCTGCGGCATCCTGAACTGAGCGGGTGTTGCAAGTTCTCCAGGCGCTTTCAGCACCAATCTGCGAAAAACCTACGATAATCCCATGGTCTTCTTCAAATTGGGAGACCTTCTTTTTCTGAGCGCCGCATCCGACTAGACAACAGATGATTATAACAATCATGACAATACGGAATCGCTTACTGATTTGCCTTGTATGATGAATCATTGACAGGATCCTTTTGAGTGCATATGAACTGATTATACATTCACTGCACAAGCATTAACAAGGAAAACTAGAGGATGTCAGCCTTCTGGCGCATAGTTTTGGATTTGCATCAAAATTATTTCGTATCATTCAAGAAACCTCTGGTCAAGCAACTGATACAATCACTCAACGATGCATGAATTCTGGGTTTTACGGAAAAGAGTCGCTTAGGTACGACCAAGAGGCTCCCACGCTATCCGGGGAACCTTTTTCTTCATCTTCTTTTCTATCACCTTGAAATGGGCTTCTTCTGAAGGACTTACAAGCGTAATGGCTTCACCAAACCTTTCTGCACGGCCCGTTCTCCCAATTCTGTGAATGAAATTGATAGGGGAACGAGGCAACTCATAGTTAATGACGAAGGGAAGGAACTCAATGTCAATTCCTCGGGACAGCAGATCGGTGGTAACCAATACCCTGAGGTATCCCAGCTTAAAATCCCGCAGCAGTTCTGTCCGCGCTCCCTGAGTCTTCTTACTATGAATTGATCTGGCCTCAATACCGTTTTTTTGCAGCTTCTCAACAACCCGATCAGCTCTTGCTACAGAAGAAGTAAAGACCAATACTTGTTGCATATCCTGACTCTTGATAAGGTACCGTAAAAGCGGTCCCTTTTGTTCTTCTGGAATAAAATATGCACTCTGATGGATATAATCCAACGCATCTGACTCCTCTTCGATTTTTATCACCAAGGGATCATGCAAAAGAACTTTTTCCAATGATTGAATCTGATCATTCAACGTTGCCGAAAAAAGCAAATTTTGGCGTTTCTCAGGAAGTAACGCAAAAACTTGATCCATTTCCTTCTCAAAACCGACCGTTAACATCTTGTCTGCCTCATCGAGAACTACCATTTCCACTGATGACAAATTAACAGCATGTAAAGAGACTAGTTCCAACAATCTGCCCGGGGTAGCAACGAGAATGCTTACATTATTCATTGCCATCATTTGAGGATTGATTGATACTCCGCCAAAGGCAGCAAGGGTCTTTATACGCAATCCTGATTCATGAATATACTGGGAAAACACGGAATGAACTTGCGCTGCCAGCTCTCTGGTGGGAACCATTACCAATACCTGGATATGCCTGCTTTTCAGAACCACTTTTTTTTGAATATTCATGAGGATAGGCAATACATAGCTAAGAGTCTTGCCCGATCCCGTTTTGGCAATCCCAAGCACGTCTCTCTTGCTCAAGACTGCTGGAATTACTTCTGTTTGAATTGGATAAGGCGTTGTAATATTTTCTCGCTGTAAAACAGCACACAGAGATTCTGAAATTCCCAAAGAAGTAAATGGCATATGAGCTTGATCCTTTTATACTACTTGTATAGCTTTATTATTGATGGACGGTCTGTTGCGAATCATATGCTATTGCCTCTTGAGAGTACAGGGGTGCTTTAGCCAGCGGTTGTTCTAACCACTTTTTACTTGTGCATTCCCCATACTCTGATGGCATGAGCGAAGAATCAAATCTCGACTATTCAGCAAAAAGTATGTAATTTTCGAAAGTTTTTTCTCTATCGAGATAGAACTAATATGCTATTTGGCTATAGAGACTTACATACCTATATGTTAATGGCTACGTAATACATACCGTGTATTGAATTGAGGCCGGCACACTAAGAGCACAAGACTTTAGGGTCAGGAACAATGAACACATAACGTGGCTGGTCTCCCAATACTGCATAGTTGCAGTAATAACGAGCTGATTGGATTTTATTCTGAGCTATGTACCTTTTATATCAGCAGGGGGCATTTCGCCCCCTGCTTCCTTCGAACTAGTTAACCAGATACATGATTGAAAGGCTCATCAGAAAGCCCGTACAGGCCTGACCCTATGCCCCATAGACCCACGATATATATAACCCTGATACCCATTGTCGAAGGATTGGTACATTGCATAACCAGAGTCGTATTCTGAGGAAGTCCAGTATTCATTGTAGGTATCGGATGAAAAATTCACAAGATTACTAACCTTTAGGTTTAAGTACATCTGATTCAACTCGTCCTTCGATGGCAAGAACCAATCGCTGTATGTCACTCCGCCATTAGTGATAGTATAGTCATCGGTAAGCTTAGCCGCATAGTCTGATGTTGTCGTGGTTCCCGAACTTTCAGTATAGGCTGCTGCTCCCATGCTACCCACAAGGCTAGCAGTGTTCGCCTTACCCGTTCCTATCGCCGTGCCCGTAGCACCCGTCCCTTGATTGTCCTCTATTGGGGTTGTCCGGTAATATCCGAAAACATGTCCATAATCGGATCCGCCCAATACGATGTCCGAAGGAGCTACCTCAAGATATCGCCAACCTTCACTGTAGCTTTCCTTAGCATAGAAAATGTATCCGCCGGATGGGCCTAAGCCTCCAACTACGTAATTCGTGATCCACTTCGCATAGAGCGTGGTATCCGCTACGACCGCATCGCTGCCAAACGACCATGCATTGGTCAGGCTCGACTCCTTGTACCATCCACCAAAGGTATACCCGGTCCTTGTCGGGGCCGTCGGTGCAGTAATCGTTGCTCCGTATCGCACTCCCGTCAGATCGGACACTGCACTACCCTCGTTCTCGATGAAATTTACCGAGTATGTATTGCGGTCATAGTACAGCCTCAGCACAAGCGTACCATCGCCTGCCACCGTCCCGCTGTCCACTTTGGAGGTATTGCTGGTATTCTCGGTGAAACCCGTGTAGCTCTTCGCTTCGGCAGTGACCGGCTCGCCAGTTATCCCTGTCATGTTCTCGGTATCACTCAGGGTATACGTGCTTCCGCTAAGGTCCTGCAGGTAATGCTCCACCTTGAATGCCGTATTGGTATTGGGAGTCCATTTTGCATACAGCGTGACAGCAGCATTTACAACATAGGTGCTATTTACTGCATAATCGGTTCCCAATCCATCCGCCTGCGTGTTCCAATCGTTGAAGGCATAGCCGGTCCTCACCAGGTTTCCCGTATTCCCATGAATAACAAGATCAATATCGTGAGTCTTGGTTATGCCAGTTCCAGGTACAAAGCCATCGGTTGCTCCATTCCCATCGTAGGTGACGGCATAGGTGTTGGCTATCCATTTCGCATAAACGGTAATGTTTCCATTCACCGGTGTGGTAGCTGTGAACTCGGTTCCGTTTCCGCTTGTTGCCGTCCACCATCCACCGAAAGTGTAACCCGTCCTCTGGGGAGGTGTCGGTAGTAAGCCGACCGTGTCGATTCCCGAAGTGTAGATTACAGTCTTTGCAGGAGGATCGGCTGCTGTCGTCGCACCCTGGCTATCATACGTCACCAGAGAGGTCCATTTCGCATACAGTGTAGTCTCGGCAGTCTTGTCCCAACTGCGCATACTTGCCATCGCATCGGTATAGTATTGGTTTCCACCACCACCTTCTCTATCGTAGTATCCACCAAATGTGAAACCGGCCCTTGTGGGAGCCATTGCCCCTGGCATCGCTGCATCATAGGTTGCACTCACTGAAACTGTTCCACCGGTGCCCTCCTGCTTGTCAAAGATTGCCAAATTGCTGTTGGCCATCCATTTAGCATGCAGCGTGACTGCTGCATTTACAGCATAGGTGCTATTTGCTGCATAATCGGTTCCCGATCCATCCGACAGGGTGTTCCAACCACTGAAGGCATAGCCGGTCCTCACCAGGTTTCCCGTGTTCCCATGAATGAAAAGCTCAATATCGTGAGTCTTGGTTATGCCAGTTCCAGGTACAGAGCCATCGGTTGCTCCATTCCCATCGTAGGTGACGGCATAGGTGTTGGCTATCCATTTCGCATAAACGGTAATGTTTCCATTCACCGGTGTGGTAGCTGTGAACTCGGTTCCGTTTCCGCTTGTTGCCGTCCACCATCCACCGAAAGTGTAACCCGTCCTCTGGGGAGGTGTCGGTAGTAAGCCGACCGTGTCGATTCCCGAAGTGTAGATTACAGTTTTAGCAGTAGGATCGGCTGCTGTCGTCGCACCCTGGCTATCATACGTCACCAGAGAGGTCCACTTCACATACAGAGTAAGGGCACTGGTTACCGCATCGCTACCAAACGTCCAAGTTGTGGCTAGGCTCGACTCCTTGTACCATCCGCCAAAGGTATACCCGGTCCTTGTCGGGGCCGTCGGTGCAGTAATCGTTGCTCCGTATCGCACTCCCGTCAGATCGGTCACTGCACTACCCTCGTTCTCGATGAAATTTACCGAGTATGTATTGCGGTCATAGTACAGCCTCAGCACAAGCGTACCATCGCCTGCCACCGTCCCGCTGTCCACTTTGGAGGTATTGCTGGTATTCTCGGTGAAACCCGTGTAGCTCTTCGCTTCGGCAGTGACCGGCTCGCCAGTTATCCCTGTCATGTTCTCGGTATCACTCAGGGTATACGTGCTTCCGCTAAGGTCCTGCAGGTAATGCTCCACCTTGTATGCCGTATTGCTGTGGGGATTCCACTTCGCATACAGCGTGACAGCAGCATTTACAACATAGGTGCTATTTACTGCATAATCAGTTCCAGAACCACCCGACAGGGTGTTCCAACCACTGAAGGCATAGCCGGTCCTCACCAGGTTTCCCGTATTCCCATGAATAACAAGATCAATATCGTGAGTCTTGGTTATGCCAGTTCCAGGTACAGAGCCATCGGTTGCACCATTCCCATCGTAGGTGACGGCATAGGTGTTGGCTATCCATTTCGCATAAACGGTAATGTTTCCATTCACCGGTGTGATAGCTGTGAACTCGGTTCCGTTTCCGCTTGTTGCCGTCCACCATCCACCGAAAGTGTAACCCGTCCTCTGGGGAGGTGTCGGTAGTAAGCCGACCGTGTCGATTCCCGAAGTGTAGATTACAGTTTTAGCAGTAGGATCGGCTGCTGTCGTCGCACCCTGGCTATCATACGTCACCAGAGAGGTCCATTTCGCATACAGTGTAGTCTCGGCAGTCTTGTCCCAACTGCGCATACTTGCCATCGCATCGGTATAGTATTGGTTTCCACCACCACCTTCTCTATCGTAGTATCCACCAAATGTGAAACCGGCCCTTGTGGGAGCCATTGCCCCTGGCATCGCTGCATCATAGGTTGCACTCACTGAAACTGTTCCACCGGTACCTTCCTGCTTGTCAAAGATTGCCAAATTGCTGTTGGCCATCCATTTAGCATGCAGCGTCTTGGTCCCCGTGGAGCCCTGCGGGATGCTTGGTATTGCACTCCCTGCGAAGGTACTGTCGGCGAACCAGCCATCGAACGTATAGCCGGTCCTCGTGGGAGCAGCTAGTATGATATCAGTGGCCTCAATCGTGTAGGTGGAGGGATTGGACGCGTTGTTGGTCCCGCTGTTTAAAGCATACGTGATGTCGTAGCTGAGCGGATTCCACTTCGCGTACAGCGTCTTGGACCCCGTGGACCCTTGCAGGATGCTTGGTACTGCACTCCCTGCGAAGGTACTGTCGGCGAACCAGCCACCGAATGAATAGCCGGTTCTCGTGGGAGCAGCTAGTATGATATCAGTAGTTTCAATCGTATAGGTGGAGGGATTGGACGCGTTGTTGGTCCCGCTATTCAAAGCGTAGGTAATGTCGTAACGGAGGGGGGTCCACTTTGCATGCAGCGTGTGATTCGTCGTCGTGGACACTGTCGTCGTCTCATCAACTTCAGTTCCCGTACCATTGAGGCCGGTATACCATCCGTCGAATGCATACCCGATCCTGCTGGCAGTCGGCAACGTACCATAGGTGTCTGCATACACGACATCCTTACCCGGTAGCGAAGCAGTACCGCTTGCAGCATCGAATGTGACCGCATACTGATAGACCATGTTGATCGTCGCAGGTATGGCGGTCCCCGGCTTGGTGGTAACGGAAACTTCACCTTCACCTATCAGCACGCCGTCGGCCCTTGCTTGTACACGCAGCGTCCAAGTTCCGCTTTGCAATTCAATAAGGGTCACATCGGTCGCCACTGAGCCGAGTGTCTTGCTGATCTGGTCTGAAGACCCTTCGCGGGTTGCATGGAGCGTGAATGCTGAATCCAAGGGAATGTTGTGGTCATTGATGGTAACCGTCAGTTCAATGCGGGCCATCGTATCGATCATGTCGCTGCATCCGATGAATAGAGAGAGCACCAAAACTGTGAATATCGTTAGAATCTTCCAAGTTTTCATAGTTTCACCTCTACCATCCGAACTTCAGTCCGGCCGTGATTCCATACAGAAATCCGACGTTGTTCGACTCAAAGAAAGCTGCAACCTCAGGCTTAACGACCATACTCATCCCGTTGTTCAGCATAAAATCAAAGCCCAGCGAGCCCCGTACCTGCTGGTCGAAATACCATTGTCTTTCGACATTCCCGTCATGATCGAGATCAGTATTGCCCGTATGAGCCAAGACGCCGTACGTAAAAGAGGGAACAAGGCTCAGCCTTTTGGTCACCGCAATCTTGTAACCCAGCCCGAAACGGCCATTGAGGATCAAAAACTGATCCATGAAGACATTGTTTGAATCAGCTCCACTGGCTGAAAAGTCAGCGATGAACACCGCATTCTGGAGAAAAGGTGTTTCCTGCATGAATTCGACTCCAGCACCATAACTTGTTTCATACAGATGTACGATGGGACTGGCCGTCCTCATTGCAACTGCATAGGCAGTGATGCTCCGCTGAAGTTCTGATGTTTTATGGGAAGCGAGTCTCCACACATCCGTTGCAGCGTCGTAGTGGTATGCATACGTTTCACTCCACGATACGCTGTCTTCCGATTGTTGGATGAACAGCTTGTCCTGCACATAATCAAAAGCCTCAAGAGACATGGTGGGCGCAGCACCTTCAAGCTCCTTCCAAAGGCTTTCTGACTCAGGACCTTGCTGGCACCGGAATGCCTGGATGCGATCATCGGTGGATCGGACCTTTAAAGAGAGGAGGTTACTTGCAGCAAACAAGGCTGCACAAGACAGAAGAAGCAGGAAGATTGTGCAAACGGCTGTCCGTATTCTAAAAATCATGGCAAGAATCCTTCTTTTGAACGACATCCATGTAGTCCCTTACCTGATGGGCTGAAGGATATACACAAGAGGTCGCATAGGCATAAATTTGGAATGTACTCTAGCAAGTTTCACGACCGGTGGATGCGTGAATACTTACTAGTTGAAGTTTTCTACTTAAAAATAATTGGATGTGTCAAAACCCGCTCATAGGAGACAATGACATCGGGAAAACCACGGATGCGCTACAAAACGAGCAGCGTACGGCACTAGGCGGTCAGTAGTCATAAGCGATGAATCATATCTCGACTATTCAGAAAAAAGTATATAGTTATTGAAAGTTTGTTCTCTGCAGAGATAAAACACTTTGTATTTATTTAATACAGCGTTTCTGTACAGTGGATTATCACAAGAAAGATGACGTTAGGGCAAAACGTACATCATCGTCATCATGCAGAAGATACTTTGGCTATTGTAAGCAAACAACAGAATTCCTCTTCTCACTCCACCCCATCATTGCCCTAGCTATAGAAAACGATAAGAATACCATTGCATACTTGTCCAAACCGCCGTTTGGTTACAGAGTGAACGAAATTTGGGTATGTTCTTCAGCAATATGGCTATGAGCACATACTTAGAGTGATTTGTGTTTGAGGAGATAATGAGTAATGGGATGTGAAAGCGGTATGGAACAAAAAGCTTTCGTTGTAACTATATAGCGTAACACCATCGTGTATGAATCAGAAATAGATTCGTTATAAAGTTGCTTCAAAGGTTACTAGATGCTCATAAAACATTGAAAACCCGACCAAGACAGTGTTTAATATATAAACATCGTTCAATAAGGAGCAACCATGTCGATACAAACAAGAAGAGAACGTGATGCACAAAAAATGAAGGAAGATATCCTTGCTGCTGCAAGAGAAATTTCCAACCAGGATGGGTTTGCAAGCATCTCGATAAGAAAGATTGCCCAAAAGATCGAGTATACACCGTCCATAATCTATCATTATTTTTCCAACAAAGAGGAAATATTAGAACAACTGTTGGAAAGTGGTTATCTGAAATTGACTACATCCCTTGCTTCGTCAAAAAGGATCTCGGACAATCCAGAAGATACATTGCGTATTATGACCCGTACCTATATTGAAGAAGCACTAAAGATCCCTGAAGAGTTTGCAATTGTTCACTCAGATAGCTCCCCAAATGTGATAAAACACACTTCCTTCCTTTTTGAGGGAGCCTCAGAAAAAAGAAAGGCAATTCATATGATTAAGAAGTGTATCATCGACATGAATCCACAAGAAGAATTGGAGGGGGGAAAAGTAGAATTAACCGCTCAGTCGATAGCGGCTGCAACAATGGGTCTGACACTAAAATTAATCGCTGAGAAAAACCTGGAAGAAGCACAGAAAAAGAAAATAATCGATTACTTTTCCGATGAAATGGTAGTCAGAATGGCAAAGTACCCGGGAAAATGAAAAGAAACAGCTCACCTAACACTTTCTCCGGACTTGCTTCAGTATTCCAGCGATTACCTATCATACTTTCCCAAATACAAATTGCATACCAAGCAGCGCTAGGAATGTAATCATACCTAGTGTTGTGTTTTTGTATTTTCCCTTCTCAAAGAGGTGGAATTTCAGAATCATTCGGGTTCACCCAATCTTAATAGTAGGAAGTTTATGTAAAAATTGATTGTCTGCCAGTATCATGCATGAAGCAATCATCACAATCGTGGTATCTAGTACAATGCGGAGTATGACATCAATGGTATATCCAGAGAATAACAGAGGCATGAAAACAAGAAAAACCGACCAATTCATGCCAAATATCAAAAATGAAAATTCCCCTGCCCTGTGCTTCAGTGATTTCTCATTTCGATAATCACCTAGTAAAATGAAGGATGTCCCGATTGCAATTCCCATCAGCAGGGTCCATACGAATGTTCCCACGGACATGTCATGTAGTCCAGAAGTAATCAAACCTGTTGAATATGCAAGGTATCTTCCTGCCAAGAATAGTACAGCGAAGAGTGATATAACCTTATATTTAGGATGAGTAAAGCATGGTATTGCATAATTTTTCGAATCTTTTTTGGGGTTCACCAAGCTTAATAAGATACCCAAGAGAAATACAGGTATCGCATCACTAAGACCAATAATGCTCTCTTTGATGATAGGATTGCCAAACAAGGATACTCCCTCAAGCATTGCCAAGAACCAAAGTAGCGCAATTGCTGGCGGTATGATGTTTTTGAGGTAGCATGACAACAACTTTTTGAGGTTACACGGTAACCAGTCGTTTAGGTATGGGGGTGCGGACAAAAAGTTGGACTTTTCTATGATACTAGACCAAGACTCCTGCGGTACTCAAGAGGGCTCCGCCCTCCCAAGGACATTTTGATTCGTTTCTCATTATACCAATAGATGTAATCATCAAGCAGTGCACAAAACTCTTCGATTGATACACCAAACCATGAGCGGGAATAGAACATCTCATTCTTCAATCGGCCGAAAAAACCTTCGCATGCCGAATTGTCGGGTGAGCAGCCTTTCTTCGACATTGAACGAACCAACCCGGCATTATCCATTCTCTCAATCCAGCCGGGCCAACGGTAATGACTCCCCCGATCGGTATGGACCAATGGGTGCTCACCGTCTTCCAGTGTTCCTACAGCCCCATCCAGCATCGAGTTCACCAGCTCCGCATTGGGGCTCGTACCACGGGTCCAGGAGGTGACGTAGCCGTCAAAACAATCAATCACCGGAGAAAGATATACTTTGCCGGCGGGAATGCTGAATTCCGTGATGTCGCTCAGCCATTTCTCATTCGGATTCTCGGCATGGAAGTCACGCTTGATGATGTTCTCGACCTCAGGGCTGAGCTCACCCTTGTATGAGCTGTACTTCTTTCTCTTCACGGAAGGAACGACAAGGTTTTCCTCGTGCATAAGGCGAAGAACCACCTTCTCTGAAATGGTGCTTCCATTGGATGTCATGACTGCATGCAGTCGGCGATAACCGTAACACTGCCGGTTCTCAGAGAACACATTCCTCAGGTCTTTCCTGACAAGCTCATGCTTATCTTTCTTCATGGCTTGGATTTGGTAGAAGTAACTGCTTTTCGCCATATGCAGGGAGGGCAGCAGCTGCCTTATGGTGTACCTGCCTGTAAGGGCATCGATAATCATGGCTTTCTCCCTGTTGGAGAGTGTATCGATACCGATGCCCTCATCTTTTTTTATTATTTCAGCCGCCTTTTCAAGAATATCCTTCTCCATCTGGAGCTTCTGTACCTGCTTCTGCAGCCTGTCCCGTTCTTCTTTCAAGTCGTTGCATTCAGCCCTCAGCTGAATCTCCTGTTCTGATGAAGCCTTCTCGGATTCTTTTTGGGATTTCCTTCTCATCTCGGGGTTGCTTACCTCCCCAAGCAATTGCCGTTTCCAATGCCAGACCGTTCTCCGGGATACTCCAATCTCTGATTGGATCTGTTTTGAAGTCTTTTCACCGGAAGCTACAGACACTACAGCGGCCATCTTTTGCTTGTCTGTGCATTTTACAACAGGCTGTTCCCTTTTCAAAGGTTGAAAATCGCAAGAAGAGTCTTGGCTGACCCATTTCCCAAGAAGTTGGCGGCAAGGATATCCGAGAGCCTTGACCGTACGGGCGAATCCTCTCCCGTGCTCCTGGTAGTATTTGACAGCAACCGCTTTTTGCTCTGCTGTGTATCCTGATTGCATTCGAGACTTCTTGCGCAGGTCTCCATTCTCAAGGTATTCCCGATACCATAGCGTAAGCATCCTGGTGGTTGGATACCCAAGTTCCCTTACGACAGCAGAAGCACTTTTGTCAAACTTTATGTAAAGTTCAACGGCTTTCTTCCTCTCTTCGTATGAATACATTCCCTTCTCCTTAAAGAGTCCAAGAAAATGTCTTCACCCCCAACGCAAACCTTTCCTCACACCTTTCCCAGGTATCGCATCCCTGATACGCCAATAGACAAAAGCTGCAACTGAAAATGCTAATAAAGCCCATAGAGAAGCTGTGGCTTCTATTCCGATGCTAGCTACTACGAAGCTAAAGTCGGGATTATCAGGCATTGTGCTATATGCGCTTGTCAACATATGCAGAAAGATATCAAGCAACACACAAAAAACCACTATTGAAATAATCTGTATCTTTACACCCGTTTTCATGATGATCCTCTCCTTTTGCTTAGTATTTTCTTATACTTTATGGATTCAAAAAGAATAGACCAGCTCCATACAAGATAACTGGCCATAGAAACTAATCCAATTGCACCCTAAAGCCTATTGAGCTGAATTTTGACGATAGCGCATTTCTTTCTATATTCATCACGTGCTTATGGGGAGCAAAGCGATACCCCGATAGGAGGTTAATCTTGAATGAATCACCGAAATCAACTTCAAAACCTGTTGCAATGCTACTATAAAAATACCAGAAGAAATTTGGTTGAGTCTCTGGTGATTCAAAACTGGTAATCATCATCTGTCCGACACCAGTTTGTATCATCGGATTAAAGAAGGCATCTTTGAATAATGTGAGACTAGTTTTTATTCCCGTCATAAAGACAGAGGTGCCTACAGTTTCTGCGTTATTCACATCCAAAGAATTGAGAAAATTCTCAGAAAGCGGTTGGGCTATGAGGAACAGTTCAATTGCTCCCCTTGAGCCGAGAGATGTCCCAAAGGAGAGCTCATACAATGAAAGTTTTTCCTCCTCGATTTTTGCTCTTCCTTTGTTGATTCCAAGATACGGCTCCCACGTTACTACAGCTCCAATACTTGAGAGGGACAGAAGAATGAGACTAAGACAAATAAGATTTTTTAATGCGGTCCTCATATCATTTCCTACAGGTAATTAAAATTGAGATGACTATTCATCTTTTTACTTTGTTGAAAAATGATCGATATTTTTTCATGCTTTTCAATCATTTTCCACGTTTTGCATGGTTCAATCCTTGGATACTGGAACTCTGCCAGCATTACAACGATTCCTGATGATTCATATGAATCCGAAGCTAATCAAGTTCTTCTATAAAATAATGCTACCGTTTACATGGTGTGTTCCTCGTTACTCGATTTGGCGATAGTGGTGATTCCAAATGTTACGACCCAAAATTGCATGAGATAGTCTTTAATTCGGGCACCGAGACAGTGCAATAGAGACGGCTTTTCGTGAGATTTCATAATCTCATACTTGAGATAATCTTCATCAACTCCTTCAATTTCACTGAAGGAAGTTAAGCGATATCCATCCATTAATCGTTCACGATGACGTGAATGATCAAATCTTGACATATACAATTTGATTTCTCCTTTTCATTGAAGACGCATTTGCCACCCAGGCGATTTACATGCATGATTTTATGAATTCTGGTAGCGCGAGCCATCCAAGAAGCTAATTTGATCTTTTTCATTACTCTGGTTTCCCACGATGTATGAAAACGTTGCGGTATCAAATTCATAATCAAGGTAGGGGTATCCACTACCTGCTTAAGAGAACAGTTTGATCCCAAAGGTTTCAATAGTTTGATACATGCTGCTTGTTGTAACAATATTGTGTCTTGATTGGGGGATTGTCCCCAATCTTATTAATAGATTTGCTTCTTAAAACTTCCTCAAATACCCCCGCTTCATCACGCAATCCAATAGTGGAAACCTTTTTTATCGAGACGCATAATATTTCCCTTATCACTGCCGGCAATAGTCTTACATCTCTTTATAAGAACGTCGTTTTATAATAGAACACTGTTCTATTTATTACCATCTTCTTACTTTGTCAATACCCCTGCCTAACAATCCCAAGAATTTTGAAAATATTTTCCTATTATGATTCAATGTTTATAAAATATTTCATGATGCTAAGTTATTTCCTTCTCTACCACTCAGAATATTGCCCTCACCTCTTTCCTTACACCTAATATCCATAACGAACTTTCGTTGTGGTAGCGTTGAAAAGGGATGAAACTTGAAGGAAGTCGATAGGGATCGACCGTTATGTAAAGTAATGTCGTATGGCACAGTACCCACTGCAAAAAGGTTTTAGGAATACACAAATCCAGACTAGTAACCAATGAGCTTTAAACCAAGGAAGCTGCGTATTGGTGTGAGAGAATGCTCATATTTATACTTAGTGCCTAGGATCTGTACCATAGGATTTACCACTTCCTGAGTGATAGTTGATTTCTACCATTAAAATGAGTCTACATTACAGTCACAGCTCTTTCTCAACACCCTGTTCTGTATAGACAATTGAACATTCGAACGTCGAGAAATCAACATACAATATTGCATACTCTGAACCATTTCTCCAACAGAGATCTAGTTCAGATACACCAGATGGGAGCACTTCAAAATCACCGTTGAAGGCAGGATGCGTGTTCCGAAAGGCCATCAGGCGCATCAGTTTCTGCACAATCGGTCGCTTCATGTTCTCTTTCACATCCAGCAAAGAATAATACGACCGGTTCACATCACGATTCTGTTGTGTCTGGTTGTAGAGCTCAAAATCATTCTCCCCAGCAAGAAGCCCGACATAATACACTTGAGGAATACCAGGGGCGAAAAATTGAATAGCGCGGGCAATATAATACTGCCAGTCATCCGCACCGCAGGCAGAATAATAGGTACAGTTGATCTGATACGTATCGAACGCATCTAAATCAATCTTTATTCCTGAATGTGCATACATTGCATATACATCGGGATTCATCTCGAAACACCGCCTGCGGGTGGCAAGCAACTCCTCATCCGGCATGAGATATCGAGCATCCACCACCCCGATCCCATCGTGGGTATCCAATGTCGTGAATTGCTTTCTCGGGCAAATCCTCAACCAGTTCTTCAGATATCGGCTTTTACCGAAATAGAGCGCATTCAGAACAAGCATCGGGAGTTGGAAATCGTATACATAGTAGCCATTCTCCTCGACTTTCTGTTGCAAGAAATAATTCTCATGGATTTCAGGAAGCACAACGGAATTTGAACCTTTCAATACATCAGCACACTGCTGTAGCAATTCCCAAATTTCCGGCTCTGCAAAAAAGCAACTAGTACCCTCCCTCTTTGCCGCATAGGCAACCGCATCGAGGCGAATCAAGGTACCGCCATGGGAAGCAAGAAATGAAATAGTGTCCGCATGAAATTGCTTGGCAACTCGTGAATTTTGATTGATGTCTACCTGGTAGTCGCTGAACGTCGTCCACAACTTCTCTTGTGACCCATCGTTGAACTGAACAGTAATCCAGGGAATCTGTTTCCGGCGGTACATCCTTTCCAGATCTTGTTTTGTCGGCTCCCCATTCGACCAAAAGTCTTTATATCGGATAAAGAAATCGCGATACAGCGAGGCGTCTTTCTTCTCAACAAAATCCTTGAATGCATCACTTTCCGATGACAGATGATTAATCATATAGTCGTACATCAGGTAATACTGCTCGCCCAGTGCCATGATATCGTCCCAATCGCCGAACCGTGGATCCACTTCTGTATAGGTGGTCGGAGAGAATCCTCGATCAGCGGTAGAAGGGAAAAACGGAAGGATATGAAGTCCTCCGAACAACCCTTTGAAATCGGTATCCAGAACCATTCTCAAGTCCTTCAGGCCCTGGCCAAAACAATCAGGATACGTAATCAACATGATTCGATTTGTGATTTTTTGTGACATTCAAATTATTCCTATGTTGTTCCACGAACAATCAATTCAACAGGAACTTGCTGTTTCATTGGAACATCGACTCCATTAATCAGATTCAAGACAGTCTCAACTGCAAGAGTCGCCAACTTTTGATAGTTCTGATGTATCGTTGTGAGCGGAGGATATATCATTGCGCTGATGGGTATGTCATCATACCCCACAATTTTTATATCTTGCGGTACACGATAGCCCAGAGAGAGCGCAGTCGACAAACACATACTTGCAAGAATATCGTTGCTGGCAAAAATGCCATCGAAGTCGGCGTTCTCATAAAAAACATTTCCAACAATTCCTGCATAGTCGTTCTCAACCTGATCCACCAAAGAAGTCTCATACAGCTTGCATTGGATACCAGACTGTTCACATTCCTTGACAAAGGCATATGTCCGTGCGTTCGATGACCGCTGGGGAAGCATTTCACCACTGATATGAATGATTTTCTTACAACCGCGGGAGATGAGGTGACGGGTTGCAAAAATACCACCCTGCTCATCGTTGGACGATACGGAGTGAGAACCTTCATTGATGCTGCCTATTGTCACAGTCGGAGTCTTCGACCTACCAATGAAGTCGGCAGTCCCCCCGATGAATGTGGTAATAATCCCAGAAACCATACTTCCTGAAAGACGATTGTATGCTGCATAATAATCATCCAAGTTTTTGGGAGCAGAGGAAATCATAACATTCCAACCA
The DNA here is from genome assembly GCF_000190435.1 of Sphaerochaeta globosa str. Buddy. Taxonomy (NCBI): domain Bacteria; kingdom Pseudomonadati; phylum Spirochaetota; class Spirochaetia; order Spirochaetales; family Sphaerochaetaceae; genus Sphaerochaeta; species Sphaerochaeta globosa. The sequence continues at coordinate 2,670,370 of NC_015152.1, forward strand.
TGACTTTTTGCACACTTCTCGACTTCATGAGCCAATTTCGCCCAGAAGGGCATGCTCAGATCAGGAAGGAGGAAACCAATACAATCGTTATGACCTTTCGCCAATGACCTGGCGATTGTATTCGGGCTATAGCGCAATTTGGACATTGCGTCCAATACTTTTTTTTCAGTATCGGCGTTGATTCGGGAACTACCATTGATTACTCTGGATACCGTTGCTGTTGATACATTGGCTTCTTTTGCTACATCGTTGATTGTCGACACTTTTTCATTCCTCGTGATTAAAATTTTACAGCACCAGAGACAACACCGCTAATTATATTACGTTGCAACAGAATATAGAGAATAATAATAGGAAGCATGGAAAGTACTAGTCCAGCCATAATATTCCCATAATCATTGGAAAAAGTGCCATAAAATGTCCGGATTGCCAAGGGTAGCGTATACAAACGTCGTTGTCCAAGCACCAAGGAAGGAAGCAGGAAATCATTCCAGAATCCCATGGACTCGAGAATCACCAACGTCGACAAAATCGGTTTCAGCAAAGGAAACACGATACGGAAAAAAATACCATGTGCGCTGCAGCCATCTATCGTCGCAGCTTCCTCAACTGCGATTGGAACGCTTGATTTTATGAATCCATGGCACATGAAGATGCACATCGCAACGCCAAACCCAAAGTTCATCAAAATCAAAGTAGCTCGGGAATTTAATACATGCAGTGTGCCGCCATAGATGGTAATCAAGGGAATCATCACTACCTGAAAAGGAACCGCCATTGAGGCAAGCATCAAAGAGAAAGTCAGCTTGCACACTTTCCAGGTACTGTGTCGAACAAGAAAATATGCCGCCATCGACGAGAAAACAACCAGAATCATAACGCTGAACACCGTAATGACGATGCTGTTTGCAAACGACCTGAAGAAATCCATCTTTTCGATGGCATTCGAATAGTTTATGAACTGCAAGCCATTGTCATCGATAAGTTGCAAGGGAAACTTGACAATACTCACTTTGCGCTTCAAGGAGTTGACCAACACCAGGGCAAACGGAAGCAGGTAGATGAAACACAGAACAAATCCAAAAAGGGTCTTGATCCCGAAGCTCTGTTTTGTGGAATTTCTTTTCTCAGAGGCCATCTCTACATCTCCTGTTCCCGTTTCTTTCCGATGTATGTCTGGGTAAGGGCAATAGTCGCCATCACGACAAACAGTATGAGTGCTTCAGCCTGCCCGACCCCATATTTTTGTTCCTCAAAGGCCTTTGCATATATGTGCATCGCTGCCAATTTCGTTGCATCGTAGGGGCCGCCACCGGTAAGCGACAAATTCAAATCATATACTTTGAATGTTCTTGTCAAGGTCAGGAATAAACTTACCACTATCGAGGGAACCATGAGCGGTATCCGAATTTTTCTCGTAATACACAATTCCTTCGCACCGTCGATTCGTGCAGCCTCAATCATATCCTGTGGAATGCCAATAAAACCGGCTATATAAATCAACAGGATATATCCTGAGTATTGCCATGTAGTAACAATAATCATTGCAGCCATTGCAGTATCGGGAGAAGAGAGCCACGATTGCTTGAAAAGTGCCAATGGAATGACTGAATACAGGTTCACAACAACCCGGCTGAAGATAAACCTCCAAATATAGCCTAGAATCAGGCCTCCGATGAGATTCGGAATAAAAAAAACAGCTCGCAGGAAGCGCTCCCCTTTAATCCCGCTCGTTAGCATGTAGGCAAGGGCGAAGGCCAACAAGTTGACCATCACAACTGAAACAAACGAATACCTAACGGTGTTCGCCATCGATTTCCAGAATGAACCATCAGAGAAAACATCGATATAGTTTTTCAACCCAACCAACACTTTGCTGCTCGAATATCCATTCCAATCAGTAAACGTAAGGTATACACCGAATATCATCGGAACGATAAACACCAACACAAAGAAAAGGATTGAAGGTCCGACGAACGAAAGGAATAAAGCGACATTCCGATAGTGAGATTTCTGAACAGGCATACCTTTCTTCCTTCTAGTCGGCAGGTTGGTTTCATCCAACCTGCCGATTACGCAACTCATTCCTTGGGCAGTCGTTTGGTCCAATACTCATCAAGCAACTTGGCAATATCCATTCTTGAGTTCTTTCCGGCTAGATATGCCTGAAGCGGGGCGGCCAATACGCTCCTGTGGTCTGAAGGTGAATACGTAACGCCTTCGGCCAACAACCCGTCGTTGATCAGTTTCTTCAGACTGACATTGAACGGATTCGTGGGCTGTAACGTAACGTTTGAGAACGCAGGGACAATCTCACACTGATTCACCAGACAATCCTGCCCTTCCTTTGTGAATACCAACCAATTCAAGAACAATCTTGCAGCTTTTTTCTGCTCTTCGCTACTGTTGATTTTGTCAATCATAATAAACTTTGTTGCAGCTCCAAAAGCTTTCGCCTGGACAGCGGGGGCACCGTTAATGGGATAGCCGCAGATACCATATTCCATACCCTGAACCGCAAAAGGGGCAAAATCAGGCCATGCCCAAGTTCCATTCAGCCAGAAAGCTGCTTCCCCTTCCGCCACATAGCTGGCATTCAAATCATAGTCTGCAGCGAGCGGATCAGCATGGTTGATATTGGTGGAAATGAGATAGTCGTAGGTATCCATCACACCCTGGAAAATTGCATTATCTTCATACGTAGTCTTGCCATCGTGTACAGCTTTCAGGAATTGAATCCCACCCTTAATTGTCCCATCCTGCAATGCATATATCCATTGGTAGGTCTTGTTGACAGACCAATCTTCCGAGTTGAGGACGACGGGATACTTCATCCCACCTTTCTGCAATTCAGTACAGAGGGCCTTGAAAGCGTCGAGCGTTGCATAGGCAGTTGGAACAAAGGGTTTTCCAATAATTTTCTCAATTGCAGTCTTGTTATACAGCAAGCCAGTACCTTCAATGGTGAAAGGCATACCATACACCTTGCCATTCATCACCGCCCCTAGTTCTCGCCCCCCAAGAGGAACCCAAGTTTCGTCAGACAAGTCGACCAATTTTTCTGCATACAAGTCCCGAATATTTGCCAAATCAACAATAGCCAACGTAGGGGCTTCACCTGATGCATACTTCTTGGCCAAAGCATCACCGGGAGAGGATGTCTCATACAGTTCAATGTCGACATTGTACGTAGTGCCAAACACCTTACAGCCTGCCTGTAATGCTTCTGTAATTTCTGGTTTTGAATTCATGAATGTAATCGCAACAGTTTTTGGGAATGGGCTTCCTCCTACCAGCGCAATTTCTTCTGAAGAAACCGAAGACTCCCTCTTGATCGGGGCAGCTTGTTCAATATTTCCTGCAGCAAACGCTGGAAATACAAGGGTAATGAGTAACCATACCAGCAAAGCTTTTTTCATAATTCTCTCCTTTTTATGATACAGCATCTTCTCGTGTAGTGTAGCACTCATTGCATATTTGTCAACGCTTACATGTGGTAGATTTTTAATTAATTCTACATTTATTTGTATTTAAACCCTCTTTTGCACAGTGTTGGTCGCCAACTGCAAATAGAGCGTTAGTTTGAGTATTTCTCTCTGTAACTGAGCGAAATAGGGTTTTCGAAAACCCTGTTGAGTAGAGTTTCAATCTTTTTGTACGGGTCGTTGGGAGGATTGACAATAAAAGCAAAGAGGTTCAAGTAATCAGAGAGATTGGCTCTGTCAAAACCGGAATGCGAGTTCAGGAACTGCTTGAGCTGTCGACAGCGCTGGTTGATTTCGTTCATTGGATTTTCCTTGTCAGGCAAGCCTTTGAGCGACTTCGAGCTATGAGCTTCACTCACCAAGTGCAGGTCTTTCACCAGACTGTCATGGCTTTTCTCTCTATCATGGACAAGGGTTGTCCCTGGCTCGATATGATGAAGGAATGCCTCCAACGTTTTCTTGGAGGATGTCTTTCCGTTCCCCTCGATGGTACAGAAAACATGGCCGGAGAGATCGCATCCTATCCCCATGCAGATCTGGTTTCGTGATAGACCACGATACTGCAGCCCATCCTCCTTCATCTGGATATCTTCTTTCCTCAGCTTGTAGAAGGTCTCATCGATGTAAGCTTTTCCCCTGAGAACAATAGTATCTTGGTATCCCCTGAGTGTAAGGCAGAGTTTGGATGTCCAGTAATTCGTTGTTGTGTCGCTGTTTCTGTTTGATTTCGATACTGAGTTGAAGCTCTGCATCCTGAACAAGCCGAGCAGATAATCCACCCATTCGCTTATGGGTATCTTGTGGTTGTCGAATATGGTGCCCGTTGTGACCGTGAAAGTCCTTTCGCAATCCGAACACCGGTAACGTCTGACATGGTTGCTCGTGAATCCGTATTTCTGGATCTTGAGGCTCTGGCAATACCGGCACTCCTGGGGTGCATAGGAGTTGAGAAGCTCACTTTCTTCGGTGTCCGAAATTGAGGGATGCTTCTTCTTGTAGTTGGACAGATTGATTGCATCAATGAATGATTGCAACGGGGTCGCATCGTCCTTGCCGGTCCAGGGTGTCTCCTTCCTGGATGAAGTGATATGCTTGGGCATTGTGGTAGTCCTAAGCATTGGGAGAACAATGGGCAGGGACTACCACATCTTCTGCTCCATCGCCCTCTCAATGCCTTATTACCTTACCACTAATTTCAATATTTTGCTAACAGTTTACCAACACTGTGCAAAAGAGGGTTTTTGTATTTTAATTTATTATATTATTATAATATATTGTTTTACATAGTTTTTAAAATTCTCTGTATGGTAATTGCTTCTACCATAGAATGCAAAATATATAGATTTAATGTAATCGCTTACATATTCTCTAATCAAAAATATATCAATCCCAAAAAGAAAGATCATTTCGTCCTTAGGTATCTAGGGAACAAGCCATTCAAAGCGTAAAAAACGGCTTGTGGTGAATTCGGTGAAAAGTCATCGTGAAATCTATAGTTCGCTTGAAATTGGTTACCATTTCAAATTTCCGATAAAAATCATTTTGTACAAATGGATATATTGTTTTTAGGATACATATACAGGAGTATGTATAAGTAAAATTATACCTAATCGTATTTATCTTTTTTTATTATATATATTTAATTAATTTTTAAGAAAATTACCTGTACTTCTAGACAATAAATGAGATAGTTGTTTTATGCAAATAATAGTTATATTTTTCATGGATTTCTACGTTTCTTAGCGTAGAATAACTATAGAGAAGCAATTCCAAGGAGAGAATCTTTGATGAGAGCAAGCCAACAAATCGATCCAGAAACCCTCAGGATCACCGACATGCGATTTGCAGATATCATCGATGCACCGAAGCGATGTACTTTGATGAAGATCATGACAAATCAAGGCATCGAAGGGTACGGAGAAGTCAGAGATGCTGCCAGTAAAACTTATGCACTTATGCTAAAGAGCAGAATCATCGGCGAGAATCCCTGCAATGTAGATAAGATTTTTCGAAAAATCAAACAATTCGGAGGTCACTCCCGTCAAGGTGGTGGGGTCTCAGGCATCGAAATTGCACTTTGGGATATTGTAGGCAAAGTCTATCAAGTCCCTCTTTACCAACTGCTCGGAGGCAAGTATCGAGACAAAATACGAATCTACTGTGATACCGATGTAGAAGGTAGACATAGTGGGTTGGAAATGGGGAAGGCACTGAAAGAACGGATGGCGATGGGATTCACTTTTCTAAAAATGGATCTTGGTATCGGAATGTTATTAGGTAAAGAGGGAATGCTTACTGCTCCTTTAGGATTACTTGAGGAGATGAAAACCTATGCTCCGCATGTATTGAATGCCCAAGGTGGTTCTGTTACTTCGGACATGATCAGTCATCAGAAGAGTTATGCCCTTGCCACTACAGCTCACCCATTTACTGGGATTCACCTTACGGAAAAGGGTCTGGATTACCTGGAAACGTATATTTCTGACGTCAGATCGGTTATTGGGTATGACATCCCGCTGGCTGTAGACCACTTTGGTCACGTTTGTGTTGAGGATGGCATACGTTTCGCCCGTAGGATGGAAAAGTACAATCTTGCCTGGATCGAGGATATTGTTCCCTGGATGTACACTGACCAGTATAGGCGCCTTAAGGAAGCAACGACCATTCCGGTCTGTACAGGGGAGGATATCTATCTCGCAGAAAACTTCAAACCGTTGGTGGAGTCGCATGCTGTCTCGGTTATCCACCCAGACATTTTAACCTGCGGTGGAGCTGCAGAACTGAAGAGAATAGCCGATATGGCCGATGATGCCGGTATTGCAGTGGCCATTCATATGGCTGAAAGTCCAATCGCGTGTATGGCAGCGGTACATGTAGCAGCAGCAATGCATAATGTCATGGCCTTGGAACTACACTCTGTGGATGTTCCGTGGTGGAAGAATATTGTCATCGGTCTTGATGAGCCGCTTATTCATGATGGATTCATCAAGGTGCCAGAGAAACCAGGACTCGGTATTGAGTCTTTGAACGATTCGGTTATTCAAGCGCATCTCAATCCCAAGATTCCAGGCCTGTGGGAAAGCACCGATGAGTGGGACCAGGAGTTCTCAAACGACAGACTCTGGAGCTAAAGGCTCCAATACTATAAGGATGGGTACAAAGCTATGATTTTCACGACACCAGAGGAGTTGATTTCAATAACCCCCCAATGGAAAGGAGAACGGTTTGCCGACGGGAGGCCCAAGGTAGCGGACCGCTACTTGGAGGCTTTACGACAGATGACATTGGAGGAGCTATGGAAGGTCATCTTCGTCAAAGGGTATGAAAACCAGTTCATTGCGATGAAGTCGCTCCACCCGGAGTTCAAGGAGTCCGGGGATGTTAATTGTAAGCTGATCGGTAGGGCGGTAACTGCCATGTATGCCCCCTCTCGGCCGGACTATCATGAAGCTTCCCTCACCCTTGCACAACAGAAGGGGCTTTCCGGTACACCCAACCAGTGGATTATCGACAGCCTCACCGAAGGCGACGTAATTATTATTGACATGTATGACAAAATCTATAAGGGAACCTTCGTAGGTGGTAATTTGCTTACTGCCATCCAAACGAAAACAATTCATGGTGGAGCTGTTATCTGGGGCGGCATACGAGATGTAGAACAAATGCAGAAGGTACCCGATGTACAGGTATATTACCGAGGCATCGATCCAACCCCAATCAGAGATTTCTCCATGCTTCAGATGAATGGTGCCATCAGGCTTGGCCAGGGTCGGGAAGCAGCCATCTGCCTCCCCGGGGATATTGTGTACGGTTGTAGTGGCGGAGTGCTCTTCATTCCTCCACACCTAGTAGCTTCTGTGGTCGATGGAGCGTTCAAGACGCAGATCAAGGACCTTTTTGGATTTGAGATGATCTCCCTGAATCGATTCACTACCGCCCAAATAGATAAACATGTCTGGACGAAAGAAATGCTCGATCTGTTGGTCGAGTTCATCAAAACCGACCCAAAAGCAGATGCTTACCGCGGAATCGATTGGTCGGAAGAGTATTCTTTAGCAAATGACCTGACCGCACACAGTGGTCAAAGTGCATTATAAACCGTTTATTTCGTTGTTCCAAAAAGGAGGAAAACATGAAAATGGTAAAACGTATCGTATTGGCTCTGCTCGTGCTCCTGCTCAGTTCATCGTTGTTCGCAACCGGACAAGCAGAGACCGCGGCAAAGCCCGTTGTCTTGAAAGTCAGCATGGCAGAAACCTCGACTGACATCAAGGGCGATATCATCAAGGATATGGCCGCTGAGGTTGAGAGTGCTACCAATGGAAGAATCAAGTTCGAAATCTACTACAGTAACGAACTGGGTTCCTTGGCCGACGTCACAGAACAGATGGTCATGGGTGGAAATATCTTGGCAGGAACCTCCGGTGACTTCTATGCCACCTATGGAAGTCCTGACATCATGGGGACGGCGCTACTATACGCTCTTCCAACCCCTGATGCCGTGCAGAAGTTCAATGACTCTCCGCTTTTCCAAAAAATGGCGAACGACATTGAGAAGGCCTCTGGACTAAAGATGCTCTGCATGAACTGGGCTGCTGCCCCTAGAAGTGTGATGTCTACCAAACCTATCAACAACATTGCAGACTTGAAGAATCTCAAGCTTCGCGTTCCCGGTGCAGCAGTTTCTGCCTTCTTCCAGGCTTTAGGCTCCTCCACCGAGTCGATGCCCTTTAGCGAAATTTACACAGCCATGAGTCAAGGAGTGCTTCAGGCTTGTGAAGCTCCATTGAGTACCCTTTACTCTTACAGCCTGCATGAAGTCGCCAAGAACATCTATCTCTCGGAACACTCCCTCGCTCCGTCATGCTGGGCAATGAGTGCCACAATCTTCAACAGTCTCTCCTCCGCCGACCAGAAGGTCCTTCAAGATGCTATGGTCAAGTACGGGAAGGTTTTCACCCAGAAGGGATTGGAAACGCAAGCCTCGTATCGTCAGAAGATGGAAGAAGCCGGTGTGAAGTTCGTCAAACCCTCTGCTGTGGATGTCGAGACTCTGAAGAAGGCAGGCAAGGCTAGCTTTGCAATGTTCCCGAATATGACTGCGGGGCTCTTCGATCAGATTTCTGCGATAATCTACTAACCTATTTGAAGACCCTCCTTTCGATGGGAAAGCCTATCGGAAGGGAGGTCTTCTCTCAAATTCATACAACACAGGAATGAGTAAATGAAAAAGAAACTCCTTTGGTTGATACTTCACATTGAGGAAACCATCTCGGTCATCGGCCTCTCGGGAATGTTGCTGTTTACCATCTTCAATGTGGTCATGCGCTATGCATTCGATAGACCCAAGAGCTGGGCGACAGAACTTGCGGTCATCTGCCTGGTCTGGGCTACCTTTCCCGGAGCTGCTGCCTGCCATAAAAAGAATCTCCACTATGGAATGGATTTCCTCGTCAACCGACTGCCCGAGAATATGCAGTATAGACTTCGTCAAGTCCTAATGGGGGTTTGCGTAATTCTATTCGCAACACTGACCTATGTGGCTATCGCATTTACCATCAGAACTACCAAGACTACTTCATTTTTCATGGTCTCCTACCGATTCATCAACAGCGCAGCCATCGTCGGGTTCCTCAGCATGACCATTTATTCGCTCTACTTCTTCATCAAGAGTATCAAAGCACCTGACTATTTCAAGCAATACTACGCTAATGCCTATCAAGAAACCGACGATATGAAAGTCGAGCTTCAAGGAGAACAAGCATGAACCTTATCCCATTGTGTATCCTTGCCATTAGCTTCATGCTTGGCTTCCCCTGCGCCTTCGCCCTGATCATCTCGGTCATCCCCTACTTCATCCTTGACCCCTATATTTCAATCAACGTCGTCATACAACGACTTGTCTCCTCTTCAGAGAGTATCTCCTTAATGGCCGTCCCCTTCTTCATCACCGCCGGCACAATCATGAACTACTCAGGAATTTCCGGAAAGCTCATGTCTCTAGCCGATGCCCTGGTGGGTCATCTTACCGGTGGTCTTGGACATGTCAATGTCCTTCTTTCCACCTTGATGGGAGGTATCTCCGGAAGCGGAGCTGCCGATGCTGCAATGGAATGCAAACTCCTTGTTCCCGAAATGGAGAAGCGGGGGTATGACAAAGGCTTCAGCGCTGCAGTAACCGCAGCTTCAGCTTGCATTACTCCAATCATCCCTCCTGGAGTTGGGTTAGTCGTCTTCGCCTTCGTCTGTGAAGTTTCCCTTGGGAAACTGATGAGTGCTGGATATATACCCGGTTTACTGATGATGATCGGCATGATGCTGTTAGTTGGCTTCATCAGCCGAAAGCGAGGATACAAGCCCTCAAGAACAAAACGGGCAACCATCAAGGAGATTTTGACTCTGACTAAGCAGTCCAGTTGGGCGCTCTTCCTCCCCTTTGGATTAATAATGGGCCTTCGTTTCGGCATGTTCACCGCCACTGAAGGTGGAGCTATGATGGCTCTCTATTCCCTGATCATTGGTAAATATGTCTATAAGGAACTGAAGTTCCGTGATCTTCCCAAGATTCTCTATGAATCGGTATTGAGCATGGCAGCCGTCATGCTGGTCCTCACCGCAGCCAATGTCTTCAGTTACTATCTTAGCTGGGAAAGAATTCCCCAAGCCCTCAGCGCTTCACTCATTGAAATCAGCAAAAACAAATATCTCTTCCTACTCTTCGTCAATGTACTTCTGCTTATTCTTGGGATGTTCCTTGACGGCATGGCTACGATGATTATCCTAGCCCCATTATTGGCACCAGTTGCGACCGCATTGGGAATCGATTTGGTACAATTTGGTCTGGTTATGTGCCTCAACTGCGCCATCGGGGCGATCACCCCACCATTTGGGACTTATATCTTCCTTGTCTCAGGGACGGTCAAGGTGAAGACAGACCTCCTTGTCAGGGAACTACTTCCCTTCATAGGGGTTTGTATCGCGGTGTTAATAGTAATAACCTATATCCCATGGTTTACCATGGTCATACCCAATCTTCTCTTCTAAAGGAAGGCTAGGAATGTTTGACTCTGATTTTATCCAATCTATCTGTAGTCTTGAAGGAAAAAACGCCATTGTTACGGGGGGCAACCAAGGTATCGGTAGGGGCATCGCCTGTTCTCTTGCCAGGCTGGGAGCCCATGTTACCATTGTAGGAAGGAATCCTCGAACCCTTCAGGAGACGTTGAAGCTACTTCCTGGCGAGTATCATGAAGCATATACTCTTGATGTTTCAGACAGGAAAGAAGTAAACGCATTCTTCCAGACTTACAAAGAACATCATGAATGTCTTGATATCTACATCAACAATGCAGCTTACTCGGTCCATGCCACCTTGGAGGAAACAAAACAGGAGGATATCGATGGGCTTCTGGATACCAACCTCAAAGGTGCTCTTTGTTGCCTGCAGCAGGCCGCAAGGATCATGAAGGCGCAGAGAAAGGGCTCGATTGTGGTTATCACCTCAGTCAACGGGTTGAACCCTCACCCCACCCAGGCGATGTACTCGGTCACCAAATTCGCCTTGGAAGGAGCAGTGAAAGCCCTCGCTTCCTCCCTCGGCCCTTACAACGTTCGGGTCAATAGCTGTGCACCTGGTGCCATCGACACCCCAATCAATGCGGAGGCTTTCAATACCCCCGGATTCAAGGAGGAATTCAACAAGAAGGTTGCTCTCAGACGAATCGGAACTATAGAAGAAATCGGGGAAGCAGTAGCTCTACTTGCAGGAGACGCCTTCCGATACATGACCGGAGCCACCGTCGTCATCGACGGAGGACTGATGCTCAAGCAGGTTCCCTGATGCTCGGTTCGATAATTAAGGAAGCACAACCCAAAGTTGGGGAGATCTATTTCTGGTGGATAGGACAGAGCGGCTTCGTCTTGAAGACCGACTCCCTTTGCATCGTAATTGATCCATATCTTTCAACCACCTTGGAAAAGGCGACTATGGAGCAGAGTTGGAAACGTCACATTCGCATGATGGACATCCTGATCGAACCTATAGAGCTCTCCAAGGTTGATTACATACTCATCTCCCATGAACATCGAGACCACTATGACCAAGTGACGGTCAGCGGAATTCTCTCCTCCAATCCTGCATGTACCGTCATCGCTTCCAAAGCTCTCGCCCAAAGAATTAAGGCGGAACAAAACTGTAGGGTCATCAGTCTCGATGATGGACAACATTGGGATGAGAATGGATTGACTATAGACTCCATCCGGGCAAAGCATAACAACTATGACCAGAAGGAGGAAACAGGGTTCCCCTACCTGAGTTACGCCATTCGGCTTTCCTCCCATACCCTATTCTTTGCAGGGGACACAATTCCCCATCCCCCCTTGGAAGCCTTTTTATCCAGTATCAAGCCAGAAATGGCATTCCTGCCGATCAATGGCTACACCCAGGAGCTTCTTGAGAAGGGGTTTGCCTCGAATCTTACATACTTGGAGGCCATCAACCTCGCACTCAAAACAAACGTTGAAATCGCCATTCCCTGCCATTACGATATGTTCACAATCAACACGGAGCAGGTTGGTCGGTTCGTCAACGAGGCGAACAAACAAGGCCTTTCGTATCTGATTCCCACCGTGAACGATACCTATATTCTGGAACAAGGAGGCACTATCAGATGGATATTGCACTGAACTTTTTTGGGGACCACCACGCACCGTTGAAAGCCATCGCCCAGCAACTGGGCATCAACAAGGCTGTCTGTACTGTCCCTTACAGCGCAAAGCAGAGTGCCTATATTGAAAGCTGGCATACCTTAGCTTTGCGTTCCCAGATGCTTGAGATGAAACAATATGGCATGGAAATTGCCGTCTTGGAAGGAATCAAGTTCATCGATGCTGCCAAACTGGGAACCAATGACGCCGATCAGGCCATCGACAACTTCTGTACTCTGCTCAAGAATATGCACCAACTTGGTATCAAGACAGTCTGTTACAACTGGATGCCGATTTTCGGCTGGTTTAGAACGAACCTTGAGGTTCCTGTCCGGGGTGGTGCACTTGCCACAGCCTTTTCTCTCGATGCTGTGAAGGATCTAGAGGAAACCTCTGCTGGAAAAGTGAAGGCAGAGGACCTTTGGAAAAACCTTGCATACTTTATGAGTCGCGTGGTTCCTGTTGCAGAAATGTATAAGATACAGCTTGCCCTTCACCCGGATGATCCCCCGGTAGGAGAAATAGCCGGTGTAGAACGGATACTCACCAGTAGCGATGCCATGATGAAAGCCATTGACCTGGTTCCCAGCGAATACAACGGCATCGCCTTTTGTCAGGGTACTTTCGCTACGATGGGTAGTAATGTACCTAAGGAAATTCGACGATTCGACAAGCGCATCCATTTCGCTCACTTCAGGGATGTCACAGGAAATGCCGAACAATTCGTAGAATGCTTTGCCGATGATGGGATTACTGATATGGAAGAGACCATCGAAAGCTACTACGACATCGGCTTCAAGGGAGTCATCCGACCTGACCACACCCCGACCTTCATCGGAGAAAACAACCAGATTCCTGGATACGGCATTTTGGGTAACCTCTTTACCATCGGCTACCTAAGAGGCCTTATGGAAGCTATAGAGAAACGTAAAATACGGGAGAATCAACGCCTATGATCTCTGTACAGAATACCTACGATTTTTCCATCGACGAAATTCTCAGTGCCGTCTTCATTGAGACCCAACGTGACTGGAAGTTGAGCAATCTCTGTTTCATGGACCGTTGGATCCTCTGCTATTCGGTCGACGGAGAGGTCACCTATACCATTGACAATCAGTACAAGATGATCAAGAAGGGAGATATTCTTTTCATCCCTCCTGGAAAATCACGTTCCGCTACTACCAGCTCCTTCAGTCCTTGGAAATTCATCGTTATCAAGTTCCGTCTCTCCCATGTAAATGATGAGACCAAGGCAATTCTTGACTCTATCCCAAACATCCTCCAACTACCCAACCATCCGGTCATCCAAGGGTTTAAGGAAATGGAACTGGCATGGAGGACAAAAAAACCGGGTTATATCCTGAAATGCAAAGGGTTGCTCTATTCCATCATGTACCAGCTTTTTAGCAAGATGGCCGGGAATATGGAACATTCAAAGTACTCCAAAGTGCTATCCAATGTGCTATCGGTCATCGGAAGTAATGTACAAGAGAACTATTCGGTCCAAGAACTTGCTGAAATGGTCGATCTCTCATCCTCTTACTTCAGGACAATCTTCAAACAGTTCACCGGGTTCTCACCGGTCCAATACCAGAACTATATCAAAATGCACCATGCCTACGATCTGCTTACCTGCGAGCACTATACTATCAGCGAAGTAGCCGACCGGGTAGGTATCAATGATGAGTTTTATTTCAGCCGGCTCTTCAAACAGGTCATAGGTACACCTCCATCACAGGTGAAACGATGAATACGGATGATTTCAGTACCCTCACCAATCTATCAGCACGTGCTCAGCATGTCCTAGGGACCAATATTCTCCCCTTCTGGAAAGAAGCTCTCTTTGATGAGCAGAATCAGAGTTTTTACTCATATATTGACCAGAATCGGATACCCGACAAAACACGCCCGTTGAACGCCATACTATTGACCCGGATGCTCTGGGCTTACAGTGCCGTCTACGAACAGTCCGGGGACACTGCCTGTCTTAAACTTGCTGATGCTGCCTACAAAACCCTGCTCAACTCTTTCAGGGATCCTCTCTACGGGGGTATCTTCTACCAAATACAGGCTGACTCCACACCTTTGGTTCTACAAAAACGGATCTTTGCTCAAGCCTTCTACATCATCGCCCTGGCACGGTATTCAAAGGCTACCGGGAGCAATGAAGCGCTCTTGGAAGCAAGTAACACCCACCAACTTCTTCTTCAACATGCCCAGATAGTGAGAGGAGGTTTCACCGACACCCTCACTCGCGACTGGCGTGACGAGGTGGATGAACACTTCTGGTGGATGAACAACCAAGGAGCGCCTTTCATCTTTAACAGCCAACTGCACATGCTTGAGGCAGCAATTGAACTTCAAGAAGCAGCCCCAAGCGAAAAAAAATCAAATCAGATTAAGGACCAAATAACCTTCATTCTCCAATGGTTCCTCGATTGCACGAACAATCATCTATTTATCTCAATCTCAGATCAGGCTAAGCCAATGGATGAAACGATAAACTTCTCCAACGAACTGGAGACAGCATACCTTCTCAGACGAGCTGCAAGGCTTTGTGGAGACGAAAAGAGAGTCGACCAACTTTGTACTACATTGGTGAGAAATGTCATGCATATTGCTTTGGATGAGACGCATGGGGGCCTTTTTTTCTCATCTCATGTTCAGCATGGACTAAATCGTTGCAAGGTTTGGTATGTCCATGCAGAGGCAATGGTCGCTCTGTTGGATGCCTATGAGGCCACCAACGAAAACTGTTTCCTAAACTGGGCAACTGAAATATGGAAGTTTATCGAACAACATCTGGTCGACTGGGATGGAGGAGAATGGTTTTCTTCGGCAAAAAATCCCTACACAGATGAGGTGAGCATTCAACAACAGAGGGCAAGGGACAGCAGGACCGGCAAGGAGAAAGCCAGCGCCTACAAATGTCCCTACCATACCGTACGGGCCTGCCTTGAGATTAATCGACGAGTGAAGCAGCTTACTTCTTGACCAGAATTACTGGAATCAGCAAAAACTGAGCTTTCAGTGACTTGCCTGAACGAACCTACTAGACTTCCTTCCTCAATGGCAAACAAAGCGGAGACATTACAGAATGCATCTACAAACACAATACCTCCCACCAGCTTCTAAGCATCCAGTTCAACCTTCGAAATTGTCGTATCTATGCCAATCTCACCAAAGGGCGTGGCTTAATCCATTGACGGAGAAAAAGCTCAGCAATATCCTGCCCGGCATAGCAGCAAACACTTTTTCAATTCTCGCAGACTCGATATCGACCTTCGCTGGTTACGTGCCTGAGGAGAATGAACTTTTCTATCCAAAAGATGGCGTAGATGTCGTAGATGTCTCTCAAACCTGGTGGCATATCCTTTCAAAGAGAACAGGCTTAAGTCTTTTGGTCAATGAGTCCTATTCGGGCAGCAGAGTCAGCCGGACGGGAAACAGACCGATTACCTCTTCCTTTCTGGACGAGAAGAGACAAAGCCCACTATGCGGCGATATAATCATCATTTTTGGGGGAACCAATGACTGGGGAGCGAAGGAACAACCCGCTACCAAAGAAATCTTTACCGAAGCATACCGGAACTTGGTAGAGATGATGCTAAAGCGACACACAAAAAGCAAGCTCTATTTCTGCACACCGCTGCAAAGGACCGACCACGCACTAACAGAACAGAACATCCATGGGTGGACCCAACTTGACCTTGCCGACAGCATTCGATCTATCGTTGCAGACTATCCGAAAGCTCACCTGATCGACCTTGCCCTGCATCCAATCACCGAAGGAGATGGGATGCTTACCGACGGTCTCCATCCAACCCGCATGGGCATGGAAGTGCTCGCTTCCCTGATGCAGGCAGGCTTGAACCTTGTAATGGATTATCAGTAACAGCTGATGAATTCGACAGGCAGCTCCGCCATGTACCGTCCAGGTACCGCATGATTCTTCTACGTACGGCATTAATCTCCCATTGAGTGTATTGTATGGGAGATTACTATTGATTATGATTCCGTATATATGTGGTGCTTCTGCCGCCGCCTAGGCGGAAAATGATACCTTCCTCCTTGAGGCGTTTAAGTGCAGCCTCAACGGATGAACTACCGAGGCTGGGACAAAGCTCGAGAATCTGCGTCTTGGTGAATACTCCCAAGGTATCACCAACTGCTTTTCTTACAATCTCATACGGGGTACTCTTGAAGTCGACCGAACCAAGCCTGGTTTCAAAATCACGATAACAATTCAAGACAATCCCCAGAAAGTACTTGATGAAGGGAACGTAATCATTTTTCCTGTCACGCCAGCTGTTGGAGGCTTTCTCCAATACATCGTAGTACGTATCCTTTGACTTCTCAATCTTCTGCTCCATGCTGATGTACTTGCCGACAATGAAACCGCTTTGGTACAACAGCAATGTAGTAAGGAGCCGGCTCAGTCGGCCGTTGCCATCATTGAACGAGTGAATGCAGAGAAAATCGCAAATGAAGATTGGAATCAGGATCAGCGGATCAATCACTTGATTCTCACGAGCCTGCTGATAGCTGCTACAGATTGCATCCACTGCCATCGGTGTCTCAAAAGGCTCAAGCGGCGTGAAGCGGGTAAAGGAGCTGCCATCGGTATGAGTCTCAGTGGTGTAATTTTGGGAATTCTTGAACTTCCCACCGAAAGTCTTGTCAGTGTATGCAAGTAGGTCCCTGTGCAATTGCAGAATTATATCGCTCTTGAGCGGGATATGCTCGTAGCTTTCGTGAATCGTATTCAGGACATCGCGGTAGCCTACGATTTCCTGTTCGTCGCGGTTTTTAGGGGTAGTCCTTTCCTGGACCAAATCCCGCATCCGTGCACTTGAGGTCCCAATGCCTTCAATCCTGTTCGAACTGTCGGTGCTCTGGATCTTTGCCACCTCGATCAAACGTTCCAGTTCGACCGGTTTCTGCCTGAGATACAGCTCCTGTTTTCCCTTATGCTCGCGAATCTGAGCAACAAACGAGAGGACCTCACTGTCCCAAGAGCTTTCTTTCAATTTGATATAATCGAATTGGTGCATCTTTCTCCCACGTGTTTCCTTTATCTCCCATAGAATACTCTATTTTGGGAGATAATCAATCCCTGTGGGAGAAAACAACTCACTACATCCGCTTGGAGACAGAAAGCCCGTCCTTTTTTGTCTGGGCGGGCTCTCTACTATTCACCTATTTAGCGTATCGGTTGCTGTGCCTTCTGCAAGTTCTGCAGCAAGTGCAAACGTCTCGCTGAGGGTTGGGTGCGGATGGATGCTTAGCGAAATATCCTGGGCGACAGCGCCCATCTCAAGGGCAAGCACAGCCTCAGAGATAAGCTCGCCTGCATTCCTCCCACAAATTCCCGCTCCCAACAAGCGTCCTGTCTTTTCGTCGTAGAGGGCCTTGCTGACCCCCTCGGAGGCGACAGCGCTCAATGCCCTCCCATTTGCCGTCCACGGGAACGAACCTTTCTTGAAGGCTATCCCCTTCTCCTTAGCCTCCATTTCGGTCAAACCAATCCATGCGACCTCGGGGTTTGTATAGGCGACAGAGGGGATCCCCATGGGAGTGAAAGCAGAAGCGTGTCCCGATGCCACCTCGGCTGCCACCTTGCCCTGGTGACTGCTCTTATGGGCGAGCATGGGGTCTCCCACAACATCTCCAATGGCAAACACATGAGCGACATTGGTCCTCAGCTTCTTGTCCACCTCGATCCAGCCGCGCTTGGTCGTCTTAATCGACGTATTCTCTAGTGTAATGCCATCGGAATTGGCCTTCCTTCCCACTGCTACAAGCACAGCATCAGCTTCGATTGTGCTAGGAGCCTTCTCCCCCTTTAAATAGAGCACAAGGCCATCCTTTCTCGCTTCCACCTTCTCGACTTTCGTGGAGGTATAGATGGCTGCATACTGCTTCTTGAGCTTTCTCACCAATGGCTGCTTGAGATCGGTGTCAGCAGGAGGGATGAGGGAATCCATCATCTCAATAATGGTAATCTCCGAGCCCAGGGCGTGGTACATGGTAGCCACTTCCAGCCCTATGATCCCTCCCCCTATGATCGCAAGCCGCTTGGGAATGTGCGTGAGCTCCAAGGCTTTTGTAGAGTCCCAGATACGCTGGTCCTCGTAAGGAATGCCCGGTATCTGCACCGAACGGGAGCCGACGGCGATAATCAAGTCTTCAAAGGTAAGCTTCAGCTCTTCCTTATCGGTAACCACCTTCAGCTCGGTATCACTGAGAAACGTACCGACTCCCACCAAGCGTTCGACCTTTCTTGCCTTGCATAACTGGTCCAGCCCCGAGGTAAGGGTATGTACGACCGAATCCCTATGGGCTCTGATCTTCTCCAGGTCAAACGTAGGCTTACCGAAAGACACTCCAAGCGGAGCAAGCTTTTGGGCATCCTCTATCACCTCGGCAAGGTGGAGCAACGTCTTGGAAGGGATGCAGCCTACATTCAGGCATACCCCTCCCAAAACAGAGCTCTTTTCGATGAGCGTTACCTTCCGACCTAAATCAGCAGCCCTAAAAGCTGCACTATACCCACCGGGTCCTCCTCCGAGGACCACGAGGTCTGTTTTCTTTTCTTGCATCTGTACACACCTCCTTAGAGTAGTACACGTCGCAAATCGCCCAAGAGGGAGGCGAGATACGTGGTAAAGCGAACTGCTGCAGCACCATCGATGACTCTATGGTCGTAGGCTACAGAGAAAGGCAGAACGTCACGGGGAGCAAATTCCTTGCCATTCCATACCGGCTTCTTGGTAAGCCGTGAGACACCAAGGATGGCAACCTGCGGTGGGTTGATCAAGGGCGTGAATGCCGTACCACCGATTCCTCCGAGGCTTGAAATGCTGAACGATCCTCCGCTAAGGTCCTCCGGCTTCAGTTTTCTGTCTCGGGCACGCTGGCTTATGGATGTAATCTCTCTTGCAATCTCTGTCACACTCTTCGTATCGGCATCCTTGAGAACCGGTACGATCAGGCCCTCGGGGGTGTCCACAGCAACCCCGATATGGTAGTAGTGCTTGAGAATCAACTCACCGCTGTCCTCATCAAAGGAAGCGTTCATCTCAGGGAACTTCTTCAATGCTGCGACAACAGCCTTGATAATGAAGGGAAGGATGCTGATATTCACAGGCTCGTCACTTCGCTTCATCTCTTCCTTGATCGCCTTTCGCAAAACCTCAAGATCGGTGACATCAGCCTCATCAAATTGGGTGACATGAGGAATGATCTGCCAACTCTTCTGCAGATGCGGTCCGGAGATTTTCTGAATACGGGAAAGTCTCTTTCGTTCGGTCTTCCCGTACTTTGAAAAGTCCTCCAGCTCGATTTTGCCGAAGGAAGCAGTAGACTCTTTGCTACCACTGAGAGCCTTCTTGACCAAAGCCTGCACATCTTCATGCAAGATCCTTCCGTTGGGCCCGCTACCCTTCACCAGAGCAAGATCGACTCCGAGCTCCCGTGCATACTTGCGTAGTGAAGGGGTAGCATGAAAGACAGCACCCGGTGCCTGTTCATTGATAAGCTCACTGGCAGGTTCTTTCTCTTCGGCCACTTCTGTCGGCTGCTCAATTTCAGCAACCACTTCCGGCTTTATTTCTTCCTTAGGTGCAGCAGGTTGTTGTTTCTCGGGCTCTTTTGCAGAGCTTTGCTTTGCTTCTTCAACTTCTTCTGATGCAACCTCAATCTCCGCCACCAGAGAGCCCTTGGAGACAGTATCGCCCTCCTTGATCAGAACCTTTGTGACGGTCCCTGCAAAGGGGGAAGGAATATCGATGACAGCCTTCTCACTTTCAAGAGCTACCACGGAGCCTTCAACTGCAATGATATCACCGACTTTGATGTACACATCAATGATCGGCACATCTTCGAAATCCCCGATATCCGGGATGAGTATTTGCTTTATTGCCATGTTTCCTACCTCCTTACTTCAACAATGGATTGGGCTTATCAACGTCAATGCCATATTTCTTTAGTGCCTCACTTACGCGCTTGGCAGGAATGGTACCTTCATCGGAAAGTCCCTTAAGCGCTGCAACGGCGATATAGTACCGGTCAACCTCAAAGAACCGTCTGAGGGCCTGTCTGAAATCAGATCTGCCAAATCCATCAGTACCCAGGATGGTAACCCTTGGATTGGGGATGAGCCTTCTGATCTGCTCAGGATAGGCCCTGATATAGTCGGTGCTTATCACCACCGGTCCGTCGTGGCCTTCCATAAGCTTGGTAAGGTACGGCACCTTCGCTTCAGCTTCCGGATGGGTGAGGTTGTATCGCTCTGCTTCAACGCCGTCACGATGCAGTTCATTGACCCCGAGAATGCTGTAGATGTCCGCTTCCACCCCGAAGTCCTTTGAAAGGAGCTCAGCAGCTGCGATGACTTCCCTCAGTATGGTTCCACTTCCCATAAGCTGGACGACAGGATTCTTGTTCTTCTTGGCTTTTTTGAAGAGGTAGGCACCCTTCCTAATCCCTTCCTCGACCCCCTTGGGCATCTCTGGATGGGTGTAGTTCTCATTCATCAGCGTGATGTAGTAGAAGATGTTCTCGTTATCCTCATACATGCGCTTCAATCCATCCTGGATGATTACAGCAAGCTCATAGGAGAAGGTGGGATCGTATGCCTGACAGGTTGGGTGGGTGGATGCCAAAAGCAACCCATGCCCGTCCTCATGCTGCAAACCCTCACCGTTTAAGGTAGTTCTTCCGGCAGTTGCTCCCAGTAAAAAGCCCTTTGCCCCACTGTCCCCTGCGGCCCAGATGAAGTCACCGATACGCTGGAAACCGAACATTGAGTAGAAAATGAAGAAAGGAATCATGGAAACCTTATGGTTTGCATAACTGGTAGCAGCTGCTATCCAAGAGGAGATGGCTCCGGCTTCGGTAATTCCCTCTTCCAGAATCTGTCCCTTCTTATCCTCGCGATACCAAAGGAACGAATCCTTGTCCACCGGCTCGTACAACTGGCCGTCCGGTGCATAAATTCCAATCTGTCTGAACAAGCCCTCCATACCGAATGTTCGTGCCTCATCGGAGACGATGGGAACAATTCTTTCACCAATGTTCTCGTCCTTAACCAGCTTGGTAAGCAGACGGACAAAGGCCATGGTGGTGGAAAGCTCTCTATCACCTGAAGAGGCAACCATGTCTTCAAAACTTTTGGATGCGGGAACCGTCAGCTTCTCTCCATCCTTATAACGGAAAGGAACAGGGCCTCCCATTACCTCTCGGCGCCTTGTGAGGAATTTCCCTTCTTTACTTTCTGGATCAGGCTTGATGAACACCATGTTCTTCGCCTGCTCGTCATCAATGGGTACATGGAAGTGATCCCTGAAGGCGAGAAGGTCTTTCTCTTCCATATGCTTCAGGTTGTGAGCGCCCATCGCACCTTCTCCGCTTCCCATGCCATACCCTTTGATGGTCTTGAAAAGAATGACCGTAGGGGCTCCCTTATGGTTCGATGCCGCATGGAAAGCCTGATAAATCTTTCTTGGGTCGTGACCTCCACGACTTAACTGCCACAGGTCCTTATCGGTCTTGCCTTCAATAAGCGACTCAAGGTATGCATCCCCGGAGAAAAGTTTCTCACGCAGATATGCGGGGCCTTTAGCCTGTATGGTCTGGAACTCCCCGTCAACCATGTGTGCGAGCTTTTGCAGGAGTAATCCTTTCGTATCCTTTTCCAAGATGGAGTCCCATTCAGTTCCCCAAATAACCTTGATGACATTCCAGCCGGCACCTCTGAACTTTCCTTCAAGTTCCTGGATAATCTTACCATTGCCGCGAACCGGTCCATCCAGGCGCTGCAGGTTGCAGTTAACCACAAAGATGAGGTTATCGAGTTTCTCTCTGGATGCGAGAGAGAGTGCGGCCAAGGACTCAGGTTCGTCCGATTCGCCATCACCCATGAATACCCAGACTTTCCTGTCACCTTGTTTCTTCAGACCCCTTCCTTCCATATACTTCATGAAGCGTGCCTGATAGGTTGCCATCGAAGGACCAAGGCCCATCGAGACAGTCGGGAACTGCCAGAACTCAGGCATCAGGTAAGGGTGTGGGTAGGAAGAGAGGCCTTTCCCTTCTGTTTCCTGCCTGAAATGATCCAGTTGTTCTTCGCTCAGCCTTCCTTCCACAAATGCCCGGGCGTACATGCCTGGCGATGAGTGGCCTTGGAAGTAGATTAAGTCCGCACCGTGTTCGGACTGTGGTCCCCTAAAGAACCAGTTGAATCCCACTTCATACATTGCTGAAGAGGATGAGTAGCTGGCAATATGCCCGCCCAAGCCTTTTCCCCCTTCATTTGCCTTAGCTACCATTACCATGGCATTCCAACGGACAAACGCAGACACATTTCGGGCGATAAGGGACTCTTCGGCGGGAATGGCCGCACTCGGGTCAGTAATAGTTGTATTGATATAAGGGCTTATGACTCCAGGAGATGTTGCAACACCTTTGTTACGGGCGGTTTGGGTAAGTTCTGAAAGCAAATAATCAGTTTTCTGATCGCCTTCTTTCTGAATTACACCTTCTAACGACTGTAGCCAATCTTTGGTTTCTGCAGGGTCTGGATCATGAAAAATCTGTTTACTCATACATTTCCTCCGATGGTGAGTGTACGTACTTGATAATTTTATCATTAAAAATGCTATTTGTACCTTCAATTAATATACTACCAAAATTGTAGTATATCAACCTGCAATTGTGTTCACATGCGAGAATTCGTGAAGCCGAATACTTTGAAAGTGTATTTCTGACAAAGAGTTGCATATATGTAGCTTAAAATAGAATTTTTTACAATAAAATAAAAACAATGGCTTCATGCCAGTTGGACATGAAGCCAAGAATGAGAAGAGCACGTTACCGCCTATCGGCAGTCCCGCAGGATCTGAAAAACGATTACTCAGAAAGCACGGATGGCTCGAACATGAGCACAATAGGTCTTTGCCGCTTCAAGTGGTTCGGTTGGGTCTGAGAAGTTATCCATGAACGCAATTGCGGAGGAACGCTCGGAGGAACTCCAATAGTATGTATTAAAAAAGCCCCCAAGCCCACTTTGATGCAGTACCTGATACATCAAAGCAAGCTCGTCGTGGCTGGGGAGAAACCAATCATCGTAGGTCACCCCATCATGTTCAACCGAGAGATTTGCACAAAGCAGGGCAGCATACTCTCCATCTTGCCCGAGTTCATCGACGATCAGGTTGGTGTTTGCATAACCATCACCGATAGCAGAGTCTGCCGCTCCGACAAGCCGAAACTGCTCCGCACTACTCCACTGCTTGGCCACCCACTGAGTAGATACCGGGGCTGCCTCCAAATATCGCCATCCATCACTATATAAGCCCTTGTCAAAGAAAACATGCCCACCCGCAGAACTATTGAGATTCGTCGGGCTCCACTGTGCATAGAGCGTCGCAGTACTACCAGTAGACTTATCCCAGTTTTTGACACTGCTCATATCCGCTGCATAGTACAGGGTTCCTCCACTGCCTGCTTGATCAGAGTATCCACAGAACTGATACCCGGGTCTCTGAGGCGGATCCATATCAGGTGGCATGGGTTCTCCCAATACGGCAATAACATGGGTAGTTCCCCCAGAGCCTCCCTGCGGATCAAGGGTGATGGAACACAGGGGTATCCAAAGCGCATAGAGCGTCTGATCAACAGGTCCCATGGTGTACCGGCCTTCGTCACTATATTCTCGCTCCCCATCAGGGCTGGTCGACCAACCGGTAAAAACATAGCCAGAGTTTATGAACGCACATGTTGGCAGCGAAGCCTCTTGTCCGGTTGCAAGGGTAAGAGAACCCATTGACCTATCGCCACCGTTCGCATCAAAGCGTAGCGTTTGGACTGTAGGGGTCCACTTTGCATAGAGCAGGGTGTCGGCATCCACAACATCAGTGGTGAAGTTCCATGCCGTACTACAGGTACTTTCCTTATACCATCCGGCAAACGCATAGCCTTCTCGCTGCGGATTTTCCGGCTCGGAAAGTCGGTTTCCTTTGGCCACCCCTACTGCATCCAGGGAACTTCCCTCCCTACTGTCAAAATGGACCTGGACCATCTCAATTTCATCAGTACAGGATATCAACAGAAGCCCCATCGTCAGTATCTAGCCTACTACAAGTACCATACGTTGCAATGTGTGCATCACGAACTCTTCCTTCTCTATCCCTCAGCCACGTTCTTAAGCATGACGCTTGCCACCACGTACAGGCAAAGCATCAAAGCTGAGACAGCAAATAGGGGATGTTGGTATGTTATGGATGGCAGTATAAATTCCAGACTTTTAGCGGGTCAAGTAAAAAGGAGAGAATAATTGCTAATAGACCATCATGTATACAATACTGAAACGCCAATCACTGGTAACGTCTCGAGTAAAAAAGAATATACTGCAGAGCAAAAAGCCGTTGGTGTCACTTACTATCAGAAACGCAGCAGGGAACTCGCCTCGATAGACTGAAGGCCATACCTTCCTCCTACTTCAGGCACACACTATCAATGTGCATCCTATTGGATGCAGCAAGAGTGCGGCCTTACAATTTGTAGGAGTTATCAGCAAACGTTTATAACGTGCGGTTTATACCAAATAGGTTTCGGCGAACCCCATCGCCTGAATGCAGGCTAACCAAAAACGAACTTTTGGTCAATGTTGCTCAGATACCTCAAATCAAAATACAAGGAAAACTGCCTTAACCTTGCATAGCAGCACCTCTGAACTCTCTGATAAAAACGGGCCATGATTGATAAGGAAACAAGCTGTTATACGCAGGCTTACTCGATGCCTCACCCAGGCTGTCCGCTGAAGCGCCAACCTGGACCTTGAACGAACAAATCAAATTCCCTCAGAGGCAGGTATCCGGTATACTCTTTTCAGGAAAACACGAAGCCAAGTGCTTTAAGTCTTTCAGACCCAAATCCGTCCAGAGTCTCTCGCTGAAACATTTCGTGTAGGAAAAATGCATGCCTTGGATTGCTCAAGAAATCCATTTCAATATACGGGTTAGCAGCAGTAAGGGTTGTCGTTCAATGTCTGGAATCCAGACCAGGTGCATTGTCCCCTAAAACCCCTGAAAACTCATCACAGGGTCTTTCAACAATCAACATGCTGTGACCAATCAGCATCCTGTTGGTTTCATCGATGTGTCCGTACGATTTGATCACCTTGCCTTGCTGTTGCATGCTTTCCATCTGCTCGGAACCGAGTAGGTTATAGGAATATTGAATAATTATATTCTTGGATACCTGCGATAAACAAATAATTCAAATACTTCCAGAGGAAATCAAGGAAGTTCTTCGCATAATCAACGGTACTAAGAAAAATTTCCCTGAGACTAAAAACACTCTGGTATAGCTCGATTTCTGACAATATTTATTAAATAATATTTATTATTATTAATATTTGTTGTTAATTAATGAATATTGGTGTATATTGATTTTAGGTACTTTTTATTCCACATCACCTCCTACTTACAAAAAGATTCTAGGACAAATCCTAGGGAAAAGAGAAAAATCATGAAAAAAATGTTTATTGTAGTAGCAATCGTATTGCTATCAACCGGACTTCTGTTTGCAGCGCCAAGCTGGATAGGTGTCCAAGGCACAGCCTCTGTCAAACAGGAAACGGGAACTGAAGATCACACCATCATTCCTATCGGTTTGAATATCGCAGGAACCATTGGTATTGGCGATTCCCCCGTCGGAATAGGATTCCAAGCTGGTTTTTCCAAGACAGCTATTCACCAAAGGGACGGAGAGGAGTTGGAAGTCGAGGATTATCCGCTGACAATGAATGTTGGAGCTACTGGAAAATTCATGCTCCCCCTGTCAGACTTGCTCTCGCTTGAACTTGGTGCAGGCCTTATGTACGAACGGTATGCAAGAACTGGCAGTATCCTAGGAACTGATTATGTGATCAACTTCAATACACTCAGTGCGATACTTGCAAGTGACCTGCTCATCCACCTATCCGACTCCCTCGCAATTGTTGGAGGAGTAGATGTCGCATTCCCCCTTACCGAGCAGGGAGAATACACCCTCGGAGGGAGCTCGACTACGGTAGATTATGATGTCGAAGGCTACACGATTACGGGAAAACTAGGTGTTGCCCTCAGCTTCTAAAACCTACTAGAACCTGGCAATCCAAAAGGTAAAAGCCCTACATTCTCTGGAGTTCTCCAGAAACGTGTGGGGCTTTTTGTTGCGCTGATCATTTTGAAGAGTATCTCTGCAAAGTTCAAAAATGTGGCATACATCATTCTCGTTTAGTCTAAAAATCTCTCTATGGAAAGCAGTAGTAAGGGCATATCAACTCTTGGGAATCTGAAACGTACACGTGATCAAAATATTTCCCGGAGTAACCGAGGAAAGCATTACAGAATCTGGAGATAAACATTCGGCAATGCAAAAAGAATCTATACGATGGAAAATCAATATACCAGCCTTGTAATAGTAACTTACGGTTCTGAGAGTATTTCCAAGTACAGAGAACGAATGTAAAAGTGTCATGTTTAGCTTGCTTACAATTCTCAATCAACAAAGCCTAACTACCGTGATGTTGTCATAAATATGAGTACTAACTATATTTCTTTTATGACAATTTATGGTATACTAGAAATGAGAAAGAAGTAAGGAGTACGAACATGACTATCGATAACGTTGCAATCGGTAATCGCTTAAAAGAACTTCGCAAGCAGTCAGGATTGATGCAGAAACATATTGCAGATTATCTTGGAGTTGACCAAAGCCTCATTGCAAGATTTGAAAATGGGGATCGGGCAATGACCTCTGCAACTTTAGAGAAACTCGCTATGTTATACTGTTGCCCGGCAAGCAAGATTCTCTCAGGAGAACCTTGCAACACGTCTCTGAAATTCTCCTTCAGAACTGATAATGCCAGCATGAAAGACTTAGTGTCACTAGCAGAAATCAATAAGATTGTGTTGAATCAAATGATGATGGACCAGTTTTCCAATTAGGATTACCTATGGATAAAATGAAACTCAGAACCTATGCAGAGCAAGCTAGACACAGATGGGGAAAGGACTCAACATCTCCTCTTGATATTTTTGCAATTGTGAGCCAAATCGATACCGCAACGCTAGTATTATTCCCTTTTGGAGAAAATATTAGTGGTATATGCGTAAAAAGTCCTACATCGGCAGTGTTAGCCATCAACTCAACACAAACCCTGGGAAGACAAAGATTCTCTTTAGCACACGAGATGTATCATTACTGTTATGACAAGACCAATACAACCAACATATGCCCAACACAAATTGACTCTGGGGATATTGAAGAGAGGAATGCCGATAGGTTCGCTTCATATCTTTTGATACCACCGTTAGCCCTCAACGAACGAATAGCAAAATTGCGTAACGGTTCGAATCGCAATCTCACCACGAAAGATATAGTTGATCTGGAGCAATACTTTCAGGTAAGCAGGAAAGCCATACTATTCCGATTACGTGAAGAAAAACTACTCTCACAAGAAGCTTCGAAAAGCATGGAACAAAACGTCAAAATCACCGCTTCTGCATTTGGATATGATTTGGCACTCTATGAACCTAGACCAGTAGAAAGACAGAAGACCACATTGGGTTACTACATTGAAAAAGCAGAACAACTCTTAAGCGACAACAAAATTTCAACAGGGAAATATGAAGAGTACCTCCTCGACGCATTCAGAGCGGACATAGTTTTCGGCCCTGAGACTGAGGATGAGTATGTTGATTGATCCTATATATTTCGATACTGATTGTTTATCGGCCTTTCTGTGGGTGAAGCATGAAAATGTACTACAATCCCTCTATCCTGGAAGACTATTCATCCCGTATGAAACATATTCAGAGATATCTAAAGTTCCGCACCTTAAAGCCCAAACGGATAGTATGATAGCCAACCAGCAACTGCAAATCGAACATATTCTTATCGATTCTAAAGCATATGAAATATTTTCTACACTAACCTCGCCAAAAGCAGGCCGAATGGCCATTGGAAACGGAGAAGCCGCATGCATAGCCTTGGCAATCATCAACGATGGTTTGTTGGCCAGCAATAATCTGCGAGATGTCGCTCACTATGTAAAGATATACAACTTACAGCACATTACATCTCCAAGCATACTAGAGGCAGCTCTCAATCAGAAGTTAGTTACCGAAGCACAAGGCAATACAATTTGGGCTTCAATGTTAGCTAAGCGACGTAAGCTGCCAAATGCCACATTCTCCGATTATCTTTATCTGCACCAGTAGGTAAAAGCATCGAAAATGATCAGCTCTCATTGCCGGATTGCAATGTTTGCATGAGGGCAAAGAAATGACTGGGCTCACCGGTACTGAAATAAGAAAACCAAGCTTCCAGCGTATTCTCTTCAAACACCTCCAGGAGCTCAATAATCTGTTTCGCCCATAAGAGCGAAGCGGTCGAACCAGCAGTAACCAAGTTGCCATCAGTTACCGACCCTTGGTCAACGTACAATGCCTGGCCTTTATAGGAGGGAGAAACCATCTCCAAAAACCCAGGTCCGTTGCTGGTATGTCTTCGTTCGTCCAGCACCCCTGCATCAGCAAGCGCAACAGTAGAGCCGCAGATCGCACAGACCGTTGCACCGACAGCAAGCAATTCCTTTGCTTTCTTGATGATGGCACCATGTTTTGGATCGCTCCATGTATCGGCACCCGGCAGAAGCAGCACACTTGCATTACCTACGTTAATATCATCAACGAGGCAATCGACAGCGACCTTCAGGCCTCCCATCGTTATGACCAGATCCTTGGAACAACTCACCGTTTTAAGAGATATCCGCTCAGCATCCTTCTTGAAAAAGCGACTACTGTGCAGTTCCGCCGTCACATACCCCAGTTCCCAGTCGGCCAACGTATCAAGTACATACACATAGACAGTACGCATAGCTCCTCCTCATGGATTGCTTTCTGTATTGTTCCACTGTGCTGTGCTATTGTTGACATCAGTATGGCAACAATGAAAAAGAATTAGGAAACCAACGATGAAAATTGACCGGCTTGTAAGCATTATCATGGTGCTCCTTGACAAGAAGCGTATAGGTGCACAGCAGTTGGCAGCTATGTTCGAGGTATCACAACGCACCATCTACCGCGATGTTGAAACCATCAACATGGCGGGTATTCCCATACGGTCGACACCAGGGGTAGGCGGTGGATTTGAGATTATGGAGGAGTACAAGCTGGAAAAGAAGGTATTCTCCAGTTCCGACCTCTCGGCCATCCTGATGGGGCTATCCAGCCTTTCCTCCATGGTACGTGCTGAAGAAGTGGTGCAGGCCCTTGCGAAGGTAAAAAGCTTCATTCCTGCTGATAAAGCAAAGGACATTTCCCTGAAGGCCAACCAACTATACATCGATTTGAGTCCCTGGCTGGGCAACAGGAATGTACAACCCTATGTAGAAATGGTGAAAACAGCGTTGCAGCAAAACAACCTGCTCGCCTTCGACTACGTAGACCGACATGGGACAAAAACCACCAGGACAGCCGAGCCCTATCAACTCGTGTTGAAGAACAGTCATTGGTATTGGCAGGGATACTGCCATACACGAAAGGACTTCCGATTGTTCAGGCTATCCAGGACACTGAACCTGCATATGCTTGAGCAGTCGTTCATTCCCAAGGAATGCCCTAAGCCACAGTTTGAGTATCCGGATGCTTTGGCTCCATTGTACACAACCATCACCATTCGGATTCATACATCGGTCATGGACAAGGTGCTCGAATACTGCACCTATGACCACTTCCAGCCTGACGGACCTGAGCACTACATCGTTGCTTTTCCCTTCATGGAGAATGACTACTACTACCAGATCCTGTTCGGTTTTGGTACGGAGTGTGAATGCTTGGAACCACTAGATATCCGTACAGAAATGAAACGTCGCATACTGGCTATGGCTGCCTTGTACTAGTGGTCTGCACTCCATCGTCCCTGCGCTAGGAACGGTTTTACGTTTTTGTTCTTGACTCAGGAACATTCGGCTTCTATCACACTATCGCGTAGTCTCACTAAGTTATACTTTCATTTTCTGAGACTCTTCCAACTCCTTGAATCGCCTATACAGCGTCGCCTTTGATAGCTTGGTGATTGTAAGAGCCTCATTGAGCGTGATGCGGCCTGCATTCAGCTTCTGTCTCACCTCATCCAACAGCGGCAGGGGTACCTTAATGGGCTTTCTTCCAGTATAGACACCCCGCTCCCTAGCTTCCAGTTGGCCCCTGCTCTGCTGCTGTCTTCGCTTGGTTGCAAGAAACTCATACTCGATCAGATAAGCCTTGATGAGAGTACTACGTTCCAGCTCGGAGAAATGTGTGCCATGGATGTCGATCGGAAGTCTCATCCCCAGCAATTGGAGAATCGAGAGTGCATGCCATTGTGCACTTTTGATTGAGAGACCGGTGAAGTTGTTGAATCCATCCTGTTGTACCACCAGCTTATCGCCTGTATATATTGTATCGGTGTTGATCAACCACTGCAGGCGGTTGAGATAGTCCAGATTCGCTCTACGCAATTCCTCTTGCAGATTTACTCGGTTCGCAGCTGGAGTGCGTTCACTGATGAACGTGGGTATTACTCCCACCCTATAATAACGTTCTCTTCTCAATGTCAGGTCGATACCAGGGATTCCTCCCCAATCAACAGGTTCCAATCCATCTATTACTTCATAATAGGGCTCGTTTCAATCCACGCACCAGCGAAGGATGCGATAGTACATAAGAATTTATCCTCAAACAGTTTATAGGAATCCTTGTCAAACAGTACTTGCAGCATAGTGATATACCAATTCCTGAGAATGTTCAACCTATGGCATGCATCAAATAGTAATCAGCCGAGGGACCTCATTCTCGTCGATTCAACTGTCGCATGGCTGAGTAAGGAGCATGCTATCTCCTCATCGAACTTGGCATCAGCGACTTGGAGGATCCACGGATAGGTTCGGACTATCCTCATGAGAGCCAAGGCTGCAGCAGAAGGCACTATTGCACTATCATTTTTCCATCTAGCCAGCGTTCTGGCAGGCAATCCAAGGGATCTCTCCATCGAGGCATTGGAATACCCCTGTTCGTTGAGGTAATTCAGAATATTCACCATGGATGATTGCTTTTGCAAGGCAAGCTCTTTCTGTATAAGTACATCATTGCCTGGATCGTCCTCTTCAAATCCACAGGCCTCGCACCGTATCACCTTCACAGGTACAGTTTTCTTCTGAGCAAAGGGTTCATTCAATGCAAATATTGCTTCCTGTATTACCAGAGAATCACTTCCACAATAGGAACATTTCATAGTTCACTCCTCATTTTTTTCATCATTCAGCATCCCGGCCTTCCTGAATGCAAGAGCAAAATCAGTCTCATCTCGTTTACGACAGCGATGAAGAGATTTGATAATCCACCTTTGATTCTGTTGGCTGTAGAAAATCGAGATGTAGCCACAAATCGAGCCTGAGGAAAACGTATAGGCATCACAAATCGGTGGAGGGAATTCATTGCTAATTCTATAGTGGGTTGAATTCACAAATTCCATGTTCTCTAAACCACCAGCAGTAATGAACTCGAGGATTTGACTCTTTGTCGTCAAATTAAAATCATTATAAGCATCTTTGTGTACCCAGTTTTCCAATCCCACGCTTACGTGTTTCCCTGATAGCGTTTCTCTACATGCCTGCACAAAATCGCTAAAACAATAGTTCGGCCGTGAATTGATCACTTCTCTATTTGAGATTATACACTATGTATAAAATATGTCAACTATTATACAAATTGTATAACTCCTCTCCTTTTTCTTCTCTACTCAAGGCATCCTCCTTAGGATGCGCAACTGTCTTGTATTCAGAAAGTCATTGCATTTTGCTTCAAGCAAAAAAGAAAATATTGTGCTATCTCTCACTATCACCTCCTGTTGAGCGCAGTCCCGTGCTGCATTATACTTTTCTCACGTTAGCAATGGAGAGGACCATGCAGAAGAACAGTCTATACGAACCACTTTGGCAGTACATTGCAGAAAAGGATGTACAGTCTTTGACACTGTCTTTTGCTGAAATACAAGCAATCTTGGGGTTTCCTATCAACCATGCCTTCCTGAATTACAAGAAGGACCTTCACGCCTATGGCTGGCTCTGCCACAAAATCTCCATGAAAGAGCAATATATAATGTTTCTTCGCCTGCCCGAGCATTCCACAATACGAGAAAAAGCCAGCTTCTCAGTTTTGGGGAAGGAAGGTTCAACAGAAGAAGGACCTGGATTTGTGCAACGACTCTGGCAGGAAGCCAACAATCACTTCGACCACATAGAACCGTATGCGAAGAAGGACAGCAATGGGAAGGTATGCGGCATCTGGGGTCTGATGAGCGACATGTCTCGGTCCTTCAAGCCCTGGGAACAGAATTTTACTCGAGGATTATACCTTGCAGGAGTTGAGTGCCTTGACGATATACAGACCCCTGATGGTTGGACATGCTGGACAATCCCAGGTTTTGAATATCTCTCAGTTGAGTGTTGGTCAGCTTCTATCTTTGAAACAACGATTGCTTTTCTTAAGGCTCATAAAATGCCTCTTGCAGGTGCAGTTCAAGACTTCACAGACCCAGCAACAGGGAAAGCCTTCATGTTGTTCCCCATCCGAAAAAATAGCTGATCAAAATCCCCTACTACGCCCTCAACATGCTCCCAACAAAGGATTTCGCCTCTTGCTTGCTCAAAGCCCCTACAGCCACAGCCCCGATCAGCGCAGCTCCCAAGCCTGCCCCATCATCTACTTGAGCTATGCTGGTCGGTAGCTTGAACTTCCGATCCAGTGCCTCCTGAAATAGAAAGTTTTTTCGTACTGAGCTTCCGGTTGCAATAATTCTTTCCATTGCTAGGAACACCTCAGAGGCCTCAACGCTGAATTGATATAACTCATCTACAATCCCATCGATTGTTCCCACTACTAAATTCCCCAGTGTCAGATTGTCCAACTGGATGGAACTGACCGAGCCCCTGGCATTCGGCTCCTTTCTTGAGCCATTGAACCTCGTATCGACAGCCAGGGAACCAGGAATACCATGACTTTTCCCTTCTTTCTTCATAAGCTCGAACACAGCCTCATCAGAAATTTTCATTCCAGCACTGCTGATAATGGAAGCAATACAGTGGTGGAGGGTCTCATAGGCCTTGCCTGCAGTCAACGTTGCCCCGACATGTAAATATCCTTCGCCAAGAAAGGGCCTCAGTTCCATGGAGGCAGGACAAACAGGTGAAGTACTGAACAAGGAAATCTGACCGCTGGTTCCCATGCTGACCAACGCAGAATGAGGCCAGTCGGAAACCATACCAAAGAAACCGGCTTGGTTGTCACCAACAGGGAAGGCCACGGGAATACCCTCAGGGGTATATCCAGCCAACTCAAAGGGAGAGCAGGCATCTAGAAACCGGGACTCTTTCAATCCGAACACTTCTTCGATGACTCTGTCATTGAAACGAGAGGAAACCGGATCGAAAGCGCCGAACGGACCTAGACAACTTGGATCAGACTTAT
Source organism: Sphaerochaeta globosa str. Buddy (assembly GCF_000190435.1). NCBI lineage: Bacteria > Pseudomonadati > Spirochaetota > Spirochaetia > Spirochaetales > Sphaerochaetaceae > Sphaerochaeta > Sphaerochaeta globosa. The sequence continues at coordinate 2,704,121 of NC_015152.1, forward strand.
CGATCGTTTTTCCCACCAAGCGACTTGTTATATATTCCAGAATCCCGCAGAAACCTACAGCTTCAGCAGGGACATTTTTGAGTCTTCTGTTGGCATAGTGGGCAAGCAAGCCATAGCCGCAAGGAAGATGTACTCCGGTTTTCTCAAACAACAGCTGCTGCGAGTCCATTCCGTCCACCTGCTCCATGGCCCTCCGGTCGAGCCAGGTGTAGAGCGGAGAAACAGCAATTCCCGAAGCATCGTAGTAGACGATACCGTGTACCTGGCCTGTCACGCACAGGGAGCCTATCGGTTCTTTCACTTGCAAAAGCAGTGTTCGCACAGCGCTCTCTATCGCATGCGGGTCCTGAGCATAGGCATACGACTCGCCAGTCTGCAGCTGGACATTGGGAATCGAGCGGGCAGGCAACAAGGTGCCTCCATTCAGGTCCAAGACCACCATCGAAATATTCGTTGTACCAATATCAAGTCCGACATGTACCCTACCCATACTACATCCTTCATTCGTAAGGGTAGTATACGTGACCTGGAACCACAAGAAAAGAGAATATATGCTCTGCATATTTATCTGCATATTTATCTGCATATTTATCTCTCATCTTACATCCCTCCAACAAATTCTTCGTAGACTTCTCTCTCCATTTACAGTACAGTAAACCAGTCTGAATCTTGGTGTTGCACGACAAGGAAGAGGTATGCTAGATATTGCCATTTGCGACGATGACCCCGGCCAGCTGGCGCTGATTCATTCCTATACAGCTCAATTTGTGCAAGAAAATAACATCCAAGCCTCCATTCACCAATTCATGCATCCTGATGAACTCTTGCGAACCTGTGAAAAACGACGATATCACCTGTATATTTTGGATATTGTCATGCCCATGCTCAACGGGGTTGAAGTAGGCAAAACCATCCGTGAACACGATCAACAAGCCATTATTCTTTATGCAACTTCTGAACCAAGCTTCGCTCTGCAATCGTTTGCGACAAACCCCATCAACTACCTGCTAAAGCCGATCGACAAGCAGCAACTCTTTAGGACGCTTTCGCTTGCCGTCTCCAAACTTAATCTCCCGCAAGAGCATACCTGCACGGTGAAAACCCAAGAGGGAATGCGAGTCCTCAGGTTCTCAGAAATAGTGTGCTGCGAATACTGTGATCACACCGTCATCTACACACTCACGGATGCCAGAACTGTAACCACGAAAGTAATAAAAGGTACGTTCTCTCATCATATTGAACCATTACTGAAAGACAAGCGCTTTTTACGGCCCCATGTCTCCTACATTCTGAACATGGAGTATGTCGAGGGTTTCACCAAAACAAGATTCACCCTTCGATCGGGCCTTTCAGTTCCCATAGTCGCCAAACAGTATTGCACGATACGTGATACCTACCTCGATTATCTGGCAACGAAGGGACAGCTGTGATGCAGGATCTACTGAGCAATATCCTGCGGGGCAGTGTCACCTCATTCATGAATATCCTGCTCCTATTCTCCCTGACCAAACCAAAATATGGACGTAAAAGTACCGTCCTTGCTGCAGTACTGGTCTTTGTGAGCAACATCGCCTTCACGCTCTGGTTCTATCTGAAGGAAGACCTTACCTCCCTATCCCGGTTTGATATTGTGATGTTTATCGTAGTCGGACTAGCCCTCAAGCCCCTCACAAGGCATAGTTTCATACAATGGTGCTTCAACTTTCTTACAACCCTCAATATTGCGATGATGATCATCATCATCAGCTTTCATATGGGAAGGCTCTTCCCCGTGCCACAGTATGCCAATACCCTCATCCGTTTCGTACTCTACCTACTGGTCATCGTACTTTTTATCAGGTTCTTTCGCCCCTTGTACGAGTCGGTTGTCAACAACTGGCCGATGTTCGCTGCCCTGATAATCTGCATGTTCCTCAATCTGTCCTACTACTTCTCCATCACTGACGACATCAAAAATACCTTGGTTATGTTCAAATGGCCTCTCTTCCTGTTGGTCGCTTTTTCCCTAGCCGCCTATGGGACAGTCTTTTATTCGCTGAAGCGCTTTACTGCAATGTATGCATTGAAAGCAGAAAACCTGAATATGCAGCATGAGCGAATACTTCTCTCCCAAGCAGCCTCTACCATGACAGAGAAGCTTATGCTCATGGATACAATAGCCTATGAACACAGCCTCGTCTCCCATGACCGCAGACACTTCAACAGCATGCTCTTAGGCCTTCTGAAACAGGGAGAGATTGAAGAGGCCATGGACTGTCTGCAAAAGCAGAATGAAATCAAAACAAGTCCTAGCAAAATCTATTGTGAAAACAAAGCCGTGAACGCCGCAGTCAGTTATTACGTGGATATGGCAGAACAGAAAGGCATTCAGACAGACATCAACCTCACCATTGCAGCCCAATTGCCTGTCGATTCGCTGGAATTGGCGCTTGTGGTATCGAATCTCTTCGAGAACGCGATCCAGGGAGTCTCTCTTTTGAGTGAAACCCAGAACCGATATATCCATCTCACCTGCCACCAGGTCGGACGGCTCTTGCTTGAAATAGCCAACCCTTGCAGGGAAACAGTACAATTAGGCCCCGATGGGCTTCCGTTCACTAATCAGGAAGGCCATGGAGTGGGAACCAAGAGCATCGCAGCCTTTGCGGCCAAGTACGATGCAGAACTGCTCTACTCTGTAGAGGGCGGTCAGTTCAGAGTGAGACTGCTCGTCTAACTTCTCCTTGCTTTATAAGTAGGAACTCAAGCCTTTTAAGGAAAAACTCTTTCTCCCCCATCCGAATTTGCTAGGCTAACACCCAAACAGATTTTTGGTTGGCACTCCCTGCATGTTCCTTTTCCTCACAAGTATGCAGCTGAATGCCAACCGAGTAAGAGGGGTCTCATCATGGCATTCAAAGTTCGGACGGCAGCTTGCACAGCTCTCCTGCTTCTTCTCTCTACCGTATCGTTATGTGCCGAAAGCACTTCCTTGCAGGTCGTAATCAAGCCAGCCTCCGCCAGCGTCCAAGCCATACGCTACCAGACAGGAATAGAGCCAACCAATACATGGATGGAAATGGATGCAGCCAACCCAGTTCTAGTGCTTGAGAGCTTCGACAGTACCCGGGACAGCCTCTTCGTCCAGCAGTCGGTGGACAAACTTTCCTGGAACTACAGCTATGAATACAAATACAACCCCTCCGACAAAAGGTGGACTATCCCCCCGATCCGGATTGTTATCAGGCCAACCTCGGAGAAGGTCCGGTCCATACGCTTCCAGACCGGGGCCGAGGCAACCGATGCGTGGACAGAAATGGATGCATCCAACCCCGTTTTGGTGCTTGAGGTATTCGACAGCAACCGGGACAGGCTCTTTGTCCAGCAGTCGCAGGACAGCCAGAACTGGGGCCCAAGCTACGAATACAAATACAACCCATCGGCAAGGTCCTGGACGGTCTCTCCTATTGGATCTGAAACATCCGGTCCCGTTGAATCGCTGGACCTGAAGCTGTACAACCTCTACCCGCTGAGCAAGAGCTCCACCTACTACTCGTATGTGATTGGGGCCGGGCTGAAGATGAACATCGCCTTGGACAAGCAAGAGACCCTCCTCGGGTACACGGAGCTCGCCTACAGCAGGGGCCCGTCGAAGTCCGACTGGGTCGATACCATGCAGGCGCTCAACATGTCGGTGGGGATGGGGTATCGATTCAGCCTTACCGAAAAGTTACAGCTGGCCCCCGAGCTCGGCTACGGGGTTGTGCTCCATCTGCTGAATGCGGATTTCGACGAGGATGGGACAAAGTCCTTCGAGCCCTTCATCGACCAGCAGGTCCGCCTCTCACTGAACCTCACCTACGCCCTTTGTGAACAGTACACCCTCATCGCCGCCCCGCTGGGTGTCGTGTTCTTCGAGAAAGGCAACATCGGGACCCTGTTGGGCCTCCAGGCCGGCCTTCGATTCAACTTCTAGGGGATTGCCATGAAAAAAACCACCATAACGATGCTACTCAGTCTATTCGTGCTTGCCGCAGTCCTGCTCGGCTTCACCGCCTGCAGTGACATGATGGAAAAGCTGGGGAACATCAGCCTTACCATCGTCCTGGACACCCCCGATGTACAAGTGGCATCCTATAGCTTGGAGGGATTGCACAACACTCCCAATACACGTTTTAGCATAAGCGACATCACCCCTCCGAGGCACTCGCTCTCCTCGCTGAAGAAAGGGACGTGGGATCTCACTGTCACCGCCTTCAACGCCGACGGGGACCAGATCGGCGCCGGCACGAGCCGCGTCGACCTCAAGGAAGGCCAGATAGCGGAGACCACCCTCTTGGTCGTCTTCAACCAGGCCGTACCCGCCGCAAGCTCCTTCACGTTCTCAGCCCCCACGCGCTTTGACAGTTTTGACGGCATTTTATCCGGGTCGACGGCGAACATGGAGTACCGGCTGGCATCGGAGCCGGAAGACACCCCCTATACGGCATGTACTGAAGGTACTACCATTCTGGGGACCGGCACGTACCTGCTCAGGTACGCAGCCGCACACGGCCTGAGGGCAAGCGAGCCGCTTCGTGTCACCGTGCCGCAGTACCAGCCGATCCAGCTGACCATCGCAGACCCGACGCTGACCACCGGCAAAGTCTATGACGGGACGACGGAGGTGTCCGGCACCGTTACGCTTGGAGCCCTCAGCGGGGTACGGGAAACTGACACGGTAACCGTAAGTGCCCGGACAACCTATGACGACAAATCATCTGGAAGCGGGAAAACCATCACGCTCACCTACACCCTCGATGGACCTGATGCAGGCAACTACATCAAGCCGGTCGACAAGGCTGTAACGAGATCCATTGAGAAGAAGCCGCTTACCGTCTCGGGAACAACCATCACCAACTCCAAGGTATATGATGGAGAGACCTTTTCGGCGGTCATCTCCCACGGCGCCCTCTCTGGAATTGTGACAGGCGATACCGTCACCGTCTCTGCAAGTGCAGCATACAGTGACAACTCTGCAGGGACCGATAAAACAATCACAGTGAGCTATACGCTGGGTGATACTGATGCCGCTAACTATCTTAAACCAATTGACGATTCCTCCTTCATTGGAGAAATCACCAAGAAGCAACTCACTGTTTCCGGCACTGAACCTATACTTGCCAAGCAATACGACGGCACTCCATCAGCTCAGCTACAGAACAGCGGGAATCTCATAGGGGTTGTACCTGGTGATGCTGTGACATTGCAAACAACTTCAACCTATTCCGACACTACGATAGGAAGTGGAAAACAAATTACCGTCCGCTATGCAATCAGTGGCGATACCACCAATTACTTGGTGCCTGAGAATGCTACGTTCAATGGCGGGCAGATCACACAAAAGCAACTCACTGTTTCGAATCTTGCCCTTACTTCCAGCAAGGTGTATGACGGCACGACCTCTGTAGCATCCCCCACATTTTCTTTCGATGGAAAGGTCCTGGGCGAGGATGTACGGGTGACGGCAACTGCAACCTATGATTCACCTACTGCGGGAAATGCAAAGCAAATCACCGTTGCCTACGCCCTGGAGGGAATCGACAAGGGCAACTATCTCAAGCCAATCGACCCAGCAGCCACCATTGCGGGTGTAATCTCCAAGAAACAATTGACGGCCAGAGGGACAGAGCTCACCCTGACCAAGGTATATGATGGAAATACTGCTGCAGCAATCACGGTGTCCGGTACGCTCTCGGGCATTGCAGCAGGTGATGCAGTCGATTTCAGCGTCACTGCCGCCTATACCTCGGAAACAGCGGGTGAAAACAAAGATATCATTGTTGTCTACTCGCTTACCGGTGATGCAAAGGATAATTACATCAAGCCGGAGAGCTATGTGCGCTCAGGCGTAATTCAGAAACGGCAACTACAGGTGACCACACCGACAACAGTAGCAACGACGAAAATCTATGACAGGACGCTGAGTGCACAGATTACGCAATACAGCAGCCTCAGTGGTGTTATTCCAGGAGACACGGTGACGTTGGCAACAACGGCTGCATATGTGACGAAATCTGCAGAGATAGATAAATCGATTTGGGTGCATTACACCATCGCTGGTGCCGATGAGAGCAACTACATACAACCCGCTGATGTTTTAGCAACAAGTCAGGGAGTTATCACCAAGAAGCAGCTTACCGTTACAGGAACAACCATCACAGCAAGCAAAGTATATAACGGGACGACTTCCGCTGCGGTGGGATTACCCGGCTCATTGGCAGGTGTTGTTTCCGGTGATTCAGTGTACGTATCAGCAACAGCTGCCTACGATACAAAAGCGGCAGGCACAGGCAAGCCCATTACTCTCACGTACACCTTATTCGGAACAGACCAGAACAACTACTTCAAACCAGTTGACTCAATTGCATCACAAGCAGGTGTGATTACCCCAAAACAACTTGATGCCAGGATTGAAGACTATGTTTCCACCAAGGTGTATGACGGTACCACTTCTGCAACAGCTCCCCAAATAACTCTGATTGGAAAGCTTTCGCCCGATACTGTAACAGTAACGACAACAGCTACTTATGACTCTGCTGCAGCAGTGACCAATAAAGTGATTGGACTTGTGTTCACGCTTTCAGGAGACGACAAGAACAACTATCTCAAGCCAATTGACATGGTATTGACAAGAGCAGGCTCAATCTCAAAGAAGCAGCTTACGATTAGTGATCCTACCTTGGAGACAATAACAAAGGTCTACGATGGCACAACAGCTGTCGCTGGTACCGTCACACCAGGGACTCTCTCCGGCGTGGTGTCAGGAGAAGAGGTTACCGTAGAAGCTGCTGCAAGCTATGAGTCGGCCGACGTTACCTATGCAACGAGTGGTTATAATAAGATCACAGTCAAATACACGTTGGATGGCCCCAATGCAAGCAATTACGCCCCACCAGTCTGGGCTTTCCCTTGGGGATCCATTGAGAAGAAACAACTGAGCGTCATCGGCACTGTCTTCCCTGCATCAAAGGTGTATGATAAAACATCTACAATCACCATCACATCACAAGGGACGCTGTCCGGTGTGATTGGAAGTGATGTTGTAACTCTGAGCAATGTTGTTGCATATTTCTCTGGTATTGCTAGTGATGATGTAGGAACCAACAAGGCCGTTACCATTAACTATACCATCAGCGGGACTCATGCCAACAATTACTACCTGAATAGTGATACAAGCAAAACTGCCTCAATTACCGCAGCAGTTTTGACTGCAACGGTGGGAGACTATACCCAGCAATACGGATCTGCTGTCCCTGCCTTCACCGTCAATGTCACCGGCTTTGTTGCAGGGGATAGCGCTACCAATATATGGGGATATACCGCTCCTACTGCAACAGCAGGAACCAATTCCTCCTCTGCTGCAGGAACCTACACGATTCGCATATCAGGAGGCAGCGCCCCCAACTACAGCTTCACTATGACTGACACGGGAACTCTGACCATCCAGAAGCCTGCCGGCCCTGCAATCAGTGATACCATAATGGGCTATATTCCTGCGTCTCCTGCAAGCCAGACGGTCATCAACGTTACAGGGTTCTCTACGAACTTAACTAACCTCGAGGCGGCTGTTGCCATCAATGGTTCAACATTCAGCAGTTATGTCGATATTGCAGTAGATAGTCGTAATCGTGCAATGATAGTCCCCACTACGACGGTAACTACTGCTACCAAAGTCCGGATCAGAGTGAAAGAGACAGACATTCTAGCGGCAGGACCTGCAAAGGAGATTGCTCTCACCTCCCAAGCCCTTGCGATCGGAGACTATTATCAGGGTGGTATTGTGGCCTATTTCTTTGTAAGTGGGGACCCTGGCTACATAGCTGGGCAAGTTCATGGTTTGATTGCAGCAACAAATGACGTTTCATCCACAGGAGTTGCTTGGTCGAATAGTACGACTACCATTGTGGGAACATCATCAGGTATCGGAACAGGATTGAATAATACCAATCAAATTGTTACGTCAATCGGCTCTTCAGCGTCATCCTATGCTGCAGGTATGACTCGCAACTACAGGGGAGGTGGATATTCCGACTGGTTCCTGCCTTCAAAAGATGAACTATATAAAATGCGCTTAGCGTTTGTTTCTATCGGTAATTTCGCATCACCAGCATCATTCTATTGGAGTTCCACTGAGGAAAAGGCGTGGTCGCGCGAAGAAACGGCATATACAGGTGATACAGTGCATGCGATAGAATTCAATCCCAATAGTGGCAATTCAATATTGGTTTCAAATTCTCCGAAAACATACGCTTACTTCGTCCGTCCCGTCCGAAATTTCTAGTATACCCTACCTCTGCCAAGCATCTGCTTGGCGGGGGTATTTTCCTTAGTACCATGCTGGGTATTACCCGTTTATAATCGGTTAATCCGGCTGTTCTTACACACTTCTCACAAGTTTGTAATAGACTTCTGTTCAGTTATACGGTAGAGTATTTTAGTTAAAACTAAGGTTTGTTCTGCAAGGATACTGTATGCTGGATATTGCCATCTGTGATGATGATCCCACCCAATTGAGCCTGCTTGCCTCCTATACAGAAGAGTTTATCCAGGCAAACGCAATCGGGGCTGTAATCCACCAATTCGATCACCCCGACAGACTTTTATCCAAGTGTGAAAAACAACACTATCATCTCTACATCCTGGATATAGTAATGCCCATGATCAACGGGTTGGAAGTGGGAAAAGCAATCAGGGAATACGATCAGGAAGCATTCATACTCTACGCCACCAATGAACCAAACTTCGCGCTGCAATCATTTGCAACACACCCCATCAATTACTTGATCAAGCCCATCGACAAGCAACAATTCTACAGTACCCTGCAACTGGTTGTCTCCAAGTTGAATCTTTCAGAGGAGAAAACTTGCCTTATAAAAACTCGTGAGGGAATCCGGGTAATCCGATACTCGGAAATCCTCTCTTGTGAATACTCAAAACACACCGTGACCTATACGCTCACGAGGCAGCGATGCTTTACCACGTGCGTGATCAAAGGTACATTTTCACAGCATATCGAGCCCCTGCTGCAAGACTCGCGTTTCATCAGGCCGCACGTCTCCTATGTGCTGAATATGGAACATGTTGACAGCTTTACCAAGTCTCAATTCACGCTCCGGTCGGGACAGAGCATTCCCATAGCAACAAACCACTATGAGGCAGTACGAATTGGTTACATGCAGTATCTGGTTGCAAAGGAAACTGAACGATGCAGGACCTGATCAGCAACATCCTACGGGGAAGTGTTACGGCTGTCATGAACGTCCTGCTCCTCTTCACCCTGACCAAATCAAAATACGGAAGGACCAGTACCATCGTCGCGGCAACCCTGGTATTCCTGGCCGATATCTGTTCGACTATGTATCTATACCTGTATGCCGACCTCACAGCAGTATCACACGTAAATCTGCTTACCATCATCATACTGGGCATTTTTCTCAAACCCTTATCCAAAACAAGCACCATGCAGTGGGCATTCAACTATCTGACAACGATGAACATCATGATTATGATCGTCATCGCCAGTTTCCAAATTGGAATGCTTTTTCCCTTCATTCCTCACATTCATACACTCTCGCGCTTGGTTCTCTATGTGCTGGTAATTTTCTTATTCAATCGATACCTGCTTCCACTCTATCGGTCTGCGGCCGATAACTGGCCGATATTCTCAGTCTTGGTAATTTGCCTCTTTTTGATCCTCTCTTATCCCTTTTATGCAACCACCGATATAGTTGGAACCTTACAGACGTATCGCTGGCCGCTCTTATTGCTTGTCGTTCTTGCAACAGCGGCATACGGGACCATTTTCTATTCACTCAAGCGTTATAGTGTAATACACGCCTTGGAGACGGAAAACCTGAGCATGCAGTACGAAAAAACCCTACTCTCCCAAGCAGCTTCCACGATGGCGCAGAAACTTGATCTCATGGATAAGGTTGTCTACCAGAACAACCTTGCATCTCATGACCGCCGACATATATACGGTATGCTGCTGCAATTGTTGCAGCAAGGCGAAACCCAGGAAGCGATAGGTTGCCTACAAGTACAGCTTGCAACAAAACAACCGGCAACGAAAGTCTATTGTGAGAATACAGCAGTAAATGCAGTAACCAGTTATTATGCTGAAATGGCAGAACAACAAGGGGTACAGACAACTATAAACCTGTCTGTGCCGGCTCAACTTCCCTTCGATTCTCTCGAGTTTTCCATGGTTATCGCAAATCTTTTGGAGAATGCAATAGAAGGCACACTGTCCATTCAGGAAGACCGAAAGAAATGTATTTCTTTCCATTGCTTTCAAAAAGGGCGAATTCTGTTGGAAATCACAAACCCATGCAGGGAGAATATCGTCCTCGATGCTGATGGTCTGCCTATAAGTAACAGGGAAGGCCATGGTATCGGGACCAAAAGCGTCGTCGCGTTTGCAGCGAAGTACCATGCCGAGCTTATCTATAACATCGATCAGGGAATATTTACCGTACAACTGTTCATGTAATATCTAAGTAGAAAAACATACTATTTATGTAAATCCGAGTTCTTGCTGTGAGTAATCAGCTAGAATTTATTCCAAATTTTCTGACAAACGACTCAGTACTTTGTTCTTTTATCAACAGAGAGACAATTACAAAGGTCGTTCTTGCACGAGGGGTTTAACCATGAAACTCAGCGTTCGGACAGCGGTTTGTACTGCGCTCCTGCTTCTTGCATCTTCTCTATCGATTTATGCTTCGGCTTCACCCTTGCCGATTGTAATCAAACCGACCTCCGAGCAGGTTGTGGCAATCCGGTACCAAACCGGACACAAAGCAAAAGGACCTTGGAAAGAGGTGAATGCCGACCATCCCATCCTGTCACTTCAAGCATTCGACAGTATACAGGATGTCCTCTTCGTTCAGCAAAAAGAACCAAACAAGGGTTGGAGCCGTAGCTATGAGTACCGGTACGACGAGCAGACAAACAGCTGGGACGTAACGCTGCCGACTCTCAAGAAACCGTTGTTCATTGACTCGATGGAGCTTAAACCGTATGCGTTGTTCCCGACAAATTCGAGTTCCACGCTTTATTCCTCAGTGATCGGGGGAGCTGTCAAGTTCAACCTCAGCGTCGACGAACACAAGCCCTTGTACGGATACGTGGAAGGCGCATACAGCCGAGGACCTTCAAAGTCTGATTGGGTTAATGTGATGCAGGCGGTCAACATTTCAGCAGGGTTTGGTTACAGGATACGTTTGGGAAAGAGCGTGGATCTTGCACCTGAGGCGGGCTACGGCTTGGTCCTCCACATCCTCGACGGCGACCAAGACCTGGATGGGACGGATTCGCTTGAGGTTTTTGTCGACCAGCAGGCACGCCTTGCGCTCACCTTCAGCTACACATTCTGTGAAGCTCATGCATTCTTCATCGCTCCTTTGGGTGTCATGTTCTTCGAGAAATCAAGGGTCGCAGCACTGTATGGCGTCCAAGCTGGAATGCGCTTCAACTTCTAGGAAAAAACCATGAAAAACATCAATACAACACTATCAATCATATCTATCGTGATACTTTGCACTCTGCTTAGCTTCGTTGGTTGCAGCGATATGATGGCTACGCTTGGGAACATCAGTCTGACCATCGATTTGGACACTCCCGAAGTTGAGGTGGCCTCTTATACCTTGGAGGGGAATTTAGTCGATACGGCTACCAGATTCACCCTGAACAATATAACCCCGCCAAGGCATACACTCACTGAACTGAAGCAGGGAAGATGGAACCTAAGCGTTAAAGCGTTCGACGACCAAGGCAGTCAGATAGGAATCGGGACCAAGGCGGTCGATCTCAAAGAAGGCCAGATTGTCGACACCTCGCTTTTGGTGGTATTCAGCCAGAGCACGCCGCTGGCAAGTGCGTTCACCATCACAGGACCCTCGCGTCACGATTCCAGAGAGGGTTCAGTCGCAGGAACAACGGTGAAGATGGAGTACCGACTTGCTTCAGCTGCCGAGGATGCTCCCTTTAGCGCCTGCTCTGCTGGTATCACCTTGCTTATACCGGGGACATACAAAGTCAGATATGCTGCTGCACATGGTCTTCAGGCTAGCGAATGTCTTACCGTCACCGTCCCTGCATACACGCCGATTCAGCTGACGATAACCAGTACCTCTCTGACCACGACCAAGGAATATGACGGGACGAATACCGTGCAAGGAAGCATTACACCGGGAACTCTGAGTGGTATGCTCAGCGGGGATGAGGTGACTGTTCACACACAAGCTGTCTATGATTCTTCCTCTGTAGGGAACAGTAAAACCATCACCGTTACCTACTTCCTTGGAGGCGCTGATGCAAACAACTATCTCAAGCCGGTCGACGCAGCGGTGACAGGCATCATTCAGCAAAAGCAGCTCTCCATCACAGGAACCAGTGTTGATACTTCCAAGGAGTATGACAATGCAACCAGAGCCGAGGTTTCCAACCTAGGAAGCTTGGTTGGCGTCATTGGCTCGGAACAGGTCTCGGTAACTGCCTCAGCTGTGTATAGAGACAAAAATGCAGGAACGGGCAAGCAGATCACCGTTACCTATGCCCTCACTGGTGATGACAAGGACAACTACCTCAAGCCAGTCGACGACGCAAGTTTTGCGGGTACGATAACCAGGAAAGCACTTACTGCCAATCTTCCTTCCATCCAACTATCCAAGGAGTATGATGGCACAACAGCTGTTTTTACGACATCCGGAAGCCTCGACGAAGATGATGTGATACCTGGTGACGATGTGCAAATTCATGCCCAGGCTTCCTATAACTCGGCAACCGCGGGTGATGAGAAGACAATTACAGTAACCTATAACCTCAGAGGTGATGATGCCAATAACTATACGTTACTGGCAGATTCTTCCAACAGTAGCCTCCCGGGAGTAATCTCCAAGAGGCGGCTGACGGCCACTGTTGGAAATCATACAAAGATATACGGTCAAGCAAATCCCTCATTCACTGTGAATGTTACAGGTTTCGTGAACGGAGAGACGGCCTCAACAGCCGGCGACTATGTTGCACCGATTGCATCTACTGCAGCCACTACCACCACCGATACGGGAAACTATGAAATCTCCATATCGGGAGGAAGTGCAACCAACTACAGCTTCAATACCAGCGATACAGGTACGTTGACGATCAACAAGGCCACGTATGATATGAGCGCAGTCTCTTTCACCGACAAGACGGTTACGTACAACGGGACCGAGCAGAGCCTGCCCATTTCCGGGACTCTGCCTTCAGGCGTTACTGTTTCCTACACCGACAATGCGAAGACCGATGCAGGAACCTACACCGCTACCGCTCATTTCAGCGGCGATGCCACCAATTACGAGGCCATTGCCGACAAGACGGCTACGCTGACGATCAACAAGGCTGTTTTGACAGCGACGGTGGGAGACTACTCAAAGACTTATGGAACTGCGAACCCTGTATTCACTGTATCCGTTACGGGCTTTGTGAACGGCGAGACGGCCTTAACAGCCGGCGACTATGTTGCACCGACTGCATCTACTGCAGCCACTACCACCACCGATACGGGAAACTATGAAATCTCCATATCGGGAGGAAGTGCAACCAACTACAGCTTCAATACCAGCGATACAGGTACGCTGATCATCGAACCAATCACTATGACGGGCTCTGTCATCCTTACTGGCAGCTGGACGTATGGCGAGACCCTCACAGCTGTTCCAACTCTCACAAATGCCGGGCCTGCTCCAACCTATATATGGGTGCGTAATGGTGGGCTTATAGCTGGTGCAACAGAATCTACGTATACTTTGACTGAAGCTGATATCGGGTATTCCATCAAAGTAGCTATCAATGCGACAGCGGGTAACTATAAGGGTCAGGTTGTAAGCACAGCAGCAAACATATCAAAAGCTGCAGGAGCTTCTTTCAGCGGAACCATCAGTGCATACTATCCGTATTCACCTGCAACAAAGACAATCGTCAACGTAACTGGCTTTGATGTTAATCAGACAGGACTGGAGGCAAATATCTCTACGGATGGGACGACGTATGGATCATATGATGAACTCGAAATCGACAGTCGGGGCAGGGCCATGATATCAACAACTTCCGCTACAAAAGTCAAAATCAGGTATAAGGAGACACCAACAGCCTTCCCAGGAGCTGACCTAGTGCTCAACGTCGCAGAGCAAGACTTGGCAATCGGAGACTACTACGCAGGAGGTGTGGTAGGGTACATCTACCAAACCTACGATCCTGGGTACGTAGAAGGACAACTGCATGGCTTGATCGCAGCCAAATCTGATACGTCTACCAATGGAAGTAAATGGTCCACTAATACTACATTGACTATTGGCACGGGAATCGGAATCGGAACGGGATCATCTAATACCGATGCCATCATCCTGGCCCTTGGTGGCAGCGAGATAGGTATGTACGGTGCAAAAGAAGCACGCTTGTATACCAATGGAGACTACAATGATTGGTTCCTCCCTTCGTGGCATGAGTTGTTGAAACTACGAGACAATAGAGTTGTCATCGGCAATTTCGTTGCCAGTGTCTACATGAGTTCTTCAGAGTCTACTCAACCTGGCTGGGACCCGTGGCCATATTTCCATGCAGTTTATTTTGATGGGGATATGCGGAACCATGTGTTCGATAAACCTGCCGTAACACCTATCAGGGCAGTACGCTACTTCTAAAGGTATCTACCCTGCCAGGCAATTGCTTGGCAGGGAATCTTTATTACTATAGTTGTCACGTAGGAATATACTCTTAGCATGAAACGCCTATTGTTTTCCCTAGTACTGAGCATTCTTCTCATCTCCTGTTCTCTCTTTCCCGATCAGAGGATAGCATTCACGTTCACCAACGCTTTGGGCAGTACCATACAAACGGTTTCTGTTTACCCCATCCACAATTCCGAACTTGCCGCCTCATCTTCCACACTTGCCTGCAGTCAGACAAAGACTCTCCAACTCAACTTGAAGAAGGCTACCAAGAGTGATAGCTGCTATGTCGTTGCTATTGAGCATGAGGGGATTACCACTTCCGTTGAGTATGGCTACTACTCCAATGGCTTTCCCTTGGAGAAACAGGTGAGCATCGTAATCGATAGCGAATTCTTGGATGCTGGGAAATGAAGAAAGTTCTGTCTTTATCGTCCCTATGTATGGAATAAACATCTAGGTTACCCTTCTGAGAATCGGTTTGTACTCTAGGACTTACGCTGATAGGTTCTTTATTGTTTCTTTTATTTTGACTTGTTTCATTGTTAGCGGTACATTACTAGTATGATGGTACAAATAAAGCGTGATACACTGAATCGATATTTGCAATCTCTGTTCGGATTTGAAACTGACATCCACGAGTATTCATTGCCAAAGACTTCTCCACTCTATCTAGCTGAAGGCTACCAGTTCCTGCTTATTACCATGCAGCTAACCAAGTTCATTGCTATGGGACCTGTTACGCAAGAGTATCGATTACCCACTCTGGTCAAGCATCTATCAAAAGTAGTTCAGCTGACTGGTCTGCCTTGTGCTTTGGTTTTTTCCCTATTGCGTACACAGCAACGCAGTGTACTTATTCAACTAAGGATTCCTTTCTTGGTACCCGATGCACAAGTATACCTTCCCTTTATTGGGTGTGTGTTCACTGAAAAGAAAAGGAGTACGCTCCCCTTGCCGGAGGCGATGGCTCCAGGTACACAACTTGTTTTTCTCTATTTCTACTATCTGAAATCCAGTCATGCAGTTACGGCTACAGATTTGGCAAAACACCTGAAACTATCAAAGGCAACGCTCACCAGGGCAATAAGCTCGCTTGAACAGCTTGGCCTCCTCACGGTGACGAGTGAAGGAACGAAGAAGTTACTTTCACCTGCCAGCACCTCCAACCATAAGCTACTGGAAGCAGCTAAACCATATTTACAATCACCAGTGCTTAAAACCATCTACCTCTCAGAAAAACCAACCAACGTGTTGCTTGGGGGAATGTTGGCTTTGGCCTCTCTTACATCTCTTTCAGAGGATTCATCGGATGGATCGTACGTCATACCAAGGCGTAAAACAAACCAGCAGGAATTTCAGAAGATAAGTAAACAGGATTTCTTGGACTTCGGAGGCTTTCCTGTTGAAATCTGGAAGTATGATCCTACTTTATTGGTACCAAGCAAAACGGTAGATATCATCTCGTTGCTGTTGAGTTTCACCGGGGAGTACGACGAAAGAACTGAACAGGCGCTACAGACATTGAAGGAGAGCGTTTCGTGGTAAAAGCCTCGTTTGTTGAGGAATTTTGGGATGTTATCCATGAAGAAGGGTATACAGTCCAAGAGAAGAACTCAGGTAAGCCCCAGTTCTATAGATTCTCTAAACCTAGCAATGAGATTTTCCCGGACAGTGACTATGCTTATGTACCAAACAGGTGTGCTACAAATTTTTAGCTTTGCAATGATGCTTATGTAATCTGTTGTGTATTTCAAACAGTAAAGATCCAAAGAAAGGATCGATCCCTGTAGATGAATATATCCATGTCAACATTGGGGTACGACTACTACTCCAATGGGTGTCCCATGGAGAAACAGATTGGCATTGTAATCACCAGAGAGTTCTTGGATATGGGTAATTACTAGCTCTCAAGGTTTCTAGCCATATGGACTCTGTATCCTCCAAACGTATTGCATCTTTGATGCTATCAGGAACCTTAGTAAAATTGTAAACGATTACAGTCCAATCCTTGACAGATGCAATAAGCCATGTGAACATGGTACTTGGCAAGGAGATGCGGCCATGAGAAACGTCATACTGTCAATGAAAGCCATTGACAAGCGGTTCGCCGGCGTTCATGCACTCAAGGGTGTTGACTTCGAGTTGTGCGAAGGCGAAATCCATGCACTGGTTGGTGAAAACGGAGCCGGCAAATCGACTCTGATGAAAGCACTGACCGGAATATTCCCGAAGGACTCAGGAGAAATCCACTACCTTGGCAAGCTCTTCAATCCACAGGGGCCCAAGGAAGCACTGGATGCAGGCATTGCAATCGTGCACCAGGAACTGAACATGATGGAGCACCTTACCGTTGCCCAGAATTTGTTCATAGGTCGCGAGGCAACCAAACGCAATGGTTGGCTACTGGATGAAAAGGAACAAAACAAGCGTGCTTCAGAGCTCTTTGAGAAGCTGAACATGCATATCGATCCCCAGGAGAAAGTGAGCAACCTTACCGTAGGCAAGCAGCAAATGGTAGAAATTGCCAAAGCAGTCTCACACAACCTGAAAGTTCTCATTCTCGATGAACCTACCGCAGCCTTGACGGATCGAGAGATCAACGACCTGTTTATCATAATGAAGGATCTCGCCCAAAAAGGCGTAGGCATGATTTACATCAGCCACCGCCTCGACGAAATCGGGGTCATCACCGACCGAGTCACCGTACTGCGCGACGGTGAGTATGTCGGTACCAAGGAAACCAAGGACCTGAGCAAGGATGAGATGATCAACATGATGGTCGGCCGGGTAATCTACGAGAAGCCCAAAACCAAAAGTACCGTTCCCCCCGATGCCCCGGTGGTTCTGAAAATTGAAAATCTCAATGCCGGAAAGTTGGTGCAGAACATCTCCTTCGAGCTGAGAAAAGGTGAAATCCTTGGCTTTGCAGGTCTTATGGGAGCAGGACGCACCGAAACCATGCGCGCGCTCTTCGGAGCCGACAGAGCCTCCGGCAACATATTCATCAATGGCACGAAAACCCTCATCGAGAACCCTCAGGATGCCGTACGCAACGGTATCGGATATCTCTCGGAAGACCGCAAACGCTTCGGCTTGGCTATCAAGCTCTCCGTCCAAGAGAATGCAGTCATGGCATCCTACGATGACCTCTGCCCCTCCCTTTTCCTCCCCCGGGCGAAGCTCGTCAAAATCGCTGGCGAGTATGTAGAGAAGCTGAATGTAAAAACCCCTTCGCTCGACCAGTTTGTCAGAAACCTCTCGGGGGGAAACCAACAGAAGGTAGTCATCGCCAAATGGTTGATCAAGAATTGCTCGGTGCTCATTTTCGACGAACCGACCCGCGGTATCGACGTAGGGGCGAAGAGCGAGATTTACCACCTGATGAACGACCTGGTTAAAGAAGGTAAGTCAATCATTATGATCAGCAGCGAACTGAACGAAATTCTCAGGATGAGTGACCGCATCGCCGTCATGTGCGAAGGAAAACTCACCGGAATTCTCAATATCGAAGAGGCAACCCAGGAACGAATCATGGCCTTGGCTACCCAACGAGGATAGGAGTGACTATCAATGAAACTGAAAGAGAACACTAACATCAGGGAGAAAAAAGGAGTGAGTGCACAGAAGTTGCTTGCACCCCTTGCGCTTGTCATCATCTATGCCTTCTTCGCCCTGTTCGGCAGAAACTTCTTCTCCTACACAACGCTGGTCAACATCCTCGACTCCTCCTACTACATCGGCTTCATTGCCATCGGGGTAACGTTCGTCATCATCACCGGCGGCATCGACCTCTCCTGCGGCACCATCATGATGGCATCCACCATCATCGGTGGTACGGCTTATAAGACATGGGGATGGCCCATGTGGCTCTCTCTCGTCCTCATTCTCCTCGTTTCCACCAGCTTCGGGCTATTCAATGGAATTCTGGTCAGCCGCCTGAAGCTTCCCCCGTTCATAGCTACTCTCGGCACGATGATGATCAGCCTCGGTATCGGCTCAATCGTATCCAATGTCCGTAGTGCCACGTTCCCGGCCCGTGGAGCAGCGGACAGCTGGTTCAAGGGCATCTTCAAGTATATCGCCCCCGACAATGCCAGTTATCCCACGGGGGCATTGGTTCTTTTCGGTACGGCCTTCATCGCATACATCATCCTGACACGGACCAAGATGGGCCGTTACATATTTGCCGTAGGCTCCAACAAGGAAGCAGCCCGCCTCTCCGGTGTCGATGTAGCCAAGTGGGAGATGATGGCCTATGTGATCAGCGGTTTTCTGGCAGGTGTGGGCGGCATTGCCTTCGCAGCCGTCTATACCACCGTCATGCCCGCCCAAGGCCAAGGTTTTGAGCTGTACGCCATTGCAGGAACGGTCATCGGAGGAACAAGCCTCAGCGGAGGAGCAGGATCTGTGCTCGGTACCATGATCGGTGTCTACATCATGAGTGTCCTTCGGGCAGGACTGCCATCCATGGACCTGCAAGCCCAATACCAGACATTCTTCACCGGTATAGTCGTCCTGGGCGCAGTAATGCTGGATATTTACCGCACCAAAAAATCCACAGAAGTCCGCATACTCTCAGCCTCCGACCGGTATCGCCAGGAGATGCTGTTCAAACTCAGCCAATTGCAGGGTGAAGAAGCAGCTGCCCTGAAAGTGGAAATGAACAAGGAGTACCGACGGCTCAGGCGTGAGGAGAAACTGCAGCGGGCAGCATTGCGCAAGCAAGAAAAGGAATTTGAGAAATCATAGACGCGAGAATATCCGGGGTCGTATGATCCCGGAAGAAAATAGGAGGGTTATTATGAAGAGAACCTTAGTCGTTCTATTGGCTCTGGTTGTACTCGCTTCGGTAACTGTATTCGCCCAAGGCGTGCAGGAAGCCAAGAAGCCGTACATCGCCGTTGTCTCCAAAGGGGAGCAGCATGATTTCTGGCAGCAGGTAAAACTTGGTGCCAACGCAGCTGCTGCAGCGTATGGCGTCGACATTACCTTCGAAGGACCTCCTTCTGAAAGTGATGTGCAAATCCAGGTAGAAATGCTGAACAATGCCATGGCAAAGAACCCGGTGGCTATCGCATTGGCAGCCCTGAATACCAGCAGTGTTCTTGACCAATTACAGCAGGCCAAGAGCCAGAAAATTCCCGTAATCGGGTTTGACTCTGGTGTACCCGAAGCCCCGGCTGGATCGATTTGGGCAAATGCTTCCACGAACAACTATGCGGCAGCCGGTATGGCAGCTGATAAGATGTTCGAGGTGATCAAGAGCCGAATTGAAGCAGCAACCGATGCAAAACCGGTAAAAATCGTGGTCATGAACCAGGATGCTTCCGGTGAATCACTGCTGAGCCGCGGCAAGGGTTTCCGCGACACAATCGTCAAGTTGATCGATGAGAAAACCGCTCTTTCCAAGAGTGATATCGCAGTCATCGGCAACACCGCCTACATCGCCGCAGACAGCCCCAGAAGCGGGAAGAAAGTCATCATTGAGATGATCGTTCCTGCCTCCGCTGCCATGACTGACGCCACCAATGCCGCCCAAGCAGTATTGAACAAGGTAAGCAGCGACAACATTCTGGGAATCTTCTGCTCCAATGAAGCAACCGTAAAGGGTCTTTTGGCCGCCACCAACGATGGTGCTACGCTGAAGACCAATGCTGCTCTGAAGAACGTAGTGGTTATCGGTTACGATGCCGGTGCCGCCCAGAAGAATGCAGTGCGCAACCAGTACTTCCTCGGTTCCATCACCCAGGATCCGTACCAGATCGGTTACAAGGCAGTCGAGTTGGCCTACAAGGCCTACAAGGGCGAACCAGTTGCCGATGTCGATACCGGTGCCAAGTTCTATAACTTCCAGAATATGGATAATGCCGATATCAAGGGCCTGATCTACGATTGATACACCTTACTTTCAACTGGGGGTCGTACAAGACCCCCAGCTTTCATGGAGAGCATACCGGTGGAAGCTAACGTGTCTGTGACAATTAAGGATGTCGCTCGATTGGCCGGTGTGTCGATCGCTACGGTATCCCGGGTCCTCAACGAAAGCGATGTGGTCAAGGACCAGACCCGTAAAGCCGTGTTGGAGGCTGTAGAGAAACTTGGGTACAACCGCAACGAGGTTGCTCGTTCACTCAAGTTTCGTCAGACACGAACTATTGGGATTATCGCCCCCGAGCTCTCCAACATTTTCTTCATGGAGGTCGTCGAGGCTCTGGAGCGTTGCCTCGCTCCGAAAGGGTATTCGATGATCATCACCTCCTCCTACGATTCGGTACAGGAGGAAAAGCGAAAACTGCAGATTCTCATCGAACGCAACGTCGATGGCATGGTAGTCATGCCCTCGGGCTCCGAGGGAGAGCACTTCCTGTCCAAAGCACTTTCCAATATTCCACTTGTGCTTGTCGACCGCCGTATCAAGGCCTTGAAGGTTGACTCTGTGGAAACAGACAACCGTTACGGTGTCCACAAAATGATAGAGGCTCTCTGCAATGAAGGCTTCAAACGCATAGGATTCATCGGTGGGGATCCCAATATCCATACAGCCGGCGAACGACTTCATGGATATTTGGAAGCAATGGCTGCGTACAACCTGCCCGTAGAGGACGAGTTTGTCCTCCATCAAGGACCGATGACCCAGCTCAATGGACGGGACCAGCTGAAAATGGCACTCTCCGATCCCGACCATCCCCAGGCATTCTTCATTGCCAACGACTCCATGCACCTTGGGGCTACCATCTATGCAATAGAGAACCTCCAAGAAATCCAAGGCCTCCCGCCGGTGTTCGCCAGTTTTGACTACCTAAGCTACGCTCCCCTGCTCAAGCTCTGCCACTATGCCGTCTCCCAGCCCTTCGAGCAGATCGGCCAAGAAGTTGCGGCCCTGCTACTCAAGCGCTTAGGCGGCAATTGGGAGGATTTCCCCCAGCATGTCATGCTCAAGCCGGAGATTAAAGTGCTCAAAGCCAACGGGGGCATCCCGTTTGAGAGGGAAGAAGAGGAGCAAAGACGTGTACATTCGGATGCGGATGTCTCCGAAAAACTTTGTTCATACTTCTGAAATACGCTGAACAGATTTCCATTCACTCATGGTATTGGCGTGAATAATAGTACACGCTTCTGTGTAATTTTCCTGTACAGAGTGTAAAGTTTGGTGTAAAGTCTACGTAGGTAGGAAACCATGAACACCAATACCCATGAACTTGCAACCAATCCGTTTTCTGCAGTATTACTGCAAATGCAGTACACTCCTCTTTTGAATATCGAGCACTACATAGCTCCTATCCAGGATATGCTCAGAAAACTGGGCTACCCTCTTTGCCATACGATGAAAGGCGATATCGTCCAGCTAACAACATCGGGTGACTTGGAGAAAAAAGCCATTGAGCAATGGATGCTTGTCTCCTCAGACTATCAGAAAGCCCTTATCCTTGATGCAGAGAAATGCACATTCCAAGTTTTCGACACTCAAGCAAATTCACTTGATGCAATCGTGCGTGAATTTGAGTTTCTTGTACACACTCTCGATACAATACTCGACTTTTCCATTATTACCAGGCTCGGACTTCGATGCATTCAGAGCATAGTGGAGTCAACGAATCTTTCGTGGAAAACTATAGTGCAGAAGGGGTTTTTGGGGAGCAGCCTACCTGTCGATATTCCTTGGACTGGATCAGGGTGGTATAACTTTGCACTACAAAGAACCATACAGCTACAAGTATTACAGAATCCCAGCATTTTCCAAGTACGAATACTCCAGAACCCATCGGGGAGGCTTTACCCTGACGATATCCTCCGAGATCCACGCGGACTCACAGACTTTGTTACACCGCAAACTCTGGTTACCTGCATTGATTTGGATCACTACGGATCAGTCGAATACATAGATAAGCAAACGCTTTTACTGAATCAGAAAGAAATTTTCCATGCCTTCTATGCAGTAATCATGAAAGTATTCCTTACTACTATCACGACAAAGGAAGCACACGCACTATGGTCATAAACATGAACGAAATTCCGGTTTCCCAACCAACCCCTTTGCAGGCATTGCCTTGCTTTGGTCCAGTGCATGCTAGTTTCCTACTTTGGGAACAAAGTCACTACATCACAATAGGCAATCCTATGGAGCAGACTCCCTATTCCAATTTTCTACTCCCTGCAACGGCATATCGGTTACGGCCTCTCTATAGCAGAATATTCCCATTGATTGCAACGCCCACCCCATCCGAGTTGTACGTACTGGATAGCCAGCAACAATTTCACGCACTACACCAATTCTTTGGATTTAGAAAAACTGAATGGGCGCAGATATTTAACGTCTCCCGCATAACAATCTATGGGTGGCTGAATAAATCCTTGGTTCCTACCGGTGAACATGCGAGCAAGATGGCTTCCCTGTATTCACTTATCGCTGCAATACCAGAACGCACCGAACATGACTCGCTCGGGGTGTACACACGAATGCACATCAGTATTCTCAATACATCTCTGTTGCAACTTCTCTGCAACCGGAGTGAGTTTGAAACCGACCGAACAACCCTCGTGCGAATAATAACTGAAGTACTCGAACGGGCTCGAAACAAAGCAAGTGCGTTGGATAGATTAGAGAATAAACAACGACCTAGCCGTGAAACCTTTGATTACAATCTTAACCAATTGAATCCATGATTGAATCTATCACCGAGGGAATTGTTCTGAGAAATGCCATCCAAAACAATGGATGGGAACAAGGGCTGATTCTCTTTGGAGAGAATAAGGATACCATCCTTTCCCATGCAACAGAACAGTTTACTTGGGCAAAGTCATCTGATGCGCTTCTTCTTTTCAGCCAAGATTGTGATATCTTGCATCCATCACTAGATTATGAGCCTTTTGCAGAGTTCTTCTGTATCAGGACTATCGACTTTCTGGATTGTTCAATCGCCTATGGGAAAAACCCACGACGACTTCATCTATGTTGCGATTCATCCTGATTTTTTGAAGTAATCATAAGTCATCACATTCGCATCCACAGAGAGTTTCTTGCAGACATATCGTGCACACAACCAAGGATTGTTCTTGCAGAGAAGTCACACACGATTCTGCTTTCCTGGATGTCAAAACGATACAGCAGGCCAGCTTTTCCTGACAGATTCAACGATTATATTGCAAAGATCAAGCATATCGATACGAAACTGAAAACTCTGAATGCACGGTATCCATTTCTCAAACGGATCTTCTTCCTCGTTGAACCGGACAGGGAGGTTGCGCCCGACCAACAATATAAACTCGCAATCCAAGTACTGCTCGATGGGCGTGCACCTATGAGCAATACGAATCTAAAATGCCAGATTGAATCTGAAATATGTAAGGTTTTTTCCAATGCCAACATCTTCATCAAGGATGTCTCTTGTGTGTACGAGGATGAAATGACATTGTATGAGCTAAACTTCTACAAAGTATGGGATAAGGACTATATTACCAATAGATATGGATTTGACTAACTGGCAATACTACGTAAAAGCTGCATTACCACCTCGATGCGAATATGATTGATTGACTGCACAACCGGTGCATGCAAGCGGTTGGTGAGTATCGTGATGACCAAATCACGCTGAGGATGTATGTACAGGTAGGTTCCAGTGAACCCTGTATGACCAAAGCCCCCGTTTGGATACAGCTCACCATATTGAATGCCGAATCCGCGCCCACCACCCCAATCATGCAAGGTTCGGGTGAGCACATCAGGCGAAAGGAAGGTTCCCCTCTTGGAATCGAATGCTCTTCCCACGGCCAGCACATCGGTAGCGTCTGCAAAAATACCCGCATGCCCTGCTACTCCCCCGAAATAATAAAATCCGTTGCCGTCATTACACTGCCCGCAGAGGGGAACCTGTTCACTGCGCCAACCATCAAAGTGCAGTCCACGTTCCGATACCATGCGTTTTTCTATTTGATTCCCAAACTCCGTGGCAACACAGCGTGACCGCTTAGGATGATAGGTGGCACTCTTCAGGTTTAGGGGTTCAAACACCAAACTACGCATTGCCTGTTCCAAAGAGAGCTTTGTCACGCTGCTTACCACCATACCCAGCAGCATGAAGTTGAGATCGGAGTACACCACTCCTGTTTGGAGTGGGGTGGAATGAAGAATATCGTGAAGAATTCCCTCAAAGGATTCCCCTTGTCTTGTATAGAATGGATACCAGGCTGGCAGCCCAGAAGTGTGGGTCAATAGGGACGAAACCGTTACCTTACCCAAATAGGTTGCAAGTACCGGGTCGGGAAAATGCAGGATATCGAGCAATCGTGTCTGATCGGAAACCATAGCGGTATCAATCAGGCGCAATACCGCTAGAGTAGTAAAAAGCTTGGTTAGGGAAGCAAGGTCGAAGAGATGGGAACCATCCAATGGACCACCTTGCATGGCAGTAGTGCCCCAAGCTTTTGAGCAGGTGCTTTGTGCATGAGAGAGAGCAATCACCGCCCCGCTGAAGTACTGCTCGCCTATATACTGCTGTACCAAGGGAGACAAGCTTTCGAGCCTTTCTTGCTCGTTCATTCACACTCCACCTTGTTCTGTTTGCACATAAGGACTTCAGCTACACCAGCAACTGCAAAATCGGGAAGCTCCCCTACTTTACAATACCCATGTTTCTCATAGAAAAGCTGCGCTGTTTGGTTGAAATCGGAAACCAACAGGAAAAAACTCTTTCCCAGATGTTTGGTTGTTTCCTCAAACTCATGAAGTAAAAGATTGCCCACTCCCATACCTTGAAACTGGGGGTCCACTGCAATGAATCGAAGGTAGGGAGCTACCAGAAATGCACCCTTGAGATGCACCCAGGCAAACCCGGCAACCTCATTTCCCACCCAGGCAACAAACACAGTATTCAAAGGGTCCTTACCTGCATTACGCAGTTTTTCAAACCAGCTGTCCTCGGTAAACCCGTATACATCCTTCAATGCAGAAGAAGCTGCAAGGCGTGCGCAAGGCTGTAAAGCATCCTCGGTGAAAGGCCGAATCTCGACTTTCATACTACTCCTCAATAAAGGGCTTCGCCATAGCGAAGGCTTGCAGCAATCCATCGGAAGGAACCAAGGATGAGATTGAGCAACGAGGCAACTCATCCTGATAGGTCAAACCGGAAAATACATCCTCTGCCAACAAGGTAGGAGCATCCAGATCAATCCATTTGCACAGGGGTTCCAGCGTCAAGGCATGGGCAATACCCAAGGACGACTCAATCATGCAACTCAGCATAACCTCAAGGCCGAGCTGTTTTGCCTCTGCAATCAGAACACGAGCCGCCTGGGGCCCTCCGCTCTTGGCAAGCTTCACCACAATACCGGAGACACTTGGGGCGTACCTTCTCAAATCCTCTGCATTTTGCACCGTTTCGTCCAGTAGGATGGGAATCTCACTCAGTTCTGAAAGCATCCGAATTTCATCTACCGTTCCCTTGATAGGCTCCTCGATCAATTCAATGTTCAAGGTGTTAAGTTCTGAGATGATGTTGCAAGCCTGCTCGAAATTCCATCCTTGGTTTGCATCCAGACGGATGACCAAGTCGGGAAAATGCTGTCGGATCAGACGAATTCTCTGGACATCGTCAGGGAAACCCGCCTTCAGCTTGATGGTTGAAAAACCACAGGTTCGGATGGAATCCAACATCTTCTGCACATCAGCTCGGTAGGAAATGGTGAATGAAGATCCTCTTTGGTACTGCTTTTCCAGGGAACCGGCCAAAGCTGGTCCGCTCTGTTGCATCACAAGAGCCTGTATAGCACTGGTATATGCACAGGCACTCATGCTGTGCGAGAACCGCTTTACTGCTGTCAGAGCCTCGCGTTTAAGAATCATCTCAGCTGTGATAGTCTGCTTGAGATCCTGGAGAATCTGCTCCTTGGTAATACCATAGTAAGGAACGACAGCCGCCTCTCCATAGGCGACATTCGAATCGTGAATGATCTGAAGAAAGACATTCTCCCGGTAATCGGAACTGCCATGGGCAATATGAAACGGATTTTGCAACAGCAATTTCCTAGGAATCGCAGTAACTCTAAGCATGCACATCACCTTCAACTTTCTCATAGAGGAAACAGGCCACCTGATGGTCTTCACCAACTTCCAGCAGCCTTGGTTTTCGCTCTTTGCACATCGGCATTGCCATATGGCAACGTTCAAAGAACGGGCAACCGGGACGAACTACACTCGGGGAAGGGACATCACCTTTAAGAATCAAACGCTTTCGCGTTGTAGCGGCAACGGGGTCAGGAATAGGGACTGCGGAAAGCAACGCCTTCGTATAGGGATGCATCGGATCCTTATACAGGGCATTGGAGGAGGCCATCTCCACAATATTGCCCAGGTACATAACAGCCACCCTATTACAGAAATATTCGACGACCGACAGGTCATGGGCGATGAACAGGAAGGTGAGGTCGAATTCCTTCTGCAGGTCTTTCAATAAATTCAGGATCTGGCTCTGGATGGAAACATCCAAAGCACTTACCGGTTCATCAGCGAGAATGAGCTTCGGTCCAAGCGACAAGGCCCGCGCTATGCCGATGCGCTGTCTCTGTCCCCCGGAAAATTCATGAGGATAGCGCTTGGCATACGACGCAGACAGCCCGCACTTATCCATCAAACTGAGTGCTTTCTCTTCAATCTCTTTCTCTGACAGCGATAGAATTCCCTTTTTGGTAAAAATCCTCATGGGCTCTGCGACAATATCGAGGACCCTCATACGGGGATCGAGGGATGAATACGGATCCTGGAAAATAATCTGGAAATCCTTGCGGGCGCGAGTGAGCTCTTCCGCTTTCAGGGTAGCCAGATCTTTTCCTTCAAAGAGAACCTGCCCTTCAGTGATGCGTTCGAGCCTTGCAAGAGCCATGATGGTTGTAGACTTGCCACAACCCGACTCCCCAACCAAACCCAAGGACTCGCCTTTGTATACGGAAAAGGAGACACCATCGACGGCTCGAACAGAGCCTACATTCTTTTTGAATAAAATGCCTTTCTCCAGGGGGAAATGGACCTTGAGGTCCCTGATTTCCAGTAGGACATCACGCTTTTGCATGGGCTTCCTCCTTATCTGCGTACAGCCAGCAAGCAACTTTTCTTGGACTGGAGGACCCGTCAAGAACCAGCTCGGGAGGAAGTTCGCTAACACAACGATTCATCGCCTTGTCACAGCGTTCCCTGAAAGGACAGCCCTCTGGAAGATGCAGCAAATCGGGGGGAGAGCCCTTGATGGAGTGCAGCCGTTCAACACCTGTGCGGTCAAGACGGGGAATGGAATCAAGCAAGCCTTGCGTATAAGGATGCTTGGGCGATTGGAACAAATCCAAAACATCGGCTTTTTCCACAATTCGGCCCGCGTACATCACACAGACCTGGTCACACATTTCGGCTATGACACCCAAATCATGGGTGATCATAATCACTGATGTCTGCTGTTGGTCCCTCCGAGCTCGTATGAGTTCAAGAATCTGCGCCTGGATTGTAACGTCCAGGGCTGTGGTAGGTTCATCGGCAATGAGGATATCGGGGTTGCAGGAAAGAGCCATGGCAATCATGACACGCTGGCGCATCCCCCCGGAAAATTGATGGGGATAGCACTCCGCCCGTGTTTGGGGATCAGGGATGCCTATGATCCGCAATAACTCAATTGCCTGCATCTTTGCTTCCTTTTTCTTCATCCCTTGGTGAAGGATCAAAGCCTCGGCGATCTGCTTCCAAATCTTTATAACCGGGTTCAGGGAAGTCAGAGGGTCCTGGAAAATCATGGAGATATGTTTGCCGCGGATGCCCAGTATCTCGTGTTCCGTTGCTGTCAACAGGTCCTTGTCATGAAACAAGACCTTACCCCCGGTAATCCGGCCGGGTGGGAACTCGATCAAACGCAGGATGGAGAGGTTGGTAACCGACTTGCCCGACCCGGACTCCCCCACGATACCCAACGTTTGACCCCGTTCAACATCAAAGGAGACCTTGTTTACTGCATTGACGATACCTCGTTCGGTCTTGAACTCCGTCATCAAGGCTTCCACCTGCAAAATGGGTGATTCTTTCATACTCACTTTCCTCATCGGACGTTGCGCAGCCGCGGATCCAGGATATCCCTCAATCCATCGCCTAACAGGTTGAAACCAAGCACCAACAACACGATGGCGAGACCTGGATACACTGCCGTCCAAGGTGCAAACATCATTACCTTGCGGGCACTGCTGAGCATATTCCCCCAAGAGGGATTTGGAGGCTGCACTCCCAAACCAAGAAAGCTCAACGCCGATTCGAGCAAAATGGCAGTGGAGAGAGACAGCGATATTTGAACAATAAGCGGAGCGGTAATATTGGGTAGCAGATGATGGGCCAGAATGTAGTTCCTTCCTGCACCGTTTGATTTTGCCGCCCTGATGAACTCATTCCCTTTCAGGGCGATGATTGCACCCCGGCTGATTCTTGCGAACTGCGGAATGTACACAATACCGATTGCGAGCACCACGTTATAGGTGTGCTCCCCCAACACTGCCATGATGAAAATGGCAAGAAGCAGGGAGGGAAAGGAAAACAGGATATCGGCGATTCTCATTATGACATTATCCGCTTTTCCACCCAAATAACCTGCCCACACTCCCATGAAAATGCCAATCACAGCTCCTAAAGCTGTAGCACTCACGCTGATGATGAAGGAGACGGAGGTTCCCTTCATAATGCGTGAAAGAATATCCCGACCGAATTCATCCGTTCCGAAGAGATGGCCGGTGGCAAACGATGGTTGTTGTAGAATCTGTTCAGCATGCATGGCCAAAGGATCGAAAGGCAACCAGAACAGGGAGACTACACTCATAAGCACATACAGGAGTATCAGGACAAGGCCGGCCATGGCAATTTTGTTTCGCAGCAATCGTGGAGTTTTCATACCGTCACCTCTTCTCATCGACCAAACGGATTCTTGGGTCTGCCAAGGCATACACCAAGTCGGTAACCAAATTGACCAACACAAAGAGGGTCGCTATTACCAAAACAATCGCTTGGATGACCGGGTAGTCGCGTTGATTGATCGCATAGAGGGCAAGCCTGCCCATTCCGGGAAGGGCGAACACTTCCTCGATCACAATCGAGCCGCCAAGCAGGTATCCGGCATTAAACCCGGTAACGGTAATGACCGGGAGAATGGCATTCTTAAGGGCGTGGATCAGTATTACCTTGCGATGCGGAAGGCCCTTGGCTTTTGCAGTTCGAACATAATCCATCTGCAGTACTTCCAGCATGCTGTTTCTCGTATAACGCATAACCACTGCGGCAAAACCGAAGCCGATGGCAAGCGAAGGAAGAAAGAACATTTTCAGGTTCTTCAACGGGTCTTGGAGCAAACTGATATAGTTGCCCATGGGAATCCAGCCTTGGGAATTGGAAAACGCAATCACCATGAGGGCTGCAAGCCAAAATTGCGGCAACGAGAGCCCGATAAGGCCGAAAACCCGATTCAAAAAATCACCAAAGGTGTTTTGGCGCAAGGAAGAAAGCACTCCCAAAGGGATGCCGATCAATAGCGCCAGAATGAGAGAATAGAGCGTCAGCTCCAGGCTGATGGGAAGCCTGTTGAGGATATCGGGCAGCACGGGTCGACCGGTTCTCAGGGAGTACCCGAAATCGCCTTTGAGCAAATCACCCACCCATTCGATATACAGCACGGGAATGGGCTTATCCTCGCCAAAGAGCCGTTTGAGTTCTTCCATTTGCTCGGGTGTCGCTTCAACTTGGGTACCCATATACATTTGCAGGGCAGAACCCGGGATCATGCGCACTAAAAAGAACACAATCAAGGAAACCCCGATAAGGACAGGCACGAGAGAGAGCAGTCGTTTGATTATATATTTTCCCACGAAACACCTCAGTACAGCAAAGAAGAGAGACTCCTCCCCGAAGGGAGGAGTGCATCCACAGTTGTTACTTGATCACCTGGGCATGGGTCACATAGTAGAGACTTCCATTGCCGATTTGCTTGAAACCTTCCACGTACGGACTGGTTACCTGGTTTTCGTTCGGGCTATAGAGGAACACCAACGGAGCTTTCTCACTGAGGACCTCCTGCACCTTGTCATAGGTGGCTTTTCTTTGGGCAGGATCGGTTTGTTCACGTCCCAGTTCCAACAGGGCATCAGTCTCTGCATCCTTATACATGAAGTTGTTCACCCCACCGGTACTGTGCAGGGATCGATAGAGGAATCTATCAGGTTCGCTGCTTCCACCGCGTAGCTCAACCATGGTGGCAAAGTCACGCTTCACCCAACGATCGATATAGTTGCCCCACTCCACTACGTCCAGGTTTGCAGTCAGGCCGATATTCTTCAGTTGGTTCTGTACCACCTGTGCTACTGCCAAACCGCCTTCATAGGTTGAGGAACACACGATGTCGAAGGAGAATCCATTAGGATAGCCGGCGTCTGCGAGCAATTGTTTTGCTTTTGCATAGTCAGTCTTTCCCAAGGGAAGCTTGTCAGGAGAAATCGCCCACACTTTGGCAGAGATGGGAATCGGACCGGTTGCGGCACCCATGCCATACTCAGCCATGGTCAGGATTTCCGAACGATCGAGGGCAAGGGCGACAGCCTGACGGACACGGATGTCATCGAAAGGCTTTTTCTGGTTGTTGAAACTGAACACGCGAACGTTCATACCCGGCTTGCTCATGACGACCACATTCTTGTCGGACTTTGCTTGGCGGATGGTTGCACCATCGTTGATGGTAGCCAAGTCCAAGTTTCCGGACCGCACACCAGCATAGAGGGAAGCTTCCTCGGGAATGACTCTGAAAATGATCTGGTCACTCTTGGGCAAACCCGCTTCAAAGTAGTTGGGGTTCTTTACAAGGGTCATGGAGTTGTCGACCACCCACTCCTGAAGCATATACGGACCGGTTCCTACAGCAACGCGCTGCAGATTTCCATTCGCCTGTACCGCTTCTTTCGGCACGATGGAAATGTTGTTCGAGGTGAGCGCATCGAGTAGTGAGGCAAGAGGGGCTGAAAGGGTCAATTTTACGGTGTATGCATCCACGACCTCAATCTTGGAGATGGTGGAGATGTAGGAACGACCAGGGGAAGCGGTAGCCGGGTCGAGTACACGCTCAAGCGAATACTTCACGTCGTCGGCAGTCAACTCTCTTCCGTTATGGAATTTGACACCCTTTCTCAAGTGGAAGATGTAGGTAAGGTTATTGGGAATTTCCCATGACTCTGCCAAATCCGGGACCACCTGCATGTTGTCATCAAGACGTACCAAACGGTTGTACAGCAAATCCAAACGACGCATCGAAGAGAATGCCGTTACGATATGTGGGTCCAAGCCTACTGCTTCCTGACTCACACCGATTGTCAAGGTCGGGGACTTCTGGGCAGTTGGAGCCTGTTCGGCTACACCGGCGGCAAACACAGAAGAGACTGCGACCAAAACTAGCAGTACAGTGCACAACACGAACAGATTGCGTTTTTTCATCGTTAACTCCTATGAAATGATACTCATCTGACATACATCAGAGCTGTTGCATGGTTATGGTACCCAACACCACCGGCTTTCTTGCTCCGGTTACCGCAGGTAGATTTGAAGGCCTCCCCAGCAAGGACTCATGACCCATCAAGGCAAAGGCCATGGCTTCGCGGGCTTGGTCGGGAACACCAACGTCATCGGAGGTGACGACCTCGATACTCCCGCCCAGGTATTGCTTGATCATAGATACCAAGGTTGCATTGCGGGCCCCTCCTCCACTGATAATTACCGTATGCAGGGCGGTGAGAGGCAACACAAAGTCCTTATATGCCTGGGCAATGGTGCATGCAGTAAAGGCTGTGGCCGTTGCAACGATGTCCTCAAACGAGAGATGAAGCCTTTCAGCCTTCTGAAGCAATGAGTTGGTGTACTCATATCCATACACCTCACGACCCGTGCTTTTCGGGGGCTGTTTGGCAAAATAGGGATCCTCAAGCAACAGGGAAAGCAAGGTTTCGCATACAGTCCCTGAAGCAGCGATAGCCCCCCCTTCATCGTATTGCTTTTGCTGGTTTGAATGCAGTGCAACAATCTGGTCGATAATCATATTCCCAGGACCTGTATCAAAGGCAAAAACACCCTCATTTTTCCCATGCACGGGAAGAACGGTGACATTGCCGATACCTCCGATGTTCTGTACGGCAATACCTTTGCCTTCCTGGTGAAAGAGCAGGTAATCGATGTAGGGTGCCAAGGGTGCACCCTGGCCGCCTTCAGCCATGTCGGCAGAGCGAAAGTCTGAAATAACAGGAAGGTGGGTAAGCGATGCCACAAATTGGGAGTTCCCCAGTTGCAAGGTTCCTGTTACTTCCAACGGTCCGGCAGGACCTGGAAAGGTTTGACCCGTGGGAGCATGCCACACGGTTTGACCATGCATACATATTGCATCAATGGCCTTTCGTTCCATGTTGCTATGCTTAATGAGCTCATTGACTGCAGCCGCATTCCAATAGGCAAGACCGCTATGAGCCACGGTTATGTCGTTGATGTCTGAAGATCCAGGGATGCAGAGTTTTGCTACAGTTTCCTTCATTTCCTTGGTGTAGGGGATGGAAACTTGATCTTCCAAGGTTACCTGAACAGCTTCACCGGTTTCATTCGTGGTAATGGAAACGAGAACAGCATCCACCCCGTCCAGTGATGTTCCTGACATGAGTCCGATGAGCCTGTGTTGCAAACGATTTCGATACGATTGAAGAAAATCCATCTGGTTCATATGCCTATCCCTATTACCGATAGTATATGGCACAATATTTCAAAACGCAAATGTTTTTAAAATATTATTTCTTTACATCCGTGTTATGAAAGGGTATAGTGAGCATGTACTGAAATAAAATTTTATCCACTTCAGGGAGATCTCACGCAATGGATACGCAAATCACGCAAGAAACACTGCGCTCGCTTACCACCGAGCAGTGTAACGTCAACTCCTCCAATATTGATGAGCTCTCCATTTCACAAATTCTCCAAATCATTAACAATGAGGATAAAACAGTTCCGTATGCTGTAGAGAAACAACTGGCGATTATTGAAGCATTGGTCTCTGACATTGTACTAGCCTTTAGAAAAGGTGGAAGGCTTGTCTATATAGGGGCGGGAACGTCTGGCCGGTTGGGAGTGCTCGATGCATCGGAGTGCCCGCCTACCTTCGGAGTCCCTTGCACGATGGTGCAGGCTCTGATCGCCGGAGGACGCGATGCCTTGGTCCGTTCCATTGAGAATGCAGAGGACGACAGACAGGCAGGAATAGAAGCTCTTACGGCGATCCAATTCAATGCAGATGATGTATTGGTCGGCATTACCGCCTCGGGGCAGGCTCCCTATGTAATTGGTGCCATGGAGTATGCCAGGAACCTTGGATCAGTGGTTGGAGCGATCAGCTGCAACAAGGATTCCAAGACATTCAGTGCCGCCAAGCATGCCATTTTTTTGGATGTCGGTCCGGAAGTACTCACCGGTTCCACCCGCCTGAAAGCAGGGACTGCCCAGAAATTGGTTTTGAATATGCTCACCACTGCGAGTATGATCCGCCTGGGAAAGGTCTATCATAATCTGATGGTTGATCTGAAACCGGTAAACCAAAAATTGGTGGAACGCTCCAAGCATCTGATCAAGCAGGCAACCGGCTGTACGGAAGCTGAAGCGGCAAAGGCCTTTGAGGAATCAGGAAAAAGGCCCAAGGTGGCGATTCTCATGATTCTCCTTGGCGTTGATGCCCAAACCGCCATAGCATTGGAAGAGCAGTCCAGCGGGCCGATTTCTGAAATGATTCGCTTGTATCAGGGGAGAGATACCCGGTAAACTACACAATCCAAAGGGGATGTTCATGCAAGAGAAAGTACAAATTGAAGGAGCTTTGTTTGAAATCAATGCACATTACAATCTTCTCAGTGATTCTGAAAAGAAAGTAGCTTCGTATGTACTGCGTGAACCAAAAAAAACCCTGCATTTCAACGTCCGTGAACTTTCCAAGCAAAGTGGTGCCAGCCAAGCGGCGGTCATCCGTTTTTGCAAGCATCTCAACTTTTCCAGTTTCAGCAACTTCAAGCTTCGGCTTGCCCGCGATGTATTCGACAACTACGATGAGCGCTATGTTCCCGATCTGGAACTTGAGTCTGAGACAGCCCCGCAAGCGGTCATTCATTCCATAATCCAGCGGTTTCAGCAATCCTTTGCAGCCCTTGAACGGGGGCTCGACAGCCAGTGTTTGGAGCAAGCTGTCACCATGATTCTTTCTGCCCGGTCCACCGCCCTATTCGGTGTCGGAGCCTCGGGAGTTGTTGCCTTCGACTTCATGCAGAAACTCGTCCGACTCGGGCTTCCCGTTTTCTATACGCACGATACCGATCTGCAGCTCACTGCCGCTTCAACCATCAGGATGCATGATTGTGCTTTCATAATCTCCTACTCGGGAGAGAACGACTCCATGATAGCTGCAGCAAAGCAAATCCAGAAGAATAAGGTTCCCATTATTTCGATCACGATGGATAGCGACAACACCATCCGTCGTTTGTCCGATATCAATATTGTGGTTCCCGCCTCTGAACGAATCTACCGCCAAGGGGCAAGTACGTCACGTATCAATCAATTGGCAGTCATCGATATTCTCTATTCATTGATGGTTTCCAAGAATCTCGATGCCTCCATCGAGGCCATAGAACAAACCATGGCGGCTACCCATCGCCATAATCCATCCAAATAAAACCTTGAGATTGCTATTGCAAAGGAATCCTGGATGCATGCCTGGATCAACTTGTACAATTGGTGTACTTTTATTGTCAAGGAAAGGGTATGTCAAAACAGAGTTCAGAGTATAGTCCTCAGGAGATAGAGAAAAGTCTCTATACCGGCTTCATAGACAGAGCCTTCCCTTCTTCTCCCTCGCTTCGTCCCCGCTTGATCATCAACAATCGGGAGAAGCACCAAAAGGTGCTGCTCACCATCCAGAGTGAACTCTCATCTTGCACACAGTTCGACATTGCAGTCGCCTTCATCACCCGCGATGGAATTGCTTCGCTGCTGCAAACCTTGCTCGAAGCATCCCAACGGGGGGTTCGGGGAAGGCTGCTCACCACCAACTACCTTCACTTCAATGAACCGGAGGCGCTTGAGACTTTACTCGACTTGCCTAACCTGGAAGTACGAATCCTCGAGGGCAACCTGCATACCAAGGGGTATTTGTTCCACCATGCGCACAAGACCATCAACCTGGTGGTGGGAAGTGCCAACCTGACAGCTCAGGCTCTTTCGACCAACCAGGAGTGGAATGTGCAGTTCACCTCGACCGAGAACGGGGAACTGGTGCATCAAACCTATGCCGACTTTAACAGAATGTGGGATACTGCGGTAACGCTATCCCCAGCATATCTGATGCACTACGAAAAAGAGCGCGAGGCTGCTAGGACAACAATGCAATGGACACCGTTACCTCCGGTTCCCCAACCCCGTTATCCCCTCTACGAAGAGGAGACGCAGCAGGGTGAGCTTGTTCCGAACACCATGCAGGGGGAAGCATTACAAGAGCTCTTGTGCCTGCGTGCAAAGGGCGAGACAAAAGGGCTTATCATCTCGGCCACCGGCACGGGCAAGACCCACCTTGCCGCCTTCGACGCAAAGGCCTGTAATCCCAAACGCCTCCTCTATGTGGTGCACAGAGAGACCATCCTGGTAAAATCCATGGCAACCTTCCAGCAAGTATTTGGAAAGAATGAGCGAATACGCTTCGGTGTTGTAGGAGGAGGGAGGAAAGAAACCCAGTGCGATTTCATTTTTGCCAGTATTTCCACCTTGGCACGCGAGGATGTCCTTTCCCAATTTGCACCCGATCATTTTGACTACATCATCGTCGATGAGGTACATCGCGCGGGTGCAGAGTCTTACAAGAAGGTGCTTGCCTACTTCAAGGGAGCATTTACCCTTGGCATGACCGCGACCCCCGAACGTACCGACGGTCAGGATATTTACCGGCTCTTTGACTACAATATTGCGTACATCATCAGACTGCAGGCAGCTATGGAGGCCAAGCTGCTGTGTCAGTTCCACTACTATGGTATCAGTGATTTCACACTTGATGGGTTTGCCGTCGATGACTCCAGTGATACGCGCTTTTTGACAAGCGCAGCACGAGCCGGGCACATCAAAGTGGCAATCGACACCTACAGCATGCACGAGAAACGAAAACGGGGACTCATTTTCTGCCGCACGGTTATAGAAGCAAAAGAGCTTTCAGGAAGGCTGAATTCACTCGGTTTGAAAACACTGGCCGTAACAGGGGAAGACTCGGAGACAGTGCGGGAGCAAGCAATCCAAAGGCTGCAATCCGACCAAAGGCCGGATATGCTTGAATACTTGGTGAGTGTCGACATCTTCAACGAAGGAATCGACATCCCCAATCTTAATCAGATCATTATGGCCAGGCCCACCCAGTCGGCTATCATCTTTGTACAGCAATTGGGACGGGGACTGAGAAAGGCAAAAGGCAAGAGGTTTGTCACCGTTATCGATTTTGTCGGCAACTATGACAACAACTACCTTATTCCTATCGCCCTCTATGGGGACACATCCTTCAACAAGGATAGGATGCGCAAGATGATGGTTAGCGGAAATTTGGTTCTCAGCGGCGAGTCGACGGTAAGTTTTGATCGCATTGCGCGTCAACGCATCTACAAAGCCATTGATAATGCCCGTCTCGATACCAAGGCATTGTTCAAAGAACAGTACCTGAAACTCAAGGCAAAATTGGGTCAAATACCTTCTCTCATGGACTTTGCCATTGCCAAGGAGTATGATCCCCTGCTCTTCTTCAAGAAGTATGACAGCTATCCCGCCTTGCTTATGGGCTTTGGGGAACTTGCAAGAGACACCCTCACAAAGAATGAGCTCTCCTCACTACGCTTTCTTTCCCAAGAACTAGCCAACGGCAAAAGGCCGCATGAGCTGTTGATCCTGAAGCTTCTTGCAAAACACGGTGGCATCAAACTTGCCATGTTCCAATCCACATTGGAGCAGGAGTACCACGTAATTCTTGATGAACAAACGTTTGGATCAGCAATCAGATTGCTGAATAATGGGTTTGTGAAACAAGCAGTACGCGATACCTATGGAAATATTTCATATGCCCTCATGCAGGATGGCAGCCTATCGGCAACACCACAGTTTCTTGCCCTGCTTGCATCAGAGAGCTACCGCAATGCATGCGACGATGTGATTGCGCTGGGGTTGTTCAACTACAGAGCCCATTATGACAATCACCTTCGCCAGCCGAATTCTCTTGTGCTCTATGAGAAATACTCACGCAAGGATGTATGTCGAATCCTCAATTGGGAGGACAATGAGGACTCGACCATGTATGGGTATAAGATCAAGTACAATACGTGTCCAATCTTTGTGACGTACCATAAGGGAGAGGCGATTAGTGCCAGTACCGATTACGATGATATGTTTCTCAGCCCCGAGCTTTTTTCTTGGATGACCCGCAGTAAAAGAACGCTGGATTCAGGTGAAGTGAAAAAAATTCTAGGCCAGCATGATTCCGGTCTGTCCATACCCTTGTTCATCAAGAAACACGACGATGAAGGTGCTGACTTCTATTATATCGGGCAAGCCGAATACCTCAAAGGCAGGGAAAGACAGACCACAATCAAGGACGATGAAGGAAAGGACCTGAATATCGTAAACTTCCTGTTCAGACTTCAGCATCCCTGTGAGGATGATCTCTATACCTATCTGATGGAACAAGCGCAGTAAGACTCTCATGACGTTATACCTGTTTAATTCAATAAACACGTTTTTGTAATCATTTTATGTAATTCGTATTTCCAAATGAATTACTACTTGAATTAATGCCTTTTCATGCCAGTTAAGGCACAGTATATCAAAGATGGTATAAAGATTTTTCAATTGGAGGATTACCTGCATGAGGACGATTGAGGACTATCTAGCATTGTCATATACCCTTGGTATCAAGAAAGAAGAATCAGGCTCCTAGTACATTTCAGTCAAAGAATTGGAAGGCTGTATCTCAGTTGGCCAGACAGTAGAAGAAGCCATTGCAATGATTGAAGATGCAAAGGAAGATTGGATTCGTTTCAGCCTAGAGAAAGGATTACCCATACCAGAACCTGAAGCCAGCTCAAGCAGAGCCTACAGCGGAAAATTCATTGTGCGTGTCTCCCCTTCCCTTCATAAAACATTGGCTGAACAAGCCAAAGCTGACGGTATCAGTCTTAATCTCCATGTAGCCGAGTTGCTAAGCGGTGCTGGTGCAAAGATTGAGGAAAAAGAAAAGATGATTGATTCCCTCATTCTACGTCTACAAGAGCATCCTGCGAAGCCGATGATTCCAGGGGCTGCCGGGACCAGGAAGCCGAGAAACAACAATAAGGAAATCTGGGGAGAATCACAGACGGCATATGAAAAGCCGTAGAACGACCTGAGCAAGAGTAACTCTGGACATGCTTTCTTCTACCTCGTAGGATTAGCCATCAGGGGAGTAGATATGGCAGCACATCGAATCTATGCAATGAGTTTTTCCAGTGTTTATCCTATGTATATCCAAAAGGCACAGAAGAAAGGCCGAACCAAGGATGAGGTGGACACCATCATCCGTTGGCTGTTCGGGTATACCCAAGAACAATTGCAAGAGCACATTCAGAAGGAAACTGACTTTGAGACCTTCGTCAAACAAAGTCCCCATCCCAATCCGCAGCGAAGTAACATCACGGGCTCTGTCTGTGGCGTACGCCTGAGTGAGATAGAGGACCCGATCATGAAGGAGATCCGGTACTTGGACAAGCTCATTGATGAACTTGCCAAGGGAAAGGCGATGGGGAAGATTCTACGGGCGTAAGCCTTGCTGGCAACAGGCGATTTCAGCTGCTCTTCCTCTACCCCTTCTGGGCTTCGTTGAGCAGGACTTTTATCTCCAGCAGCAGGTCTTCCACACTCTTTCCGTTCTTGGTCAGCAGTTCTGGATACTCAGTCTCGAACCGGGTATTGATCCTGAAGAACCCACCATACAGATGGGCGGTGAGGGCATACTTAAGCTTCGCAGGCTCACCATTCTTCATATATTGGTAGAGCTGCTTGTGTTCTTTGAGCAACGTCTCAAACACGTGTTTCTGCCGTGTTGCCTTATAATCCAATCTGCGGTATCGCGAGTAGTGGACATCCATTCTCTGAATCATTTCCCAGAGCTTGGTCTTGCGCATCGAGCGCATACAGAGTCCGTGGAACTGAGAGTCGATGAAATAGAACTCTTCATCGTTGACACCCTGGCGGATCTGTTCCTGCTGCATCTGCAAATTCTCTTCCAAAGCCTTGAACAGCTGTGCATCAGGATTCGAAGCAATATGCGACATGACGGCATATTCCACCTGGGTGCGCATGAAAATAATCTGGGCAGCCAAATCCAAATCGATAAGACTGACATACGTCCCCTTTTTTGGATGGACGGTTACCAACCCCTCACGTGCCAGATGGGCAAACACATTGCGGATCGGAGTGCGCGAAGTATTGAAGCGAGTGCTGACTTGATTCTCGCTAAGTAATGCACCCGGAGTTATTTTGAGCGTAAGGATATCCTGTCGAAGAATTGTATAGATCTCACTCATCGAAAGTGCATTCTTACTTTCATCCTGGAAAACATCAGAAACCATGGATTCCTCACCTGTTTTAGTGCAATAAGTATATACCACATACTGTATCGATTCTTGGATACAAGCAATAGATATACCAAGAAATATTGGCAAATACTATACTTTTATTGCCATTTCTTGCAACTATATTTGTCATTTATAGAATTTTTTTATCGCCATATACTCTTCATGTATCCAAGTTATGACGTTGTATCATCAATAATGTCCTGAATATTACCAGTATTTGCAGATATTTTTGGACATTATTATCAATTTATCTATTTTGCTTGTATCCAAGAGTTGACAATTCAAAAAACCGGTTCCTATACTTATACAAGAATTCATATAAATACTCGATTCAAAAAGAAGGAAGGAGAGCCCCATGGCAAAAAAACAGTATGTATATCGCATCGATGATCTACCTTTCACACCGCTTGTGGAAAAAGAAGGGATAGTCACGCAATTCCTATTAGGTGACAACATTCAGATCAGTTTCATCCAGAACCCTCCCGGAGCAACCTTTCCCCTACACTCCCACGAAGCTGAACAAATCCTCATCATGCTGGAAGGTACCGAGGAACATGAAATCGATGGGCAGAAGATTCACATGGAAGCAGGCGATGTCTGCATTCATCCGGGCAATGTCATGCACGGAGGGGTAACTCTCACAGGCTTCAAAGGAATCGATATTTTCTCACCCCCCCGTACCGACAAAGGCGGGCATGTTGAACGAATGATCTCCTACAAAACCATGCCCGATTCCGAGGGAAAATATCCCGCCAACAAGATTGAGACCAAGGTACCCACCTGGTTCAAAGGGGTTTTGGCTGCACTGAGGGCCAAAAAATAGCAATTTGTGGAATATCCACAAAACATAGGAGGAAAGGATGAAAAAAAGTATCGTTGTAATTCTGATGGTTCTTTGTTTGGCTTTGACAACAGTTTTCGCAGCTGCACAAGCTGAAACAGCAGCCGCCGCTGCTCCTGTTATCAACATGAAGCTGGCACACTATGCGGCAGTTGACCACCCCGGTGGGATTGCTGCAAAGCAATTTGCCGAGAACGTACAAAAGCGGACCAACGGAGCCATTAAAATCGAAGTGTATCCCAACAATGAATTGGGAGCACCCGATGAAATGCTTGAACAAAACATCCAAGGCGTTGTCGACATGACACTCGGCACCCAGGGATCGCTTGGCAAGTATTCAACCAAGTTTGCCGTTGTCATGCTTCCT
This sequence comes from Sphaerochaeta globosa str. Buddy, assembly GCF_000190435.1. Taxonomy (NCBI): domain Bacteria; kingdom Pseudomonadati; phylum Spirochaetota; class Spirochaetia; order Spirochaetales; family Sphaerochaetaceae; genus Sphaerochaeta; species Sphaerochaeta globosa. The sequence continues at coordinate 2,745,762 of NC_015152.1, forward strand.
TTTGTCTTTGACAGCTATGACCTTGCCTACAAAGTATTGGATGGACCTTTCTACAATTGGATAAAGGACGACCTTCTGTCAAAGGGCCTTGTCTTCATCGGAAGCTGGGATTATGGATTCAGGAATCTTACCAACTCGGTACGACCCATCAACTCCCCCGATGATGTCAAAGGCCTTAAGATCAGGACGCCGGGAGAGATCCAACTGCAGTCCTGTATGGAAGCCTTGGGAGCAAACGTGCAGACCATAGCCTTCAATGAACTCTACCTCTCGTTGAAACAAGGCACCGTTGATGGACAGGAAAACCCGCTGAGCGTCATTTACTTCAACAAGTATTATGAAGCACAGAAGTATCTTGCCATCACCAACCATGTGTACAACTCCATGAACCTGGTAGTCTCCAAGAAGGTTTGGGACAAGCTGTCAGCCGAGAATCAGAAAATCCTGCGCGAAGAGAGTGCCAATGCAGCCCAGACCATGAGAAACCTGATCAAGAGCAGTGATGCCGATTACATCGCTAAACTTGAGAAGCAGGGAATGATTGTCACTCGGCCCAATACTGCGGCCTTTGCAGCCAAAATGGACTCGTCGTACAAGGCAATCTCCAAGTACGTTGGGGACCAGGCGATCATCGACCAATTCCTGAAAATGGTAAGTGATACCAAGAATAGCAAATAACGCTGGGTTTTAGTGTATGCGTGAAGCGGCAGTGCTTGCAGCTGCTTCACGCTTATAAAAGGGAGAGTACACTATGTTGGCATTGATCGTTTCTGTATTACTCATCGGTCTTATGATTTTCGGTGTTCCCGTTGCAGCAAGCATGGGTATCACTTCACTTGGCATCTTCGCAGCCCTTGGACAAGGCCAATATCTGGCAGTCATGCCGCAACGAATTTACGTGGGGGCGACCAGCATTACCATGTTGGCGATTCCTTTTTTCATTCTTGCAGGGAACCTGATGAATACCGGGGGTATCACCGATAGGATTTTCAACTTTGCTCGAGCCTGCTGCGGCCATTGGCCGGGGGGCTTGGGACAAGTAAACATTCTCTCAAGCGTCATCTTCTCAGGCATGAGCGGCTCTGCAGTTGCCGATGCGGCAGGCTTGGGAGCTATTGAGATGAAGGCAATGGGAGATGCAGGCTTTGATAAGCGATTTGCTGCAGGTATTACCGCAGCCTCTTCCACCATCGGGCCGGTAATCCCCCCAAGCATCCCCTTTGTCGTCTACGCTTCCATTGTAGGAGCTTCAGTCGGAAAACTCTTCATGGCAGGCTTCATTCCCGGCCTACTCATGGCAGCAGCAATGAGCGTTGCCGTGTTTATCACCAGCAAACGCAAACACTACCCTGTTGAGGCAAAAATGCCTTGGAAAACGCGCTTGGTGTATTTTTGGAAAGCCATTCCCTCTCTGATGACTGTGGTCCTGATCATCGGAGGTATCTGGGGAGGGTTTTTCACGGCAACCGAAGCTGCAGTCATTGCAAGCTTTTATGCCCTCATTCTCGGAACGCTGGTTTATAAGGAAATCAAGCTTGCAGACCTTAAAAAAGTCCTGACTAATTCAATGTTGCAAAGCTGTATGACACTTTTCATAATTGCTGTCGCAAACTTCCTCGCCTACTTCCTTACCCACCAAAGAATACCTAATATGATCATAACAGGTCTGACTACGCTCACCACCAATCCTACCATTTTGATCCTCATCATCATCTTCATCCTTCTGGTGCTTGGTTGCTTTGTGGAAGGGGTTGCCGTCATTCTTATTACTACACCTATCTTCATGCCGGTAATCACCTCAATCGGTATGGACCCCGTTCAGTTTGGTGTAATCATGATCCTTGCTAGTATGATTGGGCTGCTCACACCCCCTGTAGGCATGAGCCTGTATGCAGTTTCAAGCATATCAGGAGTTAGTGTCATCGAACTGTCCAAGGAAGTACTACCCTATGTCTTAGGTATTTTTTTGGTCCTCCTTGCGATTGCATTCTGGCCGCCGCTTTCCATGACACTGCCAAATCTTTTGGCCTAAAGAGAGGATTGTATGGAATTATTACGAAAACTAGACAAACTAGCTGTACGTGCTTTAACCACCTTCTCCATAGGCTGTTTCGTAGCCCTCTTCATGGTACTCTTAAGCAATGTGGTGATCAGGATTACTAGTGCACCGATTAAAATGAGTTGGTACTCAGAAGTTGTCGAACTTCTTTTTGCCTATATGGTCATGGCATCGAGTGCAGTACTCTGTCAGAAAAAACAGCATTTCAAGGTCGATTTATTGGTAACTCGCTTTGGCACAAAAAAGCACTTTTATTACTTGGAGGTCGTAACCAACCTCATCAGTCTTACCTTTTTCTCTCTCTTGCTTTGGTATGGCACCAAACTGACCATTGAGGGAAACATGACCATGACAATACTGCCTATCTGCAAACGCTGGGGGTATATGGCAATCCCGATCTGCGCTCTCTTTCTCTGTATCTATACCATCCGCGATTTGTATTGCAATCTGATGATTGCAATCGGGAGAATGCCGATTCCTGCAGCTACGATGTAATCAAGAAGTCCTTGTGCAGATTCAAAGATCCGCTTAGGGCAGTATGAATCGCCAGGAAATAGGAAAGCCGGGCTGAAAAGCCCGGCTCAACCTTCTAACAATGATAGCTTAGTTGTAGGTGCCCGTCAGATTGAACGTCCCATTGGGAAGAATATACTCCAGTGACATGGTTTCATAATTGAATACGGCCCAAGTAAACAGACCGCCAATCTTGCCGCGAGCGTTGACCTTCTTGCCATTCATTTCCTTGAGTACCCAATTCATGGCAATTTCGGCACCAAGCAGAGAGCCATCGATCGTGCCGTTTGCTTCCAATACCGCGACAACCTGCATGGCGTCATCAACAATCTTGATTACGCTATGATTGGAGCCGGAAATCGCACCGGTAACAGGATCGAGATTGTAGTTGGTGACATTGTTCATGATCACATTCTTGCCATCAAGCAAATCCCAGTCGGACTCAACCGCTCCACCGTATGGGCCATAGGCAAAACTATACAAGGTCTCTTCGACAGTCTTGTAGTGGTTGCTGTCACCCTTGTGTTCGGTAACCACACTCTCATAGTCCTGGTACACATTAACAGTCGCTGTGAAGCTTGTAGGTCCGCCGGTTTTTCCCACCTTGCGTGACACGACCTCGTCACTTGTTGAAAGACTCCGTGATAGTGCATCACTGCTCATCGACATATCACAGCTTGCAAACATACTCACCAATGCAATCAATAGCACAACAATAAAGATGTTTCTCTTCATGGTAAATTCATACCCCTTTTTCATACAACATGAGATAATAGTTGGAACAACTTTACCTCATCTGTCAATAAAAATCGTCTATTCTCGTATAAATTGATGCTGAACAGCATACTTTACTGCCCGGTACGTCCGTTTGCCCATACGATTGGGATGAGAGCATAGAAGAATTATACGAATGCAACGCACAACATTCACATGACAAAGAGCGTATCATACGTTATAAGTAGGAAAGAGGTACGTGATACTGGACTGTCACTTCTAACGTACCAGCTACAGACAGAGGTTTCAGCATGCCCATCAACCGTCATGCCCTGGCTTGGAAGCGTAATCTTTTCCTTCTGCTCCTGCTTGTAGTGGGGTTCTCTGTCGCCATGCCTGTGTACTACATCTATAAACAGGCTGAAGCCATCATGATCGAACAAACCCAATCAAAAGCAAGCAGCCTCGCTGTTTCTGTGGCAGCCTTCCTATCCTACAACATAGAGGATTATCGCCCTCTCTCGGAAGCGGATGTATTGGCAGAGGGCGGCAAGCTTGAACAAACATACCTTGCGTTCAACGCAGTCCTTGAAGAGATAAAAAGGAACAGTGATGTCACCTTTATTTATACCAGCAAGTACCTCAACGACAAAACCAGCATATTCATCCTGGATGCAGAGAATCCCAACAGTGTACTCTTCTCCCCCTTCGGCAGCCGGGACAGCATGGATCCAGCTGAGCTCCAGACTCTGCTTTCAGGAGAATCGACCGTAACACGAGTTGAGGATGACAGTGTCTGGGGGACCTACCTTTCAGCATATGCTCCGATTAAGGATAACCGGGACGGGTCGACAGTTGGACTGGTAGGGGTCGACTATTCAGAAGACTATCTTCTGGTACAATTCAGACGGTTTGGTTGGGTCCTGAATATCAGCTTTACCGTCTTCACCCTACTGATCTCCATTGCTATCTACATCCTCATAGTTGCCATCCATGAACGTAACGGCATTGACGATTTAACCAAGCTCGGCAACAAGCGAGCCTTCCTGAAAGGACTGCAGGTAACCTTGGAGGAAGCAAAAAAGACCAATCAGAATTTTGTCTTATGCATGCTCGACGTCAATTCCTTCAAAGCCATCAACGACACCTACGGTCATCCGGTAGGGGATAGTGTATTGAGGTGTATAGGCAGGGCATTGATGCAGGCAGTAGATAAATCCAAAGGGTGTTACCGCTACGGAGGCGATGAATTTGCAGTACTCTTACCCAACACCACACTTTTGCAAGCGCAAGCAGCCAAGAAGAGCATGGAGGATGAAATCAGCGCAATCGATATTCCTGACTTGAAAGGAATGCGTGTGTCGGCAAGCATCGGCATGGCTGAATGGCTTCCCGGCATTACAGCTGAGACGCTGATCGATTTATCTGACAAGGACCTGTATGTGCAAAAGCTGAAAAAGCACCATCACTAAGCAGTCCATTCATACGTAATTAGCAAGAACTTCAGACTTGAGTCTTAAGCCTGTACCTTTCTATTTACATCCATTCTCTTGGACAACGGAATTCTACCGAGTCTGAAACCTTGTCACTGCGGAAAAGCACTAGTATTTTTACTTGCTCCTATGTCATACTGATTTTACTTATGACAGAACCGAGCGCCCATGAACAAGGGGTTGAGCTGTGAACCGCATAAAAGCAAAGCCGCTTTCAATCAAAAGTATGGTATTCCTCTTGTTCCTTGCCGTAATGGTGTTCACCATAGGGGGCATTGGCTCACTGGTGTATGTTCGTTGGGCTGCCTCTGCTGAACAAACCACAGATGACATAGCAAACACAATCGGCTTGTCATTGCAGCAACAACTTCGTACATTCATGCAAGTTCCGCTTCAAATCAATCACACAAGTCAGGGCATGATCGAAGAACGCATTGTACATCTGGATGATGAACAGGAACGCGACCGGTTCTTCGTATCACTCATGTCTTCCTTCGACCCTTCCCTATACAGCTTCAGCTATGGCAGCAGCGACGGTCACTACTACGGTGCGCGCCGCAATACGCAAGGTGCCATCGAAATCATGCGAAACAATGAGCAAACCGACTCTCACTCTTGGTATTATTCAGTTGCTGAAGACCTCAGTGCAGGAGAAAAAGTTCTGGATGCCGGACCTTTCGACCCCCGTACTCGAGCGTGGTACCAAGTTGCCGAGCAACAGGAAGGCCCTTCATTTTCTCCGGTTTACAAGCACTTCATCATCGATGATCTTGCCATCTCTGCAGCTTGGCCGATCTATGATCGCGATCATGTGCTGCAAGGAGTTCTGGGCACCCATATTCTTTTGAATCGGATAGGAGATTTTTTGGCGAACACCGTCCGTTCACATGAAGGGCAGGCCATAGTGGTGGAACGAGAGAGTGGATTGCTGGTTGCCAATTCCCTCGGTTTGAAAAACTTCACGGTCAGTGAGGATGGAAAACTTAAGAGAAAGCATGTCGCTGAACTCGAAACCCAAGCCTTTGCCCAAGCGTATGAAGCAGGACAGAGTTCGCTGTATGAAGACTATCAGGTAAGTCTGTTCCCCCTACAGCTTGCCGGTATCGATTGGGTGGTGATCTCGGCCATCCCTCGATCCCTCTTATTTGCCCAGGTCAGGCAGACCATCGTCATTACGATAGTATTGGCTTTGGCAGCCCTCCTGATCGGCCTGATACTGTATGTAGCAGCCAGTTCGTACTTGATGCAGCCGATATCGCACCTGCTTGAAGTCTCAAAAGCTTTGTCGGAAGGCGACCTCTCAAAACGTGTAAGTTTTACACGCAAGGATGAAATCGGCGGTATCGCTTCCTCCATGAACAATGTCGCCGACACCATGCAACAGCTGATCAACAACCTTGAGGACCAAGTCAAGGAACGAACCGACGCCCTTGAGGAAAACAAGCAGCAACTTGAGCTGCTATTGAACTCTACAGCTGAGGGTATTTATGGAATCGATCTCGACGGATATTGCACCTTCTGCAACCAAAGTGCCGTAAACATCCTAGGCTTTACCGGGTTTCAGCAACTTCTGGGCAAACAGATGCACGATCTTATTCATCATAGCAACCGCAATGGCAAACCGATGGCTGTTTCGAGTTGCAAAATCTTCCAGTCAATACGAGAGGGCAAAGGCTACGAAGCCGAGGACGAAGTGTTCTGGAGAGCCGACGGAACCTTTTTCGAGGTAGCCTACCACTCCTACCCCCAAATTCGTGCAGGCAACATAGTTGGAGGGGTGGTCTCCTTCATGGACATCACCCAACGCAAGCAGAGAGAGAACCAAATCAGCTACTTGGGAAGTCATGATCCCTTGACAGGTCTGTTCAACAGGCGGCATTTTGAGGAACAGTTCCGCCTCCTCGATACCGCCCAGTATTGGCCCCTATCCCTTATCTTTGCCGACCTTAATGGGTTGAAACTAACCAATGACATCTTTGGTCATGGGGCTGGAGACCGCCTGCTCTGCCAAGCAGCTGAAATCCTGAAGCAAGCATGCAGGGGTGGTGATGTAGTGGCACGCATTGGAGGCGATGAGTTCATTGTGCTGCTTCCGAATACCGACACCGTACAAGCTCGAATGACCATCTCCCTGATTCATGCAAGCCTTGAACACGCGCCTTCTGATGCAATCAAGTGCAGTATTTCCTTGGGCTATGAAACAAAAACCAATCAAACGATGACCCTTGCAGAGCTGATGGCCAATGCTGAGAATGCCATGTACAAGGATAAAGTAACCAATCGCAAGCATGTACAAACCGATATGATTACTACATTGCAAGCGAGGTTGCATGCTCGCAGCAGTCGTGAAAGAGAGCATGCGATCGAGGTCAGCAATCTGAGTGAGATTCTCGGACTAGAACTTCACATCAGCAAATCAGAGCTCGCCACCCTCAAGCAAGCCGCATTCCTGCACGACATTGGAAAAGTTTCCCTCCCTGAAAAATTGCTTCACAAGAAAACCCTCACCGAGCAAGAGTATGCCACCATGCAGCAGCATGCTGTGATCGGCTATCGCATCCTGAACCTGTTTGAAGACACCCTAATTCTCGCAGAACCTGTCTACTCTCACCATGAAAGGTGGGATGGAACAGGCTACCCTCGTGCCCTGAAAGGAGTGCAGATTCCTTTGCTTGCCCGCATTATCGCTATAGCCGAAGTCTATGACAGGGTCAGAAACAATGAAGAACAGGGCAACGAACAACGTGCAAGGGCAGTTATCGAGCAAGGAGTAGGGAGTCAATTCGACCCAGATCTTGCAGCACTGTTTCTCAAGCTCCTACAGAAAACCGATACAGGGCGACAAGACAGCTGATCAACAGTCTTCTTACATTTTCTGTATAAAAAATGCTTTATCTTGTTGACAAGGAATATATTTAGGAATATATAGAACAGTGTTTAATATTCTTACACTGTTCAACAAGGAGCCGCCATGCCGACAAGAAGAGAGCGCGATGCACTGCAGATGAAGGACGATATACTCGCAGCTGCAAGTCAAATAGCAGAACAAGAAGGCTTTGAAGCCATATCGGTCCGTAAAATCGCCCAGAAAATTGACTATACCCCTTCGCTTATCTACCACTACTTTGCCAGCAAGGAAGAAATCATTTCAGTTTTGCTGCAACGAGGATACCAAAAGCTTACGATAGCCCTTGGAACTTCAATGCATGCCGCCAAGGAACCGATAGCCATGCTGACAGGAATGACTCGCACCTTCCTGATGACAGCACTCACCATTCCCAAAGAGTTTGTCATCGTCCATCTGGACAGCTCGGCAGAGGTATTGGAACACACCTCCTATCTGTCAAAGGGCGATATGGAGAAACGACTTCCGCTTCAATTTATTGGAAAGTGCATCAATGCCATGCATGAAGGGAGGGTACTCGACCAAGACCTGGTTGAATTGACCGCCCAGTCGATTGCTGCGGCCACCTTGGGCCTTGCCCTGAAACTCATCACCGAGAAAGACCTTCCTCTGAAGCAGAGAGAGACGGTGATCACCTACTTTTCCGACATAGTGGTCGCCCGAATGGCAAGGATGGAGGAATAAGCAATGAGAAAAATCACCGTATTCCTTTTCCTCCTCGGCTCGCTTACTGTATTCAGTTCCTGCAGTTTGCTTTCTTTGACAAAAGGGCTGGATGAAATGATGGCCCTTGAGGTGGGAGGAATTTCCTTGTCAGCCGTCGAAAACGGTTCCTACCGTGGTTCGTTTACCTTTGAACGATGGAGCAATATGTTGGAAGTAACGGTACAAGGCCATGCAATCACGGCAATATCCATTATCAAGGATGTGCGCTTTGCAAAGGCTGAGGTTTCGAATGCAATTTTCGAAAAGGTCCTTGATCAGCAGAGCCTGGGAGTCGATGCAGTTTCAGGCTCCACCGTGACTTCAAAGGCCTACCTAAAATCCATTGAGCTGGCACTACAACCCTAACTACAGCAAAAGGAGGATTCACTGCTATGGAATTCACACAGCATGACCATCAGCGGCAGAGAGAGCGGCTGAGTCAAAGTTTCCACTTCAGCCAAGCTTGCAGACAAGAAGGGATCGATACCCAGTATCTAGAGCACTGCATGCGAACAACAAAGAAAAAAAGTATGCTGATACAAGCTTTGGTACAGGTTGTTCTCCAGCTTCAGCGTACCTATACTGTCCATAGGCTGCAAAGGCTTGAATATAAAGTCCAAGTCTTTCAGCGAAAACTCTATGGGACTCTGTAGATGAGAGTGGCTGGCCCAAGCAACACCATCATGGAGCCCCCTCGAAAGCATCTTATTACTATGTATCAGCCAAAGGCCTTTAAAAGTTTTGTATCATTGCATATGCAGATGAAGACTGACCTGACTCAGCTCTTCTTCTTGCTTCTGGAGCGCTTGACGGGAACAGGAATTTCTTGCTCGAGAATCTCGATAACCTGGTACAACAATTCCCTATCTTCCACATCGACGATGTAGTGTTCTTTTGCTCCCTGATAGGGAAAGCCTTTCTCAGCTTCACCAAGAACGGCAGAAAGGCTTTCCAACATCTTCACATACACAGTGTTGTCGCAGACCAGCAACAGGGGTTTGCGATGCACATACACCATGTACTCACCAAACATTTTCTTGTACAGCGGCTGCCATACATCATCTATCTGGTTTACGACAAACTCTATGAAATCCTGGGTGGTTGCCATATCGGTAAAACTCCTTGACCAACCCTACTGCCGACATGCAAAGCTGTCCAGTCTGCAAGGGCGCTTCAATTGACAAATCGCTAATTGTGCCGTACATGATGAAATAAAGAGAGGATACGTACGTGAAACACCTGTTGGTATTGCTGCTGCTTCTCACTGTAGGGACCTTGAGTGCAGAGATTGCACCAGAGGAGTACCGGGGTATGCAGCTGAATGCTTTTGAGCACTTGGAAATCAAAGTACTTTCTGTCTCCAAATCCTACAACCTCTTTTCCGGCAACACTAAAGTCAAAGCCAATGCGGAGGTACGTACCGTTATTCGCAGCGAGTCCAACCTCACCGTTGGGGATAGGATTACTATCCGCTATACACACGATAAACCACGAAAGTTTTGGGCTGGCCCCAGGTCGATTCCCATTCTCGAGAAGAAGGAAGAGACCACAGCCTTCCTTGCCTTCGATACGGAAAACCTCGTTTATGTTCCTGCTGCCAGGGGAGCCTCATTCGAACCGTTGATCATTGAATACTAATTGATCAAACAATTATTTTCCTAAAGCTTGTCAGAATCGACCAACCTTTTGTGTTCCAGGATGTACAGGGGCTTCATGTTCTGATATGCCCCAAGGCGTACGAACTTGAAGGTGGTTGCCACTCCCATGAAGAGATTGAACAGCTGGTTCTTCAGATTTTTCTGCGGGAAGTCGTAAAGTTTGCGCTCTTTATAGAAGCGGTGGTCATCCCGCACCACACCGCGCATACCATAAATCAGATCACGGAAGATTTTCATACCACCGACGCCCAAAAAGTTGACACCTTTCTGGTAGTTGGCTCGTGCTGCACGATCGAGGCGCAAGGCGAGGTTCTCGATCAAGGCTTGCAAATGAGCAGAATCGGGGCACTCATCACTGATGACGCCTGCTGAATTCTCTTTTCCAACCCGATCCTTTCCTTCCAAAAACTCCTTCATGTTGGGAAGTTGGCTCAAAGGGCCGGCTACCAGATAACAGGTGTGCTTGCCCATCATGCTCGTTCGATGGCCGTTGGAGAACGTTCGATCCAAGAAAAGCTTCCATATGGGGCGGGCGTACCGCCCTTCGATATTCATGGCATGGACCAATACATCACAGGTGTTCACCAAGTTTTGGTAGAAGTCCTGAAACCCGTCCTTGCGGTCGCATTCTCCTACCAGCTCGCATCTGAGACACCCCTGACATGCTCCTTCATAGGGGAAGCTGTTGATGTCCACGACTTCCACCTCATTGGGATACGCAGCTACAAAGACATCGATCATGGCAGACAGATTGCTGTCCGTGTTCTTCTCGTCGGTCAGCAACACGGTACGCAGATCCTTTTTCTTGGCGGTTGCAGAATGCATACTTTGCGCCTTGAAAGGAGGAGAGCTCTCATTTCTCAGTACATTGCTGCGGCGTATCACAACAGATCGATCGATTGTGGCCTGGTGAAACTCCTGCATGAAGAAACGCATGCTTGCTCGGAACTCGCTCTTGAGGAGATCGGTATTGTCGACACTGAATCCTTCCATGAAATGCATGCCCAAGTCTTCACAGGTCCCATAGAGCCATTGCTCTGCAAGGTTGTCAAAGTAGTGGAAGCAGCTCATCACGCTGGTTGCATACTTGTCCTTGAAAATGGAATCCCTTCCTGCCTGCTTGACCAAGTCAAAGAAGCGGATCAGCTGCCAGGGAACCAGCATGGTATAAACTGGCGTAGCCCAGATGACGGCCTTACACGTTTCGAGCACACCAAGACTGTTCTCAAACCAGGCCTTGTCATACTCCATATCGGTCAACTGTTCACCAACGTGAATAATGAACCAGTCAATAGTTGGCTCACGGGTAACCAGATACTTAGCATATTGCAGGGTAAGGCTATACTCACCCTTCGGACTCGCATTGACGATAACCACCTTGGTCGCTTCACCCATACCCAATCTCCTTCCTTCAGCATACTAGTATTGGCTATAGGGTATGGGGGTAAAAGCGGGAAGTCAAGAAAATTGGGATTGTGGCATCACCCGTTCAACATCGATTCAGGCGAGAGAATCCTTGTAAGGTCGGCCTCGCTGAGATACCCATCCTCAAGCACGATCCTATACACCGAGCCATTGGTTTTCTGGGCTTTCTTGGCAATCTCAGAGCAGAGTTCATACCCTAATACGGGAACCAAAGCCGTTACCAAACCGATGCTGTTTTCCACCATCTCCCTACAGCGTTCCTTGTTTGCTGTAATGCCGGTAATACAGCGCGTGGTCAGGATATTCAGCACGTTGGTGAGGTTGTTGATCGAAGTAAAGAGCTTGAAGGCGATCAACGGCTCCATGACATTCAATTCCAGTTGGCCGGCTTCGGCAGCCAAGGTTATGGCAAGGTCATTGCCAATGACGTCGAAGGCTACTTGGTTTACAACCTCGGGGATGACGGGATTCACCTTGCCGGGCATAATTGAAGACCCTGGTTGCATGGGTGGGAGGTTGATCTCATTGATTCCCGCCCTCGGACCGGAGGAGAGCAAGCGCAAGTCGTTGCAAATCTTTGAGACCTTTGCAGCTATTCGCTTCAGTACCCCGCTCAGTTCAATGAAACCGCCAGAGTCCTGGGTAGCCATAATCAAGTTTCGGGAGGGGACCAAAGGTAAACCTGTCAGAAGTGCCAAATGCCGGGTAACCACCTCTGCATACCCTTTGGGAGCATTCAAGCCGGTTCCGATGGCGGTGGCTCCCATGTTGATCTCATACAGCAGAGTCTGTGCTATCCGCATCCGTTCGATATCCTCCCCCACACTCTCCGCCCAGGCGATAAACTCCTGACCCAAGGTCATGGGAATGGCATCCTGCAGCTGGGTTCTCCCCATCTTCAGCACATCGTGAAACTCCCGGCCTTTCTCCTCAAGGGCCTGCTTGAACCGCTCCAACTCGGAAAGCAAAGCGTTGAGCATCCAGGAAGCCGCGAGCCTTATGGAAGTAGGATACACATCGTTGGTCGATTGCGAGAGATTTACATGGTTGTTGGGGTGGACAATCTTATACTCACCCCGTTTCTTACCCAACAGTTCCAGGGCCCTGTTCGCAATAACCTCATTCGCATTCATATTCGTGGAGGTTCCCGCCCCTCCCTGGATGGCATCAACCGGAAATTGGTCGTGGAGTTTGCCACCAATAATCTCATCGCATGCCGTAACAATGGCATCGGCAATGATTGGATCGAGAATCTTATACTCAAGGTTCGCCAAGGCCGTAGCTTTCTTTATATATCCCAAAGCCTGAATAAAAAAGGGAAACTGGGATATCGGGATGTTCGACACCACGAAATTCTCCATTGCCCGAACGGTCTGCACCCCATAATAGGCATCAGAAGGGACCTGCTTGTGCCCTAATAAATCGTGCTCAATCCTCCATGCATCCATACCGATACTTCTCCTCTGAAACAAAGCGAGCCCGTAAACAAACCGCATCGTCAAAGACGACACGACATGAATTTCAAGTATTCTTGTTCAGCTTATACGCACTCCGTTTCTTTGATTACTTTTATGCTTACAGTATCATCGCATGCAACAGGAGGGGATTCAACCTTAATCAGATTCTTGTTGATACTCAAACAAATCCCCAGGCTGACAGCACAGGGTCCTACAGATTGCTTCCAGGGTGCTCAGCCTGATTGCGCTTACTTTTCCTGTCTTCAGATTGGAAAGATTCGCCATGGTAATCCCCACCTTCTCAGACAATTCGGTAAGGGACATTTTTCTGTCTGCAAGCACACGGTCAAGTCGGATGATTATTGCCATATATGCACCTATACCGTTTGCTCATATTCACTTTGCAAAGCGAGTCCATACCTGAAAAGCTCTCCAAGCAAGAGAAGGGTGAGTGCATAGAGCGCTTCGGAAGGAAGCAATTGGAAACGGAACTCAAGCAGGCCTGACAGGCTTCCCAAATCCTGACTGAAAGCAAACAGCATAAGCAGTTGTTTTGCATACGCAAGAACCAGCAACAGAAAAGCCATGCGCTTGATCTGCGTAGGAAGGGTTTGGCTGAACCCCTTGGCTTTCTGGATTGAGATGAGTATCGAACGCAGCAGAAAAAGGAAGGAAAGTCCAATCAGGAGTGTTGCCACCAGAAGCAGGGAATAGCCTATATAAGAACCCAGGCTTACCGCTGTAAGTGCGTGAGACAGCTGAATCCCTTCACCAAGCAACAAAGGCAATGAGAGATTGCCTTGCAAAGCCATGAATACCAAGAATACCCCGAGAGCAATGACAGCAACCGAACCAAGGATGAGACTGAGGGTGAGCAAGCTGGCAAGCAAACGCCACCCTTTGTTTGATACGCTAAGCATAGAACGCCTCCAAATATCGTATTACAGTTATTATTTATCGTAATACGATAATTTTGTCAAGGCATTCTTTTCTTTCTTATGTTACTGTCCTGCTTGCACCAAGGCATTCTCAAATGCCTTGAGATGCGTCTTGGAAGTAACGGTTGCCCCGCTGATCACGTCAACTGCCAGACTTTGCTGATCAACAACAGCTTGAAACAGCTCCTCGATTGTTCGTCCCTTGGAAAGCTTGACCGGTTGGCCATCCTTGCCCACCGCTCCCTTGAGAATTTTGAAGTGCGCAACCTTGCCATCGGCAATCTCGACCTCAACCTTGGTATCGCGCACATGAGACGTACTGCCATTCCACTGTCCTACGTAGGTTCCATCCTTAAGATTGGAGAACTGCACCTGAGCAAACTGCAACTGGGAAGCTTCCTTTCGATTCGGACTATCCACGCGCATTGCCATACATAGGCCAATGGCAAGTACCGCTACCAAACTTAACAGAATCCACATACACATTCTCCTTTTCTTATGCATTTCATACCTCCTCAAACCTTGAGAAGTGATAGTTCCAGCCCCGTTACCGGTTGGAAGGCCGGGATCAATGACTCAGTAATCCATCCATGCATAGTCTCATCAATAGCAAAGATTCCTACCCCGGGCAGCTGTTCAAGCAGCTTTATCGAACCCTCCAAGCCCGCAATAAACAACGTAGTAGACAGTGCATCGGCATGCAAGGACCGGGGGCAAACAACAGTCAGGCTAAGCAATCCCGACCGAGCGGAATAGCCGGTCTTCGGATTGACGATATGGTGGTACCAAGTCCCTTCCGAGTCGATGAAGAATCGTTCATAGTCACCGGAGGTAACCACCGAAACATCCCGCTCTGCAATGGCACCCACCAACGAAGATGCCACCCGGGGATGGCGGATTCCCACCTTCCATGCAGACTCATCAGGTTTTGCACCCAGAAGCATCACATTGCCGCCTATGTTGATGTATGCCGATGTAATCCCCCATACCTTGAGAACCTGCTTGGCGCAATCTGCAGCATAGCCTTTGGCAAGGCCTCCCACATCCAAGAGCATACCGCTTTCGCGTAACCCGGCACGATGTGCATGGGCAGAAACCTCCAGCTTTCGGTAGTCGACATGCATAAGCACTTCCTCGATTGCCCTGGGGGAGGGAGAGCTCTTTGCATGCGTAAAATCCCAAAGGTTCATCAACGGGGCGATAGTCACATCGAACAGGCCGTGCGAAAGATTTCCAATCGAAATAGCTTCCTCAAGAACCTGTATTGTATCCAACGATACATCGACCATACCCTTGCCAGCATGGGCATTAATCTGTGAAATCTCACTCTGAGCCAAAAAACGGCTGAAAACCAATTCCAAGCGCTGTACCTCAGCAAATGCCGCCTCAACAGCAGCCTCAGGTTGCTTGCCATAGGCCTTGCAGGTAAGCTGGGTATGCATGACTGCAAGACTTGCTTCATACCAGTGCATGAGAGCCTCCCGGCACCAGGCCATCCAATACCAAGATGGTAAGAACCTCAAGTAGACGAGGAAAGTACTCTATGCCGATTTCTTCCTTGTGCAGATCGACATTGATGATCGCCGTAAAGACCTGCATAATCGTCGCTGCATCAATATCGCCCCTGATTTTTCCATCCGCCTGCCACTTCTCCACCAATTTCATGAACGTGTCAAAAAGGAAATGGACACTAGTGTTGCCGTGCTCCTTTCGATACAGGCGTTCGAGCTTGTCAAAGACCTTGCGGTTGTACCATTCGCGGAGGATCGGACTCTTTTGCATGCCTTGTGCATTGCATGAGAGCATATGCATAATCACTTCCTTGGGTTCTTGCATCCGACTTAGCCCATCTTGGCACTGCTGCTTCAATCTCTCATTTTCTTGTATAAAAATATCCAGGAAGAGTCTCTCCTTCGACGGGTAATAGAGGTAAAAAGTACCTACTGCAAGGCCGGCCTGCTTGGCTATGGCAGCCACACTGGTGGCTTTGAATCCGTACTGGGTGAACAAAGTCCTTCCTGCCTCGAATAATTGCGCTTGTTTTTCTTCCATCAATGCATCCTGAATGAATATATATTAATTCATTCATTATATACTAAAAGATTCATCTCCTGTCAAGACAATTAGATGCTAGCCACGCATATACCCCTTCCAGTCACCACCAGGCAGATAGAGAGCAGGATTCTCCTTGGTTCCCAAGTCCTTTCGGCCATACCAGTAGACGTAGGCGTTTGCAACTTTCCAAATCCCATCCTCAAGGGCAAACACCTCACTTACCGTACGCTCATACTCATTGTCGGCCCCACCGTATTCATACCCTTCCAGCGCATCAACCAGAGGAAGGACACTGGCAAAATCCTTGACTTCCAAAAGCTCGCCATAGACCCAATCGGACCCGTGAAGCAAGGCCGGATACCCTTTGTGAAGTTGGTGAAACAACCTGCCTTTGATGCGTGCCGGCTGAACACAAAGCACCCTGCCCTGTAGCACTTTCACATGGTTGAAGTAGCCACAGAGCAGACTGCCGTATACCCACAGTCGTTCACACGTACTCAAAACTCCTTTCCTCCTGCCAGTTTCACATCATCGGTAAAGGACCCGATGGCGGTAATGGCTGCTTCCAGAGCCCGTACAATATCAGAGAGGGACATGCACGGGGCATTGGGCCTTGCCACCACCTGGGCGGGAATGAACGGAACATGGATGAATCCCCCTCGCATCGGCTTGTCCTGGAGGGCAAGGGTATGCAACACGCCGTACATCAGGTGATTGCACACAAAGGTGCCGGCAGTATTGGAAACACTGCTTGGAAGGCCGATTTTACGGATTGTGTCTACAATCGCCTTGATGGGAATGGTAGCAAAGTAGGCAGGAGGCCCATCGACGACAATAGTGCAGTCGATGGGTTGATTACCCTCGTTGTCGGCGATTCTTGCATCGTCGATGTTTATCGCCACCCGTTCAACGGAAATATCGAATCGGCCACCGGCCTGTCCGATGCAAAGCACCACATCCGGCTGGATTTCTTCGATTGCTTCCCTCACCTTCTCGATAGCCTTGCCGAAGACGGTAGGAACTTCCAGCTTCACCACCTCGATGGCTGAGACCACTGGACGGACCATCTTCACCGCTTCCAAGGCTGGATTGACTGCTTCCCCGCCAAAAGGATCGAACGCTGTCAACAAGAGCTTCATGTGCACCCCCTTAGAATGCCAAGATATACATCAGGATGATATGGACAACCAACATAACCAAAGCCACACGTGCCTGGCTTTTGATAATGACGTACTTATCCTTGGTTTCCAGCAAGGCTGCCGGCATAATGTTGAAGTTGGCCGCCATCGGGGTGAGCAGTGTACCGCAGTAGCCTGCTGTCAGGCCCAATGCACCAACCACCACCGGATTGGCTCCCTGCATGATTAAAAAAGGAATACCGATACCGACGGTAATGACACTGAATGCGGCAAAACCATTGCCCATTATGATGGTAAAGAGAGCCATACCGATGCAGTACACTGCAACAGCAATGAGCTTGGAACCATCGGGAATGATTGCACTGACGCCCTTGGCTATCACCGTACCAACCCCGGCTGCAGTAAACAAGGCACCCAAGGCTGCCAACAACTGAGGCAGAATTCCTACCGGACCTACATTGTCCATCAGGCGGGTACCATCAACAACAGCAGAACGTGCCGGTGCCTTGGTGATCAGATAGGCAACAATGAGGGCGACGGCCGCTGAAATACCGATGGCATTGTTTGCCCCGAAGGGGAGAAACGTGGCCGCCAATACAGCAACAATTGCCAAACACAAAGCTGGGACGAACACCTTGTACCCGAGTGTGTCGGCATGCTTTCGTGTCTCCTCGGCTTCGGGGTTTTCGCTTTTGGACTGCACCACCCGGTTTGCTGCCGTAAGGGCTGCAATAGCCAGTACGCATACACCGGTGATCCAAGACGGCAGGTAGGGCCCGGCTGAGAAGGTGAAAGCAAGGATGAACCAGAACGCACTCGTACTGATGCGCTTTGGATGATTCTTATCCCTGAGGGCTTTCACGCCGACCAACAGGAAAATGATGGCGATAATACAGTAGAAGAATTCAGCGATTGCTACGTTTCTGGTCATATTCATTTCCCTCCTTTCTTGGCATGTTGGTCGAGATGGCGGTCAAGCAGATAGTTGTGGCCGATACCCACCAGAACTGCGATGACAGCAATGGGAATGGACATCATGGCTATCTGCAAGGCGTTTATCTCATACCCCTGCCCGTTGAGGGTGGATACGATCAATAGCGTACCACTGGCGCCCATAAAGCAGTTTTGGGCAAAGAAGTTACCAAAATTCTCACCTGCTGCACTGTAACCCTTTATGGTATCCTCGGTCTTTTCATCCGCTTTTCCATGTTTGGCAACATAGGCAGCCTGGGCCATAGGATTGATGAGGGGACGTACAAATTGTGGATGGCCTCCGAGACGGAGCGAGAAGGCGGCAGCCAAAGCCCTGACAGCCAGATAGAGGCTGATAATCCTTCCCGAGGTGGCACGCTTGGTTTTCCTGATCAAATCAACGGCCTTGTCCTTCAGTCCGTATCGCTCACAAATCCCTATGACTGGAAGGGTGAGGACGAACAGGGTGGCGGTTCGTTGTGAAATGAAGGATTTACCCAAGGTGTTCAGAATCTCCAAAAAGGGCATACCTGCTACCAAACCGGTGACTACACCGGCAATGACAACCGTTGCGATGGTGTCTTTCTTGAGTACGAAGCCGACGATGACTATCAGTACTCCAATCAATTTCAACAGTTCCATAAAGCACTCTCCTTTTGTGCATAAAGTTTGTAAAAGTATACTACGCACTTTTTGAATGTGACATATTTCAACCTTTGTATAATACAAATTTCTAAAAATAGTTGCAGAAGGAGTTACTAACTCAGAGCAACAATTCAATGCAAATCACCTATTCAAAAGAGGTTACCCCTCATAATACGATTAAAATGGTAATATCCCCCACCAGCCTTGGCGTATTACACCATGTTGCAACATTCCCTTCCCATCCTTTTTAGATTTGTATTTCAAAATTGCGCTGTTTCAAGACTTGGCAAGGTTTCTGCATAAAGAAATTTGATGTAGATACATCTCCATTCTCACGAAACAGGAATTTAGTATGAAAGCGAAACAACGAAGCATGGTCATCGTCGCACTCTTGTGCATCGCACTTTTCCAGGTAGGTGCTGCCGTAGCCTGGGAACCGTATCTCGGTTTTGGTAAAGGAAAGGCCGAAATCGAGGATCAGAAGTATCGATTCTATGAATTGTCAGTAGGAACACCATTAGGCTCAAGAGTTTCAGTCGAAGCTTTCCTGCTGGCACAGCCGCTTGCCGTGCAACTGACAGCACAAGACAACACGTTTGCACTGATGAGCGGAATGAGAACCTCTCTCACCCTCTTTGAGGACGCCACCTTCAATCCTATGGTACAGGCAAGCATAGGGCAGATGATTCTGGGAAAGATTGAGGAGACCGAGTCATATCCCGACCTTGCGTGGCATTTCTATAGCAGCATTGCCACCGGGTTCGAACTCAACATTTTCGACTCCTTCACCATTCTCCTGCTCTCAGGCTATCGCTTTGCCCCCCATGAAGCACAATTGGGCATGCAGGCCAACACCCTTTCAAGCCCATTCAACTCGGTGAGTTTTCGAGCAGACCTGAGATAATTGCAAAAAGCCGGTACACAACCTTGTATCGGCTTCTTGTTCCCACTTCTCACCAACTTCCAGCGTCCATGAAGCATGCACTGGATGACAAATCAGTCATAGTACGTTATAAGTATGATAGATGCAGAAGGTCAGTAACGAGCGGGAATACAAGCACTACTCTCTCTGCATTCTGAGGTTCTATGAAGAAAGCCCTGCTTACATCGCTTATAGAAAAACGCAAGCTATTCTTATTGCTGTTGCTGGCAACGAGTCTTTGCATCTTCATACCCGCCCAAATCATTTATCGTCAGACTACAGGCGTCCTGGAAGACAACGCACGCTCGCGTGCCCTTTCCATTGCCACCACCATTGCAACCTTTTTGGAAGATGATATCGAGGCATATCGCAACCTCAGTGAGAGTTCAACGCTGCTGGACAACTCCCAAGAGCATGCCGACTACCTGCGATTCAATAGGTTACTTCGTACCATAAAGGAAGAAAGCGGAGCTGATTTTGTGTACGCTGAAGCATTGGTTGATGCATCCACCATCCGATATGTGCTCGATGCAGAACTGCCCGACAGTGAGAATTTCTCTGCTTTCAACTCCCTCGATGAGATGGACGATACCGAAAGCGGTGCCTATGCTGGCAGACAGATTGCTACCAGCAACTTACTAGTCTCAGAATGGGGAACGTTGCTCAGTGCATTCGCCCCCATCATCGACGGCCGTGACAATAGCCTGGCAGGCTTGGTGGGAGTAGACTACTCCGCCGATACACTGCTTGCCCAATCAAGAGCTTTACTATGGTTGCATATCGTTACATTCTCCCTGCTTTCGCTGCTGCTCTCCTTTGCCCTTTTTGTAATCATGGAGGCGATCGGCATCCATGCGTATACCGATGAATTGACAGGACTGGGCAACCGACGCGCACTGAACAGGGCTTTGGCTCGCGTGGAGAAAGAGGCTCGTAAAAACCAAAAGACCTTTGTGCTCCTCACCCTCGATGTCGATGCCTTCAAGCAGATCAATGACGAATACGGACACCCCGTCGGGGACAAGGTACTGATACGAATCGCCGATACCCTGCTGCAACACTCGATTTGGGAGAATGGTTGCTTCCGCTCAGGCGGAGATGAGTATGCCGTATTGCTGCCAGAAAGCAACCTGGAGCAGGCAGAACCAATCCGCGACATGATACAGGCTGATGTCCAAGCAATTTTCCTCCCTGAACTGAAGGGACAAACCCTGTCTGTAAGCATTGGATTGGCCCAATGGCACGAAACAGAGAGTCTGGAAGATTTAGCCAAGCGCTCCGATGCCAGCCTCTACGAGATGAAAAAAAACCAAGCTGCTAGAAAAAAAGGCTGATTGCGTCTTGCCCAAACAGAAGGTAACCGATAGGGTTTCACCCATATGGGAGGGATGCTGACATGCGCACCATCAACACACTCTTTCTTACCGGTTCCCACTTCAATCCAGACCAAGAGGAATTAGCTACGCTTGCCGCCTTGTTTCCTCAGATTCAATTGACCAGTGTGAGCATGCTAGACTATACCCCACAGCACATCCAGCAGGCACAAATCATCGTCGGCCTTCCCAAGGCACAGGATCTGAAGCTTGCAACCAATCTCCGATGGTTGCAGACCCCTTCTTCAGGTGTCGGCCAGTATGTCGATCCAACCCTCTATGCTGCTGATCCCATTCTGTTGACCAATGCAAGGGGAACCTACGGCAAACAAATTGCCGATCATATCATCGGCATGATCATCGCCTTCAATCATAACTTGCTCCGCTACCATGACCAGATGAAAGCAAAGCTTTGGAAGCGATACTTTCCCACCAAGGACCTTTGGGAAAGTACACTGTTGATCATCGGACTCGGGGATATCGGAAATCAGCTGGCTGTTCGGGCAAAAGCCCATAATCTGAGGGTATTGGCCGTCAAGAGAACAAAGACGGAAAAGCCCGCCTGGGTGGATGAACTCGGAACCGAGGATGACTTGGAGGCTTTCCTACCCCAAGCTGATTATGTCGCCCTGTGCGCTGCATCCACCAGCCAAACCGAGCACCTTTTGGATGCAAAAAGGATTTCCTTGCTGCCGCACGGAGCTTTTGTGTGTAATATCGGTCGTGGCAACCTGATTGACGAGGAGGCCTTGGTCGAGGCTTTGCAGAGCGGGCATATAGGTGGAGCCGGACTGGATGTGACCACGGTGGAACCACTTCCTTTCGACCATGTGCTGTGGACGCTGCCCAATGTGCTGATCACCCCGCATGCAAGCGGGTTGTCACCGAGCGACCCCCATCAGGTATTCTCCCTTTTTCTCCAAAATCTTGCGTTGTACCTTGAAGAAAAACCTCTGATCAACCTTGTAGACTTCACCCGAGCCTATTAGCTATGTTTTCTTTTATTTGCAAATAAAAGGCAAATAAAAGGCATACTATTCTTCTTTACCGCACTGATTGCCGATGCTAGGATGATGTATGTCAGGGTGTATGCAAAGAGGTGGGAAGATGGCATTAATTCTTGCAATTGACGACTCGGCAACCGATCTTTCAATGATTCAGTATATTTTGACCAACCATGAAGTCATTTTGGCACGAAACGGTGAAGAAGGTTTGCAAGAACTGGACATCCATCCCAAAGTCGACCTGATACTCCTGGATCTGCACATGCCTGTCATGGATGGATTCACCTTCCTGGACATCTGCCATGATCGTAATCTCGATACACCAATCATTATCCTTACCAACTCCGAGGAAATAGATAAGGAAATACGTGGCTTGGAGAAAGGAGCTGTGGACTTCATCCGCAAACCCTTGAATTTCAAAGCCCTGCAAATGCGCATCGATGTACAGCTAAGGCTCAAACAGTCAACCGAATTGATCAAGGAACACAACCGCCAGCTCGAGGAGCTTATTGAGAAACGAACCCAAACCATCCGACGTACGAATGAGATCACCATCAATGCCTTGGTTAGACTCTTGGAAGTACGCAATATCGAGACCAGCCACCATGCCCGACGAACCAAGGTCATGATGGAGTTGCTTTGCCGCCAGTTGCAGAAGCAAGGACTCGCTGGATACCAGCTAAGTGATAAGGAGATCAACGAGTTGGTCGATACGGCACCCTTGCACGACATCGGCAAGGTCGGTATACCGGACAACATCCTGCTTAAGCCGGGAAGACTTGATCCAGATGAGATTACCATCATGCGCGAGCATGTAAACAAGGGTATTGAGGCTCTCGACTACAGCATTGAGAGCGAAGAGACGAAGATAAGTTTCATCGAAACAGCCCGTGAGTTGATTGCCAGTCATCATGAGTGGTACGACGGCAGCGGGTATCCAGCTAACATCCAAGGCCAAGCCATCCCTCTTGCCGGCAGATTGATGGCGGTAATCGATGTGTACGATGCGCTTACCAGCAAACGTGTATACAAAGAAAAAATCGAACACAATGAGGCCATTGAGGTGATGAAACAGGAATCTCCGCGACATTTCGATCCCATTGTCTTTGCAGCATTTTTAGCGGTGGTTCCCCAAATACGAAAGAGACTGGAAGAGTCATAAGGAGAAGCGATGCGAAGCCAATGCAGGATCAAGGTTTGCAGTTTCTTGATGCTGTTTTTTGTGTGCTCATCAATCCTTGGAGCAGAAGCAAAGCTTCAGTTCAGTGCAGAAGAGTTGCGCTTCATCGCCGTTCATCCGCAAATTCAGGTAGGTATCGATCCCAAATTCACTCCCTTTGAATTTATTACCAGTGAAGGAAAGCACGGCGGTATCACCGCCGATGTACTTTCCCTCATTTCTGAACGCACCGGCCTCACTTTCACCTATGACCCTTCACTGAGCTGGACAGAGACAGTACAGAAAACACGTGAAAGGTCCATCGATTTGCTCTCTGCGGTAGGCTACACCCAGGCCAGGGCACAGTACATGACCTATCTGGAACCATATTTACACTTCCAACGGGCCATCATCATACAAAAGAGCAACTCCACCATTACCAGTTTCAAGGATTTAGCGTATAGACAGGTTGCGGTACAACGCGACAGCTCCCATGAAGGTTTTTTGCTCTATTACCCCGACATCACCATGCGTCTCTACGATACTGTCGAGGAGGCTCTGCTTGCAGTACAGCATGGTGAAGAGCTAGCCTTCGTTGGCAATGAGGCTACCAGCATCTACCTCAGCCGCACCCTTGGCTTGACCGATCTGCAGTTTATTCCCATCGCCGAAGGGGGGCTGCAGGAATTGCATATGGCGGTACGCAGCGATTGGCCGCAATTGGCAAGCATCCTGCAAAAAGGGATCGACTCAATCAGCGAAAAAGAGATGAAGTCAATCCTCGACCGCTGGATCCGCTACGAGAGCCGCTACGATCTTGCTCCCATCATCCGGTTGGTCGGTATCATTGTCTCCATTCTGGTCATCATTCTGGGCAGTTCGCTGTTCTGGGTCTCCCGTCTCAGGGATGCGGTGAAGGCAAAGGATGCAGCACAGAAGCAGGCTCAGCAGGCAGATATTGAGAAGAGCAGGTTCCTCGCCCGTGTGTCCCATGAAATCCGCACTCCGCTCAACGGAATTCGCGGCATGAGTTACCTGTTGGAAAAAACATCCCTCGATGCCAATCAGATGCGGTATGTGAAGACTATCAGCGGTGCAACGCAGACGATGCAGAGCATCATCAACGACATTCTTGAGTTCTCCCGTCTCGATGAAGACCGCATTATTCTGGAAAATATTCCCTTTGCACTAGACGATGTACTTGAGAACTGCATATCCATTGAATCGTATCTCATTCAACAAAAAGGCCTGCACTTCAGGCTCAATCAACCAGATGATGTACCACAACATCTGGTGGGTGATCCGACCCGCCTCGCCCAGATACTGATAAATCTGCTGAATAATGCAGTCAAGTTTACAGAAGCCGGGTCCATCGACCTCACGGTACAGGTCCAAACTTTGGCGGAACAATCGTGTTCGCTTAGCTTTGAAGTCAAGGACACCGGCATCGGCATGAACGAACAACAGATGGAGAACCTCTTCAAACCCTTTGTACAAGCCAATGCCTCCATTCATCGCAAATACGGGGGGTCCGGGCTTGGTCTTTCCATCGTAAAAGCTCTTGTAGAGAAAATGGGTGGGACCCTCACGGTGACAAGTGAGATGGGAAAGGGAAGTGCCTTTACCGCCACCATTCCCTACACACTCGACATCCAGGGTTCAAAAGAGGAACAGCAAAGGAGAAAGAGCATTGATTTCTCGGCAATCAAGGCTTTGGTCGTTTGTTCGGACCGCTACCTCGACGAGCGCATAAGAATACTCTTTGGTGAGTACAAAATCCAATCGGAGGCTGTCTCCTCGCCTTCAATTGCGGCCAAAGTATTGGAAAGCGGAAATACCTTTGACATAGTTGTAGTTGAGCTTACAAACATCCAAGCCTTTTCCGATACCCTTATGAATAGTATGAAGAAAACAGGGCTGGAGCGCCCGAAAGTGCTAGCCTTCGTGCATGACGATACCCAGCTGAAGAGTTCTCCTTTCATAGACATAGTACTGCCATTACCCGTAATCAACTCCGTGCTTTTCAATGCCTTGCTGCATCTGTTTGGGAAAGGTGTGGCAGATGGGCAAAGAAGCAATCCAAATCCCGAGGCTGCTGCTTCAGTACCGCTGCAGATCCTGGTAGTTGAGGATAATGCAACCAATCAAATCATCGCCAAGGAGATTTTACAACAGCAGGGCTGGTCGGTACACCTGGCCAACAATGGCAAAGTTGGGTATGAGATGTTCCTTTCCATGGAGGATACCCTGGATCTGGTGTTGATGGATTTGCATATGGATGTGATGGATGGATATGAGTCCTCCACCCTGATCAGGGCAAAGAATGAGCGGGTGCCGATTATCATCACCAGTGCCGACCTGATGGAAACGGTTCAGAAGCAGTGCAGGGAAATCGGAGTGTCCGACCTCATTGGAAAGCCCTATGACCCGGACCAACTTATCAGCAAAGTTGCCGAACTAGCCCTTGCTTACCACCAAAGAAGGCAGAGCATTGACTTCGAGCGGGGAATATTCAGCATTGGTGGTGATAAAAATCTGTATACACGCGTACTCACTTCTTTCACTTCGGAGCTGGAGCAGTTGCTGCTCAGCTTGAGAAGTGCAATTACCGAGCAGAATCTCCCTGCTGCTGCAGAACTGGCCCATAAGGCCAAGGGTAGTTGTGGTGCTGTCGGTGCAATGCAGGCACAAAAGCTTTGTGCCAGCTTGCAACAAAGCCTCGAGAAGGAGAGTATGCCCTCACAAGAGAGTATTGCCTCGGTGCTCAGAGAGCTTGAGCAGGTACTTCGGGAAGCGAAGGAATATGTGAGTAAAGCTTAGGTATTCAGCACCTCATCCACAATGGAGGCAATACGTTCCACATTGGTCTGGTAGATGAAGTGCGTCCCTTCAAGCACCTCATACTTGGCCTGTGGCCCAATTCTCTTGAGATGCTCCATTTGGTATTCCTGGGGTGTAATGGGCAACTGTTTATTGGGTGTCTCATAGGTCTGCTTGGAAATGACCTTGAAATAGGGGATCTCGGATGGATAGGCAAGAGCTTTGGTCTCGGCGACAAACTCATTACCGTATGCAATCTGCTTAAGCAGCGTGTCGTTGACCGAAAAGCCTGCAAACAGCAACATATGATCGATTTCCTCTTCTGTGTAGCCTAATTCCAAGGTTTTTTTTCGGTTGGTCACCAATGGGCCGAGCAGGGAGGGAACTCCCAATGTCTGCTGGAGTTTTGCTATCGGAAGCAGCGCTGCTACAAAGCCCGGAGTCTTTGCATAGAAGGCCGACGAGGTTCCATCCAAGGAAATGATGGCTTTGACTTCGTTTGGATATACAGCAGCATAGTACTCGCTGTAAAGGCTTGAGATTGAATGGCCCATCAAGACATAGGGGGCCGTAAATCCGGCTGTTTTCAGTGCTGAGCGAATCTCCTCTACATAGTTGGCGCTGGAACGTTCACGCTGTGTCTGGCTGGAAAAACCCACTCCAAAATATTCTACGCAAACCACAGTATACTTTTTGCTGAGTTCTCTCATCAACGGACCGAAGTCAGCAGAAGGAAGGCCGATTCCCATGCCAGGCAACAGAACAACGGTGTCTTTACCCTGCCCCATAGAGCTTATGTGCATAGTCCCATCAAAGACTGATACCAGTTGGCCATTCGGCTGAGCCTTCTTGTATTGCTGCTTGAAGTACGTTGCATGCAACAAGGTCGTAATTGCCAAAGAAAGCACAATGAACAAGAAAACCCACTTCAACAGTCGTTTGAACCAGCCTTTTTTCTTTTTGCTCATAGGGACTCCTCTCGCATGATTGTAGCTATACACCTTGAAATATACAAGATTTGTATAGGTTTATTGCTTTAGGGAAATACAAAATCTTACATGCTCTCTACAACCATGCAAAACCAAGGGAACAAGAGCTTACGTGATTCCAAAATTCATGGGTATAGTAGAAGTGAGGAGAGAAGCCTATGAAGCAGAGAACTCTACTTGTTTGCATCCTCATCGTGTTTGCACTCCCGCTTTTGCCGGGGTCGGAGGTCACATCCATTACCTGGGAGACGACTGCCCAGGAATATAAAGGCAGATACACAGAGAAGATCACTTTTCAACTGCCTCCAAACGGGACACCTAAGCCTGTCTATGGCTTTGGTGAATATGCATGGAACTCAAGTATCGGTAGCGCCGCCGTAGCCATGGACTTGCTTACCTACAAGGATGGGGGGACGGTAACAATTCTCATTGTGGAAGGTCCTGAGTATTACAAAAGTGGGGAGACCTACGAGGGTTGGAATACCACCTTTGTATTTCTCGATGCCAAGGGGAACATTATTAAACCGGATGAAGCTTCGATTATGTATATTGATATCCCTGAGGAACCGTTTGAACCGGTCAGCACCCCTTCCCCAAAGTCTTTCACCGTTTCCAACAACACAGGTACAACACTTACGTACCTGGGTATCTTTAGCTCCGACATGCGGGCGGTAGGAGTGCATAAAAAAAATCTTCTCGCCAACGAAAGACTGCCGAATGGACAAAGTGTGCAGATATACTTTGCTGAGAACCCCGACCTAGAAGCGGTAATCCTCTATCGATACGGCCAAGTACTGCAAGTCGATGCAACCGCAGAGCGACAGAGAGAGTTCAGGTACGAATGGAGACCTGACACGAACAATCTTCAGATTATTCTGTTACCGGAGCACGAAAGAAAGCAGAAATCACTTACATCACTTGCCGTGATCAATGAAGGTGAGTATGCACTCGTTGAATTGTATCTACTCACCCCGGCGATGGAGGCGAAGCGAGACTACAGTAAGGAAATCCTGCAAGGACAAGTGATAAGAAGTGGCGAAACATGTGTCATAGACCTCATGAAATGGCCGTATCTGCGTTCGTTTCTGGAGAAACAAACACAGGATCTTCTTTCAGTAGAGGCGTATGACGAGGATGGGTACCCACTCTTCCAATTCTGGCTGCCTGAGTATGAGAACCTGGAAATCACCCTCAGTGATTGGGATTACTTGTAGATGGAATGTTCGGAATCGAGAGATGCTTCTGCTTTTCCCTATAAAGAACTTCAAATAGTGTCTGGGAATTGTCAGATTATTGCATTCTCAGCTGAGCACCCCTTCTCCACGCTCTTGACTTGCCCTGTCGATTGGGATACCTATAATGCATGAAAGATCTCAACCTCAAGCAGCAAGCGTATGATTACCTAAAAACAAAGATTCTGAACTGTGAGATTAAACCCGGTGAATATATCTCGGAGAAAGATATTCTCGAATCCGCAGAAATCGGGCGAACCCCCTTTCGAGAAGCGATAATCATGCTGCAAGCTGAGCATCTGGTTGAAGTACGCCCTCGACATGGGACTTTTTCCACTCGATTGACCAGAACAGACGTCATAGAAGTCTTCAGCATGAGGAAAATGCTGGAACCTGTGGCCGTATTTACCTACCTGAATCGAATTGACGTCTCCAAACTCCTTGAGAACGACCGATTGATGGAACGGCTCAGCAAGAATGCCGAAGAGGTACCGGCATCAGAACTTTGCAAGACAGATATGGCCTTTCACTCGTTCTTCATCGAGAACTCAGGCAACAGCAGACTTAGCCGATTGCTGAACCCAGTCTTCCAGGATGCCTACCGCATCAGCATGTTCAACAATTGGTTTACCAATACCAGAGGAAGAACCTGGAAAGAAACCTATGATCACCATCACCTGATTCTGCAAGCAATATTCAAAGAGGACAAACAGGAAATAGTCAGCACCTACAATACCCATCTGAACTACTATCTGGCTTCCGCTCTTGCCACCATCGATCTCTATGAGAAGGAACATGGTAGTGATTGATCGACTTACCCTTTCTTGTTCATGCAACTCCCTGCCGTAATCAGGGAGTTTTTATTTGTGCATATAAAGCTCACACTATAGATTTGTTACTAATAGAGACTAAACCAATTTTAAATATACATAAAAGCTGTTTTTTTCGTTTTAAATATTTTTATTGTGTTGTTTCTAATGCTGTGATATATTCTAGTCAGGTTTGTTGGAGAGAAGACTCCCTTCAATAAACATCATCAATTTTTGCTCCAACGCATCAAATCGTAGAGCAATAGAGGGGAAGAAATGAAAAAATTACTCGTTAGTCTGTGTGTACTCGTCTTGGTGCTCGGTGCATTAGCCGCTGCAGGGTCCAAGGAAGCCGTCGGAGAACAGAAGACATACAATCTGATGTTCAGTCATGCTTTGACCGAGAATGACCCTTATCACAAGGCTTTCTTGGATTGGGCTGATGCAGTGAAGACCAAAACGAACGGTGGATTGGTTATCGATGTGTTTGCCAGCTCCCAGCTCGGTGCTGAAGAAGATGTCATTGAACAGATGCGAGCCGGTGCAAATATCGGGCATAATACTGACTCAGCAAGACTTGGCAACTATGTACCGCAGATTGCTGTGTTCAACGGCCCCTACATGCTGGAGAACATGGATGAAGTGAAGCGTGCAGCAGAATTGCCGGTTGTTAAAGGCTGGGAGAAGGAGCTTGAGGACAAGTTCGGTCTCAAGGTGCTTTCTTTTGCTTACATACAGGGTCATCGAAACGTTATCAGCAATAAGCCTGTTTTCAAGCCTGCAGACCTCGCGGGTCTCAAGCTGCGAACAGCAGGTGCTCCCATTTGGCAGGAATCCGTCCGTGCAATCGGAGCCACTCCCGTAGCGATGGGCAGAAGTGAGATTTACTCCGCAGCCCAGACTAAGGCTATCGATGGTCTTGAAGATGTATATACCGCTTACGCAGCTGCTCAGCTTGACGAAGTCTTGAAGGTGGTCAGTGAGACTAATCACATCTACCTGATCAACTTCTCCGTGTGTTCTGCTGCTTGGTTCAATGCTCTTCCGGCTGAGTATCAGACTATTCTGGTTGAAGAGGCCGACCGTGCAGGATACGCAGTATCTGAAAGAATAAAGACCGAGGCTGATACTGTAAAGGCACAGCTGATCAAGGAAGGAATCCGCGTAATTCCCAACTCAGAACTTGATATGGAAGCATTCCGTAAAGCCGGCGAGAAGGCATACCAGGTACTTGGTATCACCGATGCAAAAGATCTCGTCTACAAGGCTCTCGGCAAATAAGCCTTACTCAAAGGCATTCGATCGGACGGGTGATTTTCCATCCGTCCGATCATACTGTATAGGAACCACACAGCATGAACACACTATTTAATCGGATATGCAAAATTGAGAAGTACTTCGCCATGTTCGGCATCGTCGTGCTTACACTTTGCATCTTTCTGGGGGCAGTCTCACGAACACTTGGCAAACCCTTGAGCTGGACGACGGACATCGGCATGCTGATGTTGACTTGGTCCACCTTCCTAGGCGGTGACATCGCATTTCGGGAAGGAAGGCTCGCCAACTTGGATATTGTTGTTGCCAAGTTCCCTAAATCAATCCAGAAAACATTGGTGGTCATTATCTATGCAATCATCATCATTTTTCTTTGTTCCTTGGTCTATCTCGGGACGCGATTAACCTACACTACCAGATTCAGAACCTTTAACGGTGTGCCGAACTTCAGTTTTGCATGGGTAACCGTTTCCTTGCCTTGCAGTGCAGTCTTCATGATTGTTACAGCTGTGAAGCGAGTAATTGTCCTGTTGAAAAGCAATGACTGCTCTGCAATTGCGAAAATGTAGGTCGGGGAGATATATATGACGCTAGTCTTTATTGCCTTTGTTATTTTCTTGCTATTTGGTATGCCCATGGCCTTTGCAATCGGTATTTCTGGAGCATTGTTCTTTCTGCAGCATCCCAACCTTCCAGCTACCATTCTCGTTCAGTTGCCGGTTACCCAGACACAGAACTTTGCCCTCTTGGCTGTACCGCTTTTCATCTTTGCCGGGAATCTTCTCAACAGTGGAGGGACGACCCAAAGGCTTGCCAAGTTTGCCGGACTCCTTACCGGTCACATGCGCGGAGGTTTCGCGCAAACAAGTGTAGTGCTCAGTACCCTTATGGGCGGTGTTTCAGGCTCTGCTATTGCCGATGCTGCCATGGAAGCACGCCTGTTAGGCGATGATATGAAGAAAGCCGGCTATTCGAAGGGCTTTATTGCAAACAACATTGCTTTCACGGGTCTTATCACCGCCACCATCCCTCCGGGGAATGCCCTGATTATCTTTGGAACTACCAGCAACGTCTCCATCGGGAAGCTTTTTGCAGGAGGCCTGATTGTGGGTGGCTTCATGATGATGGTCATGATGCTCGCCACCTGGGGCATCTCAAGAATGCGGAACTATCAACCAGCCCGATCAACACGAGCAAGCGCCAAGGAAATTGTTGTCTCCTTGAAAGAATGTATCTGGGCACTCATATTCCCCATTATGTTGTTGGTAGGCATCAGGATGGGTCTTTTCACCCCTTCAGAAGTAGGCGCCTTTGCCTGTATCTATGCACTCTTGGTTGGTGCATTCATCTATAAGGAATTGAATGTAAAGACCTTCTTTGAGGCTTTGGAGAATACCGTCAAGGATGTCGGGGCGGTAATGTTCATCATTGCGCTATCGGCTATCTTCGGGTATGGAGTACCCATCGAAAAAGTACCTCAAGTAGTTTCCCAATTCATGGTTGGCATTTCAACCAATCCGAATATCATTCTCCTTCTTCTCGTGCTCATTCTCACCTTGGTTGGAATGTTCATGGAAGGAGCAGCAACCATTCTGATCCTCACCCCGGTATTCATGCCGCTGATTCTTCAGATGGGAATAGACCCGGTCCATTTCGGTCTCATCGTATGTACGGTTGTCACCATGGGCAACTGCACGCCTCCTGTGGGGCTTTCCATGTTCACCGTAAACTCCATCATCGGCTGTTCGCTGAATGAATATACCAAGGAAATGATTCCATGGTTGGTTACCTTTCTGCTTTCCATGATAGTGCTGGTATTCCTTCCCGGACCGTTCTTGTTCCTTCAGAACTTGCTTTTCTGAGGTTAATCCTCTTTCGTCTGATTTTTAATGTCACCTTTCTTTCAGAAGGCTGTGCCTTGTCTTCATAGGAGTAGAAATTGAAATTTTGTGTAGCTATAGGAACTGCGTTGGTTGAAACCACTCCGGTACCGCTCGGGGGGAATCTCATCGAGCAAATGAACATTGCTTCTTCAATAGGCTATGATGCCGTAGAATTACATATACCCATGCCAAATGTTTTGGATATTCCCGCATTGCTGAAAACAAAAAAAGAGCTGGGCCTCTCTATTGCAACCTTGGGAACAGGATCCATTTTTGGGAAATTTGGTTTTTCCTTGTTGGAAAAAGATGACTTGAAGCGGGAAATGCTGGTAGGCATGATCCATCAATTCATCGACTGTGCAGCACTATTGGAAAGCAAAGTCACCATTGGAAGCATCAAAGGGAATTGCTGCAACGGATGGGTACGGGAAGAAGCCCTACAGGTATTCGGGACTACCTTGCACAGTCTATCTGAATATGCAGGGGAAAAAGGAGTAAAGCTTCTTATTGAGGCTACCAATCGCTATGAGAATAATGTTTTGAACCGGGGTGATGAAGTAGTTGATATCATCAAAAAATACCAACTGGACCATGCTCAAGTACTCTTGGATTCTTTTCATAGCAATATCGAGGAACCCGATCTCAATACCTGCATCACCAAGATTGCTCCCTTTCTCGGCCATGTTCATGTTGCTGACAACACAAGAGGCTATCCAGGGTCGGGGAGTTTTCGCTTCGAAGCTTTTACCAAACAATTATGCGAGATTGGCTACGACGGAGTTGTATCGGTGGAATGTCTTCCCAAGCCAACCGGCTTGGAAGCAGCCAAACAAGCATATGCTTTCCTAGCAAACCATTTTGTTTGGTAGGATTGTTGGGGCATACATAGCTGTTTCTCTAGAGACTAAACATATTGGGAATGAGAGATGGAAGGAGGCGGGAGGAGTGCAATCCCACCTCCAACTACTTTATGCTTCTACCGGAATGAATGAGAAGGTAGTTACATCGAACAAACCCATGTCGGTCAGCTTTACTTCAGGAATGACTGCCAAGGACATGAAACAGAGCGTCATAATCGGCTCCACATCTTCTTTGACATGCAATTCCCGATACGCTACCTCATGGATTTCACTGAGCTTTTCATCCACCCACTCACCACGTTGGTCGCTCATGATCCCACCCACCGGCATCGGCATTGAAGCAATGACTTTCTGGTCCTTCACCAACACCATACCGCCGTTCTGGGAGATCAAGGACTCGACGGCAACAGCCATATCCTCATCAGTCACGCCCACAACGATGATGTTGTGAGAATCATGAGCGATGGAAATGGCTAGAGCCCCTTGTGTAATTCCATAGCCGCGCAGCAGAGCCACCGCTACATTGCCGGTTGCATGGTGTCGTTCCACCACTGCCACCTTGACTACATCCTGGGAGGGGTCATACTTGAAACAACCTTGCTCATCACGTGCCACACGAGCTTTTCCCTTTGCGGTTACCACCCCGCCAGGGAGAATATCGATGGTAGTGACGTAATCGGAGGAGAGCTTCAACCGCAGCTTC
The DNA here is from genome assembly GCF_000190435.1 of Sphaerochaeta globosa str. Buddy. NCBI lineage: Bacteria > Pseudomonadati > Spirochaetota > Spirochaetia > Spirochaetales > Sphaerochaetaceae > Sphaerochaeta > Sphaerochaeta globosa. The sequence continues at coordinate 2,779,469 of NC_015152.1, forward strand.
TGTAGGGAAAAATCCTTGACATGGAAGCTTCCCCTGACATTATCGATGCTGTGTCGCTTCACCTCAGGAAGATAGCAGCCCTTCTGGGCAACCAACCGACCTTCTATGAAAACCGATTCAGCCTTGAAATCCTTCAGGTCATCAAGCAGTACGATGTCCGCCCTCAAGCCCGGAGCTAGTGCCCCTCTATCGAACAGGCGAAAACACTCAGCAGCATTTAAACTGGCCATCTGGATGGCAACAATCGGGTCAATGCCTGCTTTAGTGAGCATGCGCATATGCTCATCCAAATGCCCCTTCTCAAGAATGGTCTTCGGCTGGCGGTCATCACTACAGAGCAGACAGCGTCTGCTGTTGTACTGGGTGATCCCCTTCATAAGATGAGACAACTCATGACAGGCCGACCCTTCCCGAAGCAGCACATACATGCCGACTGCGATACGGTCGTGCATCTCCTGTACACTGGAACATTCATGATCGGTATGGATCAACGTGGCGACATAGGCGTTCAAATCCTTGCCGAACACTCCTGGTGAGTGACCGTCAACCAGCTTTCCTACCTGCTTTGCAAGCATAAGCTTATCCAAAGCTCCATCCTGGGCATGTATGACTCCAGGAAAGTCCATGAACTCCCCCACCCCCAATATGCGTTCATCGGTAATGGGTTTGCTCATGGCAGCAGCATCTACGACCGCCCCTGCATGCTCAAACGGTGTTGCCGGTACACAGGAAGGAATCATAAAGCGTATATCCAAGGCAGTCTCGGAAGCAGCATCCAGCATATACTGAAGCCCCTTGAGGCCGCAAACGTTCACAATCTCATGAGGATCGGCAATGATGGTGGTTGTCCCATAGGGAACAACCAACCTTCCCATCTCCTCAGGAGTAACATACGAGGACTCAATGTGGATGTGGCTGTCGATGAAGCCAGGGGCGGCATAGCGCCCCTGGGCATCGATTTCCTTCAGTCCTTCATAGCAGCCAACACCGGCGATTATGCCGTCGGAGATTGCAATATCACCTTCGGTAATGGTACCGCTATACACATCCACAATCTTGCAATGCTTTATGACCAAGTCGGCAGGAAGCCTGCCGCTGGCCACGTCGATCAGTTTTTTCAATGTTTTCTTGTTCATCAAATCAACAATACCTCTTCTCCATATTCAATGAAAAGCTCATCGATGAGCGCTTGGTTCGCCCTTGCAATGAAACCGTCCTGGTCAAGCTCCTTAAGAGCTTTGATCACAACGCCTTTCACATCCCTGCGACCACGAACCATCACCGAGTCTCCCCATTTCTTAATCAAGGCATATCGGGCTGCTTCATCAACATAGATGGCCTTTTCTGTATCGTTGCTATCTTCATAAGCTCTCAAAATACGTACGCATTTGACATCCATACTACTTCCTCCTTAGACGTAGTCATACCGACGAGGCACATCCATGAACTTCTTCTGGCCAAGGTGGATGGCATAACAAATTACTGCAGCGAGCAGATAGCCCACTGCGTAGGGGAAGCTCATCGTAGCCACGCCAACGACCAGTGCAGGAGAGTGGATAAAGCCGAAGAACGACAGTACAGAAGCTACCAGAAAAGCAACAGCAGCCTTATCCAAGCGACGGTCGATAATGAAAGCCACCACCGTAGCCCAGAGAATACTGGTGATAATTGCCCCGCTATGCATGGCGACCACCCCTTTCCATACTACCCCGTAAGTGATCATGGTCTGGGCGATCTCATCCGAACTGTTCATTGTCAGGGTTTCCTCCAGATAAATGCCAAAGGCACCGAGGGCATCACGAACATAGGTATACAGTCCATCGGCGAGATGGGGGATGAGAGCAATGGCCAAAGCAGCCCCGTGACGGCGGGGAACGTCGGTATAGGCTTGGACCAGCATCAGCATTGCACACCACAGGAACGTGATCGAAGCAACCACTGCCGGCATGAGAGAGTTCATAAACCCATAGAGACCGAAAATTGAAGAAAGAGCATAGAGAATTGCAGAGATCCATGAGTAGGAAATGCCGGTCTCACTCTTCTTCAATCCTGCATGACCGAGCCATACAGTATTGGGGACGACGGAACCGAACAGCGCGGATACCATGGTGCAGGCTCCGTCGATAATCTGCGTCTGACCGACATTGTACTCATCACCGGCTGCAATGGCCGACTCAACGTTGTCCATCGTCTCGATGAAGTTATAGACCTCGATCGGAATAATGACGCTGAGGAAGGGAATGATGTACTTGAAGCCTTGGATTACAGCCCCGATGGAAAGTACAGGAAGAGAGACGCCCAGCGTGGAAGTATCGACCTGGACACGGCCCAAGAAGAGTGCCCACACAATACCGAATACGACAGAGATGAGGAGCATCGGAATCCGCTTCTTGAAGACATACCCTCCGATCAGGCCGATGATGGCAATGACAACGACCGGCATACCCAGAATTGGATCGTGATAGACTTCAAACAGACCTGCGGTAGCCATCCAGACCAGTCCGATACCCGCTACGGTGCCAAGCATGGCAACGCGGGGGATCAAGCGGCGAATGTAGGGACCGATGAAACCACCAAGCATCTCGATGAATCCACCGAGAAAGCAAGCAGCGGTGGCTGCCATCCAGCACATCTCAGGCGAAAGCCCTGAGTAATGCAACGGATAGATGACACCGTACAGATAGACGAACATGGCCGGGGTGGAAACGCCTGAAGGCAGGGCGGTTACATCATTGCGTCCTGTCTTCTTTGCAAGCCGATAGCCTTGCCAGGCATAGGCCAGACAGCCGAGCATCAAGCCAACCGCCAAACCCGGAATCACTCGACCATAGATAATGGTATCAGGCCAGCCAATGCCCTGCAGGGCGTAGGCGATAATAATGAAATTGATGATATTGCCAAAATACGAATAGACGACACCGCCGAGGTCTCCCGGCCGAAACAGTCCAGTATGTCCAAGAGTTCGTTCCATTTCTGTTTTCCTTATGTGTGCTCGATGAGTTCGAGGATTGGATCGAAAGTGGTCAACGCAACGCAATCGACCGGCCCAACATCAGTTATCGCATAATCGGGGATAGCCGTAATCGGCAGGAAGAACATGTACATCAAGGGTTCCGGCAGATCGCAGCCAAGCAGTCGTGCCGATGCATTGATACCATCTTCCCTTCGTGCTACTTCTTGTGGCTCAAGGTCACAGACGATGCCGCCGACCGGCAGGGGTAGGAAATCAAGAATCTTTCCATCCTTCACTACCACTTGGCCACCGCCTTCGGTAATCAGATGATTGACTGCAACAGCCATATCCTGGGCATTGGCGCCCAACACGATGATGTTGTTGTCGTCAGGAGCCGCTGAGGAGGCCATCGCTCCAGCTTTCAGTCCCCAGCCCGAGCAGAAGGCAAGGCTCTTATTGCCGTTGATGCCGAAACGCTCCAAGACTGAAACCATCAATACATCCTGTTTGGTGTCGCTGTGGACCACATGGTCGACTACATCCAGCGTTACATCACGGCGTTTACGAACAAACGGACCCTTGACCTCCATGGACAAGACCTTGGCCTTTCCGTTCGCCAACTGTACGCGATACTCAAAATCCTTTGCCACCGTAAGGTTGCATTTCAGGGCACTGCTAAGGAGGCTGCTCCTCTTGGGTGCCCTCAGGTCATAGGTGAGCTTTTTGTTGCGGGCCACTAGCTTTCCATTGGTGATTACAGTGTGCACCTTGAAGGTTGCCGGATCGTCCACCAAAAGAATGTCGGCGATTCTGCCCGGCGAGATGGAACCAACAAGATGGTCGATGCGATATGCCTCGGCACTGTTGATCGTCCCCATTTGGATCGCTGTCATAGGAGCTACGCCGGCTTTGATGGCTAGTCGGACCAAATGGTCGACATGGCCTTTCTCAACTACATCCTTCGCTGTTACATCATCGGTGCAGAAACTCACCCGTCTGGCGAGAGCTGGGTTCACTTGCGTTACCGCTCTGATGTTCTCGGCAAGGAAATGGGTCACCGAAGACTCGCGAATGACCATGTGCATACCCTTGCGCAGCTTTTCAACCACTTCTTGGTGGTCATAGCTCTCATGGTCGAGTCTTACTCCCCCGCACAAGTATCCATTGAGGTCGTTGCCGCGTGCCATGGGTGCACATCCAAAAATCGGAAGTCGGTTTTTATATGCAAGCGAGAGGGCACCCAAGGTATCCTCGTCCAACTCCTGCACCGCTTCCCTCACCGTTTCCCACACACCGAAGCACTCAGGCCACTGTTGTACCTGCTCATGAATCTCAGGGTTGAAATTGCAAGAGATTGTTGAGGTTGGAAATGTGTAGGGTGTCTTGTAGGGGGCTCCCCAGAAGACTTTCAACGGGCTTTGCTTAATCTCGGCAAACACCTCTTTCAGGCCTTCCAGTCCTGAGACGGAGATATACTCGTCAAGACCGGAGACCATGCTGGTGGTTCCTGAGGGGACAATTGCTTTTGCAAAGCTGGTGATGCTGAGTTTGCTGCATTCGCTGTGGATATGACCGTCTATGAGGCCGGGGACCAAATAGGAACCCGATGCATCGATAACCTGGGTCTTTGGACCCCGGTACGCTGATACATCTCCTACAGCAACAATCATGTCTTGGAAAATGGCTACATCCGCCGGGTAGATTTCACTAGTCATGACATTGACCAGGTTCCCGTTCAGGATGACTGTATCGGCAGGAGTCAATGCGCGCCCTGCGCGTATGAGCTGCCTCAAATTCTCAATCGTTCGTTCCATCGTGAATCCTCCAATCAATCAAAATTCAGATACTCCGGCCTTTTTGGCAAACCAGGCTTCCCGTCCTGCAGTGGGTATCCAGACGAATGGTGTAAGGTTGAAGGTATTGCTACAAATCAGGCTTCCCGTCCTGCTCCAACTCTTTCGGAATTTTGTGGATTGGTACGTACAAGGCGGCACACAGCCACGAACCAGGCCTCCCTCGCTGCTTGTAAGTTGTATATTGGATGTGAGAAACAGCGGCTTCATATCAACGATACGGACCAGGCTTCCCGCCCTGCATCTCCGCTGCCACGGAATTATATGATTATTCTTTGAACAGGTTTAACGATTTGTAAAGAAAAAGTATTCAATTTTTAGATAATGGGAAGTTTTTTGCTCCACCAAAGACATACAAAATAGACAATCAGTACAGATTGCCCTACCTTTGACTAAGCGATGCACCTTCTTGGAAAGATTAAACCCACCCCTCTTGTTCCAAGAGTTCATCCAGATGATCCAACAACCGGGTTATCGCCTTCAGTTGGTCGGCATGGCCAATGCTCTGGGTGAGCTCTTTGATATCCTCATCGAACAGGGGGGGGATGAGTGTACAGGTTGTATGCACCCAGGCTTCTTGACGTTTTTCACCGGGATGAGTCTGATTGTTCAAGGCAAAGAGAATATCAAAATAACTCTCAAGCAAGGCAGCAGTACGATGAATCAGACTTACCTGATCACCTCGTGTCATTGCATGCTCGATCTGTTCATAAAAAGAAGCGGTAAGCTTGCTTCTAAGCAATGGATAATTGTGATTGATGATTGCTTTCTGCAAAGCTTGGGGATAATCAGATTCAAGCAGTTGCTTCAGTGCAGTAAACCTTCCGCTTTCGTCATACAATACCGTTGATGTCTTGATGTTGTGCACAAAGGCTGTGGAATACCCTACCCGAGGCTGATGACCCACCCAGACGCGCTTGATCTCATCTTCGACCCAATCAAGATTGCGGTACATGAGATCAACAAAGGTCCCGTCCTTCAGCTGCATCTCATCACCGGGGCCGAAATAGTCATTCGCCAATTCAGCCTTGGATGCAAAAGTATCTGCCAATTCTTGGCGGAAGGCCATTGGTATCGGTTCTTTGCTGTACACATAGAGGTCGTAATCCGACAGCTCATCAGAACCGAGACCGGTTCTGGAACCTGCAAGAGCAAGAGCTTGGAGAGCAGGGTGTGCAGACAGAGCTGCAATAAAAGATTCAATCATAGGCCTATGGTGCCATAGAATATCAGAAGAGAGAAGCTTTACCTTCAGAATCCAGACATCCTTCAGGCATCCAATGACGCTAAGGTAGGGCTTCAACTGCCTTGGCGATATCCACACCATACCGATAGGTAGGTTCCTTTGTCTTTTCAGATTCCATCTTTACCAAGTCCAAGGCATAGAATAACTGGACATTGAGAATTCCACTATTGTGTTGTGATTCGGCCTTTGCTTCAACAAGACTGGTGCCAAGCAAGCTTCCTGCCTTTGGGAGGGGGAGTCGCCACGTAGGGGTAAAGATGATAAACTTGGAGAAGCAACCGATGGAAAGAGTGTATGTTTTCTTACGATTCTCACCCAAGTTTTTTCTTGTATTTGTTGCAGATTGTTGTATTATTGACCTACAGATAAGAAAGGTCTCCCTTTCTGGCTACGTACGCTTGTTACCAAGACTTTGGTGATTGTTCAATTCCAGGAAGAGTAGACATACGTTGGTTCCTTATTGGAAGGAGGACTTCATGGATATAATCGGAACTTCCCTGAAACGAGTCGATGCGTTCGACAAAGTGACAGGTAAAGCGAAATACACGGACGATTTGGTTTCAGATCATGCCCTCATTGCAAAAGTACTGCATAGCACCATTGCAAACGGCTGGGTCAAGGAGTTTGATCTCAGCGAAGCGTGGAAGGTCAACGGTGTTGTGGATATTGTTACCTGCTTCGATGTACCCAACATCCAGTTCCCCACCGCAGGCCACCCTTGGTCGACTGATCCGAAGCATCAGGACATTGCAGACCGAAAGTTGCTCAATGCAAGGGTTCGCTGTTATGCCGATGACATCGCTGCCGTCATTGCTGAGGATGAAATTGCTGCCGAAGAGGCAGTGAGAAAAATCAAGGTCACGTATGAGGAATTCACCCCCATTCTTACCGTCGAAGACGCTATGAAGGAAGGGGCGATAACCCTCCATGACGAGCGGCCGAACAATATTGTTGTAAAGTCAACCTACGAAATTGGCAAGTTCGAGGAAGCAATCAAGGAAGAAGGACTGATCAAGGTAGTCGGAGACTATGAAACTCCGGTAGTAAGCCACTGCCATATTGAGAGTGCAAACTCCTTTGCCTACATGGAGAGTGACAAGATTGTCGTGGTCAGCTCCACCCAAATCCCCCACATTGTCAGGCGTATTTGTTCACAGGCCCTTGGCCTTGGCTTCGGCAAAATCAGGATTATCAAGCCGTACATCGGCGGTGGGTTTGGAAACAAGCAGGATGCTTTGACCGAACCGTTGAATGCGTACCTCACCACCCGAGTCGGGGGAAGGCCTGTTAAGCTTGCCTACACCCGCGAGGAAACCTTCGCCTGTACCCGTACCCGTCATGCCATGCAATTCCATATTGAAAGCTATATCCGCAAGGACGGCAGTTTCGCCGCCCGCTCAATCAAGGCTTACTCCAACCAGGGTGCCTATGCATCCCATGCACATGCCCTCGTAGCCAATGCAGTAAACGGTTTTAGGATGATGTATCCGGTAGGAGCCATTAAAAGTGAAGCCTACACAGTCTACACCAACCTGCCCACTGCAGGAGCCATGCGTGCATACGGTATTCCCCAGATCGGGTTTGCCTTGGAAGCCCACGTCGACGACATTGCCAGGCAGACCGGTCTCGATCCGCTTGTAATGCGTAAGCTGAACATGATGAAGCTTGGGTATGTCGACCCGCTTACCACCATCACCTGTCACTCCACCGGTTTGGAGGAGTGCATCGACCGAGGTGAAAAGTACCTCGATTATTCCAAGAAACGGGTTGCCTATGCCCACCAGACAGGTCCGATCAGGAAGGGTGTGGGTATGGCAATTTTCTGTTACAAGACAGGTGTCTACCCCATCAGCTTGGAGACTTCCGCCTGCCGCATGATTCTCAACCAGGACGGTTCGCTGCAGATGCAGATCGGAGCTACCGAAATTGGACAGGGGGCCGACACCGTTTTTGCCATGATGGCAGCCCAGACCATCGGAGTGACGATGGATAAGGTGCATGTGATCAGCAAGCAGGACACCGATGTCACCCCGTATGACACCGGAGCTTATGCCTCCAGGCAAACCTACGTATCGGGTATGGCAGTCAAAAAGACCGCTGAATCCTTCAGGAAAAAAATTCTTGAATTCGCCGGTTTCATGCTGAAGAAGGATAGCTGGGATTTGGATATCAAGGACAACAACATCGTGCATGTCAATAAGAACGAGAAATTGCTCAGCGTCGCCGATGTCGCCATTGAGTCCTGCTACAGCTTGACCAATTCCACCCACATTGCTGCCGAGGAATCACACCACTGTACGGACAACACCTACTCCTTCGGGGTCTGCTTTACCGAAGTCGAGGTGGACATTCCGATGTGCCAGGTCAAGATCCTGGACATCATCAACGTCCACGATTCCGGCAAAATCATCAATGGACAGACCGCACGCGGACAGGTCCATGGCGGTATGAGCATGGGCTTGGGGTACGGGCTGTATGAACACCTGAAGTTCGACCCGAAAACCGGTCAGATGCTCAACGACAACCTTTTGGACTATAAGCTGATGACAGCCATCGATACGCCCGAACTCCATGCGGACTTTGTACAGACCGATGACCCCACCGGGCCTTATGGGAACAAGTCATTGGGAGAACCCCCGACGATTCCTGTCGCGCCTGCAATTCGTAATGCGGTGCTTAATGCAACCGGAGTTGCCATCAATGCCATTCCCCTGCACCCACAGCGGATGTTCGACGCATTCATCGAAGCGGCCCTGATTAAATAAGGAAACAGTGTATGTATAACTTCAACAACCTTTATGAACCAACCTCAGTCGAAGAAGCCCTGCGTATGAAAAAGGAGCATCCCCAAGCCTTGCTCCTCGCTGGGGGAAGCGACATCCTGATTAAAATTCGGGAAGGCAAGCTTGCCGGTTGCGACCTGATCAACATCTATTGCCTGGAAGAATTGAGAGGAATCTGCCTTGAGGACGATGGCTCGATTCTCATCCGACCCCTTACCAGTTTCACCGACGTGTCGATGCACCCGGTTATCAGGAAGTACGTTCCCGTCCTCGGGGAAGCCGTTGACCAAATCGGCGGCCCGCAGGTACGAAACATCGGCACCATCGGAGGCAATATCTGCAACGGTGTTACCAGTGCCGACAGTGCCACTACGCTGAAAGCGTACGATGCAACCTTGGAAATTACGAGCCTGGACGGGATTCGCCTTCTTCCCTATGCCGAATTCAACCTCGGACCCGGAAAGGTCGATCTCAGAGAGGGTGAAATGTTGACTGGCATTCGTATTGCCAAGCAAAGCTACGAAAACACGTACGGTCAGTACATCAAGTATGCAATGCGCAAGGCCATGGATATCGCAACACTGGGCTGTTCGGTCAATGTACGACTTTCCAACGACAAGAAACACATCGATCGACTTCGTATCGCCTTCGGTGTTGCCGCCCCGACTCCCCTTCGTTCCACAACTGCAGAAGCAAATGCCCAAGGGCATGGTTTGAATGAGCAATTGCTTGAAGCAGTGGCACAAGGAGCTTTGGCCGATGTAAAGCCCAGAACCAGCTGGCGCGCATCGAAGGAATTCCGCTTGCAGCTGGTCAAGGAAATGGCACGAAGAGCAACCAAGACTGCGGTTGAGAAAGCAGGAGGCACCATCAATGGCTAACAAAGACGTACACTGTATCGTGAACGGAAAAGAGAGAGTATTCAGTGTGGATGTTCGATCATCCCTTTCAGATATGCTCAGGGGTAATGCCGGCTTGGACAGCATCAAGCATGGCTGTGACGTAGGCGAATGTGGTGCGTGCACCGTACTCATCGACGGAAAACCGTTCAACACCTGTATTTATATGGCTATCTGGGCTGAGGGAAAAACCATTCTCACCCTTGAAGGGCTCAGTGACACCAAGGGTACCATCAGTGACATCCAGCAGGCGTTCATCGATGAGGGAGCTGTCCAGTGCGGTTTCTGCACCCCGGGTTTCATCATGGCCTCCATTCCCATCATTGAAAAGGATGAGCCTTCCACCCGAGAGGAGATCCGAAGGCAAATTTCAGGCAACCTCTGCCGATGCACCGGCTATGAACACATTGTCGATGCAATTGAAAAGACGCAGAAGAAGCGGATCGAGCAGAAAAAGGGCTGAGTTGAGGCTAAGACGGGATTGCGAATGCAGTCCCGTTTTTCTTCACATGCCAAATAGTCACGGTCATATACCACCAAGCGGTCACAAAAAGACACCCTGCTGGAAACAACAGAGTGCCTTTGCCTTAGGAAAAAAACTAGATTTCCTTGACTTGTGACTTCTTTACTTCATAGCCCAACGTACTGATGGCCTGTTCTATGGCTTCTGCAGCAATACGGGACTCATCAAAGTCAAGTTTTACTTTGCTGGAGTTGAACAACACCTTCACGCTGTCTTTCTGCACACCTTGCAGTACTTTGGTTGCATTCTCAATCTTTTGCATGCAGGACGGGCAGGCCAAGGATTCTAGTTGGATGGTTAATTTTTTCATGGGTATCGCTCCTTTCATCGTATGGTATGGATAGCATACCAGGGTTCTCTCACGTAGTAATTGATTCAAATCAACTTCTACTTCCTTCTCTTCAATCGGTAGCGAAGCAGCCGCATTCCATTGAGGATGACAACCAGAATGCTTGCTTCATGCACCAACATCCCAATGGACATGTTCATCCACTCGCTGAAGAACACACTTGCCAGAAGAACCAACACCACACCTACAGCGATTGCTATGTTCTGGCGCATATTGCTTGCTGTCGCCTTCGCCAGACCAAGAGCATGGGGCAGGCGGCTGAAGTCTGAATTCATCAATACGACATCTGACGTTTCGATGGCAACATCGGTACCGCTACCCATGGCAATGCCAATTTGGGCCAAGGCAAGCGAGGGACTATCGTTCACCCCGTCACCGACAAAGGCAACGATGCGACCCTCTGACTGCAACGTTTTGATGAAGGCTGCTTTGTCTTGGGGTAACATGTGCCCGTGGGCCTCAGTCAAACCCAGCTGCTTTGAAACCAAATCCACCGTCCCTTGGTTGTCACCGGAGAGGACTACCAAGTGTTTGACACCCAGTTTCTTCAACGCTTGCAGATGTTCCTTCACACCAGGCCGTATTTGATCCCGAATCCCCATCAACACGCTAAGCTGCCCATCCACAGCGGTCAACACAAGAGAATTTCCTCTTGCCTCAAACCGGGCGATATCCTTACGTCCGTTCTGAGGGATTGTTACGCCAAGCGTCTCCATCAGAGCAACGTTTCCGACTGCAACACGGTGCCCATCCACCTCTGCCACGATTCCCCCACCTGCAACCACATCGGTCTTTTGAACGACATAGGCATCGACCGGACCGAGGTGTTGGACTATCGCTTTTGCCAGCGGATGGTCAGACTCTCGTTCCACACTGGACAGATATCCTAAGGTTTTCTGCGTATCAAAGGCGTAGTATTGGGTATCTGCAACAGTAGGATTGCCCGCTGTCAACGTCCCTGTCTTGTCAAAAACAATAGTATCGACCCTGCTGAAATCGTGGATGACCTCACTACCCTTGAGCAACACGCCATGACGTGCACCGTTGCCGATGCCTGCGACATGAGAAACGGGAACCCCGATTACCAGGGCTCCGGGGCAACCCAATACAAGAATGGTAATGGCTAGTTCCATATTCTGGGAGAACACCCATACAAGCGTGGAAAGCACCAAAACTGCGGGTGTGTAGTATTTTGAGAATCGGTCAATGAACCGTTCTGCTTCCGACTTTGAGTCCTGAGCCTCCTCCACCAGCTCGATGATTCGTCCAAAGGTGGTATCTTCACCAACACGATCGGCAACAATTTGCAGGGTGCCATTTTCCAATATGGTTCCGGCAAATACCTGGGAGCCCATTTTCTTGCCAACCGGCACTGCTTCACCGGTGATGCTCGCCTCGTTGATATAGCCTTCACCGGTAAGGACGGTTCCGTCAACGGGGACCTTTGAGCCAGTTTTTACGAGTAGCGTATCGCCAACGTCGACATCATCGACAGCAACTTCCTCAAACTCACCACTGTCGGTCTGTTTCAAAGCACTTTCAGGAGCCATTTCAGTCAGTTCCTTGATGGCGGAACGTGTTTTCTGCAAGGTGCGTTGCTCCAAATAGGCTCCGAAGAGAAACAAGAAAGTGACTACTGCTGATTCCTCAAAGTTTCTGATGAAAAAAGCCCCGATGACTGCCAAGGTTACCAAGACATCAATGCTGACCACTTTGACCTTAAGAGCCTGATAGGCTTGGATGGCAATCGGAGCTCCTGCGAGCACCGATGCAAGAATGAACGACCACATGGCCAGCTGCTCTTGGTGAAAGACAATCTCTCCTGTAAAGCCGAAGGCGATCAACAATGCACCGAGAACTGTAATTATGGTTTTATTGCTTAGTATGAACTTCTGCACTTGGTCCTCCTTGTTTCCAGTATGAACGATATGCTTCGTCGAGTTTTGACAACATAAAAAGGACCGCTTCATAGCTTTCACATACATCCTGGGGGACACGGTAATCATGGGTAATGGTTCGCAGCATAGCGAATTCTTCTTGTAAGGAAGGGTATTTTGTCCCTGCTTGCTCGATGTTTTTGACCATAGTCTCGAATACTCTGCGAACTTCGTGGAACTCAGGATGATTGGAGCCGTGGACACGATCTACGATGGGGACATATTGTTTCAGAACCTTGAGATACTGCTTTTTGACATCGGCGAATGCTGTAGTATTTGACATGCTGATTTCTCCTTCTTTCTCGTTGTTACAGAGGTACTGTAGCACCGATGTAAAAATGAATAATTGATTTGAATCAATGTTGGAGAGAATTGGCATGTATACGTTCACGAAGCGAATACAGCTCATCTATTGCCTCACATCGACAGTCTCGGTACGCTGATGCCCAAGAGGAACATCTATGCGTATAGCCATCTATGGAGCGGGATCACTGGGAACGGTATTGGGAGCCTATCTGTCGAAACAGGGCATCGAATGCGACCTGATAAGCCGTAACAAGTCCCATGTCACTGCTTTACAGCAAAAAGGGGCACGCATTGTAGGAAAAGCCAATTTCACCGTTCCGGTTAAGGCATTGTTGCCCGATCAAATGGAGGGAACCTACGACGTAATCTTCCTTTTGACCAAGCAGCTTGAGAACCGCAAGGTAGCCACATTCCTCCGCTCCTACCTTGCCAAGGATGGATTGTTGGTAACCATGCAAAATGGACTGCCGGAAAGCGAACTGGAACAGGTACTGGGTTCTCAGCGGGTGGCAGGGTGTGCAATCGGCTGGGGAGCAACGTTGCTGGAAAGCGGGGTTGCAGAACTTACCAGCGAGCCACAAGCCCTCGCCTTCAGCCTGGGCATGCTCAAAGCGGGACGGGAGGAGACTCTGAAAGCGATTGCTACTGTCCTGGCTGCTATGGGAACGGTCACCATCGAACAGAACTTCATCGGGGCCAGATGGTCAAAGCTTCTGATCAATGCCGCCTTCAGTGGAACGGCAACAGTACTCGGGTGCACCTTCGGTGAGGTTGCCAAGGACAAAAAGGCCCGCCGGGTCGCCCAGTTGATCCTCAAGGAGTGTTTTGATACCGGTCACCGGCTAGCCATCAAATTCGAGCCTGTTCAGGGAAAGAACCTTGAAAAGTTGTTTGATTACCAAAACAGCCTGAAGCAAAAGCTCAGTTACCTGCTCATCCCCCTTGCCATGAAGAAACATGCCAGTCTCAAGCCCAGCATGCTGCAGGATATTGAAAAGGGGAAAAAGTGTGAGGTGGATAGTATCAACGGCATTCTTTCCAAGGAAGGGAAAAGGGCTGGTATTGCTACCCCTGTCAACGACTTGGTAGTACAACTAATTGGGCAAATTGAGTCAGAAGAAGGAAAACCCGGATGGGGTAATTTGGATTTCTTCAAATCATTCCTTTCATAAGTCTGGAAAAAATAGATACTTATTTTCTCCAATAGCATTGACTCTTTCTGTGATACCTCGTAGTGTTAAGGAGCTTAGACTTTGTGTTCCTTTTTGTTCCCGATCCTATCTTTGTAGCCATGCTGCTTGACTTCCATGCACTTCTGACGGGTAATCGATCGAAACTGTACCAAACTCCTAAGACACCCAAAGAAAGCAGGCATTGACCTGCGCAAGGAAATTATCATGGCAAAAAAAATTTATGTAGGAAACATGAGCTACCAGACCACTGAAGAGGCTTTGTACTCTTTGTTCGCACAGTACGGCGACGTAATGAGCGCACGCATCATCATGGATCGCGATACCAACCGTCCCAAGGGCTTTGCCTTTGTTGAGATGGACGACGATAGCGCAGCAGTTGCAGCAATCAGCCAGCTTGATGGCCGTGAGCTCGATGGCAGAAACCTCAGGGTCAACGAAGCCATTGCAAAAGAAAGAACTGAACGCAGACCTTCTTACAACAACAGGTACTAGTCTCTATATCAAGCAGCATAGGGAGCCCAAAAGGGCTCCTTTTTCTTTACACAGATGCCAGCATCCGAGAAGCTTGCTTAGAGCTTTTTCTCAATACTAATCCGAAAAACCTTCCTAGCTGCCCCATCGTCCTTGACAATTTCCTCTTGCAGGGAAATGATGAACTACCATCATGCAACAGGTAATCATCCTCCATAACCAGATCCCTTCAGACGCCCCAGAGGACGTACTGGATATTCTTCGGCAAGCCCAATGGATTGCTGAAATCCTCACAGAAAAAGGGTATGCTACAACACTTCTGCCCTACTCGCTCTCTGCACTCGAACAATTGGAGAAGAGCGTTGTCGTTTTCAATCTCGTTGACTCGGCACCCAAGGAGGAGCTGCTCTCCTACTTGGTTCCGGGAATCCTTGAAAGCCTTCATCTGCGCTATACCGGCTGTTCACTATCCTCGCTCTTTCTCAGTACCGACAAGGTATTGGCAAAAAGACTGCTCAGTGAGCACACCCTGCCCACCCCGGCCCTCTATAGCAAAGAGAGTGAGAAAGGCCTGTACCTGATCAAACCGACAACCCAGGATGCCTCGGTGGGCCTGGATGAACAGTGTCTGGTGGAGCATGACAGAGTACAAGCAGTACTCAGGGAAAAGGAACAGGAGGTTGGGTGTCCTTGTTTTGCCGAACAGTATATCGACGGCAGGGAGTTCACCGTCTGTATGTATGGAACCAAGGAGGAGGCACACATCCTCCCCCCGTATGAGTGGGTTTTCAATGATTACGGACAGAATGCAAAAATCATCACCTACGATGCCAAATGGACTGAAAATACATTCGGCTATGAACACATCACTGCAAAGTATACCCACGATGAAGCTGACAAAGCCTTACTTCAGCAATTGGTACAGATTTCCACATCGTGTTGGAATGTTTTCGACCTGCACGGATATGCACGCGTCGATTTCAGGGTCGATGATCAGAATCGTCCCTATATCCTTGAACTGAACGCAAATCCAAGTTTCTATGGCTTCTACCACCTAGCCAAGGAGTGGCTCTTCAGCTTCGAGGACATCGTTCTCTTTTTGGTAGAACACCCGCACGTCTCATAAGTACTTGTCAACCCAAACCAGGTTTTCCAGTTCAAACCCCTCAGCTGCATACAACCCTTGGGCCCGTTCATTCTTAGGATGGGTCACCATGGCAAAATAGGTACAACCATGTTCTTTCGCCCAACGCTGGGCTTCGGTCAACAATTGAGTCCCCAAGCCATGGACCCTGGCCTCTTCTGCAACATACAGCTCATTGAGCCATAAGTAGTCGCCTCCGCTCTCCAGCCCGCAACAGACATTGCCGAACGCGATACCCAGAGCTTTGTTGTGTTGGTAGGCTACGAAGAGAACCGAGCGGCTCTCTTGTTTCATGGCATTGGCCAAGACAGCCTGTACATCCTCCATCGTTGGCGTATACCCGATGAACGTCAATTGTTGATGCACAAGATTGTGCACACCTTCGATATCAGCGATGGCACAGGTGTGTTGGAAGGTTGTAATCTGAATGTCCATAGCCTACCACCCTTTGACGTAGAGCAACTTGTCATCACCGGGAGCGTAGTAGTCCTTCAGTTGACCCTCCAGGATGTAATCATGGCGGGTATAGAAACTGCGGGTAGGGACATATAAAGGTTGGGAGGACGTCTCAATGTAAATCCGCTTCCCTCCCCTACGCTCGATCTCAGCCTCAGTCTGCATAAGCAGCTGTGCTCCGATCCCCTGTCGTTGATACGCGGGGTCGACGGCTATCCAGTAGAGATCATAGCTGAATTGTGTACCGGGAATGGGACCGAAGCAGGTATATCCGAGCACACGATCGCCTTCTTGGGCAAACTGGAAGAAATACAGACTTTTCTCGCCTTGCTCAAGCCGCTCACGAACGAGCGACACCCCTACCTCCTGCTCCTCCTCATTGAAGAAACCCGAGGCCTTCAAAATGGAAGCCACCGCCTCCCTATCCGTATCTATTGGTTGTTCACGAAACTGCATTTAGTAACTCCCGAGCAACTGCTCGATTACCTCAGTATAGGACATGCCTGCTTCAGACGCGGCAGCAATAAAGCCGCTGTCTGCGGTTATGCACGGATTGCTGTTCATCTCAAGGATAAACGGCCTGTTCTGCTCATCAACACGAAAATCTACCCGGGCATACCCACTGCTTCCAAAAAGAGTATAGACTTCTTTGGCAAGCCGTTTCAGCTCCTCAACCAAGACTCTCTGCTCAGGGGCAAAGACATAAGAACGCTGGGTATGCTGATAGGCAAAAGATTCCTGCTGCCACTTAGCCTCATACCCTACAATCTTCACCTTATCCTTGGGATAGTCAACGAAGCGCATTTCACAGACCGGCAATACTCTGCCTGAGGGTAGGATGGAGAGATTGAACTCCCTGCCATCGATATAGCGCTCGGCAAAGAGGTCGGGATGCTCTGATAAAGCCAGGCTAAGCTGAGCCTTATCAGAAAATGTCCGAACCGAAGCATCGGTAATACCCACCGAGGCTTCCTGAGCGACAGGTTTAAGCATCAAGGGGACCTGAAGGAAGTCAGAACACTCAGCAACATCTTCGAACCAAGGAGGAGTTGGAAGACCAGCCAAACCGAGTTGCCTCTTGGCAACCAGCTTGTCTCCGGTAACAGAAAGCGTATAGGCACTACCTCCGCTGTACGGAACCGAAAGCGTCTGACAAACCAACGGGACCAAGTGAAGAAGTCGGCTTGAACTCAGATTCTCCACCAGATTGAACACTAGGTCGCAGCCCGACTTCTCAATGCGGCGGGCAGTGAGAATCAGGTTCAAGGAAAAGGCAGCCACCTCGACGGAATGGCCAAGGCGGAGCAAAGCTTTCTTTACCGCCTTAACCTGAAGCAGCGTGTCAGCCTCATCCTCACGCATACCGCTACGCTGTACATCGGTGAGAATCAGAACCTTCATAAGCCGAGCCTCTTTTGTGCAGAGTGCATGATCCGGGCAATAAGCTCATCATAGCCCAAGCCATGCATCCTGCTTAGTATCGGGAGATCTGAATCGATGGGATGCAGGCCGGCCAAAGGATTCACTTCCAAGAAGTGCACTACCCCTTTCTCGTCCATTTTCACATCGATACGTCCCCCGTCGCGGCACCCGAGGGCACGCCAAGCGGCCAAGGCAACAGCCTCGGAGGCCTTCCATGCCGACTCATCGGGTCTCTCATAGCGGGTAGTGGTCTCGTACTCCTGCTTGGTCTTGTAGGAATAAATGCCACCGTCACTGCTATGGTCAATAATAATTTCCATCACCCCGGTGCTCTGTGCCTCATCACCGGTTCCTGTGATGCCGACAGTGAACTCACGCCCACCCAGATACGTCTCGACCAAGACCGGCTGCTGATACGCAGCAAGCATTGCCCCCGAAACCTTCTGAAGATCTTTGGGGTTCGTTACCTTGCTGGATGCGGTAATCCCAATACCCGTACCCCCTGCAACCGGTTTAAGGAAGAGAGGATAGGGCAACGAAACTTGCTTCCAGTCATCGGATGAGCTCAGCACGCAAAAGTCTGCAGTAGCCACCCCGGCTTTTCTCACCACTTCCTTGGTGAATCCTTTATGCAGGCAAATCGCCAGAACGAAGGAATCGGAGAAAACATAGGGTATCTGATAGGCATCCAGGAGGGCCGGGATCACCGACTCACGCAACAAGCCGAACAGACCTTCGGCAATATTGAACACCAGATCGCAACGCTTACCTTCACCAAGATACCCCACCAAAGCCTTCACGTTGCCGATACGCACCGTCTGATGGCCCAGTTTCTGCAGTGCCGCATCGATAGCATCGATGGTTACGATGCTATCGCACTCGGCAACCAATTCAGGTGCATACCCTTCTTTGAGGTAGTCGTCCTTCAAGTCATAGGTCATTCCAATCAGCACGTTACTTGCTCCCTTGCAGTGGGATAGGTAAACACTTTTCCCTCATAGTTTCTGAGGTACAGATGCTCATCATCCTGTCCTACTTCGTACTGCGGCAGAATAGGTACCTTGCCACCGCCGCCCGGAGTATCAATGACGTACTGGGGAATCGCATACCCGCTGGTAAATCCCCTGAGTCCCTGCATCAGTGCCTTGCCCTTGTCCACCGTTGTTCTGAAATGTTCGGAACCGGAAATAGGATCGCACTGGAAGAGGTAGTAGGGTTTCACCCTTGCACGCAAGAGCTTGTGAAACAAATCGGTCAATACAGATACCGAGTCATTGACACCCTTGAGCAACACCGTCTGGCTGCCCAACACCACACCGCTGTCGGCAAGTGCATTGCAGGCCCTGACCGATTCCTTGGTCAGCTCATCAGGATGGGTTGCATGGATACTCATGTAAATCGGTTTGTATTTTCTGAGGATTGCCAAAAGGCTTTCATTGATACGTTGGGGCATG
The DNA here is from genome assembly GCF_000190435.1 of Sphaerochaeta globosa str. Buddy. NCBI lineage: Bacteria > Pseudomonadati > Spirochaetota > Spirochaetia > Spirochaetales > Sphaerochaetaceae > Sphaerochaeta > Sphaerochaeta globosa. Next base: position 2,798,458 of record NC_015152.1, read on the forward strand.
ACCATCGGAACCTTGGTACCGATACGCACCATCTCTACATGGTCGATACTGGTCACCTGGTCGAGCAGATAGTCAATCATCTCATCCGAAAGGGTAAGCGGATCGCCACCGCTGATGACCACATCACGGACCTCGGTATGCTCTTTGATATAGTTGATCGCGCCTTCCCAATGCTTTTGCAGAGCCTCGGTGTGACCTCCAACCATACGCGAGCGGGTGCAGTACCTGCAGTAGGTGCTGCAAAAGCTGGTGGTTAGAAAAAGCACACGGTCGGGATAGCGGTGCACCAGACCTTGTACGGCGGTGGTATGCTCCTCGGCCAAGGGATCTGCACTCTCGCCTTTACCAACATACGATTCCTCGATGGAGGGTATGACAGTCCTGCGAAGGGCACTTGTAGGATCATTTGGATCAATGAGACTGAGATAGTAGGGGGTTACGGAGAAGGGAAACAAGGTGTCCGCACTCTTGAGGGCTTCGCGTTCACTTTCAGTGGGAGTGAGGAACCGACAAAGGTCCGCGTAGGTGGTGATTCGATGAAAAAGCTGCCAGTGCCAGTCATTCCACATCGTATCGGTCGCGTCCGGGAAGAACTGCTTCCTGAACTCTTCGATTCTGCCTTCCAGAGGAAATCTCGACTCTTGAAGGTTGCCGTTCTGGTGATGAGGTTTCGGTGCACCCGAAGGTACACCGCTCCGTATAAGCGGAGGCTCGACATCATCAATAATAACACGCTCGTTAGTATTGAACTGTCCCATAAAAATCGTCCTTGACGACCAAAATCACGGTCCTTTCGACTCTCCATGATCGTCGCCACCAGTGTATCACTAAGAATAAAAAAGGTCGCTATACTCTGTGCATATTTCTTCATCATTTCGTAGGTATTTTTTCAGAATGAAAGCTCTCAAAAAACTGAACGAGAACAATGAAAAACAACCTTGCTTTCCGGTCTCAGTGAATGGCCGGAATCCAGGAAACCCTACTTGTCGATTTATGTTTCCTCGGCGCCTCCTCTCTGCTACCATCTACCCAATACCTTAGGAGAAATCATGAGAGAATGGAAGGTCTTTCATCCCGAACTGTTCCAAGGCGCAAAGAGAAAGCACAAGTATTTTGAAGGCTGGTATTGCAAAATCGCCCTACAAAAACCGACGCCTGAAGTACTGTGCCTCATCAGCGGCATCTCCCTCTCCTCTGACTCGCATGCCTTTATCCAGGTTGTTTCGAGCTTGCAGGAAAAATCCTGGTATGTACGGTTTCCACTCTCAGCCTTTCATGCAGAAAAGAACCGGTTCATCATTCACATCGGTGAGAACAGCTTCAGCCGGGATACGGTACACATCAGTATCAAAACCGACGGGTTGGACCTTGTCGGGGATTTTACTTTCTCGGAGGTGAAACAATTCCCTGTCTCTTTTACCAGGCCAGGCATCATGGGTTGGTATGCCTATGTACCTAGAATGGAATGCCTGCATGCCGTTGTTGCCACATGCTGTACAGCAAGAGGCCAGTACGTGCTGAACAGTCGGTCTGTCGACATTGCAGAGGCCGACGGATACATGGAAAAGGATTGGGGGACTTCGTTTCCCAAAGCCTACCTATGGATGCAGGCCAACAGTTTTGCCGCCAAAGGAGTATCGGTCATGCTCAGCATCGCCCACATACCCTTTCACGGGCTCTCCTTTACGGGTTTTCTTGGATTCATCCAGCTACCCGACTCCCTAATTTCGTTCGGCACCTACACCGGCGCAAAATTCCGTATCGATGAGGTTAAGCCGACCAATGTACAGGTGACGATATCCACCAAAGCATATCGGATTACGCTTTCTGCCTCGCTAGGAAGCGCCAGCGGCCTGGCAGCACCGAAACAAGGGAGTATGGAGCGCACCATCTACGAGAGCGTGGACGGAACGATGCAACTCAGACTGGAAACAAATCAAGGCGAACTTTTGTTCGACGCTTGCAGCCCCCATGCCGGCCTTGAGTTCAGCGAAGCTTCCCATCTGATGGATGGCAGATAAAAAGTATTGTATAGTACCTACATGACATATATCACAGAATTCCTGAAAACCTTTGAAGAGCAATACATGGTCTCCTTTTTCATACTCCTTGGCACGTTGCTGGTATTGCTTGGAGCAAATGCATTATTGGGTAAGCGTATCAAAAAGCTTGAGGATCTGAAAATTCGGGATGAGAAGAGCGTCAAGGCACTCGCCCTTCCTGCCTTGCGCTTTATCAAGCGCATCGCCATCCCCCTGCTCTTCCTTGCCTCTCTCTCTTTGTTTTTGAACAGTGTTTCGTTTGCAGAGGGAGTGCATAGGATAGTCCAGATTGTCTTTGCCGTTATTATGACCATCATTATTGTGCGATCGGTCAATAAGGCCCTGGAACTGAGTTTTTCCAAGTATTTTGAAAAAGAGTATGCAAATCGGGAGCATGAGAAGAATCTCAAGCCTTTGCTCTCCTTTGTAAAGTTGCTTCTGTGGGTGATAGGTTTTCTCATATTAGTCAGCAACCTTGGCTTCAATATCACCACGGCCCTTGCGGGCCTCGGGGTCGGCGGTATCGCAGTTGCCATAGCCGCCCAAGGAATCTTGGGGGATCTGTTCAGCTACTTCGTCATTTTTTTCGACCATCCCTTCGCACTCGGGGACTTCATCGTCTTCGGTGATAAGTCAGGTGTCGTGGAACGGATCGGAATCAAGAGCAGCCGTATACGGGTCCTCAGCGGTGAGGTTCTGATCATCTCCAATTCCGATTTGACCTCGAGTCGGATCCATAACTATAAACAGATGCAGCGAAGGCGTGTAGTATCCTCCATTACCATTCCGTATGAGACTCCTATTGAAAAGGTGCAAAAGGTAACTGGGTTCATCAAGGATGCAATTGCCGATGTAAAAACCATAGAGGGTGTACTGTGTGACCGCTCCCACTTTCAGACCTTCGGTGCTTCGGCCTTGGTTTTCGAAACAGTCTATTATGTACCCTCTCCGGAATACCTAATCTTCATGGACGTACAGCAAGAAATCAACCTTGCCTTACTCAAGAAGTTTACCGAAGAGGGTATCAAGTTTGCCTATCCCACCCAAAAGATATTTACCGTTCCCGTCTAAATGACTTTGATCTCCTCGATATCTTCTTCCTTGTCCACACTCAGGATGCGGTCCATCTCATCGTGGACTGCCTGGGTATAGGGACCGAAGTCGAACAACGGCCTGAGACGAATGAAAAGCGGACGGACAAAGTGCCTGAGCTGGCTTCTATCCTTTTCCAACGTGGATTTGCTTTGCAACACCATTACGGTCACCGCCGAGGGTGAGTTGTACGAGCCAACTTCGACGAAACCGAACTTCTTGTACAGTTTGATAGTCTTATCGTCATCGGCGAACACATCGATGATCAACTCCTCCACCCCTGTAGCACGAGCCAAAAGGAATACCAGGATGATCAAGCCGATGGACGCTGAGGTATTGCGCATCTCAGGCAGCACCGCCAAGCGGATGATCTCGGCACACTTGCGTGTCTTAAGCACCGATTGGATGTCAAAGTACTTGGAAATCGGCAGCGGCCAGAAGTGCTCGCTGGTCATCAGGCTCACCGTTCCCACCGGGTGCAGACCCCTGAAAGCAAGAATGTGGAGAGCCTTCTCGTCCACCTTGCGGTGGATCGACTCCTCAATGTAGCCCTTCTCCCCAACCAGCACCTTGCGCTGGATGAAGAATACGTCATTCATGCCGTTCTGATCGGTGACAAGCTGGAACCGGATGTTTTCCTTGTTCTCCTCATTGAGGGCAAAGATGGTCGTGAATTCCGAACCTACCTGTTCCTCGCTCTTCACCCGGATTCGTCCCCCCATCTTTTCTACAATGTTATAGCAGTTGGATAGTCCAAGACCGGTACCGCTTCCAGGAGCCTTGGTGGTGAAGAACGGGGTAAAAATCTGGCTCATATGCTTCTCAGGAATACCGCAGCCGGTATCACCGACTTTGACCTGCACAAATCCATCTTTCTCTATACAGCTCAAGGTGAGCTTGCCATTTCCATCCATTGACTGGATGGCATTGACGATAAGATTCAGGAAAAGCTGTTGCAGCTCTCCCTCATTGGCTTCAATGGAGGGAAGTGCATGATAATTACGCTCAACATGAATATTCAGGGAATCGATACCTCGGAGAGCCAATCGCAGGGAGAACTCCAGCACCCGTACCAGTTCAACCTGCTGGGTCTGCTTCACTTCTTCCTTGCGGCTGTAGATGGACAACTCCTTGATAACATCGCTGGCAGTCTTGGAATAGGTAAGGATATCCTGCACATATTCAAAGTGCGGGTTCTTCTCCTCAAGCTCACTGAGCATAATTTCGGCTGTTCCCACAATACCGGCTAACGGATTGTTCAATTCGTGGGCGATACCGGCAGCCAACGTTCCGATACCCGCCATTTTCTCGGTTCGGACCAGTTCCTCCTGCATGTGCTTCTGCTCGGTGATGTCGTTGATTATCTCAATGAATACACTCTTGCTCTTATCCGGGGAACGAACGGAGTGAAACTGGAATGAGAATACTTGGTCGGCGACATCGGCTTCGGTCTCCTGCAATACCCCGGTGTGCAGGCACTCAAGGCCTTGGCAGAATGGGCAGGGACGGCTTCGGTGGAAGAACGCGCGGTAACACTTGCTTGAGATAAGGGCTTCCCGGTCCTGGCCGAAAAAGCTTACAGCAGCGGTATTGGCTTCCTGGATGGTGAAGTCGATATCAATCAGGCAGACAGGGGAAGCGATACCATTGAAAATGGCCTCCAGCTTATTCTTGCTCATGGTCAGCTCATCACCTTGGATGCGCAGTTGTTCAAACGAAAGAGCGTTCTCCAAAGAAAGGCTGCTCTGGGCGGCAAGGATTTCCAATGCTTCGCGTTCGATCTCACTGATCAGAGCTTTGGCATGGTCATAGCCGATAAAAATGTAGCCGGCGATCTGCTTGCGGAAAACCAAGGGAATGAGTACATCGACCGGAGGAAGCGAGGAGCTGACTTCCATGCGTTTCTCATCGGGGTTTACACTGATGACCGAACCCTGATTCTCCTTCTTATACAACTCCAGACGTTGTGAAACCTCATCGGAAAACGAGAAGCTAATCTCTTGTCCAATCTTACATGCGGAAGGACAGTTGTTGTGGGCTACCAAAAAGAACTTTTGCTCATCGTCATGACGCTTGGCTACAAACACAACCCATTCGGTTTTTAGACCCGAACTCAGGCTTTTGACCACCTCGTTGCCCAAATCGTGCAAGTTGACGATGGTGGTAAGTCGTTTGCTCAAATTCTTGATGGTTGTTTGGTAAGGGTGGCGCTTGGGAATAATTACCGTATCCACGATATAGGAGAGCAAATTGCGTAGTGGGTGGATGATCAATACCGTTGCAACACCAAGGATGAAGGAGAGCTGGAAAATGTTGCCGGGATCGAAATTGCTGTTGTAGTACTGGATAAACGTAAAAATCAGCAGGTACACCACCGAGGCCGCTATTGCCAAAATGGTCGAGTAGATGATTGACAGCCCGATGCGTGAGTAGTTTATCAACTTATACTTATAGATAGTGTAGAAAAGAAGGACTGCGTTGATGGTTGCAGCGAAAATATCGATTGGATAGCGCCCCAGTTCCGGGAAAACATTCATGAAAATACCAACGAGCATGATCGCAACGCCGATGAGGGGAAGTGCAAGATTCTTCTGGAACCCTTGACTGTTTCGGCGATTGGCCCCGATCAGCAGCATGACCAGGGTGAAAATCAAATAGACATAGCTCAGCGAGTATGCCGAAAGTGCTCCTGGGGCCAACTGGTAGGAGAATTCTCCCCCTGCGCTGAAACTGACGGCACTGACGATATTGCCGGTGAAGTTGAGGAGCATCAGGGGAATGATCAATATATAACTAAGCTTGATGATAACCACAATCGCGCGTTTCTGGATTTCCAGAATATCGACTACGAAACTGCACAGGGCGTATGGTACAGACAAGAGGCCTATAAGCATAATACGGTTCCAGAACAATGGTGTCTGGATTGGGCTGTTGAGGTGCATCATCATTGAGCCGAAGCTCCAGATGGAGACAAAAATCATATATAGCTGAAAGGACCAATAGAAACGATCTTTCTTGTATTGGAAGAATCCAAATATAACAAATGACACATATAAGACGAACGCCACCGCAGGAATTATAGTCGAGACATCAATAATCATGGGGATTCCTCTTTTTTCCTTTCACTCACGGAAAATTTGTATTAGTATAAAGGCAATTTATGAACATAATCAAACTATTTCTACTAGGAGCATGTGGCTATTTGCTTGCCACTCTATACGATATTGCTTTGTTGTATAATAAAAATTGGCTTGCCAGACTATTATACGTGGGTTTTTTTCTAACTGCCCTTCCGTTTGTCTTCTTTTTCATCTCTTTCACCTCACCCCATCCAACCGCATTACGAGTCGTTATCTTGGTCCTGATGTTCATTTCCTTGGTATTGACCCTCTACTCGGTCCTGCTGGAAATACCCTTGCATGGAAATGGTACACTCTACACAAAAGGGACCTACAGCCTGTGCAGACATCCCGGTTTCCTATGGTATTCCTTTTTCACCTTGTTGACTGCTACCTATTTCTGGTATGCTCCACTTGCTTGGGTGTGCTTGGGATTTATATGCTGCAACTTCGCATTGATAACGCTGGAGGATGTAGTATTGTTTCCAAAAATGTTCCCCCAATACAAGGATTATAAAAAGACTACACGTTTTCTCATTCCCTTCTAGGGCTGGAAAAATCGGAGAAGCTTGCGATGACTAGACATATTGTGACTACTGATGACGATCCTGCTATCCGTAAAATCCTTCAAATCATGCTCCGCAAGGAAGGGTACATGGTTACTGCCTGTGAGGAAGGAAATGGGTTGCTGCAACTGCTGCGCCAGAGTGAGGAATCCATCGACCTCATATTGCTGGATATCAAAATGCCGGGCTTCTCGGGTTTTGAGCTGCTTGAGATGATTCGTGCAAGCTATCCACAGATTCCCATTGTTATGATTACCGCTTTCAACGACCTGGATACCGGTATGAAAGCCATGCGGATGGGAGCCTCCGATTACCTGGCCAAGCCGGTGCACCGAGAGGCTTTGTTTGCTACCGTCAAGCGTGTGCTTGATGAAGCTGAAAAAGAGCAACAACTCTTGGACAAGCAGATGCAGTCCCAACATCAGAGGGCATTACTGGAGACTGAACTCAAGGAGGTCCTTACTTCCTTGCAGGATACCACCATTGCTACACTGGAAGCTTTCAGCGAGACCATTGAGCAGAAGGATTCCTATACCAAGGGACACTGTAACCGGGTGCGCAACCTCTCGGTAGCCTTGGGCAGGGTTCTGGGACTGCCACACGAGAGTCTTGATATACTGGAGGGAGGCTCCCTTTTGCACGATATCGGCAAAATCAGCATCCCCGAGGAAATTCTCAACAAGGATTCCTCGCTAAGCAAAGAAGAGTATGAGGTTATCAAGACACATCCGGAGGCAGGCCAGCGCATTGTTGCACACCTTCCCTACCTCAAGCGCTATATCCCCATAGTAAGAAGTCATCATGAACGCATCGATGGACAGGGATATCCCGATGGGCTGAAAGGCGAAGCCATTCCCCTTGAGGTTAAAATTGTCAGCCTTGCCGATGCCTATGATGCGATGACCAGCAGCCGAGCATACCGTGCCGCGCTACCCACAGAAATCGCTATCGAGGAACTCAAGTTTTTCAGCGGCTCCCAATTTGATACCGATTTGGTCAATCTATTCATCGAAAATGAGCTGTATTTGCTTTAGTACAACGCTGTACAAGCTTTGATAATCGAGCGAGACTGAGACAAGGAGGCTTCTATGGCAGATCCTTGGTATGTTTCGCTTTTTAAAAACTATGCCCACCACTATGACAACGAGTCCTTCACGCAGGGTACGCTTGGCGAGTGCGACTTCATTGAACAGGAATTGGGCTACGACAAGAAGCTCAAACTCCTCGATGTAGGCTGTGGAACCGGAAGGCATACTATCGAGCTGACTAAGCGCGGGTACACTGTCACCGGCATCGATTTGAGCGAGGCACAATTGCAGCGTGCAAGACAGAAAGCTCAAGAGGCTCATCTGGACATCCCCTTTCTCCAGGCCGATGCCCGCAATCTGAATTTTGATAGGTGTTTTGATGCAGCAATCATGCTTTGTGAGGGTGGCTTCTGCCTGATGGAAACGGACAGGGAGAATGAGGCAATTCTCATCAGCATTGCAAAAGCACTCAAGGATGAGGCCCTTCTTATATTCACCACGCTCAACGGCCTGTTTCCACTCACCCACTCGCTGGATGACTTCTATGGCCAAGTAATTGATGCAGGCTCGGCGTGTGCCGATACTCATTTCAACCCAATTTCCATGCGTGATCACAATACGACATCCTTTACCGATGATGCAAACAAGGAACACTCCGTTACAAGCAGCGAGCGCTATTACATCCCAAGCGAGCTTACCTCGATGCTTGAAAAGCTTGGCTTCTCCACCATAGAGTTCTTTGGGGCAACACTGGGTGCTTTCAGCAGGGAAAAGCCATTGACGTCCGATGATTTTGAGATGCTGGCCGTTGCCAAAAAACAGCTGAGTGATGATTCACTGATCGATCTCTACACCCGGAGTCTGCAGTCGGGTTTGCAAGAGAGAGCCTATCGCTTGATCTTCTCGTTCTTTTGCAACCTGCAAACACAGTTGCAACAGCAGTATCCCCAAGCAAAGGTCAGCTCGCTCTACCAAGGGTATCTGGATATGAGCTACCTGGCACTGGTTCCCCCCAGACTGGAACAACTCGGCCTTAAGCTTGCCATCGTCTATGTGCATGCAAACAAAGGCTTTGAATTCTGGCTGGCTGCACGGAACCGTGGATTGCAGGATAGTTGGAGGGAGAAGCTCAGAAACAAGGTGTATGCACCCTACCTATTGGTCGAAAAGGGGCCGGGCATCGATGCAATCGTCAGCATCGGATTGGAAGGCAACCTCTCTTTTGGCAACCAACATGCCCTGATCACCCGATTGTGTGATACACTGGATCTGATGCTTACGGACTTGGAGAAACTACTGAATTAGGAGTCAGGTATGTGGGATGCTAAACGATGGCTTGAACAATTTGAAAAGGCTTCTCATGAAAAAGATTATGAACGGTTGCACGCGCTCAGGCGTGATGTGTTTTTCGATACCGTCGCTGATGTACAGAAAGGTTACTATCTATCCAGTTCTGGCAAGCAGGTCCTTCTGAAGGACGATGCTCTACGTTTAGAAAAATCGGAATTGTACCAACAAGAACTTCAGGTGGAAAGACCCAGGGAAGACAGGACAACCCGTATCGAGGTCAAGGAGCTGGACACCCTGAAGGCTGCACAATTACTCAGTAATCCCCTGGTTTTGAATATGGCTAACCGCCACCAGCCGGGAGGCGGCGTGCTCGATGGGGCTGGGGCCCAGGAGGAATATCTCTTTCGCGTCTCCAACTACTTCCGCTTTCTCTATCAGTTCAGCGATACAGGCTCCTCCTTCATGGTTCCCAGGCGAGAAGAATCTTACCCGCTTGATCGAAACTACGGGGGTGTCTATTCACCATCGGTTAGTGTGTTCCGCTCGACGGAGCAAGAGGGGTATGCGAAACTTGAGCAGCCGTTCGAGGTTTCCTGCGTAGCTGTTGCAGCCATCAGCCAACCCAACCTGCTGAGCGACCATACTGAGCACTACTGGCTCGAAGACTCCTTCATTGAACCGACCAAACGCAAGATCAGGACCATTTTCAACATCGCAATCCTTCACAACCACACCCATCTGGTCCTTGGGGCATTCGGCTGTGGCGCCTTTAAGAATCCTCCAAACCACATTGCTCTTCTGTTTAAGGAAGTCCTTGAGGAACCTTTGTACAAGAATCAGTTCTCGCACATCCTATTTGCCATTCTGGATAATCACAACTCCTATAGATGGTTCAACCCCGAGGGAAACCTGAAGCCCTTTCAGAAGGTGTTCGAACCCTACCAAGGAATGTAAACATGCCCTTTTTCCTGATCAAAAAAGATATCACCACGCTTAGGACCGATGCCATCGTCAATGCAGCAAATACTGCCTTGAAGATGGGAGGCGGGGTATGCGGTGCAATTTTCAAGGCAGCAGGCATTGAAGCTATGCAAAGCGCCTGTGAGGCTCTCTCTCCTATCAACATTGGGGAGGCGGTACTTACCCCGGGCTTCAATCTGAGCGCCACCTACGTGATTCACACTGCAGGCCCTGTCTATAGGGACGGAAAGCATGGAGAGCAGGAGAAACTCAAAGCCTGTTACACCAACAGCCTCAATCTAGCCAAGCAACATCATTGCAAACGTATTGCCTTCCCGCTGATCAGCAGCGGAATCTATGGGTATCCTAAAGAGGAGGCCTTGAAGATTGCTACCGATGCCATCCAAAGGTTCTTGCTGGACTGTGAAATGGAAGTCACCTTGGCCCTCTTCGACTCGATTCAGATACGAAGTACGTTGCTTGGTCAAGTTGGAGCCTATCTCGATACTGCCTACGAACCCGCCCTTTCTCGGGCATTGCTCAATGCAGAAATCCAAGCAATGCAAAGTGTGCAAGAGTGCGGAATTGGATCGCCTCATTATGATGGCCTCGACGATTTGTTGGAACATCTGGACGAGAGCTTCTCCGATACGCTGCTTCATCTGATCCAGCAGAAAGGGAGAACCGAGGTCGAGATTTATAAGAGGGCGAACCTCGACCGCAAGCATTTCTCAAAAATCAGGACCGGCGGTGGATATGTACCAAGCAAAAAGACAATTCTGGCTCTTGCTGTCGCGTTGGAGTTGAGCCTTAAGGAGACCCAATGGCTCTTGAGCCTTGCTGGCTACTCATTTTCCCATGCCAGCAAATTCGATGTGATTGTTGAGTATTTCCTCAAAGAACACCTGTATGATATCTATTGCATCAATGAGGTATTGTTCAGCTACGACCAGCCGCTCTTGGGAAACTGAAAATGTCGCTTTTCAAGTGACCTCTTACCAACACAGACATGGTACTCCTTAGTCAGCCTAAGGAGGGCGTTGTAATGCAAACTGGATTGACGGAATTGGTTTTCATCCTGGACAAGAGTGGTTCGATGAGTGGCTTGGAAACGGATACCATCGGAGGTTTCAACGCAATGTTGAAGAAACAGAAGGCTGTTGAGGGTGAGTGTTTCATCACCACCGTTCTGTTCGACAACGAGTATGTGTCGCTGCATAACCGCCTACCCATCAAGGCCGTAAGCCCCATTACCGAGAAGGAGTACTGCGTCGGCGGCAGTACGGCATTGCTGGATGCCATCGGCAGGACGGTGCATACGATTGAGAATGTGCAGAAGCATCTGGAATCGGAGTTTCAGGCAAAGCAGGTGCTGGTGGTCATCATCACCGATGGGCAGGAGAACTCGAGCAGGGAATACACCGCCGAGGCTGTAAAGGACTTGGTCAAAGCAAAGCAAGCCGAACACTGGGAGTTTATGTTCCTGGGTGCAAATATCGATGCCGTCGAGACTGCTTCCCATTTCGGCATCGATGCCGATCGTGCCCAAAGTTTTCATGCCGACAGCGAGGGCATCCAGGTCAACTTCAATACGGTATGTGAGACGGTGACCAGCGTGAGAGCCTGCAAGGCATTTCCCAAGAACTGGAACAAGGATATCAAGCAGAATTTTGAGAAACGAAAGAAATAGCAACCATGATTCCCATCCTTGTGGAGAAAGTGCAACAGACCAGGTATTCACCTGCCCTACAGCTTCCTCCTATCTGTCATGCGGTACACATCAACCTTCCCCTCATTGAATCAGCATATTCTGCCATGCTACAGTATGCTGATGTATGTATGAGGTCTACCATGTATAAAAAGATTCTGATCGCCTTTCTCTTCTCGACCCTGTTACTGTTTCCCGGCTGTAGGAAAGAAGAACAACAAACTTCTGCACAAGCTGCCCTTCCCAGTCTGACCGTAGGCATGATGAGCGCTGTTGATGCCGCGCCCTTTTATGTAGCCCTGGAGAAAGGGTATTTTCAGGAAGCAGGCGTTGCTGTCGACCTGATACTTTTCACCAACGGCCAGAATCGCCAGACTGCCTTGCAGACCGGCCAGGTCGATGGGGCCATGACCGACCTGGTTGCCCTCATCACCCAGACAGAGGGAGATTTCAAGCTCATAGGAACGCTTTCCACCGATGGGGATTTTCCCCTTCTGGCAAAACCCGGTTTACAGGAAAAGCAGGCAATTTCGGCTGGCACGATGGAAATAAGTGTCACCAACTACCTCGTCGACAAGTACCTTGGGCAAGACCATACCATCAACAAAGTCTATATCAATGAGATACCCGCCCGCCTTGAGGCTGTAGTCTCAGGCCAACTCGATACCGGCATATTTCCTGAGCCTTTTGCCTCCATCGGGCAGCTTCGTGGGTTGGATAAGCTCTTCTTTGCTGGCATTCCTTCGGAAAGCCTGAACATCATCGCTTTCACCGAGAAAGCCACGCAAACGAAGACTATAGCACTCAAGAGATTTCATATCGCCTATGCAAAGGCGGTTGAAGCCATCGGACAGGACGAGAATCTTGCACGTGACGCCCTGATGAAATATATTCCAAACCTTCCTGGAGAAATCTGCTTGACGATCAAGGTGCCGATATACCAATCCCCCAGGCTTCCCAGCACTCCTTTCATACAGGAGATTATGGACTGGACGAGTTCGGTAACCGGTATGAAGTATCAATTCTCACCTACCGCCATGATCGATTCCCGCTTCATCGAAGGCCTGTGATGCTCAGCATTCAGGATGCCTCTCTTAGCTATGGCACCAAGCTCGCATTCTCCCACTTCTCTTTGGAAGTACAGCAAGGCGATAGGGTGAGCATCATAGGTAAGAGCGGCTGTGGCAAAACCAGTCTGCTGTATGCCATTGCATCCCTGCTTCCACTGAGCACGGGGAGCATTGCTTCCCCGCTTGAGTGTTCACTCATGTTTCAGCAGGACCGTCTGCTTCCCTTCAAGCGAGCCCTCGACAATGTGTGCCTTGGGCTGCCCAAGGACATGAGAAAGCAGGCACAAGAGATGTTGGCTCTGGTAGGACTCTCGGATAAGGCGGAAAGCTATCCCAAACAACTCAGCGGCGGGGAAAGACAGCGGGTCGCCCTTGCACGCTGTCTCATTCGCAACCCCCGCCTTCTGTTGCTCGATGAACCCTTTGCCTCCTTGGATGAACAGACCAGGGAGCGGCTGCAGGATGAAGTGAAAGCCTATGTCCAAGCTCACCACATCACGTTGGTTCTGGTTACCCACAGCATCAGGGAGGCTGTGTTCATGGGAAATAGGATTGTAGTGATGACTCCTGGCGGAATTTCCTATGAGACAGAAAATCCTTATTACGCCCTTTCAGACCTACGCAGCAGAACCGAGGCCTTTGAGTTGGAGCGGACGTTGCGTTGTAAGCTTGGAGGGAATCTATGAAATACCTGCGAGGTTCATTGGTTGTTCTTATAGGGTGGTACCTGTTGGCCTTGCTGATGCACAGTCCGATCATACCCTACCCCCATGCAGTGTTTGTTTTTCTTCTTTCAACCATGCAAACTACAAAGACGTACCTGCATCTGCTTTTTTCGCTGTACAGGATTGCTATGGGGATGGCTCTTGCCCTCTTCTTCGCCATTCCCACCGGTATGGTCGCCGGCCGCAAGAAGCGCCTCGACCAGTTCATTTCGCCGGTACTGTACCTGCTCTATCCCCTTCCCAAGATTGCTTTTCTTCCGGTTTTCATGGTGCTTTTCGGTATCGGTGACCTCTCAAAAATCATCCTTATCGCAGTCATAGTATTCTTTCCTGCAGCCGTAACTATCCGCGACGGAGTGAAGGAAATCCCCATGCAGTACCTGGAGCTTGCCAAAGCGTACCGACTCACCCCAAGGCAGGTGATTACCGATATCGTGTGGCCGGCAATACTACCGAGAATATTCAGTTCCTTGCGCATTACCCTCGGCATTTCGCTGTCGGTGCTGTTCATCAGCGAAAACTATGCAGCCACCTATGGGCTGGGTTATTACATTATGAACAACTGGGTGATGGCCCACTATGTAGGCATGTACGCAGGAATTGTTCTGCTCAGTCTCCTGGGACTTGGGCTCTATATACTGCTCGATGCTTTGGAGAAGGTTGTGTATCCGAACGAGATGCGCTGAGCAAACTAAAAAGGAGGAACAAGCCAACGGCCTGTTCCTCCCAACGTTTATTTGGTTACTGGATATCGATGCGTATTACTTACTCTCGCGGGCGCTCTTCAATGCAGTTGCCCACCAGGAAAGCTGATCGAGCATGTTTGTTACCTGGGGTTCGAGATTGGGAAGGTCCTTTACCTGCTTCTGACCGTTCATGATCGGATAGAAGTCATTTCCCATAATCAGTACAGACTGCCTGACCGGTGCCATCTGCAGTTCAACACAGATGTCCCTAAGGTGCTGTACAGCACGTGCTCCACCGGCTGATCCATAGGAGAAGTAAGCTGCTGCCTTGCGATTCCACTCAGGATAGGCATAGTCCAGTGCATTTTTCAGGGCTGCTGTTATACTGTTATTATATTCAGCGGTAACGAAAATGAAGCCATCCAGACTTGCAACCTTTTTCTGCCATGCTTGGGCAATAGTGTTGGTTGAAGGGACATAAGCGTTTGAAGCTACTTCGTCGAAGAACGGCATGGGAAAGTCCCGAAGGTCGACGATCTCAAAAGAGAGGTCGGTTCTCTTCTTTGCGATTGACTCAACATACTCTGCCGCCTGCTGTCCTACTCTCGTTGCTCTGGTGCTGCTTATGATAATTCCAATTTTTGGTACGTTCATTTCAAATCTCCTTAACAATGTTTGATTGCTGTATATTTAGTAGCTTACAATATTATTTTGTAATCGTCAAGTAGATACCTAAGATTTAGTACTCCCCCAGCCTTTACGCCAGGCTGCCATGGCACTACAATGAAGCTACGTATTGAATGAGGAGTGAGAACATGGCAAAAGATCCTAAGGCATCGCTACAGATTGTAGCATCGAAAAAAGCTATGCAAATGCTTATCGCCCTGCTGTTTATTGCAATGGGAATCCTCGGGTTCTCTTCTGGCAGGGGACTAGGTAACCAGATTTCCCGGGAGCTTTCCAACATGTTTGGAGGTGACAATGAGCTGTTGCTCTATCTCATCTCCACACTCGAACTGCTGTGTGGGTTGTTTCTGGGCGCCCAATTGCTTATGCAAGGCATCCCTGACAAGTTCGTCAAACTTGCCCATATGGCAATCGTGATATTCTGGCTTGCCATGATTGTCATCCTCGATGTATTGACCATAGACTTCGGTAACATTAGCGGTTCTGAATGGTTCTCCTGGATTGAACAGGTGGTGCTGCATTTGATCGTACTCGCAGGCATTGTGCAGATTCAGAACTAGAACACGGCTTTCATTCAAGATTTGAATGTTTGCTCTCTGTCCCGAATAGTATCTAGGATCCGGGACAGTCTTACAAAGAGATGTTCTCTATTACACCTTGTTGAGAAATTCTTTGATACCGTTGAGATAGACTTCTTCACCATCTCGCATGGCCATGTGGCTGGCTTCGGTGCGAGCGAGCTAAGAGCCATTGGATATCTGCTCGCTCATACACCTCATGGAAAAAATCGTGGTACTTCCTCTGGAATTCCCCCAATGCCATCCTCAGTACAGGAAAACCTGAAGCAGAACCGAATGCGTTTTCACTTACTATATTGTTAAAGCATTCTGAGTAAAATCCAGTATATACCGTTTCAATTGTAGCCACAATTGCACAGAAAGATAGTTATAACCATCTTTCTGTGTTATATTACCTACAGAAGGAGGTAGTGTATGAAGTATTATCCAGAGTTAGTATCTCTCGGATGCTTCCGAATTACAGACTTGGAAACCATTACAGGCAGTGAAGCTGCCGCAAAGTCTCTTAGCCAAGCGTATAGAAAGAAAGGATATATCCAAAGTGTCCGGAAGAATCTCTATGTTGCAATCAGCCTAGAATCGAAACAACCAGTACCAAGTCGTTTTGAAATTGCCTCCCATATCAGCGATGATGCTGTTGTTTCGTACCACAGTGCTTTTGAATATTACGGCTATGCGAATCAAGTGTTCTATGAGGTTTATGTGACAAGTCAGAGTCGGTTTCGAGATTTTGAATTTGATAGCATCAATTATCGGCGAGTTGTCCCAAAAATTTACAGCCACATACAACACGAACCAAATGGAGTCCGTATCTCGTCCCTTGAACGAGCTGTGATAGAAAGCATAGATATGTTCGAGAGAATTGGGGGATTGGAAGAACTGTTACGATGCCTCTTGCTGATTCCTGCACTGGAGGAAACAGCTCTTCTTGCTTGCTTGGAGGAGTATGCTAACGGGTTCTTGTACCAAAAAACCGGATTGATTCTTTCTGCATTAGCAAACTCACTCCATATATCCAATTCGTTTTTCAAGGAGTGCAAAACACATCTCCCATCTGGTAAATCGTACCTGCATGAAAAATCGAACGGTTTTATATGGCATAAGAATTGGAACATGTACGCACCTGCAGATGTGTTGCAGCTTGTTAATAAAGGAGTGACTGATTACGATGCAATATAATCGCATGGTACTAGGCAGACAAGCTCGAGAACTGGGCTTTGTCAGAGATACCTTTGAAAAAATATGTCGGCTGGCAGATGTATTGAAATGGATCAATTCTGACTCATTATTATCTGAGTTATTAGCTCTCAAAGGAGGAACCGCACTCAATCTGATGATCCTCGAGCTTCCTCGGCTCTCTGTTGATATAGATTTGGATTTCACTGACAATATCTCCCGTGATGAAATGTTGCTGACCCGAAAAATCCTTGTAGAACGAATTGGAAAGTACATGAGTTCTGCCGGTTACCTGCTTGGGGCCAAGTCAAAAACGTATCATGCTCTGGATTCACTTGTGTTTGAATACCAAAATGCTGGTAGCATGAAGGATAATATTAAAATCGAGATCAACTACATGCTTCGTTGCCATATTCTTCCTCCTACAAAAAGAACTGCCCTATTGTCATGGAGAGAAGAAGAGCTAACTGCACTTAGCCTCGATCCAATAGAAATATATGCTTCAAAAATTGTGGCTATGATCAATCGTGCCGCACCAAGAGATCTGTTTGATGTAGCTATGATGATACAGCAGGGCCTTATCAATAAATCTCAAGAATCATTATTAAGAAAATGTGTGATGTTCTATAGCGCAGTTGGGTCTGAGAAGGTACCGGAACAATTCAATTTAGAGAATGCCAAATTAATAACTCAACAACGAATCAAGACTGATCTCGTACCAGTTCTACGTCATGGTACATGGTTTGATGTCAAAAAATCCTATGAAACGGTTGTTGCATATTTGCAGGAAATTCTTATACCGACAACTAATGAGCTGGCTTTTTGGTCATCCTTCTCTCGAAACCAATATAAGCCTGAGTTATTGTTTGATGATTCAACTATCGTAGAACGACTTATGTATCACCCTATGGCAATCTGGAAATGCAGGGATAAAGTAATCGGGAATATATAATTGTAATAAGCCATACTTCACATACTGGATTATCGCTATACACTGCGATGGCATCTCCTGTCAGATTTGGGCGGAAAGACCTCCCTAGTGGCATGTACTCCAATTGGTGATATGCAGGTAAGGAACCAGCAGATATCCTATGCCCCCCATCCAACAAGCCATGGTATACTACCGGGGTAGTTTCATCGTGCACTTTTGCATGGGAAAGCTGAAATAGCGAGGAGCATCGCATGACCATCACAAGAATCTATGCAGACCAAAGCGGTAATTCCCATTTCGAAGAACAGGAAGTTTTGGTTACCCCTTCAGGACCTTTGGGGTGGATGTCCTCTCCTCTTGCAGTACAGTGCATGATACTTCGGGAAAACCCTCCAGGATACGATTATCCTTGGCACACGGCACCCTGCAGGCAGTACATCGTCATGCTAGAAGGGTTGGTGGAGATTGAAGTGGGAGATGGCGAGAAACGGACGTTTGGACCAGGGTCCATTGTCTTGGTAGAGGACACAACGGGAGTCGGGCATGCTTCCAAAAGTCCTGACGGAAAAGGTAGACGGTCGCTGTTTCTCCCTCTCTGATACAGACGAACGGCCTCATCCTTTTCTTGATGAAGCCATTCGTTGCATGATTTCTTTTCTGGTTGTTCCTTTCTTAATCCTTTTCTTTGGAATCAGTCCATTGCAGACTCACCCTTAGCCCTCGGACTTGGTTATATCCTTCGGCCTGAGGATTGCATTGAGAATAATACCGAAAATGGCAGCGAGTCCAAGACCCGAAAGTTGTATTGCGCCCAACTTGAAGGCAGCTCCACCGAGTCCCAACACCAACATGGCAGCACTGATGATCAACAGCTTCGGATTGGAAAGGTTCACCTTGGCGTCAACCATATTCTTGATACCGATCGAACTGATCATACCAAACAGCAAAATGGAAATACCACCGATTACAGGAGCGGGAATGGTACCGATCAACGCGGTGAACTTGGGAATCAAGGAGAGGAAAATCGCAAACACTGCAGCAATTCTCATAATAATGGGATTGGAAACCCCCGTAAGGGCTATAGCACCAGTATTTTCAGAGTATGTCGTGTTTGCAGGACCGCCGATCAAACCGGCCAAACTGGTCGCAAGACCATCACCAAGCAACGTTCTCTTGATGCCGGGATCCTTGATGAAATCCTGGCCGACTACATTGCCGATAGCAAGGATGTCACCAAAATGTTCCACCATCGTAACAATGGCGATGGGGACCATGACGGTTATGGCACTTACTGAGAATTTGGGCAGTGTAAAATGAGGGATACCCACCCAGGCGGCTTCCTTGACTGCGGAGAAATCGATGATCCCAATGATGATGGAAACAAAATAGCCAAACACCAAGGCAAGCAGAACGGGAAGATTGGAAGCAAACTTCCATCCAAATTTTGGGAAGCCAATCTTGACGAACACCCCAGCTCCGAACGTCAGCAAGGCAACAAGCCAGCAACCATTCTGCCCAATTGCTTCGGCGATGCCCGGGGAGTTCGTCCCATTGGCATTCTGGATGGCAACAGGGGCTAGAATCAGCCCAATCATAATGATCATGGGTCCTGTGACATGGGGAGGAAGAATCTTATGCAGGTTCTCATATTTTACATATCTGAAAATAATTGAAACTACAATATAGAGCCCGCCGGAAACGACTATACCACCCAATGCATACGGCAACCCTTGAGAAGCCCCGATGGCAACAATGCCGGGTATATAGGCAAAAGAACTTCCCAAAAACACAGGAACCTTGAATTTGGTTATCACATGGAACAACAAAGTTCCGATACCTGCGGCAAACAACGTCACCCCGATATCCAACCCTGTAAGAATCGGGACCAATACCGTTGCCCCGAACATGACAAAGGTATGTTGGAGTCCAAATACAATGTTCTTTCCTGTCAAATCTTTCTTAGTCACGATAGTCTCCTCATAAAAAAGCCTACAGTCCTATCCGGATCTCACGCGCAGAGACATAAGCCCGGACATTTGATTCAAATACATCGTTTCAATCAATTCCATGCTTGCTTGCATCCTCCTTTTTGTATACCAAGTCGCTGCGACATGAACCGATCGGAGACTTGGTAATCCAATTGTCGATTGGCGTTTTATCCCCCATAGCTCTCCAGACATCCTCACTTCGAATAGGCATATGAACCAGGTCGGCCCCTACTGCCTCAAAAAGAGCATTTCCCAACGCCGGTGCAACGCTGATCATAGGGTGTTCAGCCACCCCGCGGGCTCCATAAGGCCCGTCGATTTGAGAATTCTCCACTGCAATCGTCTCAATCTCAAACGGCAAATCCTTGGAAGTCGGAATCTTATTATCGGTAAACGAAGGATTGAGCAGATGCCCTTGTGTATCGAATATATAGCCTTCACACATGGCTGTTCCCAAACCCTGAAGCATCCCACCGACAATCTGGCCCCGAAGCAACTGAGGATTGACTACCTTTCCTACATCAAAAGCCGAGGCAATCTTTCGTATGTTGTATTCCCCAGTCCTGGGGTTCACCTCACAGATGATTCCATGGGCACCAAAGGTCCAATCCAGGGCAGGTTTACCCTGGCCTGTCTCCTTATCGAGATTGGAAAGTCCCTGGGCTATGTAACTACCCACCCCGATCAAGGGCCCGCCGATGGCTTTCCCATCCGGATACGCGTACCCGATGGCTATCTGAGGCCATTCAATGCGGTTCTCACTGTCATGCTTTACATAGACACCCTCTCCGTCATGGGCAAGGTCATCCACACTAGCCTTCAGGACATGGGAGGCCACGGCATACCCTTTTCTCAACAGATCCTCACAAGCCAGGATACAGGCGTTCCCCGACATGATCAGACCTTTGGAAGCTACCGTCTGCCAGTCATAGGGATCGCTGTCAGTATCCTTCTCGATTTTGACGAAGACCTTCTTGTACTCGAAACCCAGGCGCTCGGCAACAATCTGTGCCAATGCAGCTGAGGACCCTTGACCGATATCGGTCAACCCTACATTGACAGAAACCGTCCCATCGCTGTTCATTTTCACCACGCTGGCAGTAGCGGTATTGGAAGGCATGGCTGGAGCTTTCTGCAACATCGCCACCCCCTTGCCAATCCTCCAACCGGTATCCTTCTGTCTTTGTCGCTCTTCCTTGGAAAGCTTCCCATATCCGATTGAGGCAGCAACAGCATCCAAGCAGGCTACCACATCTCCTGAATGCTTGGTGATTTTCTCCCCGGTCAAGGTAATGGAGCCTTCCTTCAGGGCATTGAGCTTTCTGAAAGCAACCCGATCCATCCCCACCGTTTTTGCGACCAAATCCATATGGCGTTCGATACCCCAGTGAAACTCCACGTGCCCAAATCCACGGTAGGCAGTCCCATAGGGTTTGTTCGTATACAACGTATACGCATCGACCCATGCATTGGGAATCTCGTACGGCCCCGAAGCCGAGTACCCCGAAGCCCTGGTGACATTCACCGCATAATCAGCATACGCACCGGCATCCCAATACATCTCCATTTTCTGGGCAAGGATTTTTCCTTCCTTGGTAACTCCTGTTTTTATGTGATACGTCAGGGCACTGCGACAAGGCAATAAGGAAAATTCTTCCTCCCTCGTAGCTTGGAATTTCACCGGCCTTCCGCCGGCCTTCTTCGAAAGGCATGCCGTCAAGGGCTCGATATGAATACCGGCCTTCCCGCCGAATCCACCTCCGACATACGGGATGACCACCCGTACGTTGCACAGGGGAAGACTGAACGTATTGCAGAACAGATTGCGGACGGTAAACGGCGACTGGGCACTGGTATAGATGGTGACCTTGTCCCCGGAACCCCAGGTAACAATGGCCACATGGGTTTCCATGGGAACATGCTGTACACTTGGATTGTCGTACTCGCGTTCCACAATATAATCACTTTCTGCGAATCCTTGTTCCACATCGCCTTTGCGGAGTTTCGTCCAGTTCGCAATGTTGGTATTCGGAATCGGAGTGAAGACCGCCTTGATGTATTGGTAGCTGCCCAAATCGGGATGTACCAGAGGAGCATCCTCTTTGCGCGCATCCATATGACTGAGTACGGGAGGCAGGACCTCATAGACAACCTCTATCAAATCGACTGCCTTGCGGGCTATTTGCAGCGTCTCGGCTGCCACTGCAGCTACCGCCTCCCCATAATGGCGCACTTCTCCTTTTGCAAGAATATACTTGTCCACGATGTAGAGCCCCAGCCGATAATCGAGCTCGGCTCCCGTCAATACAGCCCTTACTCCCGGCAAGGCTTCGGCTTTTGACGTATCGATGCTCAATATCCTTGCCCGTGCATGCGGGCTCTTCTTAACCTGCGCATACAGCATCCCGGGAAGGACCATGTCGCTGACATAGCCGGCCTCACCTGTCAGCTTGACCCTTGCATCGGGGCGAATCTCACTTTTTCCTACACTTTTCAGAACAGAACGATCGAGGGTTTCATACATACCGCAACTCCTCCTTTTCCTGCACCTGACCGGTGACATCCAAAATAGCCTCGATAATCTGCTCATAGCCGGTACATCGGCAGAAATTACCTTCCAGACCTTCCTGAATCTCCTCTTTCGTAGGATGGGGATTGTTATGGATCAACTGTCGTGCAGACATGATCATCCCCGCAGTACAGAAACCGCATTGGACCGCCCCATGGGCTTCAAACGCTGCCTGCAACGCGGAAAGCATTCCCTCTTGAGCTTCCCCCTCTATTGTTTGGACAACACCACCATCGGCTTCCACAGCAAGGACCATGCATGAATTTACCGTCTTTCCATTAAGGAATACCGTACAGGCGCCGCACTCACCGGCACCACACCCTTCCTTGGTTCCTGTCAGCCCCAGGTCTTCCCGTAAGAACCTCAGCAGGGTACGGTTTTCCTTCACCTCACGTTCATAGACTACTGTATTCACCGTGACTCGTATCAGCATGATGTCACCTCCCTCAGCAAATACTTGGTGTACTCCAAAACCATGAACCTGCGATATTCCTGTGAACACCGGACATCGCTGATGGGACTGATGATGGAATCGACTTCCTTGAGCAACGCTTCAACGGAAAGAGTACCATCCAAAGGCTTGGTAACTACAGGAGTTGGAGCTGCTGAGCTCACCGCAATTCTTAGTTTCCCCTGTACTTGGGCTACTGCAACCCCTACGATCCCCAGGTCATGGCCCTGTATTCTCTTCAACTTCCGATAGACGCCATTTGCAGATGCACTGCTTGCAGGAACATGTACGGCAGTGACCAGTTCGTCTTTTTCCAGTACGGTCTTTTTCACCCCGGTAAAGAACTCGCCGATTGCCACTTCGCGTTTCCCCCTCACCGAGGCAATGGTGATCGTCGCATCCAGGCACAGCAATGCGGGAGCCATATCGGAACACGGAGAAGCATTCACGATATTCCCAACCACGGTCGCCCGATTGCGAATCTGATAGGAAGCCAAGTCCTTGGCACATGCACACAGAAGAGGATGGTACTGCTGCACTACTTTGTTTGAGAGAATCTCATTGATGGTAACAGCAGGTCCTATCGTAAGGGCGTGATCCTCCCCCAAAACCAGTTTTTGATACTCGGGTATCTTTTTCAGGTCGAGTACCAAATCGGGTTTGTATACACCTCCCCGGATACCAACCAATAGGTCTGTCCCACCGGCGAGCAACTTTGCCTTTCGGGATGTATCAGACAACAATTCCAACAGAGTAGATTCCGAGGTAGGTCCTTTGTACGAGAATTCAACAATCATACGTCCCCCTTCCCAAAAATTTCCGGCATAAGGCCATGAAGGCAGTACAACAGGCCGGAAGCTGCATCAAACCCGGAACTATGGCCCAATCCTGAAAGTACCTGTAACGCTCCAGCAAACTGCACTTCATCGACTTGGGCTTGAGAAAACACCTTGGCAAACGCAACCAATGCCTGAGCAAACAAATTGTCGCAGGCAAGGAGCAGCATGTGTTTTGAGATGTCAGTTGTATAGTGGAATGAATCATGGAGCATTCGACGAATACTCGTAGTGAATACCTGTACGAAATGAGTAAACGAGCTATCGTCGGCCGATTGAGAGAGCATAAAAAGGGCGAGAAGAAAACCACAAAGAAAATCATCACCCACCGGGGTGGAACCGGGACCAAGCCCCAAGAGGGCCTGCATTCCCCGTTCAGCTACGAGAAGATTTTTTGTTTGGACACCTACGAGAAGAACCTTTGCATGAGGGGAAAAATATCCCATAAAACCATCGCTGACATCGAGATGCTGAAATAATGCATCATACACCAACAACGTACCTTTTCCGTGTTGGGCCTTGGAAAGCTCATTTCCCTGTCGAGTAATGCTCTTTACTTTCAGGGAGCTGACACAAGGTGCTGCCTCGTTGTATGGATGCACCCTCATGGCTCCTACAAAGGAAACCCAAAGTCCACAGTCGAAACTTATGCGTTCCTCCTGCAGCATAACCTTCTGTCCGGCGCTAAGGCAAAGCTGGGAAAATTCTGTACAGGTCGATTTGGGATGCATGACAGCGGTACAGGGATGCAGTTGCGAAGGTCGCATCACCAGAGCGTACAGGCTACCATCTTTATCCTTAAGATTCAGCGAGGTGTTGAATACAGAGTGCACCGAAAGCACCCTTGGAGAAGAAGGGAAGCGTGAGCCCATTACCTCAATGGTCCCCAAGGGACCTTCAGGCCATATGGTGCGCATGAAACAACGCCTCCTTGATGGCGGTATCGACCTTCTCTTTTCCCCAAAGGATGTTCCGCCGCACGATCGCCTTTGCTGATTCTACATCCCTTTGCTGAAGTGCAGACAACAGATCAAGATGGTCCTGGCAGGTTATCCGCATCCTGTCAGGATCGGTTATGTCCGATAGTCTGACGAAGTGAATCCTCTTGGCAATATCGTCCAACATCTGGGCCATCACCAAATTCCCCGCAGCACTGCAGAGCGTTCTGTGAAAAATCTCATCCTCGTCGGCACACAAGGCAAGTACCTCAGGCAACGTTTCTATCAACGTATTCCAACGTTCCTGCAAATCCTTAAGCACGTGGATATCCATACCTTTTTCACAAAGAGTCTGGACTACCGCGAGTTCCAGGACCAGTCGGGTGTCATACAGTTCGTTCACTTCCCTGAGGTCGATCAGCCTTACCATATACCCCTTATGAGCTTCCTTGGAAACCAAACGGGCTGATACTAGACTGTTGAGCGCTTCTCTCACGGGAGAGCGGCTAACCTCAAACTCGGCACAGAGCTCTTCTTCCGTCAACCGATATCCCGGGGTGTAAGCCCAGGTTATGATTCGCTTTGAAAGCGTGTTGTAGATATCAGTGCTGCGTGCCGGATTGCCCATCGAGATCCTCCTGGGATGCTACTGCTTGAAAACGAATACCTTCACGGGGTTGCCCGGTCGTTCATCCGACTCCACCACGGTTGAAACCAACTTCATTCCTGTTTTGGGTTCATCCACTTCCAGTTGCCCGGATGCACGGAGTCCATTTTCGAATTCAACGATCCCGAATAGCATGTTCTTTTTTGTATAGCCTTCGGGAAGATTCCACAGCCGTGTCCAAGAAAGCAAGGTGCACGGTCCCTCCAAGTCGAATTTCTCCCATCCCCTGTCAGTTACAGGATCGCGGCGGCAGTTGCAGGTTTTGCACACCATGGGTGCTGGGTAATACAGCGTCCCGCACGATTCACATCGGTAGGCGGAAATCTTCGGTTCCTTAAGCTCGTACATGCTGAAATCAATCATGGTTGCACCCTTACTCCTTCGCGCAGATCAGCGCAACGACATTATTGCCGAATCCACCGAAATTGACCGACATTCCATAGCGTGGATTGCTTACCTGCCTTCCTTTCTCAGCTTCCCCGCGCAACTGCCTTACCAGTTCCACCGCCTGCGATACTCCGGTCGCCCCTACCGGATGGCCTTTGGATTTCAACCCCCCGGACGTATTGATCGGCAATCTCCCATCGATGTTGGTCTGTCCCTCACGTACCGCCAAGAAACTCTTACCCCGCTCAAAGAACCCAACCTCTTCACTGATGGCAAGTTCAAGAATGGAGAAAGCATCGTGAAGCTCCGCAAAGGAGATGTCCTTTGGTGTAAGCTTTGCCATTGCATAGGCTTTCTCAGCTGCAATCCTCACTGCATCGAGCAGTAAAGGATCTTTTCTGTTATGCACGCAATGCGTATCGGTGGCACTGGCGATGCCTGCGATCCTGATCGGCTTCTTGGGGAAAAGCTTAGCCTTCGGACTATCCATGTTTACCAACAGCAAGGCTGCGGCCCCATCGCTTACCGGACAGGTGGAATACATGCGAAGCGGCTCAGCCACGTACGTATTCACTACCGACGCTTCAGGACCATCACTGATTGCTTCTATGGAACAAGGAGCTTGGATGTGGGCGTACTTGTTCTTTGCTCCATTGGCATGGTTTTTCACTGCCAACAAGGCAAGATCACGTTCGGTCAGTCCATAACGTTCCATATACATGCGGGTGAACATGCCCCCGAAGGCAGGAAGAGTGAGTCCCATGTTGTATTCGGCTTCGGTCTGCAGCATCGTCGCTACATACTCGGTTCCAACCCAACCCGAGACCTTGCGCATGATTTCGCCTCCAACAACCAGAACGATGTCGGCCATGCCGGAGGCAATCGCCATGTACCCGATCTTGATGGCACTGGCTCCCGAGGCGGGCCCATTCTCCACCAGCTCTGCAGGGACCGGTTCCATATCCATGCGACTTACCAAGGCTGAAGCCACGGCACTTTGGTGACAGAAGAGACCGCTTGCCATATTGCCTACGATCACCTGGTCCACTTCTTTCCTTCTTGATAGGAAATGTGCATCCTCCAGGGCATCAGTTGCAGCATACGCCAATACATC
This sequence comes from Sphaerochaeta globosa str. Buddy, assembly GCF_000190435.1. NCBI lineage: Bacteria > Pseudomonadati > Spirochaetota > Spirochaetia > Spirochaetales > Sphaerochaetaceae > Sphaerochaeta > Sphaerochaeta globosa. The sequence goes on from NC_015152.1 coordinate 2,825,066, forward strand.
CGAAAGATCATACTCGGATGAATTGCCGAATCGTGTGTGCCCGATTCCTACTATTCCTACATTTGCCATGGCTTACCTCTTGAATCCCGGGATCTGGGGATATTCACTGGGCATAATCAGCTTTTCGGATGATTTGAGATCCTCAGGTGAAACCGGCCGGCTGCCGGTACACTTGCTTGGCCGTACGGCTTCCCAAAGCGGTCGAGTCAACACATAGGTGGGAACTCCGCCTAATTCATGCCTGACTTCGGGGAATTGGGCTGATCGGTCTTCAAGCTGGTATTCGATCATCCATCGCTTGAAACCGTTGGGACTCTCGGCAACGATGTACACTTCATCTTCACCCAAAATGTCGATGTGATGTTCCATTTTTGCAGCAAACAGCTGAGCCCCTACCCGAAGGCCTCGCTTGATCGTCAATGTATGCAGGCTCATACCCAATTGCGGAGTAACGGCACGGCTGGTGACGATGCCGGCGATGACTCCGCCGATGGTACCGACCAGGACGAACTCATTGGCCACCCGATAGCGATACCAGCCAAGGATTTCCGAATACATGCGCACAGCTACGATGTCGTAGAAGTCCTTTGGGACACCGATCAGGGGATACAAGGTTCCCAGCAAAGCTCCCACTTCTTCCCGTTTAGCTTCCCGAACCACCATTTTCTCCCCTGATGCCAAAGTTATTACCTTGGGGGGATAGGCCTTGAGCGTCAGCTCAGGAGGTCTCAATGTCTTTTCCATAGCATCCAATGCCATATCGTAGACTCCTTTTTTTTTACCTATGTTTTCTTGCTTCTTCATGCAACCAAGCGTTCTTGCTTCCTGCAACATCCCCAAAACGGGTAAGTACAGCCTTTGCCTTCTTTGCCATCAGCCTTTCATAGCGATCGTCATCGACATGGGCTACAATTCGGGCGATGGAGGACTCCCCATCCACGAACCGCCAAGGATAGCATCCGATGACCGCCCGTTGGTTCAACAGCAAATCGAGGTCTCCCCCGACACACTCTGCATGGATGATTCCATGGTTGAACATTTCAATGTGCATCAACTGGTACTTGTCCTCGGAAAAGAACTCATCCAAAGGTTTGCCGTACTTTTCCTTGAAATGTGCATCGCACTGCTTGGCTTCCTTGGGCATCCAGTCCCGGATTTTGGTGTTCATGGGATGGTCGGCGCTGCCGCAGTCGACTCCTATCCACCGCAGTTTCTTTTTCTTGGCCCATTCTGCAAACTCCCGATCGGGTCCCGGGTGCTTGATCATGTATCTGATCTCGTCCCCGGTAGGCTGGTCCCACCCATAGTGGTGATACCCGGTATGGATGAGCAGGATATCACCCTCTTTCACCTCGACGCGTTCCTCGACCATTTTCGAGGTGTAGACATCGTAGTCGCCGCACACATCGGAAAGGTCGACAATGGCGCCTTCATGTACCAGAAAGTCCATATCCAGCTGTGCAATATCCTTGCCGGGCGTATAGAAGTGAATTTCTCCATCAAGGTGAGTTCCCACGTGGTTGGAGTGGGTTACCACCTGCCCGTTAGCTCCGTTGGGGGCAAGCCGCTTGAAATATTGGACCTGTAGCGGTATATACGTTGGCCAAGGCGGGGTTCCGACGCCCAAGGGAATCGTCAGATCAATTACTTTCATTGCTTTCTCCTTTCACGCTATGATCAACCGGCGCATATTCGTCGGCAAAAGCCAAGAGAGCATCCTGAAAACACTGCATCGGAGGTTTCACCAAACCTGCCCCAACCATTCCGATACCCGGTTCCTTATGCGCGATTCCGGTATTGATGACGGGCAATATTCCCTTCTCCACCACGCTCCGTACATCGATGCCGGTGGGAGTCCCTCTGAAATCCAGAATGGGAATCCTATACTCTCTGTTTTCAGCCATGGTGATGGTGTACATCCGTTTGGTGTACATGATTGCATCAGAGGGAGAGCCACCGACGAACTTGACGATGGAAGGAGAGGCTGCCATGGCAAAGCCGCCGATACCCGATGTCTCGGTTATGACCGAGTCTCCGATATCCAATGCGGCATCCTCGGCTTTATACCCGGGCAGATATAACCCTTCCACCGCCGTTGCCCCGGCTTTAAACCAACGGTCTGCAAGGCCTGAAAGCTGTATACCGAAATCCGTACCGTTGCGGGCCATCGCCGTTATGAGCGTACTTCCCTGAATATTTCTTGCACTGTCCATCGTGCACTTTGCAGACGGCATGGAAAGATTGAGGAAGAAGTGGTCATTCTTGTGCATGAATGTCAGCACATCGGAGATGTCCTTCTTCGGTTCGTCAAGCAATACAAGATACGGGGCCAATTCACGAATGACCAGAGAGGTTCCCGCCCTGTTGCGGTTGTGGCATTCATCGCCCATCTGCAAGGCTTGCACCATCAAGGAACGCATGTCTATCGGTCCATGGAGCTGCAGGGCTTTGTTCAGAATCGGTGCCAGTACTGTTTCCATCCAAGAGAGGCGGGTCAACACTTCCTCATTGTATGCGCCGTAACGGAGCACCTTTCCCAGTCCTTCATTGAGTGTTGCATACGCCTTGTTTTTGTAGGTGTCGTTCTCTACGATCCACACCGGCATACGACTGCTGATAATGCCGGCCATAGGACCGACCGCATTATGGTGATGGCAGGGCTCAAATTCTATGCTGCCCGAGGCTGCAAGCTTTTGGGCTTCCTTCTCATCCTTTGCCATCCCTTCATACAACAGAGCGCCGATGACCGCCCCCCGCATGGGACCACACATACGGGCCCAGGTAACCGGGGGACCGGCATGCAATAGAAGATTCTCCCGCATGCCAGGGATGACGTCCTTTGCCTTGGCGATGCCAAGCAGCATCGGTTTGCTGGTTAGGACCCTTTCCACGGCTTGCTTGTTGGCTTGCTCGATATCGATGCCCTTGATGTCCTCTATGCGACGTAGTGCATCTATCAAAGCGACATCACCACCGGCAGGGGGTTTCCAATCCAAATGGTGAACATCGCCCCCACATACCTTGAGATTCGTAGAGAATGATTCCAAACCGAGGTTTACGGCATGTACTCCCTCTGTAAAGAGCGAGAGAATCGGGGCAACCTGCAGCATAGGTGACAACGTAGCACTCTTGAGTTTGGGTTGCACCGATGCAGCTGTTTGTTTTACTTGTTTTCCGACGCCCTGTTGCTTCAGTAAAATCCTCTGGGCCAGTTTGACAGCCTGGAAGTTCGACGGCATGACGACAACCCCTGCCTGCTCAAGTTTTTGCACCTGGCTTGCAAGACCTTGGGGATCGTGCTGTGTTCCGGTTACCGAAGCGACGATACTCAGATACCCTCCCCGTTTGAGAGCAGCCTGTTTGGCTGCAAGCAACGTGGGAACCATCGCTCCCGCCGGGTCGTCGCAACTTCCGTAGCCGAGTACGCAGTCGAGTACCATGACAGCGATGGTTGCGTCATGCATTTCCTTGCGAATTCGATCGGTACGGGTGGTGGGGTCGATCATGGGATGCGGCCGCCCTACGGTAAAGACGTCATCACCCAGATCGATGATGGTATTCCCGCTAGAGATGTGCGGGTCTGAGGGGACCAAAGCTGGGTTGGTATGGTTGTTGGAATAGACCTTTTCCTTGAGGCCGGCAAGGGATATCCAAGCCTCGTCACAGAGTGTCCCCCCTGTGTAATATCCACGGATACAGGTTTGCTCACTCAATCTATGCGCTGTTTCCCGTAAGACCAAGGCGTCGATGGTTTCATGGTCCAGGTCAAACGGCCAATCATCAGAGTGTTCACGCTTGGGGATGGCTTTACCGCTGAGCGAGGCTGCAATGCGTGCGGTTTCTTCCAGATTGGAAGCCCAGTGAATCAAGGGATGACCGGGAAACTGATTTGCATCGGCTCCGATGAAGTGCACGACTGAGTTCTTGTTTGTCTGCACCAAGGCATTGAGTACGGTGGTAACCACTTCCGGTGCGGGGGGTTTTGATACCACCACGATAAGCTCGGTGTTTGGATCGTTGCCCAGGGCTGTGATGCCCATGAGCATCATCCGCCCTCCTACGGCTTTGTTCTTCAGGTCTCTTCCCCCGGTACCGATGGCCTGGCTGATGCCGCAGCCCATTCGAGTAAGGAGGCATGTCACTTCCTGTAAGCCTGTACCTGATGCGGCAACCACCCCGATCGAGCCACTGGGGACTACATTCGCGAAGCACAGGGGTTTTCCCCCGAGTATGGCCGTCCCACAGTCGGGACCCATGACCAGCAAGCCTTTTTCCTGGGCACGGCTCTTGAGCGCAATTTCATCTTCCAAGGTAACGTTGTCGGAGAATATCATGACATTCAGGCCAAGGTCCAACGCCTTTTTTGCTTCATGCGCTGCATAGGCACCTGGTACGGATATTATGGCGAGGTTTGTTTCTTCTTGGGCTTGTACTGCATCTTCAATGCTGCAAAAAACTTCCTGCGAAGTCCCTGCTTTCCCACTCCCGCCTTTGCCTGCCAACAGCGTGTCGGTGAATGTAAGTATGGTGGGTATGTCTTTTTCATGATGACAATTGAGGGCTATGAGCAGGTCGGAAGGGGTAGCTTTTTCGAGCTGTGCGGGAGAGAACCCTTGGGCGATGAGCAATTGCACATTCATGGCAGTGCCCATGGCAACAGTTGCCGATTCGACTTCTTCTCTTGTTTCCAGATCCCTGCTGAGTAGCATTAAGACAACAGAATCGACATACATGTCTTTCTTGACAACGACCTGTTTCATGAAGGCACTCTCTTTCCACACCACTGGAAAAGTACCCGACTTCCATTTTATACAAGATTGTATACAAGTCAATAAAAATTTTAATACATTTTACGACTTCGTACTTTTCAAGAGAATCCCTGACTTTACAAGGCTAAAGTAATTCAGAGTAAAGACAACAGATTGTACTACTCCAACAGCATTGAAGGATTGGATTTCAATTTTACTAAACTATATAAGGAGACTTGACCAGATTTCATTACATAACGATGCAAGGAATACCTGCATGAATTTGAATGCTTGCTTTGGATTCATTATGTAAAGTCCCCATTGGTATTACCATGCATAGCCTCGAGAATTTACGAATGCATCAAGCAAAAGTTTCAATCCCATAAACGTGCGATTTTACTGAAGAGCTGTTTTGACTATTCGAAAGAACACTGTAAGGGTATAAACCTCACATCAACAGCCGGGTTTATCCATGAAAAAATAGCAAACCTCCTGTTTAGTATCTTGTATTAAGCGGGAGGTCTGCGAAAACTTCAAAGGTATCAGCGTTGGCTCAACATAAAATGTCATTCATACAGGATTTCAATCATGCCTTGGCACCGTAACCGGAACCTGCTTCACCCCGGGGTCAGAGGCATGGTATTCCTTTTCAAACCAGAATCCCTTGGGATGGATTTTTGTCCTGTAGCGACTGTATAGGGCGGAAATTGGGTCGGTAGCACGCAGCATACTTAGGCCACTGATCCAGGGGACAGCGAAGCACATGCTTCTCAGAGTGATGAGGTAACAGGAGCGCTTCTATTCTAAATTTACTTTATTTGAACCAGATACGTAAAATTTTCATTAACCACATCAACAAACTTTCCTGCTTCATTTTTATAACTGACAGTGAGGGTCCAAGTGGATACCATACCTTTTTGAGCATAAACAGCTTGATTACTGTGTATATAATAAATCCAACCACCCCGTATAATATTTGAAGCTGTTGGTGGTAGTCTCCCACTTGGTTTATACCATATACCAACTTCATCAGCATCTACTGGAATTTCTCCCGAATTCGAGGACCAAACATCGGGATAAATCCAGACATAATACACCGAAATATTCGTTGGAAGATCGATGGAAACATTGAAAGTGAAGCCATCTTTCATATCTTCAGGGATTGGATTTGCTGATACTATGGTGACGGCCTTATCTGCGGATTGATAAATATACGAGTTGTTTTCATTCTCACATCCACCAAGAAGCATATCCATTAATGCAACCAGTAAAAGAACATATAATACTTTTTTGTTCATAAACCCTCCAGATGTAACGATACGGATTAAAACCATATAAAATTTCAAAGCGTTTTGCTTTGCTAGGTTTCACACATATACAATGTTCTGGGTGGTACACTCTGCAAGTAAATTAGCGAGATGGTTTCGGTCGAGTTATGGTTAGCAACGGATTTTTTTTACTGTAATTCAACAATAAAAAATATTCCATATCAAGGACAGCATAGGTCCAACAATTGTAATTGTAAAGATTTAGCATCTGATCATAGTCATCAATAGTTACCTTATTTGGCCTTGTATTGATGTTACATCGGGGATGCTCTCTATGATTCAAGATTTTAAGTGAAGGGTTCAACCTTGGAAATACAGATTTACTTCAGAGAAGAACAAGCAGGAATATTGTGCTTGGGAATCTTCATTACGACAATAATTCGCGGGAAGCGAGAACGCTTCATTATTGAAGTAAGGGTAATACTCACGCTCTTTTACCTAGTACATCGTATGCATATTCGATTGCTTTGATGTCGAGAACTTTGGTTTTGGTGCAACGGAATACTGACTCCTTGAAAACTGCAAGATTCCTTCCCTCTTCACTCATGGTACTGGTGTATTCTATTCCATCGAACCCAAGACTCTTGATGAAATCGCTGATGTATTGTGTAGGCAGATAATCCAAGGAGCTATCGTGCCGACGAAGCGGTTTTGCAATCTCAGCTCTCATTTTCCGTAGCACCTCAAGATTGACTGCATACTGTACATAGTCAATTCCAAATAAAGAATTAGCTATAAATGGGCTGATTACATCAATTTCAGCGAGATTGATGACTTCGATTTGCTTGAGCAATGCAAAAGCTCCGATGGAGACGTAGTCAAACATACCCGCACGAATCTCGTGCAGTGTCGTCTTCTCGGAATTTGATACATAGAGAACCTGAACACCTTCAGGATTCGCCCGGCCTGCAGTTGCACGCTCGAATGGGGGAGCGCCCATTTCCTTTGTCTTGTACCCGGCTATACTCGTGCAAATTCTTGCCCGGTAAAAAACCTGCCTAGGCTCATATGTTTTTCTCACACAATGTATGAACAGTTTCAATATGTCTTTGTTCACATACTTGGTATGAAATCTATTGTTTCGCTTGATGTCCTCAACAAAAGTCTGCCAACTATAAGTCTTAAGAATGGCATTCTTCTCCAAATATGTGGGATTACAATATTCTGCAATTCCAACTGGTGATTCAAAAAGCTTGGGTTGGGCGACATATTTGTCGTGGCATAGGGCAAGTATGAGTTTTTGGATACATTCTGCGTCCACGGCAAAGATGCCCCAATCTTGAAACAGGCAATCACGTAATAGAGCTTTTCGTTCATCTGGATACCCAGGGGGCAATTCATCAACCACCGAATAGATGTCAAGAAATCCTTCAAACAGTTCTGTTAGGATTGTGTTGGCGGAAATTTCATATATGGCAGTGTGCTCATGCCCACAAAAGTCACAGGTCCCAATATTTTGAGTTGCTTCAATAACCGCAATGATTTCAGAATCCTTAAAACAATGGACGCAACATTTCATACAAACAATCCCCCATCAAGCAATTTGCCCATCAGTTCGAGATGGTGCATGATGGTGAGCTTTTTCAAGCTTCCGAGTCCAGGATACGTTTCATCCTTAAAATGATTGAGTAACGTCTTCAGTCCCATTGTCAGAGGTACTGCTCTCTCTTCCTCATACCAACGAACCAATTTTCTCAAGGCTTGGTAGAATTTTTGGGCAGGATTGCTGATGTCTTCATTGGAATCGGAAACAAAATGCCTGACTCTCAGGCTATTATCCTTTGCTGGATACACAAGATGGATGGCAACTGCGTAAGGAGCAAAGCCCGAGGCATTATAGTCATCTCCAATTATGGAGTAGTCACCGAATCCGACATACCCTTCATCTGCGTAGTATTGATACGTATCAGAAAAGGGTTCGTCTTCTTTATGAGAGTAATCAGCATTACGCTCCTGCCGTTGAAAGCAGTCTGTAAGCAAGACTTTATTTGTAGCAATATTGCGCCTAAATGTTCCTTCATCGGGTATTACAGTATAGCGGGGCGCAGCTGATGCAAACAAGTTCTGATATGGTTTGAGCATGTCCCGATCGCTAAGGACGACTACTAAATCTTGCTTCTGGATGCCTAATACTGCTAATTCAGAAAGAATTCTAGGCGTTTCGTTGTTCATAATAAGCGCTTGCAACACTGTAGGCTGCTGAATTGATGCAATGAAATCCTGTTTTTTCGAAGCATTCCCGATTGCTCCGTCGAGACTTCCAAATTCTTCCAAAAAAGAGCCCACTTCAGGGTTTCGGATTACTGCAAGCGTATGTTTCATTGTATTGAACTGGGCGATTGTGGATATCAAGGTTGAGGACAGATTGACTGGCTCAATCACCGGGATAATCTGTTCATGTAAAAGGTTTTTTCCCACCAGTTCACGTAACGCCAATAAATCAAATTGTCGGCCTCGTATATAAGGGAAATACATACGTTTACCTCCCGTATTGCTGTGTCAGAAAGGATTGCAAGGATGCAGGATTTGCGCCTGATTCCTTGGAAAAATAGGCAAGAGAGCGCAAGGGATATGGGACATCAATCAGGTGTTCTTGCTTTGCAGATACCCGCTGTTTCAGCGTATTCAGCACCATGGGATAGGCTTGATCCATTGGAATCTTTGAAAACAACGATTCACACGCTTCATACCAGAACACAGGAGTCGCTTTAGGCAGGAAGCTATAATAGGAGTACACGATATGCTCGTATTCTCTCTTTCTAAGAAGCTTGAACAATGATTGATGAGAAAGTTTGCTTCTATCAACAATAGGTTCTTTCTTGTAGGTTGCACTGATAGTATTGCGCTTTGTCAGTGTATAGATGCCAACAGGACCTTCACTAAACATTGCTTGCAACTTGGGAAACGACGACTCAGGGGCTACAACACAGACGTGGTCGAACGCTTGATAGTAAGCTTGGATCTGACTTTCCAATCGGTCGAAGTTGTCCAAATCAGATTTTATTTCATACACTACGGCTTTCCCGTTGATGAGGAGGAAATCAGCTACTGCCTTTCCGATCGGAACTTGGCTTAATGCAGTCGTAGTACGTACGCTGTGCTTTCCTAGCAGCAGACTATTAAGCAGGGTGTTCTGATAGAAGTATTCGTTACGGTACGATTTTGCCATTAGTGTATAGAGGGTACTCACAATCTCGCCATTGCTATGGAGATTAGGATTATCCAGATTGTCCTCAACTATCTCGTGAAAAATGGGATGAGTTCTCTTATTCACTAACTCACCGAACACTTTCTGTGTAAAGAGTTTATTGAATAATTGACTGCTATTTTTCATCTGAAATTATCCCTCTATACCCTACCAAACCATCTTCGCACATCCGGTCCTGATATGCAACGATTCTAGAGACTTGCGCCATTTGCTACCCGTAAGTCTAAGGAACATCAGTTTCTGTTTTGCTTCAGAAGAATCATCTCCAACAAGGTTCAGTCTTAGGTGATGGAGCCTAAACTAAAAAAAAAGAGTTCTCCCATGCATGTTTTGCTCGAGTAAATATCATACTTCTGTAAGTTTGGTAAGAATTCAGAAAATCTCAATGTTGATCTATTTACCTACTCTACCACTGTACTAGGTCTTTGTTTGTTCTAGTGATACACATGCTCCGCATGCCACATGAGGTACTCTCCAGAAGGTCTCTCCTGAGGAGCATTAGGTAGGTTTGGCAGTTCCTGACCATGGTAAGCATAATAGATTTTTCCATTGCCGTAGTCCTGTTTAAGACGAGGACTTACCTCGACATGATATGACGGAGTTACAGTCAGGTATCCTTTGTCATACAGCGTATGAATATCCTTTCTGAGCAGAAGGCCATTTCGAACAGAATAACTTCCCTCTTCATTGAAAGGTATGATGTGGGCTGCATCAAGAACAGGAAGGGTCTTCTCTCCGCTGATTGCACACCTTCTATGGTAGGCTTCGGTAACCATGACACGAAAAGTTCCTTGTCCGATTCGGTATTTTGTCAGAGTCAAACCTTCTCTGACACCGTCTACCTGCTCAAAATAATTCCGTCCAAAAGGCATGCCGATCCGTTCATACACCGCATCAAACAAAGCTTTACCCGTCGGGGTATCAGAATAATACGTTTTGCCTTGTACAATGCTCTTGCCCCAATCAGAGGGAGCTGGTATCCAATCGGACTCAGCAAAGAAGAAGGGAGAGCTAAGGATGATGCACCCTATCTGGGGATTGGGATCATTGGTCGTACGATATTTTGCAATTCGACTCTCCAACGACTCAAAGCTCTGTGTTCCATTCTTCTCCCCAAAAGCTTCCCAGGCTAGAAAGCTGGGCAAGATATAGAACCGGACAAAGTAAGCGCCGCCGACAATGTAATTCAACGGTGCATGGAGTTTGAATAAGAAAAGTTCTCCTGGTTCGAGCGCCTTGAAATTGGTACTCCCACCCGGCTTCCAGAAGTTCACCTCATCGTATGCTTGAGCTGAAAGTCTCTGATACCAATCATAATCAGTTACCCCAACGAATGCTCTCATCGCGTTTCCTCCGCTGCCAGCATTTCGTCGTCTTCAAATGCATACCCTGTAATCCTGCTCCTCAGGAATTGTGCCAATACTTTATCAGTGCAATACACATAACAGCCTTTCATCCCCCGGCTCATTAAAGTTCTATAGGTATTGCGGATGATGATGTCCACATCCTTCGCTGCCTGTAAGTCGCCCTTTTTCACTTTACCAATTAAACCATGCAGGGACTTGTCACTCTTTGCTCGCCTGGAAAAATCGGTGATGACCTTCCCATTTTCAAAGCGCAGGTCATCCCCGATTATCACACCGACATACGAAAATTCCAAACCCTGAGTGGTATGAATGCATCCAACTTGGTCGATGGAACTCTTGGATATGGCAAAGGTCGGGTCACTGCTGAGATTCCAACGCATGGCAAAGTCACCGAGAACAATGTCATTCTCAGTATTAGCTCCATTTTTACTAATCCACTCCCAGCAGTAGCCGGCAACCAGGCGTGCTTTATTGTCTGGTGCATTCCTTTCTTCAATGAGCCTTCTGAGCTCAGCCGGGTCATCCAATACTCTAAAATCGTACTCAATACCTACCAGTGTTGGATTGGCTGTTTCCCTCTGGATTCCCAGAACATAATCAAGCCAAGACAGGTAGCCATCGGATCCATTGCAACGGAATTGTGAGACCAGCTCCCCTTCCTGCACCTCTGCTCCAAACTGCTTTGCCCAATAAAGGATTCGCTCCCTATCACCATAATCCTGGGCGGTTACCCGTTGATCTTCGTCTAGAAAGAATACGCTGCAGGCAGCAGCATGCATGATTTCCTTGATCTGGTCCTCACCAGTTATCTTCGGGCCAAGTTGGGTTCTCTTATTCAAGCGATGTGCCTCATCGACAATGAGCGTACCAAAGTCATTGGACTCAGAATCAATGAAACCAGAAGAACTCTTGAAAAGACTGGAAATGTTCTTTCTCTTGAACTTCCCATCCTTCAATCGTTGTTCAAATACATTGCGTGGAGCACTGTTTTTGGTCACATAGGCACATACCTGACCTTCATTACTTAACTGGACCAGCAGGTTAATAGCAACAACCGTCTTGCCTGTTCCCGGTCCGCCTTTGACTAAGAAAACACGTTTCTTTCCATCAGAGTAGGACCTGCGGGAGAGGGAGAGTATCTGCTCATAGACAATCTTCTGCTCATCGATGAGAACAAATTCCCGCTTGCCCCGAAGCATTGCTGCCAAGGAGTCCTGTAGGCTCTTGGAAGGCCTAATCGTTCCATTCTCAATATAGAAGAGAGTCTGCTTGGCATCGCCCTTGCGGATGTACTTTTTAATAAAGGTACAGAGAAGTTCAGAATCGGAGCGGCAGAACAATGGCGATTCTTCAAGAATTTCCTTGAAATATGGCATAAACAAAGGATCATTCTTTGCTTTACTGTAGTAATTGTGCAGGTATGCACAGCTCTGCAAGGTAATAGGAACATCTTCAACGCTGGAGTTGTAATCAGAAATGAAAGCTCGATAGGACCAAGCTTGGTAGGAGGGATGCACAGCCTTGTGTTTGCCTCCTCCAAGGTAAGTTTTCACATGCTTGATCTCTGGTTCATCCTCGGTAAGCAACAGCTGGTCAACAGCTTCAAGAGGAAACACCTCGCTCCACTGCTTTAATTCAATTATTACAGCACTATGGCGGTTGTGTTCATCAAGACCGCTAAGGATGAAGTCGACTCGCTTAGAGGTATTAGGGATGGCAAACTCGATGGCTACTCCTGAGTCCTGAGGAATTTCAGGGTCAAGCAGAATATTCTGCATATGGGTAAGCGAATTAATCCACGACTGCTTTTCACTGCTCCCTACATGCTTATGCAGCTTCACTGCCATCAAATCCTCAATCTTTCGGTCGATGGCATTGGTCCGAACATCGTGAAGAAACTGCTGTTTGTCTCCTGCATATACAAGCATTCAAGCCTCCAGGCTAATCGGTCTCTGAGAATTCAGTGTACTTCTTTGCATTCCCGAAGGCTTTGGCTACGGCGTACTTCTCACCGTTCTTCTTGAGCTTGTTATGTATGATGGTAGGAATATCAACACCAATGGCATCTGCAAACAGAACGCTATAGATAAGGATATCTGCAAGCTCCTCTTCCATCTGAGCCTGCTTACTCTTTGCTTCTACATCACTTCCCGACCACTGAAAACATTCAAGCAGCTCAGCAGCCTCAAGGCTCAAGGAAATTGAGAGGTCCTTTGGAGTGTGAAACTGTTTCCAGTTGCGAGCATCCCTAAAAGCAAGGATTTCAGCAATGGGAAGCGGCCGTTCAGTAAACATAGGACCAACTCCCTCGGTAAGGTACTGATGAGAAAGACCAAAAACAGAACAGAGTTGTTCAATCAAGGAAGCAGAGGGAAACTCAATGCCGATCAAGTAGTCTTGTTCGGAGAGTCCTAGTTTCTCTGCCATCTCGGATGGAGAGAGCTGGAGTTGTTTCCGGATATCTAGAATGCGGGTATAGGTGGTAGTCATGCGGGTGTCCTTTATGACCTATCATACCATACTCTAAAAACTATAGAGGTATAGAAAAATAGCTTTCTGAATACAAAAGGTTGCAATATGTATAGAACACGGTATAACTTCATATGTGATATTATAACTATGCTTATCAATAAGGAATGAACTGATGCCTTACCTCTATGATGCAAATTCGAAGGAATCAATTTGTGATTTTGCCCGTATGCTTGAAGATTCTTGCGTTGCAGAAGCACTTGATACAAACGCAATGTATGGGGGGATGCCCATAGGAGAGGCCTCGATTGAGTGGGATAAAGAATATTCAGGTAAAGGAGGCTTTGGTCAGTATCTTGAGGAGGTCTATTTTGGCAAACGTAATAATTCATTGTCCAAAGCTGACTTTGAAGAAGCTGGATTGGAACTTAAGACTGCTCCGCTCAAGAAACTTTCGAATGGGGAAGTAAGGGCAAAAGAAAGAATTGTGCTTGGACTCATGGATTTTATGACTATCGTACATGAGAATTTTGACACATCTCATTTTATCGCAAAGAACATAGACATCTTATTGGTTTTCTATTTCCATGATCCTCTCAAAGAGTACTGCAATCTCGGCATCCCGCTAGTAGATATATGGAACTGTATCCAGGAGGATGAGTACCAGATTAGGAAGGACTGGGAATATATAGTTAATAAAGTACAGGAGGGCCGTGCCCACGAAATCTCTGAGGGAGATACACTTTACCTTGGAGCATGTACCAAAGGAGCAACAAAAGAAACTGCACAAAGAATGCAACCATATTCTCCTTTGCTCGCCCACGCTCGCGCCTTCTGTTTTAAGATTCAGTATGTCAATCATATCTATCAAATACTATTGGACCGAAAAAAGGACCGTTTCGTCTCATACATCCACATGCTCAACTCCCCTGGTAACGAACTGGAGCAAATCGTTAAAAATAAGTTCTTGCCCTACATAGGTATGAATGTACTTATGATTTGCACTCTTCTAAAAATCCCTTTTAAGCTGAAGTCAAAAAATTTTTATGCAATGGTGACTAAACGAATACTTGGAGCAGAGGATACTCAACAGATATACGAGTTCGAGGCTGCTGATATACAGATTAAAACCATCAGAATTGAACCTAATGGCAAATGCAAAGAATCAATGTCGTTCAAGCAAATCCGGTACGAGGAGATAATTGATCAAGAATGGGAAGATAGTGATTTTTATGTAGAACTTACCAGCAAATTCTTTTTTATAGTTTTCAAGCATGATCACCCAGAGGATCCCTACATTCTCGACCGGGTTCTATTCTGGAATATGCCCGAAACAGACCTTCAAGTAGTAAAGCAAGTGTGGTTGGATGCTCAACAGAAAATTTCCAGTGGGAATTATGAGAATTTTGTCAAATCTAGCGATAGGAAAATCGCTCATGTGCGGCCTCATGCAACAGACTCTTCTGATGTAATGAGAACACCACAAGGAACCTATGAGAAAAAGAAAAGCTTTTGGCTTAATCGAAATTACATCATGGAAATTTTGAACAATAATTAATCTATTTGAATATTTCTCCAGGTATCACCGCTCAACTGCAATGATATTAGAAACTTCATCCTCATCTGAAAATACGTCATGAATGCGCGTCTAGATTGTATATAGATAATATTAGCATGATTAGATATTTTGGAGTATACTCATAGCGATATATTTTTATGAGGTTGATATGGATAAAAGTGCCCGCGAGCGAAAGATTCAAGAAGTTTTAAAAACCACCCCAATAAAGACAGGAATTCATCTCACACTACGCAATAAATCCAGAGACTTCAATGTCTATCAAATCCCTTTAGATTGTCTTATCTACAACTCCTACAACGGACGATTCAAATCGAAGTTCAAGACATATGAAGCAATTCATGGGAGAAAGCTTAATTCAGAGATTTCGTCAGACATGCAAATCATCAACGACTTTCTTTGGAAATCTAATGAACCAAAAAATAAGCAGACCATGGATGACATCCGTGAGAAAGGGCAACAGCAATCGGGAATTGTAACAAGAGATGGTCAGATAATTGATGGGAACCGCCGTTTCATGGTTCTTTCGAAACTGCACGAGATATATCCCACCCAATTTGAATATTTTGAGGCAGTAATCCTCACTGAAGACATTGATGAGCGTGAGCTGGTACGACTTGAAACTGAGGTACAATTAGGTACAGATGAGAAAGAAGGCTACAACGCCATTGAGAAATACCTTCGTGTCGATGAGTTACTCAATGAGTATACTTATACTCCTGAAGCCATTGCTAAAATGATGAACCTAACGATAAAGGACATCGAGAAGTACCAACAAATATATCAACTATTCAAGGAGTATCTGGAGTTCATTGGGTATCCAGAATACTATGATTTACTCGAAGGGGTTGAGGATCCAATCTTACAATTACATTCAGCTGTATCCAGATTAGAGAAGGGTTCCCATTCAGCAAATCTCTCTAGGACGATAAATCCGGAAGAAATTGAACAGCTGAAGCTTATCGTTTTTGATACAATCAGAATAAAACCTACCAACGATCATAAAATCGTTCGTGAAATTATTGGAAAACCAAATGCTAAAACAGCTGACGGTATTTTTGGCAGAAAAGCTATTTGGGAAGACTTTTTCGAAAAACACATGGAAAAAGTGCATAAAAGAATCGCCCCTACCGTACAAGCACTTAAAACTGAGCTTGCAACTGATGATTTTGAATCCTCGACCAATGACATAGAGAAAACTCTCCAGAATACTTATTCAAAAGAGATGAGAACCAATTTGGATAAAGCAATTAGAGAAGTCAAAATTGACAACGAGGATGATAAAGTTCTTGTTATTGTGGAAACAATCCGAGACAGCACTAAAAATCTATTCGATACTTATCATGATTTGTTGATTGCCCAATACTCAAAAAACAAAGAAGTGAAGAAAGCAATTGCTGAGACTATCGAGAATCTGACTATGATACAGAAAGAAATGGCAGGTTCATAAGGGAATGAAAAAACCGACTTTGTCCTTTGGAATTGAAGGCACTGAGCTAACAATTCAAATTAGTCCAGATATTAGAGAGCAAACTATCTTTTTTAGAACCTTGCAATCTTTGATTGCAAAATCTGTTGTGTATAGGAACAATTTTCAATCCAGTGATAATTTTTCTGTAACAACTAATTCTACTGATCAATCGAAAGATCTCCTGATTGCTATATATGGATTATGTCAACGTCAAAACATCATTTTTGAACCATTGACGTTACAAACTCACAAATTGGTGGAGCAACTTAAGTCTAAAAAGAATGATTATGATACTTGTAGAGAAGCAGCAATCTTAGCAAGGGACAATTTTCTAGGGATAGAGTATCAATCGTTCAAGCATTCTATTGACAGATTAATGACTAGAACATTACGGGAATACCAGTATAGGGCTGCTTTTTTTGCCGTAAAAGCCATTATGTCATGTAATTTTTCAGTTCCCGGTTCAGGAAAGACATCCATCGCCTATGCATCGTTTGCGTACCTTAACAGCCTTCCAGAGACCGAGTCAGAACATGTTGATAAAGTCTTGGTAATCGGCCCAATCAGTTCCTTTCAACCGTGGAAAGAAGAATTCGTGCAATGCTTCGGAAGCAAACGCGAACTAAGTGTAGTAGTCCTTGATAAATTCACACCTGATCAAATCAATACATATTGCAGAAGTATGCTTACGAATGAAATTACCGTGGTTAACTATGAAAAAGTGAGAAGAAACGCAGATTCATTTAAAATATTCCTTGAACGTAACAAGACAATGCTTGTGATAGACGAAGTGCATCGAATGAAAAATCCCCTCTCGCAAACATCCATCGCTATCAGAAAATTTGGGGATATACCTAACGCAAAAATGTTATTAACCGGTACTCCAATGCCCAATGGGTATGAGGACTTATATACGCAGTTTTCATTTCTTTGGCCAGACCATAAAACAATAGGTTTTACCTATGACCAGCTGAAAAACCTATCCAAGGCAGGACAAAACTCGCTTTACGCAAAACCGACGATAGAGGTTTTACAACAAAATATCTCCCCTTACTTTGTAAGAATCACAAAACAAATGCTACAGCTGCCCCCGCCAGAGTTACCTGTTATAAAAACGGTTAGACTTTCTGAAACCGAACAAAAATTGTATGACCTAGTCAATCAAGCAAAAATCAATATTGATCCAAATGATCTTACGTCTATTCGCTTACTACGTGCAAAAGTGATTAGACTTATGCAAGTGACAACCAATCCAAAGTTACTGAAAAAACCCTTAAATAGGATTAGTTTTGAGTTACTTTTCAACAACTCTGTTCCCGATGACACTGAAGAGAGTGATGATAAAGACTCTTTCAATCCAATGATTTACGATCCCCTGGTCCTAATGGCCTCTCAAGCATCCAAGAATCAGATTTCAAATCTGATTGAAGAAATTGGAGTTTCAACAAAGCTGAGAACAGTGCTCAATCTAATTTCTGATTTGGTAAAACAAGGTAATAAGGTAATCGTTTGGACCATCTTCGTGCAGACAATGCAAGACTTGCGCAATCTCATACAAAAGGAACTTGGACTTTCTGTAGAACTACTTAACGGGCAAACTAAAAATTTTAGAGCAGAGATTATTGAAGAGTTTAAACACTCAGATGCGCTCCCTGTAGTAATTGCAAATCCAAGTGCGGTGTCCGAATCAATTTCACTCCATACTTGCTGTCATCATGCCATCTACTTGGATATGAGTTACAACGCAGTTCATTACATCCAATCGAAAGATAGGATACACCGATTGGGCCTCTCTCCAGAAATTAAAACCTTTTATTACTATATTCAGGCAAATAATACGATTGATGAACGAGTCTACAGTCGTGTCATCATGAAAGAAGTGAGGATGAATCAAGCAATTGAAAATGAACTACCCCCTATTCTCCAACAATCCTCTATTACTGAAATAATTGAGGATTTGACTGCAAAGGGGTAATACTTGAAGGAGAAAAGAATACCAACATCATGGAAACAACCACCTTTTTTAGCATAGAGCCCTTCAATTCAGTCCCCTATTGGGAAAAACGCGTTTCTGAATTTTCTCTACAAAAAGGTACCTCAAAAAGGGAACGGGATTCTTTTTATCTTGAGTTCTTCATCAGTGCATATCTTGATAACAAATCAAAGATTGCGAGAAAGCTAGGTGTCCCATTTACCGAAGTAGTTTTCGATAATCCCAATGCTCCAATTATGGAGAAAATCGTTCAACAGTATAATTTTTATGATGAGAAGGAATTGAAACGAGTCGCTGAAGGCTTCTATCACTATTTTCGAATTTTTCAATTCTGGAATGAATATTGGACTATAAACTACGACACCTTGCGAAAAGATGTCGATAAAAGATTTCTCACTCGTTGTGCTCTAACTTTTCTCACCCTATCCTACCCCGCTTCGTATACTTCATACATGGAAAGAAACGCTCAATCCACATTTTTCCTTTATGATGATCGTGTAAAGGGGCTTGGTTTTTCTAGCATAGCAAAACTACTTGAGTGTTCATTGCTATTTTGCCAGCCAGGTACCAAATTAGCTTTTCCTTGGGATCCCAGACATCAGGATGAGTCCACTTTCATCTGGAACGAAGCAGAGAAGAAAGATTACTTCGAAGACTTCAAAGAAGTATTGGGTAATTTCCTTCACTCAGGATATTCAATGCGGCATGAAGACTATTCGCTTCTCACTAAAATCCGAAGTGGTGTACTGCCTCTTCAATATTCGTGGCGAAGAAATTCAACCAATGAGACACTACAAGACAAGCAAACTATAAATCGATTGATTGTTGAATATTCCAAGAAACCAATTCAACCAACTTTCTTAGTCAGAGTTGATGTAAATCAGTCTCCAGCATTTGAAGATGATTCAACATCCATCGATTCCCTCGAGCTAGATAGTAAAGATGCTTATTCAGAGCAGATTGTTATACTTTTAGAAACTGTCTTTATAATGGAAGAATTACTTCTAAATAAAGCACTTACTAATGATGACAAGAACGATAGAATTGAAGAACT
The DNA here is from genome assembly GCF_000190435.1 of Sphaerochaeta globosa str. Buddy. NCBI lineage: Bacteria > Pseudomonadati > Spirochaetota > Spirochaetia > Spirochaetales > Sphaerochaetaceae > Sphaerochaeta > Sphaerochaeta globosa. The sequence goes on from NC_015152.1 coordinate 2,844,280, forward strand.
TAATACAGAACTGAAGACCATCCTTGAAACCGTCACAAATTTGGATGGTGATGTGCCATTCGAGTTTCTTAAACTTGCTACCACTCATTTGGAAAGACTTTACGTTCAATTACAAGGAATCGTTGCTCTACGCGAAAAGGAAAAAGCAAGCACACCCTCTGCTTCGGAAATATTCAACGATGTAAATGTCTTGACCGCCTTTGAAGAAGAAAAAAGGACTCATGCTCTTTTTGTCCATCTCCAGCAAAGTCCAGCCCCTGAACCATTAGAAAAGCAAAATAGCAAATATTCATTGCTTAAAGATCAACATCTCAAGCAAACTTTACTACTTTCCAACGCTTTGGAGCAGAATCGGAAGTTGAGAGATCAATTGCAGGAAAGTATTTCAATCAACTCGACCAAGAAAGCACTATCAAAATATTTCTCAGCAGAATCACTTGATCGATTAATTGAATACCTCAAGAAAAACGGGTGAAAACTCAAGCCTTTAGCAATTTATATTCCTTGGCAAACTCAAGCAAGCTTTTTCCCATTCTCTCGATTAATCCTACGACTAAAGCATTACCCATGCAGAAATATCGAGTTCTCATAGGCATGCCTGTTGCAGTCCAATCTGGTTCAAAGCCATCCAGTTTTTCACATTCTCGTGGAGTCAACAACCGCAAACGGTTCGTCTGTGGGTCAAGAATCACATGAGTAGATCTATTCTTTGTAGATTCTGAAGTAAGCATGGTCCTACTTGGCCTATCCAAGTATTCAGGAAATGGTATTGCGCCTTCTGTATAATTGTACTCAAACCCTTCGCGGGTTTTCCTCATCTCCCGTTTCGATCCTTTCATGTATTCCCATTTGGGCATGTCCTCTGCCCTGATATAGAATGATTCACCAACATCTGTATCTAAGATGTCACCTAGTGTCATTCCGTTTTCACATTCTTGGGGAAGAACAGTCTGATGAACAGCTGAGAAGTCAACACAATAGCCGGCATTTCCAAAGAGCGTACTGAACTCATCAGTGATTCTCACCAAATCCTTAGGGATTTCGATGCTCTTTTGAATTGAGCCTGACTCAACCGGAAAGGTTCGAGCAAAGAACCCTGACTGAAGAATCACATCAGAAGAAGGGGACGCATACATCTTACGAGCTTTCTTATTTGGTTTGGTTGCAAATATAAAAGTTCTCCTTCTTCGTTGAGGGAAACCATAATCAGCCGCATTGATGATTCTCCATTCGACAATATAACCCAATGCATTTAAACAAGATAGTATAATTGCAAAATCCCTACCTCGTTGCTTAGCCGGTGATTTTATTAATCTATCAACATTCTCCAACAGAACAAACTTTGGTTGCTTCTGTTCAATAATTCTTCTTATTTCCCACCAAAGAATTCCTTTCTTGCCTTGAATTCCCTTGGCAAGAGTAGCAGCAACCGAATAGTCCTGGCAGGGGAACCCCCCAACCAGAAGGCTGTGGTCTGGAATATCCTTTGCTTCAACCTTTGCAATATCTGCGTTGGAATGAATGCCTTCTGAGAAATGTTTGGTGTAACAGTCAAAAGCCCATTGGTTCTTCTTTCCGGGTTCCCACTGATTGGCGAATGCTACTTTCCAGACTCCACTAGCCTCGAGCCCGACCCGAAAGCCTCCCACACCAGCGAACAGTTCCACTACATTATAGTTATCAGACATGATTACCTGCCATTCTTAAAAATACGTATGTTAACATTAGTATACATATATTTGCAGAATCGATCCAGCAAAATTTGCGTGCCGGCATGCGATTTTATAAATTTCCCCACACATCAGTTAAGCTGCTCTCGTACCTAAGGACACAGGGAATCAATGCAACTTATTCGCTGTAGCATACTGAAAAGGACATTTTTGATCAAGCCCATCTGCTAAAATAGCCGCTTGCTCTCATCCTCGGTGATGAGATCCAAGAATTCCTTTGGACCTAATCTAATACCCGATTCTTCAAGCCTTTCTTTTCGCTCATCAAACAGCTTTTTCCACACAGGTTTCTTTTCACTTAGGACTCCATGATGAAGCAAACGATGGCAAATTGGGCACAGGGAGAGGATATTTGCGTACACATCGAGGCTATATTCAAATTTCTCCTGCTGTTTTAAGGGTATCAAATGATGTCCTTCCATGTAGGGCATCTTGTAAGCAACTGAAGTAAAAGTCCTATGTGATGAATCTGATTCACATTGAAAATGCTCAGCAATCAATACTTGCCTAACAATAATTCGATCCCTATCAGCTTCTTCTCTTACCCCTAATGTACGTTTTCTTGTAGGGATAACAGGATAATCAATCAGTGCTAAGGGGGCAGGTTTTCGCTCGAACTCTTTACCTTCAACAAAATTCATATAGTTATGCAGGCCAGCAGTATACATCTGCTTTCCTCGTGAATCCAAGGCACAGAAATCTTCATCACGCTTTAGCATTTGCTCTATGTCTTGCAGTTCAGCATATGAATCAATTTCGTAGATTGAAGCATATTCGTTGAATCCATTGCTTTGTAAAACAGAATCAATCTTTCTTAATGCCTGCTTATAGTTCTCAATCGATTTTGTTGAGAGATCACGAATATTTAGCAGGTATCGTTCAAAGTACTCTTGTTGCATGGATAATTCCTAAAGCAATAATACATCACCCTGGGGAACTTACAAGTCTAATCCCCTAAAGCTGCCTTCAAACAACTGAGAAGGATGGAACCCAATACAAGCATCCTCACTCTCCCACCGCCTCAAACACCTTCTCCAGCCCCTCTGGAATCTCACCAGTTAATACATAGTCAATGTAGTTAAGGTCATGGTTGTAGCCTTCAAATACTGAGACAGTAAGATTATCTTTGCCTAGTTGCTTGAATTTTGCTTCGATTGCATAGACACCCTCGACAGAAGCATTCTGATCAAATGTGCCATGAATAATGTGGATTGGGATATCAACTTGGGGAAGAATCTCCTTGTTTGTTGGCATCAGCTTGTGACCGGCAAACCACTCAGGAGTGAGATATACACCGTAACTGTCTTTTAGGAATTCTCGATTTCCTTCTTCAATCGCTTTATAGAGCTCGGTTCTTGAAGGCTCAAGCATAATTGCAAAGTCAGCTTCATCGAGAATCCCATCCTTGTTCTGATCCATGTAGTCGTACGTGATCCCAAAGTACTTTGCGATTTCGTTCCTGTCTTCTGCAAACTCCTCAGGCGATACAATGCCATTCTTGTCGTAATCAAAATAGTTGCGATAGAAAACCATGCTTGATCCACCTGTCTGCTGCCAGTCAAGAATGGTCATCATGTCATCGTACATAAAGCCGCAGAGAATAAGGCCGTCAATATGGGTTTGTTGTGAGACTAATGGTGCTATAAGCGTGCCTTCGCTCCAACCCAATAGAATTACTTTTGCATGTTTAAGTCCAGGCTGTTTCTTCAGATATTTAACCATCGAGACCACATCTTTCACACTCGCCTGCGGTGTGTAACTTCTGTAGAGCTCATCATCAACATCAGTGAAATAAGGAGGTTCATCAGAAGTGGTAACTCCTCGTGTATTGTAACTAAAGAATGCACTCCCCCGCTTCGTAAATTCTTCTCTGAAGAGATCGAAATAGGTGAACTTTTTATGCTCATCAAGCTGACGCTTGTTGTCATACGTATTGGGCCCTGATCCATTAACGTAAATGACCAGCTGATCAGCTGTATTGCCTTCCGGCATTGCAAGCTTGCCCTCGATTAAGTAGCCGTCATACGAGGGAATCTGATATATTCCGGATTCTGTTGTTCTTGTTGAAACAGAAGCGCAACTAGACAACAACACTATAATACAAAGAGAACTAAATATGAGCTTTTTCATGCCTACTCCCGCAATAGATATCTAATTATTGATTTATAACAATACAAAGGTATTTTGCATAGCATGTGCATTGATTCTTAGTACAGAATTATCGCAATACAGCTCGATACGCAAACTCCCCCTTGCATCCTCCTCATATCCTACCTATACTGTAGACAAACGAGGAGGACGTTATGGATTTGTTTGAAGTTGCAATCAAGCTCGAGCAAGAAGGTGCTCAGTTTTATAAAGAGCTAGCTAAGAAGGCTCCAACCGAGGGTTTCGCTACTATCTTCAACATGCTTGCTGATGATGAAAAGAAGCACGAAAGTTACTTCAAGGCATTACAGGCAAGAAGTGCTCTCGTAACCGTTAAATCTTCAGTTCTTGAACAAGCAAAGCAGGTTTTCTTGGCATTCAATCCTGAAAACTTCTTTATCATCGATGGCCAGATTCCCGCCTATGAAGAAGCATTGCTTGTAGAAAAGAAGAGCATCGACTTCTATACAGCACAACTTCCCTCCCTCGAATTTGAGGCAGAGAAGAAAGCTCTCGCTCTGATTCTTGCTGAAGAGAAACGCCACTATGCAATCCTGGAAGAGATCATCAAACTTGTCACTCGCCCGCATCGCTGGGTTGAGAATGCCGAGTTTGGAGTACGGGAAGAGTATTAATGATTGTTGGGCATGCTGAATGGCATGCCCGATTCATTTATTCATCAATTCACGTGTTTCTCAAGGAAGCGTCATGTATACTTTCTGTATGCGTGCAAAGGCTCAATCAACACCTATACCAATCAAGCGCATCGCTTTTCTCGCCCGCAACCCCTTCGGAGGGGCTTCGGTTGAGATGATCAGCCACCTCTGTAGAGCACTTGGAGCCTCGGCAAGCCTTGTCATGGTTGGTTATGTGAAGGAGAACAGTGCATATGAGCAGGTACTCCAACTACTTACTCCTGCGAATTTCGATGCCTTAATAGTCTGGGGAACCGTTGAAGCCTTCGCCCCGGTCTATGCCAAGGCGAAAGAGGAAGAGCTTGCAGTGATCAGCATCGGAGGCAAGCATCCCGACCACCCCTGTCTGCTCTTTGACTCCTACTCTGGCATGAAGGCCGTGGTACTACATTGCATTTACGAGCACAAGGCCAAACGGCTTGCCTTCATCCGTGGGCCGCAAGAGGATGCCTACGCACAAGAGCGGTACCAAGCATACCTAGATGCACTCTCTTATGCCGGCATACCCTTCCAATCCGACCTAATCAGCCCTCCGGTGGACTGGAGCTGCGGGCAACTAGGGTTGGAAGCCCTCTATAGAAGAGGCCTTGCCCCAGGCAGTGATTATGAGGCTATCATCTGTGCCAGCGACCTGTTGCTCACTGGAGTGTACAGTCTGCTTGGAAAACAAGGCATCAACATCGGCGAGGATGTGAAGGTCATCGGCTTCAACGACAGCAAGGAGAGTAGAAGCTTCAATCCTCCTTGCACTACCGTACGACTTCCCTACCGGGAGATGAGCTGTGCTGTATATACCCTTCTGGACAGAGTATGGAAAGGTCAATCGGTCAGCGATCTCAGCTATCCCGCCAAGACTATTATCCGCCGCTCATGCGGTTGTACGGTACAGGACACCTTCGGACAGACCTCGCGTAGCCTGGAGGCAGTCCAGAACCGTATGGCTGGTCTCTTTCACCTCGCAAAAGAGGAAAAAGAACGCCTGATTGAAGTATGGAACCTACTTTCTTTCTACGAACAAGAGCAGACCAAAGAAAACAAAGCTCGACTCGAACGCCTGTTCTTGCAGTGTGTGCAGGACATCATCGGTTCATCCGAGGACATTGAATTACTACACGCAGGTCTGCTCCGCTGTGCAGAACTCAGCAATCAAAACCTTCGGCCACTTGTCAGCGAACTGCTCTTTCCCCTTATATCCCGAGCCCAGGAACAGCAGTATGTGCACACGCTTGCGAGAATCTCCAAACGCGAAGAGATGCTCTCTTCCTTCAAGGTAGCCCTAGGTGAAATCCATTCTTATAATCAGCTGCAAACTCTGCTGATTAAGTATCAAAGCGGGTTTCGCCTCCAAGGGTCCAGCTTCCTTGCTACAAAAGGTGAAACGATGTCATTTGCACAGGAGCCGGGCATCCACAGCCTTAAGCCGATCATCAGAGACCAAAAGCTGCTTGGATACCTGCATCTTCAGCCCTCACAGTGGGAGGCCTCACTGCTTGAAACGTTGTGTGTCTATATCGGTGATGCTGCCTACCACATCCAACGACTCAACAAGCCGCACGCCTCTTCACAGCAACCCAGCACCGACAAGGTCCAAACTGCAGACATCTATCTGTATGGAGCTCCACCTCAGGAACTCTCGAACAGGACAAAGCAAACATTCACCAATTTCGAACAACTGGTCGCAGCTGTTTTGGAAGCAAAACCGCTGGCTATTCTCACCGATTCACTGTCGGCAGTTGAGATCATGGACCTTCGGTCCTTGACCAACACCAAAACAGTACCGATTGTCATCCACAAAAGACGATGGTCGAATCAAGAGGGTGAAACGTACCATAATCTTTCCCAGGTACTACTTTGCGACCCAGCCTTGGCGGGAAGTAAGGGGTTTCTCGACCGCCTTGAAGGTCTTGTATCTGAGACCCAACCTCTGAAAGACACTGCCAGCGCCATGGCAAAACAAATCTTTTTCGCCCTGCATAGGCGCTTTGACACCCCGTTCGCCCGTTGGGAACTTGCCCAGGAGCTGGGTCTCAGCGAAGATTACCTGACCGTTCTTTTCAAGGCCGAGTACGGGCTGACTGTCTGGGAGTACTTGAACAGGTATCGTATCTGGCATGCCTCAAACCTATTGGGAACCACCACACTACCGGTCGAGCTGGTTGCAAAAATGTCGGGTTTCTCTTCAAGCCCCTATTTTTGCAGGATGTATCGCAATCTGACGGGCAAAGCCCCTTCCGCCTTCCGTAGCGGGAGAAATTAAGAACAATGAGTCACAGGGTTTACCGGTATAATGCAATAATATTTAGGAATTGCACTTTTTTCTCCTTCTATACTGAACCTACACACGGGAAGGGCTCTGCCCTATCCGCAAAAGGGAGGATTCTATGAACAAACACCTACGCATTCTCGTCGGTCTGGCTCTGTGCCTGATGATGGCACTCTCTTTGCCTGCCCAAGGAACCAAGGAACAAGCGCAAAAGCAAGAATTAATTCCAATCACCATGTGGTATGGAGCATTGATGACCGAAGCCGGTCCACCGCCTGCAGACTGGGTCGTGTATGACATCGTACGCGAAAAGCTTGGCATCGAGCTTAGCCTCACTGCCCTTCCTTCCAGTGAAGGCGACCAAGACGTTAAGGTCCAGGCAGCAGGAGCGGCAAACAACCTTCCCGATGTATTCATGATTCGACGCACCCCGTGGCTGAGGCTGGTCAAGCAGGGTGTCATTGCAGATGTCGACGACATGTATCCCCTCATGCCCAAACGGACTGAAGAGATGTACACTCCCGGCAGCCGCGCCTACACCACCTACAACGGCAAATCCTACGGCCTTGCCTCCCCGGGAGCCATCATCAAGAATGAAGGCGTGGTCATTCGCAAGGACTGGCTGGACAGACTTGGCCTCGCAGCACCAAAGACAACAGAAGAATTCTTGAACGTCATGCGTGCGTTTACTTTCAACGACCCTGATGGAAACGGCAAGAACGACACCTACGGCTATGGGGCTTTTTTGGAAATCAATCCGCGTGAGGAAGGACTCGGACGTAGGCTCGACCCCTTCTTCGGAGCATTCGGCGTAGCCGGCACTTGGAACATGAGCAAGGACAACTTCGGCCTGAACATCCGAAAGCCCGCATACTACGATGCCCTCGCATTCGTCAAGCAGATGGTTGATGAGCGCTTGATCGATCCAAACTGGCTCTCCTACCGCAAGGACGACTTCAGAGCCGCTTGGAAACAGGGCCGCTTCGGCATCATGCGAGAACAGAACGGAGCGCTGGCCATGGAAGCGAACTACAAGCCGTTTGACATGAATTTCCCCGACGGCCAGTGGATGGTCATCGATCCTCCTATGGGTCCTGAAGGCAAGTCTTCCGTCGGTGTATACTCTGTCACCTACCGCATCACTGCCATCAGTGCGAAGGCTGCCAAGGAAGGCAAGAAAGAAGCCATCGCCCGCCTGTTTGAATGGATGAGCAGCGACGAAGGTTACTACTTGCTAGGCTGGGGTGTTGAAGGTGTGAACTACACCTTTGACAAGGATGGTATCCCGACCGCTGCCGGCATTCCCAATGCTGAGCTTGCTTACACGCAGCCCAAGGGAAGACCAGTCATCCAGCTTGCAAATCTCATCTACCGCTATACTGATGCCGAATTGAAGGCCACCTTCCCCACGTACAAAACTGCCAATGGGAGAAGCCAGAGTGCCTTGGATATTCTGCGGGACTACCAGACCCGCTCTTGGACCGAGGATACCGGTGCCGATACCCTGCCGCTGCCAAATGACGATCTCAAGCGCTTCTATGAACAGGGTGTTGCGGAGTTCATCACCGGCCGCAGAGTGCTGAACCAGGCCAACTGGAAGGCCTTTGTAGCAGATTTCGACCGTCTGGGCGGCAAAGCCTGGGAGGACGAAGCACGTGCCTACGCCCAGGAGAATGGACTCCTGTTGTAGAAATACCAAATCTGAGGGAGCCTGACGGGAACATACAGGCTCCCTCGCTTTGAAAAAGGATGAAGCATATGGATCGAGCGTTGCTGTTGCGTCTCTTGGGAGAAAAACCTGCCAGACAGGAAAAAACCACCTACAGTCTTGCGACATTGACGCAGGAGGATGGGTATCGATATACCGAGATCTCCTACCAAGCATGTGACGGTGAGACGGTGCAGGCATTGCTCTTGATCCCCGATGGTGTGGATATTGAAACGAGTGAGAAGCATCCCACCATCATCGCCCACCATCAGCACGGAGGGCGATACGATGCCGGGATGCTCGAGCCGGCAGGCTTGTGCGAAAATCCGGCCAACACCTTCGCTCTCACACTCTGCAAGGCAGGCTTTGTCGTCCTCTGCCCCGAGCAGATAGGATTTGGCCGAAGAAGAGAGAAGCTCTCTGACGGACAGTACATGAACGGCCGAGACAATGAGCGCTGGCTCTTCATTCAGTACTACCTTCAAGGCCGTACGCTACTTGGCAAGTGCCTGTTCGACCTGGAATGTGCGGTGGATGTACTCGCTAATGTACCATTTGTGGACAAGGAGCGCATCGGCATCTGTGGCCACTCAATGGGAGGCCTTATCGCCTACTGGTTCGGCTGGTATGAAAAGCGGATCAAGGCAATCACCTCGGCATGCGGCTTCTCCTCTCTTACACTTCTTCAGGAACGACACCTGAACCACACCTTCACCATGTACCTGCCCAGCATCCTGAACTACGGGGATACCCCGGACCTGCTTGATGAAATCTGTCCCAAACCGCTGTATCTCACCTTCGGAGCTGAGGACAGGATTTTCCCTGTGGACGCCTCTTTGGACATCTGCAGAAAGGCTCAAAGCATCTATACCCTTCAGGAAGCGTCCAATCAGTGCATAACAGAAGTGACTGAGGATGGACATGTCTTCACAGAGGAGAAACAATCAAGAGCGGCAAACTTTTTCAGAAGGTTTTTATAGTACTACCAAGTTCTGTTGCTATTGCCTGTAGGATATCCTCTGAGCTAAATCGTCTCTGATCACTCTCAGCTTCTTGTTCTGCGAATACAAGGCTTTCATATGCCAAATCAGAAAAATCAATTTCATGGTTCGTGTCTGCTTGGTTGCTATTCATAGGTGCATGATACCATAGTACCAAGACAACAATAAATCATTCTCTCTATCTTGCTCAGCTCCTTGTTATATTTCTAGAATGCACTATAATTAGTGCATCATGGAAACAAATGAACGTGCTTCATATCTCACATTCCGATCTATCTTCTCTGAAATGGGTTGCTTCTCCCTGAATCAAATACGCTTTGGTGGAGTATACCAAGTGGGCAGGAACTCCATTTCCCGGTGGGTTAAGGAAGGCAAGCTAATACAGCTTAGGCAAGGAATGTATGCATTTCCCGATGTAAAGCAGGATGGTGATGCCCCATTCTACATTGCAAACAAGCTCTATACACCATCATACATCAGCATCCACTCGGCACTCGCTTTCTATGGAATGATACCTGAAGCGGTAGTTCAAATTACGAGTGTCGGCAGCAGAAAAACAACCTTCTTTGAGAATGAGCTGGGACAGTTCAGCTACCATACCGTGAAAAGGGAAGCGATGTTTGGCTACACAATCGAACAAAGTGCCTTCCATCCAACTTGGGGAATGCTCATCGCTGAACGGGAAAAAGCAATCTTGGACTTGCTCTACCTGTATCCACAGTACACGAGCAAACTGGACATGCTTGACTTGCGTCTGGACCTGGATGACGTCGATATAGTAAAACTCGATGCCTATACAGTGCAGTATGGAGTAAGAGCCCTCGAAAAGCGTGTACAAACCTTGAAGGAGGCGTATTCTATATGATCGATCTACAAGCATTGCAACACTACTTTCCCGTCACGGTACAACGAAGAACAGACTTGGCTGCTTATATGGTAAAAGAATACCTGCAGTGCCAAATATTGGAATATCTAGGCCATACGCAATATATGGAGCACCTCACATTCATCGGTGGAACAAACCTCCGTTTGATCAAGCGAATCGACCGTTTCAGTGAGGATCTCGATTTTGATTGCAAGAACCTCAGTTCTGAAGAGTTTCAGGAGATGACAGACTTGGTAATCAAGCATCTTTTGGACCAAGGGTACAACGTTGAGCCAAAACCGCAGGAACATGAGGGACTGCATGCCTATCGAAGAAGCTTGTATTTCCCCCAGCTTCTCTTTTCCTTGAACCTCAGCGGTTATAAAAATGCAAAATTCCTTATAAAGCTTGAGATGCAGGACCAAGGATACACCTATCCTGTTAAGCGTGCCTTTATCCAGAGCTGTGGTTTCCATTTCCCTGTCCCTGTTCCTCCGGATGACATATTGTGTGCCATGAAAATTTCAGCTCTGCTTTCAAGAACAAAGGGAAGAGATATCTATGATGCTCAGTTTCTGCTAACACAAACAAAGCCCAACTATGACTTTCTTTCAGTAAAGCAAGGGATTACAAGCGAAGCCGAGCTCAAGCAGGCAATTCTGGAACGTCTCAAACAAGTCGACCTATCTCTGAAGCAGCATGATTGTGAACATCTGCTCTTCGACAAACAAAAGAGCAGTAGCATTCTCTATTTCCCAGAATTCATACAGTCCTACCGTGAAGCCTGAGCACTCACATTCACCGCTAATGGTACCGAAAGGTTTATACTCACCGAACCCTCGACATCGTAACCGACCGACTTAATGTAGTACCTTCCGGCTTTCAAGTTCACCGTCCGGTTGGCATAGCCTGAACCTTGGATAAGGGTGACAACTTCCTGCCGGACGGTATCGACGAGAACCAGCTTGAAGTGTGTGGTATCGACAGAGCTGCTGATGGTAATAGTCACGTACCCACTCTGGTCGCAATCGAGGCGGTAGAGCGTCTCGATGCCATGAAAGCCTCGAAAGGAAAGGCTAGCATTGCGATTTGTGAGACTCAAATTCCGATTACGGTAAAAGAATGAGTCACCGGCTTGCAGCATCCTCTGCTGGTCATCGACAATTGACGGTGAATAAGAACCGAGGCAGATATTGCCCATGAACGAGCAGGAACTCAAGACGAGGCAAACGATACTAAGCAAAAGTAAATGTTGTAATTGTTTCATAACGTATCTCCAATGCCCCAAACTTAGATTTATTACAAAAAAATTACACTCAGAAACTCTTCGTAGTTACGCTTTCCTACGACCAAGTATTGCCTATCAGGGAGTGCGATGGTACGCTTTTTCCCTATGAAGCACTTCATCCTACTGGTCTACATTTTGATCTTCTCCACCGGCTTTGCCTCCCTTGCAGGCTTGGGTGTGCTTGCTGTGCGTCTCTCTCATCCGTTTGTCAAACGAATGCTCTTGGTGCAGAGCCTGTTCATCGCCAACCTTGCACTGGTTGCCATTTACTACTATACCATGCAGGTGGTAGAGCTCGTCGGAACTTCGTCTTCAATAGACTTCACCTTCGGCATCATTGCTACGATTCTCAGTATTGCCCTCTACGGGTCGTTGGTCTTTCTGCTGTCACTTCACTCATTTCGCACTGCTAATAAAAGTCTCTATAAAACAGCTCTCGCCCTTTGTTTGACAACCATTGCCATCCAAATCGTGCATCTGCTCTCTGCTCTACTCGGGTCGCCTGGGTTGGTGCAATCGTCACTGTGGCAGGTTGCCACCTATTTGATAATTGCCCTGGCAATGGGAGCCCTAGGTCTTCTGCTCATAAAAAGCCGCACAAGCAATGACCACCCCTCCCTTCAGATTCTCTTTAAGGGAATCGGGCTATGCTGCCTACTCTTTGTTCCCATGGGGGCGATAGAGTATGTTCTGGAAGTATTTTCCCTGTATGCCTACCAACCGCTGAGTTTGGAGTATCTGCTGTACTTGGGCATCAACATCACAATTCTCTTGGCCGCTGTACAGGTCCTTGCCAAGCAACCTAAAAGCGGAGCCGCCTTTGGTGAGCTCTCTTTAGAAACAGCGAAGCGCTTTCTGCTCACCGCCCGTGAGCAGGAAATGGCATCACTCATAGCACAGGGACTTACGAACAAGGAAATCGCTTTTCGTCTCGGTATTTCCGAGGCAACGGTACGCACCCATATCTACAATCTATTCCAGAAAGTCGGTGTGCAAAGCCGTATCGAACTGCTGAATGTGCTGCATCAATAGGGCTCTACGATACAGTACGTAGATGAGTTTTACAGTACTCAACGTTTCTTCCGATAGGTTTTCCCTCACTGGCTCCCTACACTTGGCCTAGTAAGGAGTCAACAATCATGCATCACAAATTCATCACAGCAAGCGTTCTCATTTTTTGCCTACTTCTTCTGGCAACTTCCTGCACCCACACAGCGAAAGTACAGGATGAAGAGGGAAACACACTCGCCCTTGAGCTTCATAGCAAGCAGAGAGTCTCGATCAACGGTACCAAGCAGACCATCTACACAGCAGGAACTGACAAGAACAACCCAATTCTTCTGTGGCTCGACGGAGGCCCCGGCGGCTCGGAGCTTGCCTGGGTGAGAAAGTATCTGGGGCCGCTGCATCAGGATTTCACCATTGTCTGCTGGGACCAACGAGGTGTTGCTGCAAGCTTCAAGGCAGCAAAGAAAGGACAAAGTGTTGAGGACTACGTCCTGGATGTCATCGCCCTCTCCGAGTACCTGGTAAAGGAACATGGACAGAAAAAAATCTTCCTACTTGGTCACTCCTGGGGTGGGTTCATCGGAGCCTTGGCAACCCAACAGCGACCCGATCTCTACCATGCCTTTATCGCAGCCTCCCCGCATGTGAACTCCACCGAGAACGACACCATCGGGTACCACATGATTCTGGATGGAGCCAAGAAACGGGGCGACACCAAAACAGTAGCGAAGCTTGAGGCTATCGGCCTGCCTCCCTATGAGAAGCTGGACAAGAAAGGCAATGTAATTGGCGATGGGGATGCTTACTATGCAGTGCTTTCGCGTCTCTATTCCTACAGCCCCAAAGCCCTTTCAGACTCGGGTTTCCGTTCAGAGATTCTATTCCTGGCCCCGGAGCATTCATTCTTTGATCGAATCAATCTAATAAAGGGCTTAATTCAGGGAGTGAAAGAGGTCTATCCACAGCTGAGGCACCGTAGTCTGGAGAACGAAGCAACTCAGTTCGACTGCCCTTTGGTGGTAGTCAATGCTACATACGACTACAGCTGTGTAGCATCAATTACCGAGCGATGGTATTCCAAGGCAAAAGCACCAAGCAAGCACTACCTTTGGCTTGAGCGATCAGGGCATAACGGTGTGTATACACAAGCATCCATGTTCATCGACTTCATGGTCAGTGAAGTTCTGCCGCTGAAGAACTAAGGTAGGTTTACAAGATTTTGTAAGCTATTTTGAAATAGCTTACAAATATTTGTATGCCCCTTGACTGAAGCAGTTCACTCCTCCCTCCTTTCATTGCAGGGAGGAGGCAAGTATGGTAGGCTTGAATGAAAAAGGAACACCGAGTAGACGTTTATCAAACACTATTCTATGCCTGTTTTTTAAGTAAATAGTAGGATAAATTCTTGTTTTTTACTTATATTTTACTTATATTATAAATGAAAATTGAATGAAAATTGAAAGCCATCAAACAAATGAAGAAGATTCCAAAATCAGATCAAATGAGAATTTCTGCCCATGTTGACTCACTGGAGGATGGAATCGTAATCATCAGCATTGAAGAGGTAAGAAAACGTGATGAGCGCACATACTCAGTATAGCAGAGTGGTTGGATCGGATGGTAAAACACACTATTTCCTCGTGCCTGTGGAAGACTTTCAGAAGTTGATAGTCCAATCAAAACAAGATGAACAAATTTCCATACCCAATGCTGTGGTTAAACTCCATCTGTTGGATGAACTCTCTGTTATTGCAGCATGGCGGACATATCTGGGATTGACCCAGGAGGAAGTGGCGCATAGGCTCAATGTCTCTCAAGCTGCCTACTGTCAGATGGAAAAAGCGAAGCGTCCGAGACAAGCAACAAGGAATCGAGTTGCTATAGCTTTCGGGTTGGATGCACGACAGCTTTCTTTCTAGAGTATCTGAGGTTTTCTTGTAATCCTGGGATCGGTAAAAATATCCTCTTCATCAAAGCTGGGAGTGGAGAACTCTGAGACTACCGCTCCCTCATCTCCCGCCTGGAACCAGTGCTTGGTATCGGGTTTGAGGGTGTATTGCTCTCCCCCAAGGAGCTCTATCTCATGAAAGACCGTATAAACCCCATCAACAGGCTTGGCCTTGATGGGATTTGTTGTCTCTCCATCCACATAGAGAAATACCCTCCCCCATCGGCAGCGGAAGGTCTCCTCCTTGCCGATGTAGGAGCCGAAGGCGGGGTGACGGTGCTCAGGGCAGGTCTGGCCCGGGAACAATACAAGTTCCTTGGCACAGACACGTTCGGTATTCAGGTAGGTGATCAACTCAAGACCGGTATGAGAAAGGTCGTTCAAACCAAAGTCGGCAACCTCGATTGAGGCTTTCTCTTCCTTAGTAAGCACAATCTGTGCCTTTTCAAAGAAAGAAATGGTTCGCTCTACCGCCTTCTCATACTCGCTCTTGCTGATCATGCTTACTCCTAATACTGCAACTTCGAAGCTTCGAGCATCTTCTCAAAGAGCTCACGTGCCTTGTCCAGACTCAAGTTCATCAACGGGTCGGACAGGAAAGCTGTGAACAGAAGCTCGTCATCGTTGTTGTAGATAGCCTCTAGTGTCATCTCTTGGACATCGCTGACCTGCTTGACCAGGTTCTGGATGGCAAGCGGGGGATCGTTGGCGACGATGGGTCTGATCGAATCCTCGCTGATCAAACCATTGCTCTCCACAATCCGGCCCTTGGGCAGGTAGCTGATCTGCCCCTCGTTGGGTCGATTTATGTTGGTGACCATGCTCTTGTCGCCCATCAACGAGCGCATGATGTCCACACCCTCCTCGTCGGAGAGTGCAGCCTTCAGATCCTCGTCCTTGAATGTCCTCTCCCGCTTCTCCTTAGCCTGACGCATTCTCCAAGCATAGGGAGTACGAATGACACCATAGGTGTGCAGGTTCTCATCACTGGTGAGGAAGTAGGGAACGAATTCAGCAAGATGGCGGTCCCCGGCAGCTCCGAGGGAACCGAAGTCACGCAGGAAAGCCAGAGCAATTTTCTGGTCGCAGTCAAACCACTTCTCATTGGCAAGCCGTTCTTTGGCAATGGCTGTCTCATCGGTGAACGTTGCAGGATCGGCAATTTCTTCAATGAGTTTTGCCATCAGGTCGTGACCCTGCCAGAACGCTTTGGTCACGAAGGTGAAATGGTTCACCCCTGTCAGGTCGATCTTGATCTCCCGGCGGTCGGGCGTGGGGACATTGAACCACGCACTGACTTTCTTTGCCAGGAAATTCTGGGTATGAAAAACCTCGTGACAGCAGCCCAAGGCCTTAATGTTCGGGAATGCCTTGTACAGCGCTGCAGTGCACAGCGTCATGGGATTGGTATAGTTGATAACCCAGGCATCGGGGCAGAACTGCTCAATTTTCCTGGCAAGGTCGAAGAACATGGGGAGCGCACGTCGTGCACGCATAATGCCGCCAGGGCCTGTGGTATCACCGACGGACTGCAGAATGCCGTACTCTTCGGGCAACACCAAATCGCCGTACCGGCATTCGGTCTTCCCCGGCTCGATGGAGATGATCACCATATCACAGCCGCTTAAGGCCTGACCAAGGTCGTCGATGGCGATGACATTGAACCGGCCTTCACTCTTGTTGACGGCAAACACCTGGTTCGCTACGGCAATATTGTTGCGGGCAGCCTCTTTATCGATATCGTACAGAACCAAGGTCCCATGGGTCATGGTATTGTACGCAAGATCTTTCATGAACTGGATGGCCCACAGACGGCCACCGCCTCCAATAATGCAGATACGGGTCTCTTTCATCTCATCCCTCCTATCAGTAGGTGTAGTTTCCCCTCTCCATGGAAAGAAGAACAGGTTGTTTACCTTGACATTGAGTATCTTTTTTTGACATTTCTTAGTAGAGTAGGCTCATGTACACCTTGGTAATTGTAGACGATGAAAAGGAGCTCTTGGAAGGGCTCAGCAGCTATTTCCCTTGGGAATCGATTGGATTCGAGGTAGTCGGCTCCTTCGGCGACGGCCGCAGCGCCCTCGCCTACTGCAAGAAGGAGCGCGTCGATGTACTACTTACCGACATCCGAATGCCCTTCATGAGCGGGCTCGAACTGATCGAGCAGCTCAAAGCGCTCCCCACCTGTCCGCTCTTTTGCATTATGAGTGCATACAACGACTTCGAGTATGCCAAAAAGGCCATCAGCTACGGGGTCCAGGAGTACTTGGTCAAACCTGCGGCCTTTGAGGAGATACAGGCAACGTTTGAGAAAATCCGCCACACCCTCGATGGAACAGTACCGTCGGCTGCTTCCGATACCGCCCAGGATGCAGGCAATCCCTTGGTCTCCCAAACCTTTGTCATCGTTCAGAAACGCCTCAGCTCCTGCACCCTGCAAAACATCGCAGGCGAGCTTGGGGTGACGTCCAGCTACCTCTCGCGCCTCTTCAAGGAGGAAACCGGCCAGAATTTCCAGGACTACCTGCTTTCAGTGAAGATGGAGACTGCAAGACGGATGCTCGAAAGCAAAATCGGATACAAGAATAAGGAAATCGCCCGAGCCCTGGGCTACCAGGACACCCAGAACTTCTGCAGAACCTTCCGAAAGTGTTTTGGCAAAAGTCCGCAGAAATTCAAGACGGAGATGGGACAATGAATGCACGACCGAATAGAATCGTAAGGATTTTCATGCGCCACAGCCTTCCTCTGGTCATTGTCGCGCTCCTGCTTGGCAGCGGAGCCATGTTTCTGTCGCGCAACTTCATCCGCAGCAATTCAGTACTGCAGGCAAACCAGAAGCTTGCGGCCGTCCAATCCTACTACGATGTAATACTTGATGAGATGGACAGCCTGAGTTTGATGTTCAGCACCAACCCCGAGATGATGGCCCGCCTGATGCGTGTCCTGCAGGAAGGAGGACGCGTCGACTTGGACAACTACCGGGAGATTCGGCTCATCCGCTCGTTCCTGTCCGCCCCGGCCAATGCCCGGCCGTACATCCACAACATCTATGTATACCTGGAAAATCCCCAAGACTTGGTACTCAGCGCCGACCTGGCCTTCATTCCACTCTCCCACCTGGAAGATAGTTCCTGGTTCGGCACCTACCAAAACCTGGGCGACTCCAACCAGAGCTACTCCGAGCGGGTACACCTGAAGGCCGGCACTCCGACCGAGCAGTCCATCATCCGCATCATGCGTCCGATTACCAGTCAGCTCAACGCCCGCATCGGTGTGATCGTGCTGGACATCAAGGAAGCCGCACTGTCGGAAGCCTACCAGTTCCAGGAAGGAGAAATTCTGCAGGTGCATACTAGAAACGGAGAGTTGCTCTTCTACAATACCGTCAAACCTCAGCACTATGCAGACGAGGACATGCAGTATTTCCAGGCGGCCTCCAGCAAATATGGCTGGAAATATACCTTGGGGATGTATAAACCGATGCTCTATCGGCTCTCTGCCACCCTGATGTACTACACCATCGCACTCACCCTCATAGCACTGTTGCTGGGTTTGTACCTCACCCACCGCACAAACCGACAGGAGCGCAAGTTCCTTTCCAATGTCATGAAACAGCTGACGCAGGTTGCCGATGCCGACCTTACCGGAGAGGGACCCGAGGAGTACCGAAACATTTTCGACTACCTCAACCACCACGTGATCAAGACATTCCTGGAGCAGGACTACCTCAGGTGGCAGAAGGAAGCGATGGAGTACCGGGCCCTGCAGATGCAGATTAACCCGCACTTCCTCTTCAACACCCTGGATACGATCAACTGGAAGGCAGTCAAGTTAGCTGAAGGTGAGAACGATGTTTCGCGCATGATTCTGCTGCTCTCCAAGCTGCTGAAGTATTCGCTGCAGGTTGACGACTTTAGCGGCGTTGCACTTGCTAAGGAGCTTGAACAGACCAGCTACTACGTCGAGCTGCAGAAAATCAGGTTCCCCGGTCGCTTCACCTACACAGAACACATCGATCCAACACTGCTCGATGTACGGGTTCCCAGCCTGTTGCTCCAGCCCATTTTGGAGAATGCCTTCAACCATGGCTTTGTCGAGGGAAAAGTGCTTTGCATCACCGTGGATGCTTTCAAGGATGCAGAGAAGCTGAAAATCGTTGTCACAGACGATGGAAAAGGACTGGACGAACATGAACTTGCAAAGCTGAACAACAACCAAAGCGATGTGCTGAAGAAAAAGAAATCCCTTGGGCTGATGAACATCAACAAGCGTTTGATGCTCTTTTCCCAAGGGAAGTCCCCCATCGTCGTTGCCAGCGGGAAAACAGGGGGTGTGACCGTTACGATCGTCCTCCCGCTGAGAAGAGAATAATCAGGCCTTCATACCAGTGGTGGCAATACCTTCAACGAAGTACTTCTGAGCTGCAAAGAAGAGGACGATCGGGGGAGCGATCGAGATCAGGCTCATGGCCAGAATCTGGTTCCAGTTGAACTCGGTGGATATGTCCATCGTCATCCTCAAGCCCAGGGCAACGGGGTACTTTGCCACACTGCTGATGTAAATCAACACGTTCAAAAAATCATTCCATGTCCAGACAAACTGAAAGACGATGACTGAGAAAATGGCCGACTTGCACAGCGGCAACAAGAGGTCCTTGAGGATGATGAAGCTGTTGCAACCGTCAAGCTTTCCCGATTCATCCAATTCCAGGGGAAGGCCGCGGAAAAACTGAACCATCATGAAGTTGAAGAAGGGAAAGCATCCCAGCATCGCAGGAACGATGAACGGCAGGTACGAGTCAAGCCATCCCAGGTTGCGGAAGAAGATATACCGCGGAATAAGAATAACGGTAGCCGGCAGCATCATCGTCGAGAGCATGATGGTGAACAGTGTCTTCTTGAAAGGAAACTCAAAGCGTGCAAAACCGTAACCGATCAAGGTTGCACTGATGGCAGTAAAAATGACGGTGGGAATTACCATGAGAAAGGTGTTGTACAGGAAGGTTGAGAAACCATACTGGCCTGAACCTTTCCACCCTTCGGTAAAGGCACCGAACATCGGGTTTTTCGGCAAAAGTCCGATGGTACCGAATATTTCCTCGTTGCTCTTGAAGGCAGCCCCGATCATCCACAGAAGCGGATAGGTCATGATATACGCCAGGACAATCAAGAAGAAATACGAAAGGAATTTTGCTACAGGGGTTTTTCTCTTGATCATAGCGAATCTCCATAATGGACCCAGGACTCGGAGGAGCGGAAGGTCAGGCTGGTGAAGAAGAGGATGATGGCAAACAGAATCCACGAGAGGGCCGAGGAGTAGCCCATCTTGAAGAACTTGAAGCCTTGGTCGTAGAGCATGAGGCCGTAGAGGTAGGTCGACTTGAGCGGACCTCCCTGGGTAATGACAAACGCACTGGTGAAGTCTTGGAAGGCGTTGATCATCTGCATGATGAGATTGAACAGAATGATGGGAGAGAGCTCGGGGATGGTAATTTTCCAGAAAATCCGCATCCGTCCCGCCCCATCGATCCGTGCCGCCTCATAGAGGCTGACCGGAATCTGCTTCAGCCCGGCCAGAAAGAGCAGCATGGACGAGCCGAACTGCCAGACGGTGACCAAACTGACGGTTCCCAGTGCAAAGCGGGGATCACCCAGCCAGTCCACGGCCTTGATGCCGAAGACGGCAATGATGTTGTTCACCACCCCTTGGTTCATGAACAGATACTTCCACAGTACGCTGATGGCCACACTGCCGCCGAGAATGGAAGGTATGTAGTAGAGGGTACGGAACAGGTTGATACCCTTGATATTCTGATTAAGGATGATTGCAATAACCAAGGCGAAGGAAATCTTCAGGGGGACTGCGATCATGACATAGTAGGACGTCACTTTCAGCGACTGCAAAAAAGTCGCGTCGGCAGTGAAGATTTTCTTATAGTTCTCCAGTCCAAGGAACTTGGGATCCCCCAGAAGCTGGAAATTGGTGAAGGAGTAATAGAAGGAGTTGATCAGGGGAACGAGCTGGAGCAGCAGAAACCCAATGATCCAAGGCAGGATGTACAAGTATCCTGTGTAGTTGTAGCGTTTGCGTATTTGCATCTCAATTCCCTTTGCTAGAAGCCATCCGTCCGTAGTGGACGGATGGCAAACAATCATGATTTACAGAGTTGCGAGAGTAGCTTCGAGATTCTTGATCATCTTGGCGGAAGCTTCAGCGGGAGTGAGCTTTCCAAAGCCGAACTCATCGATGACATCCTGCATGGTCTGGATAACTTCGCTGTTCATCTGGTATACGCTCTGGGGCAGTCCTGCCTGGGCGATGCCTTCATTGGTAGCCTTCTCAGCCATGGTCGTGATCATGCCTTTCTGGGCAAGTACGCTTCTTCCGACGGTGGTCGAAGGAATGCCGCGTGCAAGACCGAGCAGCTCAAGGGCCTGGGCGTCGGTAAACAGATAGTTGAGTACCTTGATCGCTTCGGCTTTGTTCTTGGAGTTGTTGTTGACAACGAAAATCTGGGACGGTCTCATCAGCACTCCGCTGTTCTTGGCTCCTGCCATGACGGGGAACTGGCGGGTTACCATCTTCCTGGCTCCGATGTCCTTATCCATTGAGCTCACCCAAGTCCAGCTGGTGGCCATTTTGCCATTGATCCACGACGGATTTTCCTGGAACTTCTGGTAGAAAAGGGAGGTCTGGCTGAAAGGAGCTACGATGCCCTCGTCGAACCAACGCTTGAAGTAGGTGAAAGCCTCGGTGCCCTGAGCCTGGGTGAATGCAACTTTCTTGTTGCCGTCTACCACTGCACCTGCGAGCTGGGCGATATAAATCTCAAACCAGTAGCGCATGAGGTCCGGGGTTGCTCCGCTGAAATACGCAGTCTTGTCCTTCTGGTTGATCTTCCTGCCCTCGGTGACGATATTGTCCCACGTCCATTTGGTGTTGGGATCGATACCGGCTGAAGCAAGCATGTCTGCATCAACGATAAAGGTGTTGACGTTGGTTCCGGTGGGAAGTCCAAGAAGCTTTCCGTTGTAGGTGCAGTAGTTCTTCAGGAAGTCTGCATCAAACTGGGAGAGGTCGACCATCGAATTGTCGATGGTTGCAAACACGTCTCCCTTGGAGGCGAGTTCGGCAAGCCAGGGCTGGTCGATCTGGATAATGTCGGCAGCAGTTCCACCGGCGATCTGGGTCACGATTTTCTGATAGTAGCCGTCCCATCCGCCATACTCACCTTCCAACTTTACGTTGGGGTTGCTCTGCGTATAGGCATCCATGGCTTTGAGGGTCGGGGTGTGGCGTGAATCTCCACCCCACCAGCTGAGCCTGAGGGTAACCGGTCCGGTTTGTGCTGCAGCTTCTTTGGTTCCTGCTGCAAACACGGTTCCCATTGCCAACATGGCGATGAGAAGCAGTACGAGTGTCTTTTTCATAACGAGCCTCCATTTGTGAACTAAGTAGCTGTAGTCTGAGATGGTTTCTCTACTCTTACCAGCAAGAGAGTTTTGACAAAGTAGTATCATTTCTTGACATTGAAGAAACGAAACCTCCATTGACCGATAGCATAAACACCTGTAGCGTACAGGAAAAAGGGAGGTCTTGCCATGGCGTATATTGATGCTCATGCCCATATATTTGAACAGCTTTGCGGGTTCGGTGCCGACGGAGAACTGAGGGCTATGCCCAAAGGGAAAGCCATCTGGGCTACTGGAGAGGTTATAGACCTTGTTCCATCCTGCTATGGTGACACAACCTTTCCCGCTGAGCGATTCCTTGAGGTGATGGATGCGCATGCCATAGAGAAGGCAGTGCTGTTGCAAGGTGGCTTTTTGGGCTTCGCCAACCAGTATCTGAAGGAAGTAGTAGAGAAATATCCCACACGTTTTGCAGCTGCAGCAACGTTTGACCCCTATTGCCGTAATGCACAGAAAATTCTGGACAATGTGCAAAAGAGCTTTTCTCTCTTCAAGTTCGAGCTTTCCACCGGTTGCGGCATTATGGGCAGCCACCCCGACTTCGCGCTGGACAACAGCTTGATGATGGGCTTCTACGAACAGATTGCAGGGAACAAGGGTGTATTGGTTTTCGACTTAGGGAGCCCCGGTGATGGATCACACCAACCCAACGCGATACGAAATATCGCACGACAGTTTCCTAATCTTGAAATTGTCATCTGCCACTTGGCTAGTCCGAGGCGCCAGCATCGGGCGGAGCTTACCGATGCTCTACAGACCATGAAAGCCGAGAACATCCACTTCGACCTTGCCGCCCTGCACCACAAGGTACGTCCCGAGGCCTATCCCTTCCCTACCGCACAGGCGTTCATCAACCTTGCAAAGGATATCGTGGGGTCAGAGCACCTGATGTGGGGTACTGACGCTCCATCGACGTTGGTACAGTACAGCTATGAGCAGCTTATGGAGTATCAGAGGCTTCTCTTCAGTGAAGCTGAGCAGGCCTTGGTCTTTCATGACAATGCACAGCGGCTGTACTTCTCCCGATAGCAAGTAGCTCTATTGAACTGAGACAGTTTCACTGATGGGTGCAATTTCACTCTATCAGTGAAATTGCATGCATATTCAGCGTGCATCTATCTCCCGAAGAACGTAGATACTGTGTTGGAACATGTTCTGCAGTCGTTTTTGAAGGTACATCCTTTACATGTCTCCAAGTGCATAATACGTGTCGATATTTCAGTGAAAGAACACAATGCGACATCCATTTCGGCGTGTAGGATTGAAAGGAGATACTCAGCACTGGACAAAGCTCTCTGTAAGCCATTGTTTTGCTCCATACGTGCAAAGGCTTGAGAAGAGGCGAAATATGTTTCTGTTTTTTCATAGCCAGGGATGAACTTGTGCAACGCATTATTGATAACGCTTTGACATGACTCATATATTCGACTTTTCGGGTTGTCCAGAAACTGCAAGAGGAACCAAAACTCAATACAAGGATTGCTGGTGATGGGCAGTACTGTACTCGGCAATCTGCTACATGAATGTTGGAATTCTTGAAGCTGATGGTTGGTTAATCCCGCTATATTCACCAGTGGAATCCCGGAAATTTTCATCAGTTAAATCCGTATAATCTTCACCACTTGTTTGCCTGTACCATAGGGAATCTCCTCCGACTTGGGGGAGCAATTCGTAACTATGGAGGTAAGAACAGATGGTATCTTACAAATGGATTTTCGACCTACCTTGCTCAGGTTGAAACACCCCGCTGAACCACAACGAACTGATGCTGATCAGAGAAATCATGGACTACCGGCCAAACTATTAGAAAACCATCCTGATATCCCATCCCCGCCGGATGACTGGGCTTCGATGATGCAAACCAATACCAGCTACAAGGTTTCGATGATCAAAACCCTGACCGAAGGAGCGACTGTCGTTAAGCTGAAATAGGGTTTTTAAACCGGTGACGGTTCAGGCCGTCACCTCCATCACTGGTGAATTATTACCGAATTATACTGGTTAGATTTCTCCGGATTTAGATGGTGAAAGTAACCGGATTATCCATGCTATCCAAATCGTTTTTCAAAAATTGATTTGAATACTATTTATACACATGTCAAGTACTTGTTACGATACTCACAATTCCTAACCGATCGTCATGAATGCAACATCCATGGCTTTTCATTGTGACAAAGAGGGTTCACAATTGAACGGGTGCTACGGGGAGGAATGGTGATGGATTCAACAATCAAAACACACGAAATCAGCAGTACAAAGCTGGTGCTTCTGATATTCGTGCCCACGACCCTTGTTACCGGCACCTATGTGGTGTTGGGTATGATGCAAACCACCATCCCATCCCTCCTACTCTTTTACCTGTGTGCCACAGCAATTCTCTTTCCCCTTGAACTTGGAATTATTCTGTATGCAAGTAAAAAGGAGTACGGGAAAATCTCCTTACGAAGTGCCTTTTTTGACCAAATGAAGCTGCAATGGTGGAAAATCCTACTGTATGGGTCATTACTCTTTGCCTTTGCAGGGCTCATGTCCATTACGGTTGCTCCTTGGGAAGCTAGGTTGTTTGTCCCGATGCAGCAGAACATCCCTGCGTATTTTGATTGGAATGCCCTGGGTCAGTATCCACGCACTACCGTACTCATTACGTTCGCGTACTACTTCCTCTTTAATGGATTTGTGGGTCCCATCACCGAAGAACTGTTTTTCAGGGGATATCTCACCTCACGAGTAAGCAGATTCGGCAAGGCTGCACCGCTGATCATCACCATCCTTTTTTCGCTCTACCACTTCTGGGCGCCCTTTGGGAATATTTTCAGGATTGCCGTCTTTTTGCCTGCGGCGTATGCAGCCTTCAAGCTGAAGAACATCTACGTATCGATGGTCTGCCACTGCCTGTGCAACATATTCTCGGTGATTATCTTCATTACAGCAATTTCGGCCTGATCAGATAATCCCTTTTTCAGAAAGAGCCTCTACTACCCCATCAGCAAGGCTTGGGCAGAGCTCATGCAGTGTTGCAAGCTGCCAAGCCAGTTCCTTATCTGCATCCATACCAAGGAGCGTTACCAGCTTTCTTCCGTAATAGACCGGCCCCATGCTGTGGTCGGCCATATGGGCGGTTGCCACTGCCTGCCCGACAGCACGGCAAAAGAGCTTGTAGGCCGGGTCTGCAACGCTCTGGGCATGTTTGTGCACTGATCTGCTCATCCCCATTGCTTCCCCGGTGCCGACAGAGCCTTCACCCCATTGCTTTCCAATTTCCAGTGCTTCCAGTAACAGGGAATCGACGGATGTTGACAGGTAGGGAATGAGGTGTTCTGTCATTGCAAGCGCCCAGCTCATCAATTGCCGATGATGGTCCATTTCCAACAAGCCGCCTCGATGTCGGGCGATAAACCGTGGATTACGCACGGCCTTTCCTCAATGCTTGATAGGTTGTCTGCAGCAACTCTAGAAGCGTCTGAGCCAGGTCCTCTGAGGACCATAGTTCCTTATGATGCATGATTACATGATTGCGTACCTGATAGACTTCCTTCCACCGTACGGTCCCGTCCCGATAGGAGAGCGGGATGCTGATCACCAAGGGTGCAGTTATACCTCGCTGGTAGCGTGCGGGTACCCACACATAGGCAAACGGCTTGCCATAGTGATAGGCGATCTGGCTCTTGGTTACTTTCATGGTAGAGGGACCAAGGGCTTTGAGAGCCTCTTCTACAGCAGTGAAGAGAGAGAAGGATTGGGGAAAGTCCTGGAAGAAGTGCTCAAGGGTCATACCTAGATAGTACTATACCCCTGACCAAATTTAAACAGATTGCTTCCCTATCGCATTCCGCTTTTTCAATGCTACAATGCAATCAAGTGAGGAACTATCTGTGGAGCAAAAACAAGTCGTCATTACCGAGAAGATACCCATCGGCATAAGCTTGTGTGCCATGGGAGGGCCGGTTCGCTATAACGGCAAGGGCATCGATGTTCTCTCTGACTTGGGAAGAGAGAAAAACGACTTTATCTTCTACCCTGTCTGTCCTGAGTGCCAGGCGGGCTTGGGTGTCACCCGCGACCCTGTACACCTTTCAGGAGGAAACGGGGAGCAGGTTTGGAGCGGGGAAGCCGAAGTAAAGAACCGTTCCGGCCGGTTGGTGACCAAGCAGATGAAGCAAGGTTCCCTAGAGTGCCTTGAAGTACTCAAGCGCTCGGGTGTCAAAGCCTTCATCTACATGGATGGCAGCCCTTCCTGCGGGGTATATCGTACAACGCTGAAAAGCACCAAGCGGGGCAACCCTCCCGGAGTCTTCGGCTCGCTTCTGCTTGACGAGGGATTCTTCCTCATTCCTTCCAGTGATCTGCAAAGCCCGCTGAAGTGGTGGGATTGGAGAAGGCGGCTGCTCGCCTTCCATTGGTTTGCTAACCATCCACTACACTCCATGCAGGAACTCTATGAGACTTGGTATGTGCTCAAGTTCCTCTGCCAGGAGTTGGACAACACGTGGGCTAGGGAGATGGGGCGTACCCTTGCATCCCTTTCCAAGGGAGACTTCGCCCAGTTTGAGCCGACATTCAGAGCCCAAGTATTGGATTTGTTGCGTCGTCCTTCCACTACGGTTAAAATCACCAACAGCCTGTGGAAGCACTACTCCCACTACCGAAAGAAGAAGGGCAAGACAGTTGAGGAGATCAACAGCCCGGATTTCAAGCGCAATGTTACCACCATTGCCAAGGAACTAACCAAAATGGAACGCACCGCATTGGAGGACGACTTCCTCTTTGGAGCGAGTCCGGTCATCTACCGGGACAAGAGCCGGCTGAGGGCGCTTGAGGAGCAGAAAGAAAGTCGCGAGGAATCCTAAGCTCTGTGCTGCGGGATTCTCGTATACACGTAAGAGCACACTGCTGAAGTCAAGGGACTTACCAGTACCAGTCCGATGGAGCCGATGAGAGTATGCAGGATCTCAGAGGCTACACTTTGGGAGTTGAGAATGCTCATCAGCGGGGTCCCTTGGGCCATATAGACCATCATGATCGTCAAATAGCTGCCGATATAGGCAAGCAGCAAGGTGGTGGTCTGACTGCCCACTACCGATTGGCCGATATGCATACCGCTAGCAAACAACTGCAGCCGGCTAATTTGAGGATTGTGCAGATGCACTTCCTCCAAGGCTGCGCTGATATCGATGGACAAGTCCAGAATTGCCCCGCTGCAAGAGAGGTAGATGGCTGCCTGCAGCAGCTTGGTCAGATTGACATGACCAAAACCGGCAAACAGCAGGGATTCAGCCCAGCTCAATACCGCTCCATGGATGGCAAAGTACCACGTGCCGACCATGGCAAGAAGACAGGTGACCAGCGAGCAGAGCAGGGAACTGGCAATAGCACAATATGCTTTTCTGGTGAGCCCGGCCACCAAAAGCAAACAGGAGACAGTCAATACAGCACCCACCAACAGGGCGACAAGAATCGGCTCATACCCCTTCAGGCAGAGAGGGATGAGCACTTTCCAGATCAAGAGGAACGCAAGGGTAAAGGAGAGCAGCGTCCGAGCCCCCTTCCATCCTAAGACCATGAGTACCAGAAATGCAAAAACCCCAAGCAACTGCAACTCTTTGGAGACCCGGTAAAGACTTACCATGTTGGCGAACACTATCGAGCCGTCCCCGCCCCGCTCCACCAGCACCCAAGCAAGGTCTCCCTCCTGATAGACGGTATCGAACTCCAGTTTGCCCCCCAACAAGTTAACTGCATTGGTTTCCAAATTCTTATAGGGAGCCTTGAGCAAGCGGACGGTTACAACCTGTTCCCCCATCCTCACCACACCTTTTTGAATGAGATTGGTATTGTCAACGGCAATGACACGGGCCTTGCTGCCCAAGGCATTACTGTACAACTCGCGTTCAAAACCGGTAGGAATCAGGAACAATACAACAGCGAAGGCAAGCAACACACCGATCAAAACCCGTTCGCGAACAACTTTATGTAGTTTCATTTCTTCATCCTTTGCAAGAAATCTCCCCCCGGATGGGGGGGAGAAGAAGGGAGAAAGTAGTCGTCCCTGTTACACAATACCAGTCAGTTGCTTCAACTTGGCATACACCTCGGTGTTGTCATAGGAACCACTAAAAAGCTCGCTGCCGCTTCCATAGGCATACACTCCTACCGGAGTTCCGGTGTGAGAATAACTGGTCCAACCGATACCTGCCTTGTTGTTCAGGATGTGCGTCAGGGTGACGGAGAATGGATTGTATCCACCATAGAGCAAGTAGGCTTGGTCACTGCCGTCTCTCTGCTTGGAGGGCAGCATCGCCTGCTTGAACGATGCTTCAAGCTTGGAATACTCAAGAGCTGAAAGCACCAAAGCTTTGTTGGCTGTGTTTTTACCAGGTGCCACCAAGCCAAAGTCTGCTTCCACCAAGGCCATAGCCTGTTCGAATCGCAGACTGGGATTCTGTTTCTGCAGTGCAGTAAACTTCTCATCGAAGGCGATATAGGAGAGCTTCTGAGCATCCAGGATATCGAACGCTGTGGAGTATCCCGTACCGGCATAGCCGATGGTCATACCACCGGTCTCATGGTCGCCGGTCACCACAATCAAGGTCTCTTCTGGGTGCTTTTGGGCAAAGGCGAGTGCAACATCGATGGATTTATCAAAAGCAAGCAGATCGTAGATTTCGGCGGCGGCATCGTTGGCGTGGCAAGCCCAGTCGATCTTGCCTGACTCCACCATCATGAAAAACCCATTGGGATTGTCCAACACCTCGATTCCTTTCTGTACAAACAGCTCAAGGCCGATATCCTCAAAGCCCATGTCCAGTGCATAGGGCATTGAACCGCTGTCCTGGAGCCTTGGGCTTTGGGCATAGACCTTGCCGCTTGCTGAGCTGAGGTTGCGTATTTGGTCCGCATCGTCGGTAACCAGGTAGCCTGCTTCCTCAAGCAACGTATAGATGCTCTTCTTGCCACCATCGTCAGCCTTGTTGATCGCTCCACCTCCAAAGTAGTCGAACCCGCTTTGTACCATCTGTAGGCCGATGTCGTAGTAACTATTGCGTGAAGGTACGTGGGCATAATAGGCAGCAGGGGTGGCATGGTTGAGGGTGACAGTGGATACTATACCCACCTTCCAGCCCTTCTGCTCTTTTACCTGTTCTGCAATGGTCTTGCCAAGCATCTGCTTGTCGATGCCCAGTCCGAGCGTTCCACTATGCGTCTTGTACCCGCTGGAAAGCGAAGTTGCGGTGGAAGCTGAATCGGGACAGAAGGATGTTGCATCGTAGGTGGTCTGCAAACCAAGAACCGGGAATGAAGTAAAGGTAAGAGGCTTGAGGGAGAGCTTTCCCTTCTCATTGCTGCCCTTCAAAACCTGTGCAGCATTGATTTGCACATGGCTCATACCATCACCGATGAACATGAATACGTACTTGGGCTGTGCTTGTACAGGCATTGCACTGCTACCCTGAATTTCTCCCGCGGCTTGTGCCGAGAGACCTGCCATGACTGCTGCTGCAAGCAGCAAAACCATCAGTAAATGTTTTCTCATGTATTCCTCCACAGAAATGTCTGGATGGCCACACACTGCGCTATGATTGCGAGGTTTTCACCAGCAAATCATGAGAAATAGTTCAGAAAAGTATGAGAGCCGGCTCTGGCCTCCCAGCCTCAAGGCTGCTACGATGTGCTCATGTATGAGTTTCCTATCCTGAACAAGCGAACACGAAAACGTGAATTCTCCCTCTATACCGACGAACAACGCTCATCGGTTGTGTACTACTGGCTCTTCAGCAGAAAAGGGTTTCGAGAGCTTGATGCGCTTTGCCTTGGCCTTGATGGTTTGGTCAGCCATGGCTGGCAGTCGATGGGTATCGCCCATTACCTAGGCTTGGACGACACCCATCATGGCTTCTTCGAACAGGCCCAACCCTCGTATGCACTGACCACCCTGCTCTCCCATACCGATTCCGACCCTGCCTATACCCTTATTTATTGCTATCTACGGGACTGGTTTATCGAGCATCCGGCATCGGATGCCCTTACTGAAGACCTGGTAAAAGAGAAGGATCCAGACTACCATACCGACCATGTTGAAGCTTCCTACTGGATTAAGGAGACACTTCTGACTAAGGCTCCCCAGAAAAGCATCGATCAGAAGTTGCTCAGCCTTCTCTCTACTAATTCTCATGATCAGACCGTGAAGATAGGAACCAAGCGTTATTACTACAGCAACGGTGCACTGAAGGAAGCGGTCAAATGCCTGTATGATTTTCAGTGCCAAGTCTGCGGGACACGAATCTATCGTCCCGGTTGGGTCAAGACCTTGAGCCGAGAACAGCAGTGGAACTACCTCAATGCCGATGCCCATCACATCCAGCCGCTCTATCAAAATGGCCCCGACTCTCTCTCAAATTTACTATGTCTCTGCCCTTCCTGCCACCGCAGGTTTCACACCAAAGAGTTTATTTTGCTCGAGCACAATAGCAAAATTGGGTGTGAAGACCAGGTACTGCAAAGGAGTTGGGAAGTGCTTGCCAAGCATCCAATCCTGCTCACTATTTCATAGGTACGGAGAATTGTGCATGGTTTTCCAGCAAAAACTTGCTCAGCGAGTAAGGATTACCAACCTTTTAGCCATTTTTATGATAAAGTGGCTGCAAGGAGATGCAAAGATGGCAACACTGTATGAACGAGCGCTTGGATCGCTGCTTGGCAGTTTTGTTGGTGATGCCTTCGGAGCCCAAACTGAGTTCAAGCGGGAAAAAGACATTCTGAAGCAATTCCCCTCGGGAATCTTGGAGATGGATGCATGCAAGCGATCGGTGGGGTCATTCGGGGAAATCACCGACGATAGCGAAATGGCCATCATGATGCTTCAAAGCATCCTCAGCCACGGTTCCTACTCACAGAGCATGGTGCGAAAAGCATACCAAAGGTGGCGCAATGCGGGACCTGAGGATATCGGTATCACCATCTGCGGTGCCCTCGATGGAAGAATGAATCCCAACAGCCAAGCCAATGGAGCGTTGATGCGGATAACACCACTAGGAATCCTGGGCTGCAAACTATCCATTCCGCAACTTATGCAGCTCTCTGATCTCGACTGCTCCATCACCCACACCAACCCCGTCAGCCGGGATTGCAACCGCCTCTTTGCAATTGCCCTGAGCCTTGCCATCTGCAAAGGCTGGGGTGCAGGGGAAGTATACTCCTACCTGCTTGAATGCGCCCCTTCCTATGTAACGGAAACAGAAGTGCTTGCAGCCCTGAAGAAGGCCAAGGATGCTCCCCCTGACGGCATAGACGGAAGTCTGAAGGGTTGGGTTCTCATTGCCTTCCAGCTTGCTTTCTATACTGTCCTCCATGCAGAGAGCTTTGAGCAAGGCATGGTCGAAGTCACGATGCGTGCCGGTGATGCAGATACCAACGCAGCCATCTATGGTGCATTGGCCGGGGCCTTTGCCAGCGCAGAAGGGATTCCGCTGCGCTGGAGAAAAGCTCTCACTCTGACTGACTGTATCAAGCGACTCTTCGTAAGTGACGAGCAGAGCCTTGCAAGCCTTGCAGAAATATGGACAAAAGCATTGTTGGAGCTGAATACGCAGAGCCAGTTCAATTGATTGCTGAATTTTGCAAGATTTTCATCTTGCGTGTTCCATCATCCAAGGTCACAATCTTGATACTATGACATCTAGAATCAATAAAGAAGAACTTAACGGCATCAGCGGCTATCGTTTGGAAGCAGGGCTCTACAGTGCCTTCATCTGCGCCCAAAAGGGGGCAAACTGCATCCAGCTAAGTAAGGGAGAGGCAGACCTGCTACGCACCCCACCTTCACAAGAAGAATTTTTTGCTCAACCCAATCTGTATGGCACTCCCCTGCTGTTTCCTCCCAATCGCATCAATAGCGGAAGGTTTACGTTTGGAGGCAGGGAATACTGCTTGCCGATCAACGAGCAGGAACGGGGTCATCACATTCATGGGTTTCTCAGCAGCACGCCTTTCAAGCCGAAAGAGCGGTGGTGCACTGCAAAAGAAGCGCATATCAGTTTCCTCTATGAGGCTACCGCCTCTGAGCCCTATCTCTCCTTCGGCCACACATTCTCAGTGGAATCCTCCTTCAGCCTTGATGAGACAGGGCTGACTCATGCGTTGACCATCACCAACACGTCAGAGACTGCAATGCCGGTGGGCGTGGGTTTTCATACTGCTTTCAATGCTGACTTTCTACATGAGGGAAGAGAAGAAGCGTATGTACTGAAGGTGGACGCCGACCAGGAAATCCTGATCGAACGGTCAACGTTCATGCCTACCGGTGAATATGCTAGGGATAACGCACTGCTTACTGCACTGCGGGAGGGTTCCTATAGACCGTATGCTCAGGCACTTTCCAACCACCTCACCACCAAAACTGACCAGGTGCATGAAATCTGGTATACCCACCTACCGAGTCAGAGGAGCATCCATTACAGCACCAGCTCGCCTTTGGACTATTGGATGCTCTTCAATAAGGGGGGCAAGGAAGGGTTTGTCTGTGCTGAGCCGCAAACCTGGATCATCGATGCCCCGAACTCAAAGCTTCCACCCGAAAAGAGTGGATTCCGTGCTCTTGGGATGGGTGAAAGCCTTGCAGTGAGTACTCATCTAGCTTTGATCGGCTAAGGAGTCTCTGGTAGAAAGCAGTTCCTGGATGCCCTTGATAGATCCAAACAAGCCGGCTGCCTCGGTGGGGAGGAAAATCTTCTGGCTGGTTCCATTGGCTAGGTCCTTGGCAATCTCGTTCTGGGAACGCAGCACTTCCATCATCAGCAGGTTGTTCGAACCACCTTGCTCAGCATAGACCTTTCGTACAGCATCGAGGCCGATGGCTTTTGCTTGCTGTACAAGCTGAATTGACTCCGCCTCGCCTTGGGCGAGCAGAATCTTCTCTGTCTTGAATGCTTCGGCCTTCATTATACGGGACTCGCTTTCTCCTTGGGCGTTGAGAATCAAGCTCTGCTTGACTCCTTCAGCTTCCAGTATGGCAGCCTGCTTCTTTCCCTCGGCTATGGTGACTTCCTGCCTGCGGGTACGCTCGGCGCGCATCTGCCGCTCCATATCCTCCTTGAGATCGGCAGGGGGGACAATGTCTTGGATTTCAACACGAAGGATTTTCACCCCCCACTTGTCGGTTGCCTCATCGAGGATGGTGCGCAGCCTTTGGTTCACAACATCACGAGAAGAGAGGCTGGCATCGAGGTCCATTTCACCGAACACGTTACGCATGGTGGTCTTGGAGAGCTCACGGATGGCCATGATCAGGTCGCTGATCTCATACAGGGCCCGGTGTGGTTCCACAATCTGGTAGAAAATCAGGGTGTCGACGGTCAGGCTGATGTTGTCGCGTGTAATCACCGCCTGCGAGGGGATGTCGTAGACCTGCTCGCGAAGGTCGACGCAGTAGATGGAGAGGCCGTCGGGCTTGTAGTTGAGGTGTTTTACCACCCGCTTGCGGTCCAAAAACGGGATAATGAAGTTAATGCCCGAATCCAGGGTTCGCACATATTTACCCAACCGCTCGATGATCATCGCCTGGCCTTGGCTTACCTGCTTAATGCCCTTCAGTACGATGAGAATGACAAAGAACGTGATCGCAAGAATAATATAGAGCTCTTCCATCCCCTACTCCTTTTCCACCAACAGTTTCACCCCTTCGATGGCTTGGACTACGACAATCTGGTCGACACCGATAGGCTTTCCACTTTTTGTCCCGGCGCTCCAGACTTCCTTGCGAACCCGCACCTTCCCTGTTGCCTTGAGGGGGTCGATCGACTCAATGACTACCCCTTTCTCCCCGATCAGGGAGGAGGCGTTGGTCCGAATGCCACCCTTGCCTGCAAACCTATTGGTGAAGATTCTTCTGACGAATACGGTGAGTATGAGCAGCGTTATAGCAAACGTGATCAGAACCACCGACGTAGAAGCTCCGAAATAGACCGGTATTGCAGCTACAATGGTTGCGATACCGAACCACATGATAATAAAGCCCGGAGTAATGATTTCCATGGCCATCAAAAGAATACCAACTGTTACAAATACCCACCACAAATTCATCTGCTTACTCCTTGAGTGATATTCACATAAGAAAACAGTAGACTTGCTCTGTTTCCATGTCAATCGTATCAACGGCCGCCTTTCTTGAACTCCAGTGGAGTGAGACCGAAACAACTCTTGAAAATCTTGCAGAAGTAACGATAGTCCTTGTACCCAACCATAAGGGCTACCTCTCCCACCTGCCGCTCCTTTTGTTGCAGCATCGCGGTGGCCATTCGCATTCGATACAAGGTGAGATATTCCAAAAAGGTATAACCGGTTCGTTCCTTGAACAGATTCGAAAGGGTTCTTTCGCTCAACCCCATGTGCTCGGCAATATCTCCTACGTTCAGATGCTCGGCATAGTGTTGCTCGATGATGGCGACCGCATCTTGGATGTATTGATCTCGATAATCTTTTGATAAACTGGCTTTACCTGGGACAAATCCCTCAGAGAGAGCTCTCAGCTGCTCCAATTCAAGGTCTTTTTCCCGTTCCTGTTTGCGGCTGTGAATCTCTTTGGCGGCCTTGGTGAGTACCGCTGCCAGCTCTTTGGGATCTATGGGCTTAAGAATGTAGCCCTTCACCCCGTGACTGAGAGCTTTCTGGGCATAGGAAAATTGCGCATGGCCGCTGATGATAATGCACTCACAATCGGGAAGCTGATCAGATAAAACGCCGATGAGCTCAAGACCATCCTTGCCTGGCATGGCGATATCGGTGACTAGGATATCAGGTTCTAGCTTAAGAGCTAGTTCTTGTGCATCGATACCGTTGTCGGCCTCTGCGATGACGACCATGCCCAAAGCCTTCCAATCGGTAGTGAGAATTAGCCCCTTTCTCAGTATATTCTCATCCTCAGCTACCAATACCTTCAACCTTTCTTCCATTGCAGTACCTCTTGCTGTATGCGAATCGTAATGGTAGTTCCCTTGCCCACATCGGATCTGATGAAGAATTCACAAGCACTGCCATAGTTCAACGTAAGTCGCCTCTGAACATTCTGCAGCCCGGTACCCTCCTGCATTGCATCAATGATTTCACGATAGGATGCCATGCCTTTTGCCCTCTCACTCTCCATGCCGACCCCGTCATCGGAAATCGTGAATAGTATTGCAGCATCCTCGCGCTTTGTACCGATGGTCAGCCTCCCTTTTCCCCGTTTCTTCTCAAGTCCATGCATAAGAGCATTCTCAACGAGAGGCTGGAGAAGAAAGCGGGGAATCGTGAGTGAGTTAAGCGTTGAATCAATATCACACTCGACTGACAAACGCTCGCCCATTCTTCGTTGCTGCAAAGCTAGGTAGTGGGAAACAATGGCCAGTTCCTCTTCGAGAGTGATCATACCTTCGGCCAAATCGAGCGTACTCCTGAGCAAAAGACCCAGCTCAACAATTGTGGCGGAAGCTTCCTCGCTTTGGTTAAGCAGAATGTACCATTTGACCAACTCCAAACAGTTGAAAATAAAGTGCGGCCTAGTCTGGGCCTGTAATGCCTTAATCTGGGCAGTCCTGAGGCTCTGCTCCTTCTGCTGGTTGGTCAGTAACAGCCGTTCCATGTTCATTACCATCTCGTTCACCGATTCACCGAGCACGCCAAATTCATCGTTGCCGATGATGTGCGTTCGAGCAGAAAAGTCTCCCTCGCTAACACGCTTCAAGCATGCAACCACCTCATCCAACGGCTTGGATGCTTTTCGGCTGTATCGATAGGCAAGATAAAAACATAAGAGTGTCATGAGTGTTCCCAGCGATATGCTGATGGTAGCCACAATGGATGTAATTTCATCAATCTGGGCCAACGGATAAAGAGAAACTAACGAGAACGCAAGAGCTCTATCATTCTGGATAGAGAATTGATAACGCTGGCCGTCGTTGATGGAAACAGGGGTATGGATGCTTAGGCTGCTCTGACGTATAAAATCTAGCTCTTCATCAGTAAAAATTCCGTTGAGTATCCGACTGCTTGTCTTATGCTCGTCGAGTATAGCCACATAGGGAAAGTGGGCGGTAGAGTGAGTATCCAAAATATCCTTTAGTTGCTCATATCCAATATCGAGAATAATGAAACCCTCAAAGGAAGCTTGCTTGACATGTCTTGCAAGACTGAATATTCGTCCCAGACTATCCTGAGAGGCGTGTAGATATAACACTGCCTCACCTTGGGTTAGAAAGGCTTTGCGAAGGACACCCCAGTTACGATAGGACTCTTGGGTATATTCGATGGGTGTTTCTACAGAATTCAGACGTACGTGACCATCAAGTGATACTACATGGACTGCAGGCTTGAGGTGACGTGCAGTAAGCAACAGGAAAAGGGCATTATAAAGATTGGTTTGTTGTTCTTGGGAAATTTGCGAAGCATACAGAGGAAGAAAGGTTTGGTCGGTGGCAATTGCATCCAATACAGTCAAGGTGTCACCAACCAGTCCCTGCAGTTGAAGAAAGAGACGATCATTCACTTCCACAGTTGTTGAACGTACCCGATCAAGCAGAATATTGCGTACAAGAGAGTATGCCAGCGGACCGATAATTACCAACGGCAGCACGCCGATAAGCAGGTAAGAAATCAGGAGCTGTGAAAAGAACTTTCTGACTCGTCGTTGCACGCCTGCTCTCCCAGTAGATTTCGAATGAACCTAGTATACCATGGGAAAAGCGCTTTGTTAGTGACAAGAATATCCTGATACGGCATGTGGTCGACACAGTGCAGAGATGAAAAACAGCCACCGGCTTCCTCAACCAACACCTTCCCTGCGGCATAATCATGATACTTGAGCTTAAACTCGACAAAAGCCTCAACACGCCCCATGGCCACATAGCACAAATGAAGCGCTGCCGAACCAAAGTCACGCACATCCCCACCCTCTCGGCAGAGAAGTTCATAGATTTTCAAGTGGGAAGGGATGAGAGAGGGAACGCGTAAGGGAGGAGGTGCAATACTCACTGCATCGGCAATGGAAGCAACCGAAGAGATGTGAATCGCCTTACTATTCAAGAAGGCTCCACAGCCCTGTGCGGCATAGAAGAGTTCGTTACTTTGGGGAGAGAACACCACGCCGATTACCGGGTGTGAATCCTGAGCCTCGTAGGCAATGCTGATGGTATAGCCGGGGATACCGTGGACAAGGTTGTTTGTCCCGTCTATGGGATCAACTATCCAGGTCCCTCCATTACCATACTCAATCAGGCCTTCTTCCTCACCAAGGAAGTTATCCAAAGGAAATGAGTGATGGATTATATCGCGAATCAGACGCTCGCTGGCAGTGTCCAGATGAGTGACCACATCGCTCTTTCCTTTTACCAGGAAGGCGATATCAGTCAGGTTGGAAGCAAGAATCATTTCACCGGCCATTTTAGCTGCACCACAGGCGATTTTCAGACGATCTTCGAAACAAGATACCGTCATACCACGCTCCCTTTACCCTTGGTCAGAGTGTTGAAAACCAGCAAGCTGATAATAGTAGCAAATGTAAGAATTGAGGCAAGCGCTGCTGCAGTTCCGTACCCGTCCTTCATAATCTCGGTGTAGATTGCCACAGAGATGGTTCCTGTCCTGCCCGAGTAAAGAATGAGGGTAGAACTCAATTCATTGATGGTGGAAATCCAGCTGAGAATAGCTCCCGAGAGAACCCCGGGAAGCATTAATATGGCAGTAATCTTGAAGAAGGTCTTCATTGGGGAAACTCCAAGGTTAATTGAAGCCTCTTCACTACTGAGATCCAATTGATACAGAATGCCGGTACTTGAACGGATGATGTAGGGAATCTTGCGAATGGTGTAGCTGATGATTAAAATCGCAGCGGTTCCGGTGAGGACAAGCGGCGGCTTGTTGAAAGCCATAACCAAGATTATGCCCAATACAGAACCAGGAATGACATACGGTGACATGAGCACGAAGTCCAGAATGTTGGTTAAGTTCGATTTGCGTCTGACAATGACATAGGAGGTGAACATCCCGATGACAATCATGAATACCATAGCGATAGTGGAATAGAGGAACGTTCTTGCTATGTTCGCCGATAGCTTGAAC
Source organism: Sphaerochaeta globosa str. Buddy (assembly GCF_000190435.1). Classification (NCBI taxonomy): domain Bacteria; kingdom Pseudomonadati; phylum Spirochaetota; class Spirochaetia; order Spirochaetales; family Sphaerochaetaceae; genus Sphaerochaeta; species Sphaerochaeta globosa. Next base: position 2,882,498 of record NC_015152.1, read on the forward strand.
CAAACAGAACGATAGCTCTCCAAACTAAAACCGGAAACAAAAAGAGGCCCTCGGGTTTTTATGAAGGACGTAACCATCGTCGTTATCTGAGGTGCTAAGGCACATAGTGCAATGAAGTAACAAAGGATGGTCAGCAGAATAAAAGGCAGCTTCTTGAGTTTTTTCACCGCTGGCGGACGAAGGCCAGACATGGAATAGGAGCGCTTGCCGATGGAAATTTTCTGTAGGAGCAGAACGGAAAGGGAAAAGAGAATAATAATTAAAATCCGTATTTGCACACGGGAGCTAGAAACCTTCAGAATTCGCTTTCTTCTTGAGAAACAGCTCCCGATATGAGATGTTTCGGGAGCACTCAATTCCCAAATTGATCAAAATATCCACTTTTTCAAGCTTTTCCTTAGGAGGATTCATCACGAATGAGAAGAGGTTGATGAAGCCTTCAATCGAGTCCCTGTCGAAGCTGGAATGGGCAAGAAAGAACCTCTTCAGATAGAAATGGATTCTGTTGACGCGTTCCATCGGGTTTTCCTTGTCTTGGAGCTTCTTAAGCTCTGCCGACTGGTAGGCCCTGCTTTGAAGGCCAAGTCCCTCAACAAGCTTTCTGTGGGAGCCTTCCTTGTCATGGATGAGCACCGAACCAGGCCTGATGTGATCCTTGAAGGATTCGTACGCCTTTCTCTGGGTTGGCTTTCCGTATCCCTCCAATGTGCAGAAAACATGATGGGAGTCGCAGGCGACGCCGATGCAGATCTGGTTTCTCGATATGCCTCTCAGCTTCTTTCCTTCCTGCATGACCAGATCCGAGGTGCGTACGGAATAGAAGGTCTCATCAAGGGTCACCTCACCCTCGAGGACGATGCCCTCCTGGTATTCCTGGACAAGGAGGAATACCTTCTCAAGCCAGAATCGGGACGTGGTTATGGCGTTCTTGTTGTTCCATGAGTCCGCACGCAGGCTTACATAGGAAAACAAGTTGTACAGATACTCTATCCATTCGCTGATTGGTATCTTGTGCCCGTCGAAGACCGTTTCAGTAAGCACGGTGAATTTCCTGTAGCAGGCATTGCATCGGTACATCTGCACACCATTTGCCGACAGTCCGGCCTTCTTAATGTCACTGGATCCGCACAGCCTGCAACCAAAAGGAATCTTGCTGTTGAGGAACTCGGCTTCATTTGTTTCGGCTAAGGCATGGTGCCGCTCATGGTAATGACGCTCATGATGCTGCTTGATGAAAGCCTGGGAAGGAGTGATGTCTCCTTGTTCATCCCAGGGCGTGGAACGCCGGGATGTGCTGTGCTGATCTGGTTTCATAGGTGGTGGCCTCTTGAAGAACCAAGCTTTGAAGCTGCATCAAGGGCCACCACGCTCCAAATGCAGCCTCTCCGCCGGATTCATGGATATTCTACCATGATTCGGCGTCCCTTCCTATTCACTGGTCAGCTCCCGTGTGCAAATACGGATTTTTAATAATTACGCTCAGCGTGCTCGCCATAGTTGCATTGCCGCCGATTTCACTCATATATTCCTCATAAACAAGAACAGGAAGAACCTTATAACCCTCTCCGATGAGCATCGGAGTCCCTAAATCTGCCAGACTTGTCATAAATACTACTACCGCTCCGGCTGTGATTGTGGGCATGATTAAGGGAAACGTAACCGTCAGAAGCTTCTTCAGTCCGTGAACACCTAAGTTCTCAGCTGCTTCCTCGAGAGAGCTGTCGAACGTCTGTAGCGCCCCTTGGACATACATATAAATAAAGGGAAACAACTTAAGGGTAAAAACAAGAATCAGACCGCGAAACCCATAGATGGTAGGAATCTCAATACCAATATGCCGTACTAGGTTTGTGATAAAACCATTTCGACCCAGCAACATAATCCACGAGTAGGCTCCAATGAAAGGAGGTGAAAGCAGGCTTATGATAACCATGGCATTGAGAATCTTTTTGCCTGGGATATTGAAGCGGGCAACTACATATCCCATTGGGACTCCCAGTAGTATCGCAAAGATTGTAGTGGTAATGGAAACAGCAAAGCTGTGTTTTAAAGTGTTGAAATAATAGGGAAGGCGGAAGAAGTCGACATAATTCACCAGTGACAGCTTTCCTGTATCGTTGGCGAGGAAACTGCGAGAGAGCATTCCGACCAGAGGGTAGACCAAGAAGAAAATTGCCAAGCCAAAGGCTGAAAGAATGACAAAGCCCCAGAAGCCGAATCTATTCAGACCTTTCTGCATCCAGTTAGGCTCTCTCATACCAGACTCTCCTTTCCATCGGAAGTGAAGAGGTTCACACTCTTGTGGTCAAAGGAGACATACACCACGTCTCCTGCTTGCTTGATGGCCAAACCCTCCTTCAAGTATTCGTTGACTTGGATTACACGCTCACCACCCAATTCGACTTCGTAGTTGATGAAATCACCTAGGAAGGTGGCAAATTGTATTCTACCAGGGATGCCGCCGTTGTCGGTAATCGACAGACTCGCCTCTTCGGGGCGAACAGCCAATATTGCCTCTCCTGTGTGCTGTTTCTTAAGCTTTATCGCGAAGGTATGCCCAAGCAGTGAGACAGCGTTTCCGACTACTGTACACGGAATGAAGCTAGAGATGCCGATGAAGTTGGAGACAAAGGTATTCTGTGGACGGGTGTAGATTTCCAAGGGTTTGTCGATTTGTTGAACGGTACCTAAGTTCATGACAGCGATGCGGTCACTCATCGCCAAGGCTTCTTCCTGATCGTGAGTAACATAAACGGTGGTGATATTCAGATTCTGCTGAATTTTCTTGATGACCGAGCGCATCTCAATGCGCAATTTGGCATCAAGGTTGGAGAGCGGCTCGTCCATCAACAATACGTCAGGCTTTATCACAATGGCACGAGCAAGAGCGATGCGCTGCTGTTGCCCTCCGGAGAGCTGTGAGGGCTGACGATCCTTGTACTCGCTCATTTTCACCAAACCCAAGACCTCTTCTACGTCCTTCTCGATATTCTCTTTTGTGTAGCCGCGGGCTTTCAGACCGTACGCTACGTTGTCAAAGACCGAGAGATGGGGGAAAATGGCATAGTTCTGGAACACCATGCCTGCATTTCGTTTGTATGCGGGAATCGAGTTGATTACCGTTTCCCCAAAACGTATTGTACCAGCCTCTATGCTATTAAAACCTGCAATCATCCTGAGCAACGTCGTCTTGCCGCAACCCGATGGTCCGAGCAGGGTAAAGAACTCGCCTTTTTTAATAGCGATGCTGACTCTGTCTATGGCAGTAAAGTCCCCATAGCGTTTGGTGACTTCTTCAATGAATAATGGCTGGCTCATGATGTAAAGCTCCTTTAGAAAGTGTGCCAGGCTTCTGACTGAAGCCTGGCAAGAGATAGGCATTAGCGACCTACAATCAAATTCTTCCACTGGTTCATGATGCGGTCCTTGTTCTGGCCGACCCAAACCGTGTCGTAAGGAATATCGCCGAGTTTGTCGTTTGGAATCATGATGGAGGGCAACTCGATGTCGGTACGTACAGTACGACGATTGAGATTTCCCATTAGAACCTGGACATCCTTACTAAGGATGAAGTCAACAAACTTTTGGGCGTTCTCTAGGTTCTTTGCACCCTTTACGATAGCAATAGGACTGGGAACCTTGGAAGAGCCTTCTACGGGATAGACAACTTTAAGGTTTGCACCAGCTCTCTCATACTTGAGAGCGGCTTCCTCATAGGTGATTCCCACAGCATATTCACCGTCAGCAACGCCTTTGAAAGTGCCCGATGAAGAACCGAGCAACTTACCGTCAAGGTTGGTAACAAAGTTTTTCATGTAGGTCCAACCAACTTCATTGTCTCCTCCCATAGAGAGCAACTGGATGATAAGAGCCATGAAGGAAGAGCCTGAACGGGCCGGATCGGCATGAGCAATTCTTCCTTTGAATTTGGGATTAAGTAGGTCAGCCCAACCCTTGGGAGCATCGGCTTCAGCCACCAGCTTTGGATTATAGATTATTACCATCGGGTCGATGGTAGTACCATGCCAGCGATTACCCGGGTCTCGGGTAACGGGCAGAACCTTGTCCATGTGCGCATGGGAATATGGCTCGAGGAGTTCAACAATAACTTGATAGGAGTCAGAACCACCACCCCAAAGTACGTCAGAGAGTGGGTTGTCTTTCTCAGCACGGATTCTGGAAACCAGTTCACCAGTTCCAGCACCAACAAGATTGACTTTTATGCCAGTTCTGTCCTGGAATTCCTTGATAATGGGGTCTGTCCAGTCAGCTGCGTGGGAATAGTAGAGAGTCAGCTCATTCGAAACAGGCTTTGCCTCAGGCTGTGCTGCAGAGAAGAGGCTGATCGTTGAGATCAGCAGAATTGCGGCGAGTAACACCAATGCTTTCTTCATAGTTTTCTCCTTTTGGATCACACAAGGTAATCTAGTTCTATTCTAGAACTGGTTTTGTGTGCCCACAAGGCGAGAATACGGCAATCATGTCGACAGATTCGAAATGTCAAACTTCTAGCATCCGGTTCACAAACAGGATATAAAGAACGTATCGGAGGCCGCTGTGTTCTACTACCTTGTCAAACTAACCCTCTCTGCATCCCTGATCGTTGCTGTCAGTGAGATTGCCAAACGAAGTTCTTTCGTTGGGGCACTCATCGCTTCGTTGCCGCTTACATCCTTGCTTGCCTTGATTTGGATGTACCTGGAAAAGACGGAAACACAGGCGATTGCCGATCTTTCCCGTTCGATTTTCTGGCTCGTACTGCCTTCTCTGGCATTCTTTTTGCTCTTCCCTGCCCTGCTTTCCAAAGGTCTGCATTTCTGGGCGAGCCTGGGCATATCGGTTTCAGCAACCATAGTCCTGTACGGCGCTCTTGTGTGGGTGTTGCGCTTGTTTCATGTAACGTTGTAGCAGAGATCCTAGTTCCGGGGTGTCAGCATATTTTTCTGGATAATAGCCTCAACCTCCAGGGGCTTGGAGAAGTAATAACCCTGCAGCTTGTCACAATCGTGTTCACTGAGATACTGCAGTTGCTCCTCGGTCTCCACGCCTTCAGCAAGGGCTTCAATTCCCAGATTCTTTGCTATCTGGATAATGCTCTTGATAAGGGCCATATCCTTCTCTGAGCCGGTGCTGATGCCCCGTACGAATTCAATATCGATTTTCAGCTGATCAATGGGATAGGTCTTCAGTCTACTGAAGGACGAGTGTCCGGTTCCAAAGTCGTCAATGGCTATTGAAAGACCAAGTTCTTTCAATTCAATCAGGCGCTGCAGCAGAATCGGTTCGTCCAAGAAGTTGGCACTCTCGGTAATCTCTATTTGCACGCAAGAGACATCAACATCCGTGCGAACCAGTATTTCCTGGATTTTCTCTACAATACGGGAATCCTTTAGTTGTATCAGGGAGAGATTGACCGACATGGTCAGCCTTTCCGTAAACTGACTCGTAAAGGAAACAAGCTGATTGCAGGCTTCTTCAAGAACAAACAAACCGATGGGGCGGATGAGGCCGGTTTGCTCGGCGAGAGGAATGAAACTCAAGGGAGGAATCAGGCCGTACTCTGGGTTGTTCCAACGCACGAGGGCTTCAAACCCACAGACCTTGCGGGTTTTTGTGTCTACCTGGGGTTGGTACATAACATACAATTCGCCTTTATCAAGGGCCCTATAGAGGCTGTTTGTCAGTCGCAGCCTCTTTGTTGTCTGCTCCTTCATTTCCTCGTCGCAATATACTACCTGATTCTTTCCCTTCGCCTTGGCAGAGTACATGGCAATATCGGCATTCATGATCAGGGTTTCGGCGTCGTTGCCATCAGTCGGATACATCGAAACTCCGATGCTGGCGGGAAGAAAGTATTCCTCAGTTTCGATGACAATAGGATGCTTGAGCGCCTTCATGATCTGTCTGGTCACCTGCAGGATATCAGTTTCCTTTCGCCTTTTTATTTGCATAAGGAATTCATCGCCGCCAAATCGGGCTATCACATCATCCTTGTCCAAGACTGATGCAAGCACATGGGCAATTTTCTTCAGTACCAAATCACCGGTGGCATGCCCGGCGGTGTCGTTGATGGATTTGAAGGAATCAAAATCGAGAAAGAGAAGTCCGATCAACTGCCCATTTTTTGATGACTGAGCAATCGCCAGATCAACTTGCTCAATGAAATAGTCTCGATTGGGGAGATTGGTAAGTGAGTCATAAAAAGCCATGGTATAGAGCTTTTCCTGTGATTGCTCAAGTTCAACACGTTGGGAGTCCATGTGGGAGATGTACCATTCAGAGCGTTGCTCATATTCCATGATGAGATAGACGAGCAACAACACTCCGATATAGGAGATAATGCCTGGAATGGGAGCCGCGGAGTTTGTTCTCAGGAGAAATAGCAAGGAGGAAACAAGATTTGCACCGTTTACCAGAAGCGCCGCAATAACGCCGGTTCTCTTTGCGCGTAGGACGAGATAGATGGATATAAACATCTGCATCTGGGTGATGATACCCCTAAAGGTCGACTCTTGGAGGTTGAACAAGCCAAGCAGGCTTGCATCTACTGCCAACCGGACCTGTACTACTGATAAGAGTACATACAGGGCTACTCCGATAAAGGTGATGGTATAACGAGAATTGGAGTCCAATCCTACAACCACGGGGTTTCTGCTTCGCAACGCTTGGGAAAAGAGAACTATAGGCACGACAAGAATGATCGGTCCAAGTTGAGGCAATTCAAAACCGAGTGCAGGCAGAAGCACGTCGGTTACTGAACCGACAAGAAAGGCAATGACCAGCGAGTATAAAATCTGTTTTCTCTGTTTCTGTTCCCGCGTTGTTTTCCAGCTGAACAGGAGATAGACACTCGCAATCGTGTACCCAATATAGTAGGCATAGAAGATGTAATCCCAGAAGGTATCGACAGTAGAAAGAGCATACCCAAAGCGGGTGAATTTCAAGTCGTAGGTATAGAGGCCTAGGGGAAGTCCGAAGACCAGTATCATCAATACGGTGGGGATAAACAGCAGGTAATAGTTGCGATAGGGCCTGTTTGTGAGGCGAAGAATAAACAGAAGAAGAATTGCATAGAGGTTTCCCCATCCAAAGGCGGAGATGCGATACCCCCATTGTGCAATAGACTCCGAGGAAGCGATGGTGGACATGGTTAATCCAAGCGTCCAGAGAATGAGCGAGACTACCAAAGCAAAGAACGCTTGGTGAACAGCTGATTTTCGGTCATTCTGTACAACCAGAATTCCGCTTACCAGGGAGACAATACATACGGTGATGAAAAGCATGGCAAACAACGATGTACTGAGCAAAGACTTTTCTCCCTTAGCCTACCGATACTTGCTATCGACTCCTTAATAGTAATGTACATATGGGTGTGTTGCAATGGGGGAAGGATTTGTATCTTTTTATCATGTTTATATATATCCAACTTTCATCGGCCTTTCGCTGTTTATAGTGGGTAGCTCTACATGATTGGCTGCAGGGGAAGGGACAATTCTCCACAGACGAAGTAGATCATATTCATGAAGTTCCTCATGTTCCTGAAGCCTCTCGCACGGCTCTTGATGATGCTTATCTTCGAGTTGAACCCCTCCAGGATTGCATTGGTCCTCAGGGTCTGGAAGTAGTTGAGAATCTCCACCGCATTCCTGGTCAGGCACTGTGCAAACTTGCGGATTTCCATGACCGCCGAGTTGGCGAATCTGATGGCCAGCCGCTCAAAGTCAGACACCATGTCCTCGTCATAGGCCTTGTGGGTCTCATAGAAATCCTGCAGCTCAAGACGGCAGCTGTAGGCCTGGACCGTATCCAGATATTCGACCTGGAGCAGTTGGCCGAGCCGCTCCCGCTGCCTGTCGGTGAGGTTGTCGGGGTTCTTCAGCCAGATGTACCGCGTCTCTTTCAGGTCCTTTGTCTTTGCGGCGTTCTTGCTGCGCATTTCCCGTTTCCTGGTATTGTCCACCGCATCCGAACAATTCTTGACCACATGGAACTTGTCCACGGTGACGACGGCCTCGGGAAAGCTCTCCCCCAGGACGCTGCGGTAGCCGTGGATCATGTCGCTGGTGGCAACCTTCACCTGCCCGGGTTTTCCGTCCTTCTCCTTGAAACGCTCAAGAAAACGTTTCACGGCATCCTTGTCTTTTCCTTCCGTCACAAAGAGTACCCTCGCTTTCCCCGCCTGCCTGCGCCTTCCAGCCTCATCGGTGACGACATCGGGATGGGAGAGGAATACCGTGATGTAGTTGTGACCCTTGTGGCTGTACTCGTCCACCCCTATCGCACTGACATCCGAGAAGTCCTGGTCCTTGAGGGCCTCCCCCACATGGTAATCGATCAGGCGCCACAGCTTGGTGTCGTGCTCCCCGATCTCCCGGGCAACCGTCCTGACCGGCATATGCTTCACCAGGGTGAGTATCACCCCCTCCATCATCAAGGTGAAGCCGCTGCCGCTTCTTGCCCAGGGCACCGGGACGGTCCTCACCTTGCCGTCGGGCGTGATGATCCTGGGAACCCTCGCCGTGATGTAGCAGCGATACTGGAAGAAATTAAGATGCCTCCAGGTTCTCTCCCGTGTGTCGTGGACCTTGCAGCCCTGGTCGAAGCCTGGACACGGGAAACTCGACCCTTCCTCAAAATCGATCCGTATGTGGAGTTCCAACAGCGTTGGCTGCTTCTCGGACGGAACCATCTCCAGTGAAGTGATGCGCCAAGGTTCCTCAAGGCCCAATCCGAGGCTGAAAAGTTTCTGAATATGCGGATCGATCATCTGCTTTGCTCCTTGCTCTAAACATAGCAAATTACCCTCTATTCATGAATACCCAATTGAGTCTTACCCACCAGAAACAGCGAATAACCCTTTCATCTTTGTATTATTTCTTACGTAAAAGTAGATTCAACCACCTTTCATCTTCCCTTCCCACTCTCATATCCTGGGAGTTTTTAAGCTCAATAAGCTCAAAGAGGGAGAGCTCAGAAAGAAGAGATTTGAAGCCATCAGACGTAAAACAGGAAAAACTTCTTCCTTCTTGGGAGAAGTCAGCTTCACGGTCCTTGAAGGAACAGTAAAGCAAGCCCTGCGGTTTAAGAGCCCGGTGCAGAAGGACAAACACAGAAGGTAACTCAGTATTGGGTACATGCAAGAGCGAAGCACAAGCCCAAATACCATCGAAGGCTCCTTCATAGTCCATTTCTTGAAAGGAGAGCCGTCGAACATCCAAACCGGTGAGGTTTCGTGCATGCTCAACCATCGCAATACTATTGTCGAAGGCTTCAACCGAGTACCCTCTCTTCAGAAACTCAAGACTGTCACGCCCGCTCCCGCAGCCGGCATCCAAAATGGAGGAACCTTCTACAAGATAGGGAAGAAACATCGAGTATTGCATGCTCATATCCACCGAGACGGTAGTACTGATATAGCTATCAGCATGCTTGTCATAGTAGTCCATCGCATAAGCCTCCGCCTTCTTTATTGTACTATGTAAGTAGTTCTATCAACAAGGAGGATCCTGGGGAAGATTAAAAAACGGCATGGTACAGATCAAAAGAGGGAGAACAAGGTCATAAGGAAATATTCCTTGCAAATTTTTAATCGGCTTACTTAGGTACAGAACGCAATCAGGATAATTGCCGGATATTTCTACATTGAGAACCAATCTGCGTTAGTTTTCCCTTTATCTGCAAAGAAAGCAAGGTACAATGCTCATGATAGTATTTTTCAAGAAACTAGCGGGTGTCAACCAAAGCAATTATCAGTAGAGAACTTACATAAAGCGTCGCTTCATTAGCACTGCACCATTGATTTTTAAATAAAGCAGAGTAGGAAAGGTAATAGCCCAAAAAAAACACCGTATTTGAACCAGTGATAGAATAACATCAGTGTTTTCCCCGCTCACGCGGGGGTGTTTCGAAAAGATCGTGTTTCTGTTCCAAGTATTGGGAGTTTTCCCCGCTCACGCGGGGGTGTTTCTTATTGACTAGTACAATGGAGGGAAGTTAAAACGTTTTCCCCGCTCACGCGGGGGTGTTGTATGCATGTTCATACCTGCTAAGTACAGAAAAGCCCGCCTCCCCAAAGGAAAGCGGGCTGAATAAACTAGAGAGAGTATTACCTACAGCAGTGATGCTGCAGCTTCGTACACCTTAACAGCGGTAATGCCGAAGAACTCATAGAGCTTCTCAGCAGGACCGGACTCACCAAAGCTGTGCATACCGATGACCTTGCCATCAAGACCGACATACTTGTACCAGAAATCAGTCCAGGCAGCTTCGACTGCAACGCGTGCTTTCACAGAAGCTGGAAGTACGGCTTCCTTGTAGGCTGCATCCTGCCTCTCAAAGACTTCAGGAGAGGGCATGGAGACTACACGAACAGCTTTGCCTTCGGAAGCAAGTTTCTTGCCTGCTTCCAGGGCGAGTGATACTTCACTACCGGTTCCGATGAGAATCACCTGCGGCTTTGCTGCAGACTCATAGAGAGTATAAGCTCCCTTGGAAATCTGAGCGAGCTGGGTTTCCGTTCTCTCCTGCGGAGCCAGATTCTGGCGGCTGAGCAACAGGGCTGTCGGGCCATCGGTCCGCTTGACTGCACTCTTCCAAGCGCAGGCGGTCTCAACGGCATCACAGGGTCTCCAGGTAGTCATGTTCGGAGTCATGCGCAGACTTGCAATCTGTTCGACCGGCTGGTGGGTGGGACCATCCTCGCCCAGGCCGATGGAATCATGGGTGAATACCATGACGTTGCGCAGTCCCATGAGAGCGGACATGCGAAGCGCATTGCGGGCATATTCCATGAACATCAAGAAGGTTGCACCGTAGGTAAGGAAGCCACCGTGAAGGGCCATGCCGTTGAGAACGGCAGTCATACCAAACTCACGAACACCAAAGCGCAGGTATGTGCCTTTGCCGGTTGTTACATCAAAGTCCTGTACACCCTTCCACTGGGTAAGGTTGGAGGGAGAGAGGTCAGCCGAACCGCCGGTGAGCTCGGGAAACAACTTGCCCAATACATCCAAGGTCATTTGGCTTGCCTTGCGGCTTGCTACCTTTACTTTATCAGCTTGCCACTGCTTCACCACTGCGTCGAAAGAAGCTTCCCAATCGGCAGGGAACTGACCATTGAGTCTTCTCTTCAGTTCAGCAGCTTCAGCAGGATAAGCCTTCTCGTAGGAAGCAAAGAGATCGTTCCACTTGTGCTCAAGCTTACCACCCCGTTCTGTCTGATCCCATGCCTTGTAGATTTCCTCGGGAACGAAGAACGGCTCGTCGTATTCCCAGCCGAGCTGCTTGCGGGCAAGAGTAACTTCATCGGAGCCAAGGGGTGCACCGTGACACGATTCCTTTCCACCCTTGTTGGGGGAGCCGTAGCCGATGGTGGTCTTGCACATGATCAGCGTGGGCTTGGAGGTCTCATATCTGGCAGCAGAAATAACTTTCTGGATTGCATCGGAGTCATGACCGTTGATGTCTTTGAACACCTGCCATCCGTATGCTTCAAAGCGCTTGGCAGTGTCGTCGGTCAACCAACCTTTTACTTCGCCATCGATGGAGATGCCATTGTTGTCGTAGATAGCAATAAGCTTTCCAAGCTTCCAGGTTCCAGCAAGGGAAGCAGCCTCATGGCTGATACCTTCCATAAGACATCCGTCACCAAGGAAGGTGTAGGTATAGTGGTTTACAACAGGAAAGCCTTCTTTGTTGAACTGGGCAGCAAGCATTTTTTCTGCCAAAGCCATACCAACAGCATTGGCAAGGCCCTGTCCAAGGGGTCCGGTAGTGGTCTCAACACCCGGAGTCAGTTTATATTCAGGGTGACCGGCTGTTCGGCTGTGAAGCTGTCTGAACTGCTTCAGGTCATCCAAACCCAAGTCATAGCCGCTCAAATGAAGCAGAGAATAGAGCAACATGGAAGCGTGACCATTGGAAAGGACAAAGCGGTCACGGTTAGCCCACTGAGGATTCTTGGGGTTGTGTGCCATAATTTTGCGCCACAGAACCTCGGCGATATCGGCCATTCCCATTGGGGCTCCGGGGTGTCCAGAGTTTGCTTTCTGCACACCATCCATACTTAATATACGGATTGCATCTGCAAGTTGATTCGTTTTCATCTATCCCTCCAAAAAGTGTCTATCGGTTAGGTATGAAATACCCCGGATTTGCAAAAAACCGGGGCATAATCTGTACTGACAAGATATCGCAGTATCGATATAAAGTCAAAAGTGTCAAATCTGTTTAATAGCCATAAGTTAAAACTTTGAGTGGGTCTAGATAACAAAAAGCCCAGTCTCTCAGAAAGCCGTTTTCTGACTTTTTGATCAATTGGACAAAAATATACGTTCAGGCCTAATCCAGAGAGAATGTTTTAATAATATTGACAACAGTATTAAACAAGTCTTTTGTGTGTTTTTCCATAAGCTGAAAAGCTTTCCCTCCATCTCCCTCAATAATTGCCTCACAAAACTGGATATGCTCACTGATATTTCGTTCCAGTCTCCATTCCATTGCAGTAATACCAACGCGCCAACGATGCCATTGCATATTGAGATTATTGATAATTGCTTCAGCTCTGGAATTATTGGCAATCTTATACGTAAGTGAATGGAAGGCGGCATTTACCTCACCCCACTCATTAAATAAATTTTTCGTGAATCCATTTCTTGCTTTATCTTCAAGATCAGTCATTTGTTTAATGGCTTTTCTCAATTTGGAAATATCTTTTTCTGTGCGAGTTTCTGCACAGTTTCTCATTACCATGCCTTCAATAGCAATTTTCAGTTCAAATATTTGCTGCAAGTCATCAACTGTGATGATTGTAACTTTTTTCCGTCCATTCTTATTTTCTAAAAGTCCATCTTGTTCGAGACGTCTCAAAGCTTCTCGTATCGGTGTCCGACTAATACCTAAGCTCGCGGATAATGTGGTTTCAGCGATGCTCTCACCCGGTTTATATTCGAAATCCAGAATCTTTTTCTTAATATTTGCATACGCTTGATCACATACTTTTCGTGAGGTATCATCCATATTGAACTATTTCCACCTTGTCTTGATTCATAAATCATAAAGACTTATTGACATGTTTTCAATACAGCCATGATATTCTGGATACAGAACCGTGGACTACTGACTACAATACTTGAAGTAATTGCACGTACCTGTTGTTCGAGATGTGCCATGGAAGCTTGAGCAAGAATAATCACATCGTAGTTTTTTTGTATTTCATGTATTGCTTTAAGGACATGTTTATCATGCCTTTCTGTATCGCGATTCTTTATTGCGACATATGCTTCATTACACACAATATTATCGATAAGAATATGTTTTTTCTGCCTTACGGCTTCATCCAATAATTTGTTTTTTGTTGGGATAACAGTACTTTCTGCAGTTGAGACAATCAACATCGAAGTCCCTATCCGAACAGATTCACAAATCATCAATTCATCAATAGTCACGAGTGGAATATCATATAAAGCCCTTGCAGCCACAACATACGGGGATAGGGTTGAGCATGTCACAGCGATTACATCCGGATGAGTTTTTTCTGCCGCATCTAAAAAACTATACAACCGTCTTTGATTCTCTTTTGAAAAATAGCCGCGTACTTCTGCATCACTTGCGAGAAAATCATCGAGCATATTGGTAATTTTCGTATCAGGAAGCAATTCCTTGAGTCCATTTGCAAATGACAAATACACGGTTGGTACGGTATGGATCAAAGCTATCCTGTTCATACATGCTTCTCCATGGGAAGTACTTCTATACAAAGTCCAAAGGGGAATACAAGCCAGTTTAATCCTTTTTCGAGAGACTTCGCACCATACTTGCTAGCCAACGAGAGGCACTTCTCTACATCATCCACCCGAATCCCAATATGATTCACAATTTCATGTCCCGGCACTCCTGGGAAATCACTTCTGGTGAGTTGGATTCCTTGATCAAACCAAATCTGAAAGATTCTATCCTCTTTCATCTCAGTCTTTCTCACGGTCATACCAAATACTGTTTCACAAAGATTAATTCCAAATTCAATGTCTTGTATCATCACTGCACAATGGTCGAGAACGCTTTTTATCATAATCATATCCTAGAAATGATTGCCGACCCTCTTTCGAAGGTCGGCAATATGCTTATTTCATTATGTGCTTTACTACTGTATCGCCAAACATTGACGTAGAAGCAGTACCTGCAACATCTGATGTCCTCACCCCTTCAAGGAAGGTTTGGTACACGGCATCATCAATCAATTGCGCAGCTTTGGTGAGTGCTGCATCTTCATGCTTTCGGCCTAACCAATCAAGCATCATTTTTGCTGACAAAATCGTACCAGTAGGATTGGCCAATCCCTTACCCGCAATAGTAGGAGCGCTTCCATGTGAAGGTTGAAATAATCCGTGTTCAAACCCAATGTCACCACTCGGAGCCATACCCATTCCGCCAACATAAGCTGCAGCCATGTCAGAGATAATATCCCCATGCATATTCTCTGCAAGAATAATGTCGTAGTTCTCAGGCCGTTGCGTCATCAGCAATGTAAGTGCGTCAATCATACAAAGTTCTGAATCAACGCTTTCTTTATACTCTTCTGCCACTTCATTGAATACTTTAGTCATGTAAGCGAATGATCTGAATACATTTCCCTTATGCGTACAGGTTACCAGTCTTTTCCCATCAACAGGTCTGCCATTCCTTCCTATAGCGAGCTCAAAGCAGTATCGAGCAGCTCGCTCAGTTCCTTTTCTGGTTATGATCTGAGTATCGTAGGCACATGCATCATTGACTACTCCTCCTCCTCCGTATGAGGAAAACAACCCCTCAGTACTCTCTCTCAGAATAATCAAATCTATTTTTCTATCCTTTCCTGCAAGTGCGGAAGGAACACCGGGAAACGATTTAATCGGTCGAACCCCTGCAAAAAGGTCTAGGTCAAATCTGAGCTTGAACATAAGATGCCCAGTGACTTCTGTTCCATATTTGTCGGTTACCGGTTTCATGCCTGCTCGAGGAAGTCCAATTGCACCCATGAGAATTGCATCAGCAGCCTTACAATCCTGGAACGTTTGTTCCGGCAGAACCTCTCCATGTTCAAGATATCTTTGGTTCCCTACATAGTATTCCTGATAATCAAGGTCAAGTCCCACTACCTTTGAGACTGCTCGAAGGACTTTTTCTCCTTCTTTCACTACTTCAGGGCCAACGCCATCTCCTGGGAGCAACGCGATATTATACTTTCTCATCTACCATCTCCTTGCGCTTAACGAGCACTCTCAATCTTTTTAATTAATTCATCGCCATATTTATTTTTATACTCATCCCAAACCGGCTGAACTGATTTGATGAAAGCATCTGTATCGATATCCTTCTTCCTTGTTACATTCATGCCATTCTCCTGCAGCGTCTGAATTGATTTCTCAAACCTGACAGACACTTCCTTTCTCTGTATATCTCTCGCATAGTTGACCGCTTGAACAAATAACTTCTGGTCTTCTGAGGAAAGGGATTTCCAGAAACTCGGGCTGAAGGCAAGCACCTTACTTCCATAAAAGTGCCCACTTTCAGAGAAGTAATCTTGGTATTCCCACATGCTATTTGCAACAACAGTGTCAGCGTTGTTGTCATGCCCTTGAATTACTCCCTGCTGCATAGCAGTGATCATTTCAGAGATACTCATCGGAGTAGCATCAGCACCCCACAATCTATAAGACGCAAGATGGGTTGCACTTTGCATGCTGCGCATTTTGATGCCTTTCAGATCATCAGGTTTTGTGATTGGCCTTACATCATTCGTAAAATACCTAAACCCATTTTCCCAATATGCTACGGGAACAATTCCTGCTTTCGCCTGAACGAGCGCGAGCATCTGGGCACCAATCTCACCATCAAGAACTTTGTAAACATGTTCACTGCTAGCGAATAAGTAGGGAAGGTCCAAAACTGACAGCTCGGGAACAATGCTTGTTACAACAGAAGTATTAACCTCTGCAAAATCGACAGTCCCGATCTGAAGCCCTTCCATGAGAACCTTATCGCCACCAAGAGTAGCAGGATAAATTTCACAGACGAATCTTCCATTTGTAAGGCTCTCCAATTCCGATTTGAATGCTAACATTCCTGTCTGATACGTAGTTCTTTCATTGCCGGTATGAGCAACTACAACTTTCTTAGGTGCTGCAGCAGTTCCACTTTCTGACGCACCACTTGCAAACACACCGACCGTGGCTACTAGTGCTACTAGTACCATAATTAGAATCTTTTTCATGAATTTCTCCTTATTTATGCTTAATGCATTAGACTTGGTAAAAAGAGACTCAATTGCGGCACGAATGCAATCACAATTAGGTCGAGTAGTATTACTATCCAGAAGGGAATCAGTTCCTTAAACATTTTCTCCATCTGAATATCCCCTAACTTACAAGCAACAAATAGATTTACTCCCACAGGAGGCGTTACGCACCCTATCGCCATATTGACAATCATGATTACTCCAAAATGAATTGGGTTAATTCCAAAAGCGATAGCAACAGGGGTAAGGATTCCTGCAAGTACAGTTACTGCAGATGTAGAATCGAAAAACATTCCAGTCAAAGTGAGCAGAAGAATCGTCAGTATGAGGAAAACTGCAGAGTTCGGTGCAATGGTACTGAATGCTATTGCCACATTTTGAGGTATCTGTTCTCTCGTCAGAAGGAAAGAGAATGCGGTTGCACAGGCAATCACCATCATAATCATTCCTGAAGTTGTAAGGGTATCGATTGCTGATTTCTTGAACTTCTCCCAGCTAATTTCTTTGTAGACGAATGTACCAACGATAATTGCATACACTACGGCTACTACAGAAGATTCGGTTGCAGTAAAAATTCCTGTATAGATACCACCGAGGACCACTACTGGCATAAGAAGAGCAAGCCATGAGTCTTTTAATGCATTATGCTTTTCCTCTTTACTTGCCTTTTCAGACCCCGAATAGCCTTTTTTCCTACAAAGTACATAGGAGACAATTATCAGAGTGATGCCAATGAAAATACCAGGCAAAAACCCCGCCATGAACAATTTCGCTATTGATGTTTCAGTTATTACACCATAGATAATCATGGAAATGCTTGGTGGAATAATCATACCAAGCTCAGCCGAAACTGCAGTGACAGAACCCGCAAAAGCCCGATCATATTTTCTTTCAAGCATTGCTGGAATCAGGATTGAACCGATTGCAGCAGTGGTTGCAGAACTTGATCCAGATACCGCAGCGAAAATCATACAGGAAATGATGGTAACCATTGCCACACCACCTGTTCTATGTCCGGTATAGGCTTGTACTACTTTAATAAGTCTTCTTGAAATTCCACCCTGGCCCATCAGGTAACCAGAAAAAATAAAAAAGGGTAAGGGTAATAAGGAATACTTCGCAATTCCCATGGTAAGTTGCTGTCCAAGTACCATGAGGCTTGTTCCAGAAATTAGGAATCCTACAATTGAGGCACCTGCCAATGAGAAAGCAATAGGAACACCGAGGAACATTGTAACAATAAGTATTAGTACAACAACAATCATTTTGCAGCCCCCCCTCGAACAACTTCAACGGTATGAATCAGTGTATTCACAAACATTATCAATACTCCGAAAGGCATCGCGACATATACCCAGAACATTGTGAGCATAGGTATTGTCGTTGCATGCTGGGAATTTACAATAATGGCCATTTCGGTTCCGTAATAGATAATTACAGTAAAGATACAGAAACTGATGAGTGCAGCAATAACTGCAACCACACGCTTAATGTGTTCGGGCAACCACATGACACCAATTTCAATGGTGGTAAGCCCACCTTTTCTAGCTGTCAGGCCAGCACCAATGGCACATATCCAGGCCATGGCAAAAGTGGCACTTTCTTCAACCCAACTTAATGAGAAACCAATAAAAAACCTTGATAACACAGCAACAAATACTGTAATTGTCATGATGCAAAGGATTAAAATCCCGACATACTGCAACCATGTATTAAAGATATCAACCAGAGCGATAAATGTATTATCAGTGTGCTCGCGTTTGCTGCCCTTCATAGAATCCTCCTTTTGTATACATTAGCATCGTAACATCGACATATGTATCTGTCAATAAAAAAGATCAATTTATGGTAGTTTTTCTATTTCTTTTATTATATGATTTTACAGTATTATTGTTCTTGTTATTGTTTATAACTGTATACATTTTCATGAATATTGTACACATTTTTACTATCATTCTGAATACCATAGCTTGCAAAATATTGAATTGTATACCATTTTAAACTTGAGAAAGCCTGATGATTTAAATGAAATTCCAATGCAAGCACAATACGTTTTCTAGATGAACTCTCAACAAGATCTGTAAAATCCTGATTTTTACTGAACTTCACGGACGGAAAAAACCCCGGCTCTCAATGAGGGTCGGGGATTTTAGGACAATATAGAAAGCAGGATTATTTAATAGCCATAACTGAGAATCATGGCAACACGTTTGAAGGCAGGTTCTGCCTTCTTGACGATGACTCTGTTGGCATCCTTCTCGAAATTCGTAAATTGAACGGCGGTGAGTACCGAGAGATTCTCGTTGATCTGAGTATTGGCAAGGATACTCAGGTCACTAAACAAGCCGGTTCTCGCGCTATCAAGCACGTTGTACGCATAGGTTTCGAGTTGTACACCAACAAGGTTGACGATGAGAGGCATCTGATAGCCAAGGATGTATTCGCCCTTGTAGTTGAAACCATTGACCATGGCTCCCCCATTCTCAAACTCCCAGGCAATGTCTGCAGGTGCGTTGGAGTAGCCTTTGTAGTTCAATTCCTGATAGGCACGGATGACTACGCTGGTCCAATCACCTTCGAGAATTGCTCCGGTGTCAAACTGGAATGCAGCACCAAGTCTTCCCATATAGTAGGTTCCGGCAAGCTGGTCAGAGTTTAGTGTAGTGCCGATACCGCCGGTGGCCAGCTTCAGGCCGGCAAGATCCATCAAAGAGAAATCCCAACCAGTTCCTGCTCCGCCGCCAAGGCTGACTTCAAGAACGGCGATTGGGGTCAAGACTGCATCCAGGGTAGCGGTTGCAGCAATCGGAGAGACTCCAATCTGGGTCTTGAGCTTCAGGTTGTTGCCACTCATAAGCGGGCCTTCACCGACCAGCATGGGAATCTTCACCTGGTAGGCTGCTTCACCCTTGGCTTCAATGCCCTTCTTCCCATCCCAAGCCCCGGTGAATTTCAGGGTACCTGAAGTAGTTGTCTGGGCAAACAAGCCCCCAACTACCAATAAAACAACCAACAATGCAAGAATAGTCCTTGATGTATTCCGTTTCACAGCTCTTCCTCCAAAATTAAGGTAGATACAGCATAGCATAAGTAATACTGAACGATTAAAAAAACTAACAATTCCACAATTTGAAAAACCAAGAATCCAACAAACAATACCTTATATGAAAGCGTATCATATCGAATTAGGTATTTAGCCTAATCAAGCACTCCCAGAGAAAGGCTACCTGAGTAGAACTCTCTTAAGTAGGACTGTATGGGGCGGCAATACCTAGGGTACCCCCCTTTAGGTGCAGAAACAGTATTTTGGAATTCCCAGGACCCAAGCGGAACGTGCTCTCAGTCAAATCCAAGGCAGCACAGCCCAACAGGAATGTGATGAGTACTATCATGCTTGTTATATTCTGACTATGCATTAAAATACTTACCCTCTTCGATCATACCTTGCATCCTTGTTCTCACTCGGAAGAATGCTCTCAATATCTTGTGTGAACTCCGCGCAAATGGTATCACTTCTTATATGAATATCAAGAATAAATTAAGTCCCGCGGTGATCAAGACATCACTGCAAGGGACGACAAAAGAAGAAGTAATTCGCGAGCTGCTGGAAGTCCTGGTCGAGGCACAGCTGGTAACCGATCGGGAAACTGTATATGAGGCCTTGATGGAGCGCGAGAGAAAGATGTCAACCGGGCTCCAGCACGGGGTGGCTATCCCGCATGCTAAGACGACTGCAGTCAAATCGCTGGTGGCGTGCATCGGTCTGAAGCCGGAGGGAGTGGACTTCGCAGCCCTGGATGGATTGCCGAGCCGGATCTTCATCATGACGCTGTCGCCGATAGATCGTGTGGGACCGCATGTGCAGTTCCTGGCAGAGGTGAGCATGGTAATCAGGACGGAGGAGGCGCGCGAGCGCCTGCTCCAATCAAAGAACGCGCAGGACGTACTGTCCGTGTTCGGGTTGTGAGGAAAAGCGATGGCACATGAAATGATGATGCTGGCACTGCAACTAGGTGTAATCCTGGTGGCCGCCAAGCTGTGTGGGTGGTTCTTTTCGCGCAAGCTGGGCCAGCCGAAGGTACTGGGTGAACTCGTTGCGGGAATGGTAATGGGCCCGTACGTACTGGGAGCCATACCCCTTGGGGCTTTGGGACCCTTGTTCCCTGTGGTATCCGGCTCGATTCCGGTGACGCCTGAACTGTACGGAATTGCGACGGTGGGCTCGGTGCTGCTGTTGTTCACCAGCGGGTTGGAAACAGACCTGCCCACGTTCCTGCGCTTCAGCGGGAAGGCCACAGTGGTCGGTCTTGGGGGAGTGATCATATCCTTCTTCCTCGGTGCATGGATCACCGTTCTTTTCAATCCCGCAGTCGACTCCCTGATGGACCCCGAAGCATTGTTCCTGGGCATCATAAGCACAGCGACATCAATTGGGATCACTGCACGAATTTTAAGTGAGACACGCAAAATATCAAGCCCTGAGGGGGTGACCATCCTGGCGGCGGCGGTATTGGATGATGTTATCAGCATCATCCTGCTTTCGGTGGTGGTTGGCATCTCGACGGTGTCTCTCGCAGGGGGCACAGTAGCGTGGGGAAGCATCGGTGCGGTTGCCCTGAAGGCAGTGGGGTTCTGGGTTCTGTGCATGGTCGCAGGAATTCTACTGGCACCACGATTGACAAAACAGATGAAACGCATGGAGTCGCTGGGAGTACTGGCCGAAATCTCGTTCGGAATCGCACTCTTGCTTGCAGGTCTGTCGGAAATGGCGGGATTGGCAATGATCATTGGAGCCTACATCGCCGGACTCTCCTTCAGCCAGACCGATGTCGCCGGTGAAATCAACGAGCGGGTCAATGCTGTGGGTGAATACCTCGTCCCAGTATTCTTCGCTGTTATGGGAATGATGGTCGATTTCAAAGCCTTGGGATCGATTCTCGTCTTCGGACTCATCTACAACGTCGCTGCATTCATCGGCAAAATCGCCGGGTGCGGACTTCCCGCGCTTTTTGTGGGGTTCAACCTCAAAGGGGCGCTGCGCATCGGCACCGGAATGCTCCCTCGCGGTGAAGTCGCCCTGATTGTTGCTGGGATCGGACTATCGAGCGGTATCATTGGAAATGACATGTTTGGTGTCGCAGTAATGACAATGCTTTTGGCATCGGTGGCAGCACCCCCGATGATTCTCGCCTCGTTCAAGGGTGGTTCTGGGTACCGCGAAACATTGGTAACCGATGAAATGCAGGGGATGGTGACAATCGAACTGCAGTTTCCCTCGGAGCGGACGGCCGATTTCATGCGCCACTCCTTGGCTGACGCATTCCGCGGTGAGGGCTTCTTCATCAGGACCATCGAAGGTTCGGTCCGTGCCTGGCAGATTCGCAAGGAAGAAACGGTGTTGATCCTCCGAAGGCTCGGAGCGAAGCTTGAGCTATCCGCTAAGAAAGAGCAGGAAGCCTATGCACGGCTGATGCTCATGGAGAGCTTGGTCGACTTTCAGGAGTTCGCCGACAGCCTGAGAAGCATGCAGGAGCCGGAAATGATGGGTGCGAATCTTCTGATGCGTATGTTCGCATCACAGCATGATGAAACCGAAGGGCCGAACAAGGTCCAGTAAATGGAATATAAGGCGAATTTGCACAATGACGCTTTCGCCTCATCCGATTCATGGAGCACGCCATCAAGAGCGTGCTCCATCCCTCTAATCAGGCACATAGTTGCGAATCTCACCACTTTCTTCAGCTCACTCTTACCACACACACGATTGCACTCCTCGATAAGAGGAAATAGTTCCAAAAAGAAATTGAGTACTAACGACTTACTAGTCTTTCAGAAAGGGAACGAAAGCATACAAGTCCCGTAGCTGGGACAGTATGAGGGTGGCAATAACCTGGGCACCCCACTCATTCAGGTGGGTGTCATCGGCTACTCCCTCCGGGTAATTGGGGTGTTCTCCCTTCTTCAGGTGCAAAAACAGCATTTTGGAGTTCTCAGGACCCAGCTGGTTGAACAACTGAAACGTCTTCTCTGTCATATCCAAGGCAGCATAGCCTCGGCTTTCAGCCAATGAAAGGATTGCCATGGGATACTCGCCATGTGTTTGGACCAGATTTCCCCTCTCATCGAAGCGCCTTCTGCAAATAGGTGTCAGCAGCACAGGGTGCGCCTTCCTTGCCAGTACTTGGTCAGTCATCAGAAGGAGATTTCCCTGAAACGTTGTCCAAGGGTCGGTATGCCGAGCTTCATCTTCCTTGCTGTCATTGTGCCCGAACTGGATGAAAACCCAATCACCTTCGGTAAGCTGGTCCAAACAGCAATCGAACAAGCCTTCGTCAAGAAATGACTTGGTCGAGCGGCCATTTTGTGCCAGATTGAGTATCTGCCATGGTTTCTTGACCAGCGGTTGGAGTGCCATCCCCCACCCCGTCTCCGGGCGCTTGTCATCACTCTTGTGGGCGCAGGTGGAGTCGCCGAGCAAAAAAATCTGTCTCATCGCTTCGATTCCTCTTCTTCCTTACCCCAACCAGGAAGCATATCCTCGGTGGAAATAGTGGCCTGCTTGTTTGGCCTCTCGTGTTTATGAGGCTTGCTTGTGTGATGCGTAAGCAAAAAGTACAGTCCAATTCCCCCAAGGGCTGCTGCCACCACATAGATGGTGATGAGAATCAGAATATCGGACATGCTACCTCCCCCTGCTTTTACGTTGCCAATACGCAATGGCAAGCTGGGTGCGGTCACGCAAATCAAGCTTATCCAGCATCACTGAGATCATATTACGCACCGTCCCCTCACTCATACACAGCCTAGTAGCGATTTCCTTGTTGCTCAACCCCTGAGCTAATTGCATCAATACATCCTGCTCCCGTTGGGTCAAATCGCTGAACAACTGATCGTCTGAAAAGCTCTTCAGTGCCTGCTCGCTGATCACCGGAAGACCTTGGTGCACCGCCTTGATCGTTAAAATCTGTTTCTCGGTGCTGTCGCTCTTAAGCAGAAAGCCCGAGGCCCCCGACTCCAGGCAACGATGCAGCGTCCGGTAATCGGCAAAGGTGGTGAGCATCAAAATCTTGATAGGGGGAAATTCGGCCCGTATGCGCTGGGCGGCCTCAATGCCATCCATAACCGGCATCTGAATATCCAAAAGCACCAAGTCAACTGATTGTTTTTGCAGGAACGAAAGGGCTTGTGCCCCATTTTCAGCCTTCCCTGCAATGGTAAGCATAGGATCATCGGAGAGCAGGATCTCCAGGCTCTCAAGCACCAAAACATCATCATCGACGAGCAGAAGCCGCATCTTAAAACTCCTTTTTTGAAGGGATGGTGACGATGAGGCGAAAGGTCTTCTCCCGCTGGATGGCCACACTGCCACCGAGGGCTTCCACCCGCCGACGCATATATCTCAGTCCGTTACCGGCCTCTGAAGGTCTCTCTTCCAAAAGCCCGTCATTCTCCAACATCATGCGGGTTGTCGTGCTGGTAACGGCAATTTGGGCTTTGACCATAGTCGGCCTTGCATGCTTGGCAACGTTGGTCAAAGCTTCCTTTGCAGAAGCATAGAGCACCTGTTGAACTGCAGGATCCAGCTCTTCCAATGCACCGCTCATATGCAAATCCACCGGATAACCAAAACCCTCAAACAGCTGTTTCAACCTCCGGCTAGCCTCCTCCTCATCGCTCTGCAACTGCCTGACGGCAAGCTTGAGCTGCTCGAGGCTGTTCTGGAGACGAACAAGAGCCTTGGCCTGGCTGTCCTGTGCCTTCTCAACCTCGCCGCGCTGGAGCAATGACCCCAGCGCTTTGAGCGTCAGATGTGCAGCGGTCAACTCATGGCCAAGGCTGTCATGCAAAATCTGTGCAATGTGGTTGCGCTCCTCAAGACGCGAAAGCTGCTGTGCGTCCTGATAGTCGAGCAGCAAATGCTCCTCTTCCTCCTGGAGGTGATACACTTTCAGACGTAGCTCATCCGCCTCGTCCTGTACTCTAGTATTCTCTTTCTGCCACAAAGCCATCGTCAAGCCCAGCAATACGCTCAAAACAGGAAATAATGCCAGAGGAAGGGGAAGCACAACCAAGGCATAGAGCAGAAACGGGGCAAGGGCGAGCAACTGCAAGCGTGAGGCAAAGCTGTAGAGGTACAAACTCACTAAAAGCGTGGCGTCGCTTTGGAATAAGGAGACAACCACTAAAGCCGTACTGTCCACAAGAAAAAGCAAAGGATTGAGTGCAAACCTCCAGCGGAGCAACAAAGAAAACAAAACCAGCAAAAAGACCAGCATCAGCGGGACATCGAGCTTGTCAAAGAGCAACAACAGCGACGAAACCAACAGCAGGATTGCCATCAGCCTCGTCACCTGTTCACAACCAAGCGAATATTTGCTCTGAGCCAACGGTTAGAATCTCCTTTTGCTGCCGATCAACAGGAATATCCCTGTGAATATCCAGAGTACCACAGCGGATAGCAGGATACCAGAGAGCGATTGCGCATCGAGCATGGCAAGCGCTTGGGCCAGGTAGTAGGTGGGCAGAATTCTCACCATGGTTTGCACCGACTGAGGAAGAAGGCTGAGCGGAAAGGACAAGCCACTTACCAGACACATGATCGAACCGATACCGCTAAACAAGGCGAAACTGGTGGTATAGGAGCGGAACATGCTGTTCCAAGCCAGGGCAAGCGAAAGGACCATCGCACTATAGGAGAAATAGAGCAAAAACAATATCAGGTAATTGGTTCTATCCGGACCGTAGAAGAGGCGCGCTGCAATGACAAAAATCAGACACTGCACAGAGAGCAGCAACAAGGAAGCAAGCAGATGGCTCACCAGGTAGAACCCGTGGCTTATCGGTGAGGCTGCGATACGGACTACTATCTTTTGCATCCGGTCCTCCACCACAGGCCTGGACATCAGAAACGCCGTATAGAGATTCAACAGACCAAAGAGGCTGAATCCCATCGGCAGCGAGCCGTTCATCGAAGGAATGGAAAGCAGAATGAGCGGAAGGACCAACAGCAGTAGAAGAGAGATGCGCTGCTTAAGATTTTGTTGTAAGGCAAACAGGAAAATTGTCATACTGCTATCCTCCGTACCAAAGGTTTCAGACAAAGCAGCAACAGAGCTATTGCTATGAGGATGGGAAGCATCACAAGCGCCATGGAGGAAAAGTTTCCCTCCATCGCCCGGATGCTCGCCGTATTGGCCAAGCTCATCGGCGTACCATAGAGGCGGATGAATCGGAACAAAGCAGTCGTGGGTAATGGAAAGTAGAGGCCCACCAGCATGGGAACCACCGAACCGTAGATGGTAGTCACGACATTGGCTACCTTTGGAGTGCCTACGAGCAAGAGCAGCACCGTTCCCAACAACTGATTAAAGATTACTGAAACCAGAAGAACTATAAGTACCAAAGGAATGCCGGGAATGCGGGCTCCCAATACGACAGTAGTGAAGAGCACAATTACCAGAGACTGTAAAAAACTGACCACAGAGCCGCTGAACAGTACCGAGAGGACCAGTGTACGCCCTTCCACCGGAGAGGCAAATAGGCGGTCGTGCATTGGGGTATAGAGGTCCTCGGCCAAGGTCTCAAAGCTCAAACCGGCTCCATAGATCTGAAACGTGAGGGCAAAACCGATGACCAAAAGGGACAATCGCTGTTGGCCTGCCACCTCCATACCGGTCTGGATATCGATGGTCTTGTACAAGTAGTCGAAGAAGAAAATCAGGACCAAGGGAAAGAGTATAAGAATGGCGTTGCCCAGCAGGTCCTTTGCCGAACGTTTGATCTGAAACGCAATCATGATGCTACCTCATCACGCAGCTGTTTGCCGGTCAGGGTGAGAAACACATCCTCCAAATTGGGCTGCTTTGTGTTGATGGCAACCAATCCCTGCTCGGAGAGGGCGAGGACTACCTTGTCCAGAATGGGGATGCCGCCGGGCACCACAATCGTATATCGATTGCCATCCAAGGCAACTTCCTTCACATCACCAAGACCCAGCAGCTCCTTGCGCTTCTGCTCGGTGGCAAGCCGTACCTCGACCTCGATGAAATGGTCGCCTTGGATGCGGGCGATCAACTCGCTCAGCGTTCCCTGTGCGATGATATGACCGTTGTCCATGATGTATATGCGGCTGGCAACAGCTTCCACCTCTTCAATGTAGTGGGAAGTGTAGATAATGGTCGCCCCGCCCTTGGCCAGCTCCTTCACCGACTGCAATATGAAAGAACGTGACTGAGGATCGATGCCCACTGTCGGCTCGTCCATAATGATCAACGAAGGTTTGTGCATTAAGGCACAGCCGATGTTCAGCCTGCGCTTCATACCACCGCTGTAGTGCTTTACCTTGTCGGCCAGTCTTCCTTCAAGGCCGATGAGCTTGCCGACTTCGGCGATGCGCAGCTGGATATCGGTCTTACTCATCCCATACAAGGAAGCAAAGAACGCCAGGTTGTCCTTCCCGCTCATATCCTCATACAGGGTAATTTCCTGCGTAACATACCCGATTTTACTTCGGATGGCTTTATTCTTCCCATCCTGCTTCATCCCGAATACCGTAATGGAGCCTTCATCGATGCCGATAAGGCCGATGATCGAGCGGATGCAGGTCGTCTTGCCCGCACCATTGGGTCCGAGCAGGCCGATTACCTCACCCTTCTCTACACTCAGCGAACAACAATCGAGGGCGAGATTCGCATTGAATCGTTTAATGACATCGTCTACTTGCAATACCATATGTGTGTACCTCTGAATCCCAGTATAGAAAGAGTCAGAGACATAGGGCAGTGACAAATGTCACCAATTCACTTACTTGACCAAAACAAGGGGCTCGACGGTAACCTCAGTGCGCATGGAGTTGGAGATCAAACAATACTTCTCTGCTTTCTCAAAGAGTTTCATCACCTCTTCCCGTCTGCTTTCCTCTGCAATGACCACCGTCGGCCTGATGTGGATTTTCGTCATAAGAAAGCCCTTTTCCACCTTGTCCAGCTTCCCCTCGGCCTCACTCTTGTAGCTTCTGAAGGCAAATTTGGCCTTTTCAGCCAGGGAGAGGAACGTTGTCATCAGGCACACTTCTGCAGCTGCCGTGAAGAGGTGCTCCGGTGACCAAATGCCCTCATGGCCGCCAGGGAAATTCGGTGGCGTTGCTACCTCAAGAGTAGGAAGAGATGCAGAGGACAAAGCCCCTCTCTTTTGTTTTGTCCACTCTACCGAGGTGGTATAGATATGGGTATCGCTCATAGTTGGTTTCTCCTTATACAGTAAAGATACCCATTTCCTTTCCTGTCGACCACGTCCACCCTCAGTTTGAATGTACATACTTCCAAACCAAAAAGTACGCACTATCCTGCATGCTTATTCTCTTGGTAAAGGTACAGAGCAAGGCTATACTGAAGACAATGAAGCGCAAAAAACCTCCGAAGCCGGGTCGCATGCGACCTCTTTTCCTTGTAGCCCTGTTGTTTTTGCTAGCTCTTGTACTCAGCCTTCCCTTTGTGCTGTGGCTGCTTACGCCAAATCAGGATGTACAAGTCACCGTTTACGACAAGAGTGTAGCGACTTTAAAAGCCGAACAACACCAGAATCTGGGGTGGTTTCTCAGCCACTTCAAGGTTCCCACCCAAGAAGGTGAGCGTTTCAGGACACAAAAAACCTATCTGGGGTACCATCCAAAAAGTGAGAATCCAATTCGCGACCTTTCGAGCATGGATGAAAGAACCGATCTGCTTTATATTGCCGATACCTATGGTGTGTATAAAAGTGGTGAGGGCTTCTTACGCACTCTTTCAGAAGGGGAGAGCAATCTTATCTGGGGGGGAAGTAGTAATTCCGATGTCCAGGTTCTCCGTACCTTCCTCAATCGGGAATCCAGCAGTACCGTTGTTGCCGAATACAACACCTTCGCCACCCCCACTCCCTCCTATGTACAGGCACAGATGTATGAAGTACTGGGAACCCGATGGACCGGATGGACCGGCATGTACGTCAACGACCTCTCCAAAGGTGGGGAAACCCCTGCTTGGATTATGGACCTTTACGCCCAGAATTGGGAATTCTCCGGCAGCGGCATTTTGCTGTACAACACCGATGATGAAATTGTGGTATTGAGAAACGGCATTGAGTTGTGACCTGAGCACATGACCTTCTCCTTTACCGAAAAAGGAACGGATATCCTGGGGCTCTCAGGCTCAACAGCCTACCGCCTTCTCTTTGATATTACCGAGCCGCTCGGTGGTACTGAGGTGTTGGCTACCTACAACCTTGATGTCACCGATACAGGAAAAGCGTTGCTCGATCAGTTTGGTATCCCCTCCTCCTTTGCCGCCATCCAGCTCAAGCAAACTGCAAACCACCGCTCGTATTATCTGGGAGGCAACTGGGCATACAGTAAACGGACATTGAATCTGTTTAGACTCAAAGGCTTGTACTCCTTACTAAAGACTGTTGCCACCGGGGAACGCGCTTTCACCTGGAAATTCTATTTCCCCATCCTCAATGCAATCTTTGCCGAGGCTGAAGAGCGGAAAACCGAAATTTTACCTCCTCTTTCTCGTGAGATTGCCACTATTGCGCAGAGCAGAATGGTCAGCCGAGCCACCAGTACCACCCTCGAACTGTACAGCCAAGGAGCGTGGAAGCCCTACTTTGTGTATGGCATGAACCTGGGCATAGCCATGCCGGGTCGGTGGTTCACCGAGTTCCCCCAGGACAAGAGCCTGTACTACCGATGGATGGAGCAGATGGGAGAGCTTGGGGTGAATACCGTACGCATCTATACCCTGCTGGACCCACAGTTCTACCAAGCCTTCGCACTGTACAACCGGATGCATCCCCAAAAGCCTCTGTTCCTCTTGCAGGAGGTATGGCCTGAAGAAGAGCCACCGGGACACGATTACCTACAGCCTGCCTACCAGAAGGCCTTTGAAGAGGAAATCATCAACGTCGTCGATGCCATTCACGGGAAAGCCAGTATAGCTGAACGCAAAGGAAGAGCCTTCGGGGAGTATACCACCGATGTCTCCGCCTATGTACTGGGATATCTGGTGGGGCGCGAGCTCGAACCGCAGGAAGTGGAAGAGACCAATCTTTTGCACGCCGGCTACCGCTACAGCGGCCAATACATCAGTACTACAAAGGATGCGACACCCACCGAGAGCTGGCTTGCCCAAAGCTGTGACTACCTGCTCGCCTACGAACAGGAAACCTACGGTTGGCAACACCCCGTCTCCATCGTCAACTGGCCCACCCTCGACTATCTTGTCCACGAATCAGAGCGTGATGAGGATGGCAAGAAGGTGCGAGAATACAACGACCGTACTACGGTGGACATCAACCACTTGGTGGTTGGGAGCCGCAACCAAGTCGGTCTCTTCGGCTCGTACCACATCTACCCCAACTATCCCGATTTCATGAACAACGAGCCCTCCTTTGAAGCGTATGAGGATGAGAATGGAAGGTTTCGCTACGGTGGGTACCTCAAGGCTTTTATGGAAGGACATCGACAGTACCCGGCTGTGGTTGCCGAGTTCGGTATTGCCACCGGCATGGGCAATGCCCATACAAGTCCCGATGGCTACAACCACGGAGGACTTACCGAAAAACAGCAGGCAGAGGGCATTATCCGCATGTTCGAGGCCATGCAGGCTGAGGGCTACAGCGGGGGCATCATCTTTGAATGGATGGATGAGTGGGCAAAGAAAACTTGGACCACCGAACCTTACATGGTTCCCTATGAGCGGCAGATTCTGTGGCACAATGCCGTCGACCCCGAACAGAACTACGGTATTCTTGCCTATGAGTCGGTCAAACCAAAACGAAGCGGGAATTCGCTTCTCGGGGAAGGTTTGGTCCAGCGCATGGAAGTACGTTCAGACGCCTCCTTCCTGTATATTGATATCACCTTGCAACGAGCATTGAACTTTGGAGCCGAGCAGGTAGTAGTCGGCATCGATACACTCTATCGCGACCGTGGAGAGCTCGCATATTCTGTCTTGCTCGACTATAAAGGGCCGTCCGGAATGGAGTATATAGTAGTGCTCGACTCCTTTGAGCATGCACGACTGCTCGCCTTACCGGAAGCGAACTATACCACCTACCAATTCAGTACGGCGCCTTCCTTGCAAGAAGAAGGCCACTTTGAGCCGATGAGCAAACTGATCAACAAACGGCGGATGTTGGAGGACGGAACAGTAATCGAGGCAAAGTATGAGGATTCGAGCCACCTCAGATTCGGCAGTCTTGAGGGCAATACCAATCACTGGGACATGCAGGGAAAGGAGCTTTCCATCCGCATCCCCTGGACACGCATCAATGTCAGCGATCCTTCTTCTTCCCAAGTACTCGACGACGAGAAGCTCTACTACAGCGATCCGCTTCGCGACCAACTTGCCACTACGGCAACCGATGGCATTGTGCTCAGCGTTGTGGTCTCTGATACAGGTAAACAAACCATCCTCGATGCACCGCAAGCACTACAGCTGACTCTTTCGGGATGGAACCAACCTATATACCAAGAACGACTGAAAGCAAGCTATGATTTGCTGAAGGCATATTTTGCCGAGGAGAGAGCACATGAATGACCTTACCAAACCCGTACAGGTTGCAGAAGACTTGTGGTGGGTCGGTTCAGAGGGAATCCATCAGAGTTTACAGTGCAATCCATTTCTCTACATCAAGGATGGACTGGGCATTCTCTTCGACCCGGGCTCAACCTTGGACGGCCACATTGTCCTGGAGAAAACCAAGAGTTTACTCCCGCTTTCCAATCTCAAAGCCATCGTATGCAGCCATCAGGACCCGGATTTGTGTTCGGCCATTCCCCTCTTTGAAGAAGCCGGCTTCAAAGGGGACATCTGCTGCCATGAGCGTACAGCGCTGTTGATTCAGTACTATGGGGTGAAAAGCCCTTTCTATATCGTAAACCACCATTTCTATTCCTATACCTTGGGTAAGAATGCCAGTATCGGTTTCATCTTCGCTCCCTACCTCCACTTCCCAGGTTCCATCATGAGCTATCTGCCGGACCAGCAGGTTCTTATCAGCGGCGACCTCTTCGGTTCGATCACCGCCGATTGGCACCTATATGCCGATGAGAACTATCTCGATGGCATGAAGGCATTCCACGAAGTCTACATGCCCAGCCATGAAATTCTTGCATCTGCCATGCAAAGCCTGGAAAGCTACCCCATTTCCCTCATCTGCCCCCAGCATGGTTCAATTATCAAAGAGAACATTGAGCTCTCTATCTCAACGCTCAAGGCCATGCCATGCGGCCTGTTTCTGCAACCCCGTCTCCAAACGCTTCCTGTTGATGGTGGCGTTCGCTCCCTGCTCGACCAAGTGGTTCTCCGCTTGATAACCATCCATGGGGAGCAAGAAGTTAAAAAGACATTTGAGAATTCTCCTTTCTCCCTTGCGATCAAAAAGCGGCAAATAGCAAAGACCACCATCGCCGAGGACCAGATGTGGGAGAGCTTTTTCTCGTTCATCGAGGAAAGGAGGGGGGTGAGCTACCTCTCTTCCATCTCTTCACTGGTGGAATTGCTCGGAAAACAATACGGCCTTACCATTCCTTTGGCTTTCTCCACCCTCATTGTCGATTCAGAGCGTAAGTTTAAGGAAAAGGAAGCCGAACTCAAGGCGTTGGAAGAACGTCTCAAGGACTTGGAAGAGAGCATGTACCGCGATCCAGTGACCAAGCTCTACAACAAGGAATTTCACCAAGCCTTCTTAGTAAAAGAACTGGCCTTGGGCTCTTCCGTAGTCTCCTTGGTGCTCAGTATCGACAACTTGGAACGAATCAATCTCGATTTCGGAAGCAGCGAAGGGGACCGCACCATGCGCATCCTTTCAGAACTTCTGATCCAGAGCGTTGAACCGAAGGTCCAGGTATGTCGTATCACCGGGGGAATGTTCGCTCTCTTATGTACTTCCCTGACCAAGGAAGAAGCCTTACAGCGGGCTGCAAAACTGCGAAATCTCATAGCAGAGGAGGACCGATTCATCGTCCCGATTACGGTGTCGATGGGAATTATCCACTCTGATGAAATTGACGAAGCCAGTCGTGAGGATGTGACGCTCATGGCAGCCTATATCAATCAAAACGCAGCGTTCCGACTCCGTCTTGCCAAAAAGAGTGGAGCCGGGGGAATTATTGACTGCTCTACAAGCGAAGTGGGGAGCCGCTCAGCCTATACCATTCTCCTGGTGGATGTTCCGGGTTTCTCCCGGGATTTGCTCAAACAAACCTTGGAAAAACAGCGCTACCGTGTGGTGGTTGCCGACAATGGACTGGAAGCGAAAAACAAGTTGCTCTTGGGTGGCATTGATCTGATTGTATGTGAATTGCTCATCCCCAAGCTCAGTGGCCTGACCCTTCGCAAGGAATTGCTCAGAGAACCTCTCACCGCAAAAATCCCCTTCATTCTCATGTCGGTTAACAAGCAGGAACAGACTGTCAGAAGAGCTTTCGACTTAGGCATCCAACACTTTTTCGCCCGCCCCTTGGCCTTGTATGAGTTGACTGGCCTCGTCAACCTCATTGCAGAAAAGGGGGCCTAAGGTGTCCAGCAACTTCGCCATCATCATGACCTTTGCCGTAGTGGCACTCAACCTTTTCGTTTTGGCCAGCCTTGTATGCCTGCGCTTGGTACGAGCGAGGAGAAAGCGCAAACTTGAGCATACAGAAGTTTTGTTTTTAGCCCAGCTTGAGGCAGAAACACCAGACTTCTCAACCTTTAGGGCCAGGACCCTGCTCCAGCTTTACAGCAGGCTGTGCGACAGTCTGCAGTTGGAAGCCTCAGTGCATGACAGCATTCTGAGCTTTCTTTGCACATCCCCCTTCGTCAAGAAACAGACCAAACGCCTGAAATCCCCTTTTTTCATCAGACGCATTGAGGCTGCAGTCCGTCTCAAGCCACTGCTCTGTCTTAGTGAATACCGAACACTGTTTTTACAGGTGCTATCTGCAGAAAAAAGCCAAGTCGTTACGCTGTACCTATTCCAAGCCCTCACCTGGGTACAGGAGAAGCGTGCCATCATTCCCATGCTCAGACGCCTAAGCAGGGCGACTCCGTGGATGGCAGGCCGCTACCGGGCCCTCTTGATCAGCTATGAATTCCAATTGTTGCCCTATCTGAAAAAGCGACTTTCCGTCGACCGCATGTACCTTGGGCTTCTCATCTGTGAATATGCCGCTCTATATCCCACCGATGTACTGAAGTCCTATCTGGTCCGTCACGCACAAAGTAAGAATATCCAAGTCCGTAAGAGTGCGTTGTTCGCTTTATGCCAACATTTTCCTGAGGAACTGCTCAAACCTGAGTTCTTGGAAAGTCCCTTTCCAAGCACAAAACTCTCTGTAATCCGCGCATATGCACGCATCGGGGATAAACGATACATCCCTGCCCTCTTGGCATACAGCAAGTACACTTCAATGCGCGACCAATTGGTGCAAAGTCTTTCCGAGATGGCCTATAAGGACCCTACGCTGCTCAATGACTTTTTGTTGCGGTTTGAGAAGGCCCGCAGTAAAAGCGAAGCAATCGTTTTAGCCAAAGTGCTGGATAACCGTCTGACCTACATCCTGAGTGCCTACCAAGGGGATTTGGATGCACAGCTCGTCAATCTGGTTACCAGGTTGGCTGAAGAGAAACATATCAGCGGTTTGGTGCAATTTCTCAATACCAATACCGATATCCACAAACAAGAGCAGTTGGTAGCACTGGTCAGGAAAATTGCCAAGCGCAACAAGCAGCTCAAGCTCTTGTTCTTCGCCTACCTGCATCCGTCTGTGTATCAAACACTGAACCTCTCCAAGCCGGAGGTAGTCAAACCTTCAGCACAAGCACATCAGGAGAAACCCCAACGACTGAATCTGATTCTCCTTTTGATTCTCACCCTTCTGATCTTCCCCTTGATCATCCTCCTCTCAGAAATTCCCAACCTCATCGACTTGAGTTTGGGAGAATTTCTTTCCCTGTATGTAGTCCGCTTCAATTACTTATTGGTCTACTATTCGGTTACGATCAATGTCATCTATCTTGCCATGCTGGCCATTTCGTATCGGGGGGCGGGAGTACAGAATCGACTCTGGAGGGCAAAGGATACACGCATGCTTTTCACCAAAGGGGTGCTTCCTTCGGTCTCGATCATAGCTCCGGCCTACAATGAGGCGGCCAATATTATTGAGAGCACCAATAGCCTGCTCAACCAGCAATACCCCGACTTTGAGCTGATTGTTGTCAACGACGGGTCCAAGGACGACACGCTTAAAAAGTTGATCATGTACTTCAACTTGGAAAAACGCGACCAGTTGGTCCCCAAGAGGCTGAAAACACGAGCGCTGAGGGGAATCTACAAGAACAAGAACATTCCCAACCTGATTGTGGTGGACAAGGTGAACGGGGGGAAGGCCGACTCGCTGAACCTGGGGCTGAATGTCGCTACCAAAGTATTCTTCTGCGGCATCGATGCCGATTCCTTGCTGGAACCCGATGCCCTGCTCAGGGCGGTCTCGGTGATGCTCGACCACAGTACCGAGAGTATTGCCAGCGGCGGCAATATTTGCCCGGTAAACGGCTGTGATGTCGAATTGGGCAATTTGGACTCGATCGGCTTGCCGTCGAAGTTCCTTCCCCGGCTTCAGAGTCTTGAATATATCCGTTCCTTCATGACCGGCCGCGTAGGTTGGGCGCGCTTGAATATGCTGCTGATCATCAGCGGAGCCTTCGGCATATTCCATCGTGACCGTGCAATTGCCACCGGCGGTTACCTTACCAAGAGCGGCAAGTATCACAAGGACACAGTGGGTGAGGATATGGAGTTGGTGGTCAGGCTTTCACGCTACATGCGTGAACGCAAGCTTCCCTATCGGGTGCAGTATGCAAGCAATGCCAACTGCTGGACCGAGGTCCCCGAGAAGTGGAAAGTCCTGCATCGCCAGCGGGACCGCTGGCATCGCGGGCTCATCGATATCCTGCTCTTCCACAGCACCATGATAGCCAATCCCCGCTACGGACGGCTTGGTATGGCGGGCATGCTCTACTACTTCATCTTTGAGCTGCTCGGACCGTTTGTGGAAGCACAAGGGTTGTTGTTTGTGTTCATCGGAGCCCTCATGGGTCTGATAAACCTTCCCATCGCCCTTGCCTTGTTCACCTCTACCATTCTCTTGGGGATTCTTGTCTCACTCTCCGCTCTGCTTATCAGCGAGTTCGACCGTCCGCTCTACTCAAAGCGGGATATGTTGCGTTTGGTGTGGATGGCAATCATCGAGAATTTCGGAGTACGCCAAGTGATCAGCTTGTGGCGGGTGAGCGCCTATTTCAGCGCCATGCGTAAG
This sequence comes from Sphaerochaeta globosa str. Buddy, assembly GCF_000190435.1. NCBI lineage: Bacteria > Pseudomonadati > Spirochaetota > Spirochaetia > Spirochaetales > Sphaerochaetaceae > Sphaerochaeta > Sphaerochaeta globosa. Next base: position 2,918,110 of record NC_015152.1, read on the forward strand.
AACCGCGGATGGGGGGCACAGGTGAGGACGGGCTTCAAGGCCGGTGGGGCACAAACGAAAACGAAGTAATAACCATGTCGGCGGGCCTTACCGGTATTGTTCCCTGATAGAGCCAGAAGTTGATGCGGAACCGAACCTTCCCCTCGGTGGGGCTTGGGCGATGGTGCCACTGCTTGATCAGCATGGTACTACTCTCCATTTGGTCGGGGTCGACAGAGCCGTGGTAGGACGAAAAGGTTACCCCATCAGCTGTCCAGACAATGCGATGGGTCGTTACATTGCCGTTCAAAGCCGGCTTGAAGACGAAAATGCGTGAGGGATCGGCATAGGGCTGGACCACATATTGAAACAAAGTCCCACTTGGTTGTCCCCATGCTGCAAACTCAATGTCTATTTCCCGGTTGTACTCTTGTGGTGCGGTATCCCAGGTAAAGAAACCTGCCACCACGTTTGGGTCGTACTGCTGGATGTCAGTCTCAACAGTGAATGTATAGGTACCGTACCCGACCCGCTCACGGGTGAATATCTCAGTAGCCCACCACGTTCCCTGCTGCTCTTGTATGGTCAGATGCAAGCCCCAGTCGTCGACCCAGACTGCATCCTCGGTTCCCCGAAAGTAGTTCGGTCCGGGGGCTGTAGGGGTAAGACTGGACTTCATTCTCCAGTGCAGGTTGCCGAATTCCAGTTCCCTCGGACCGGTCTTCACTAGAGGAACGTCTTGTGCGTACAGGGTGCAGGAAAGCAAACTTACCAACGCCAATAGAACCCATAAAGCTTTCATACCTACCTCCCGGTCAAGACAAGCACCTTCTGCACAAAGACATCGGTACTGTAGTTCTCCACATTCATTGCCCCGATTTCCCATACATTGAGGTTTTTTGTCAACACTGCCTGGGGGATGCTGGTCCTGATCGCCTGGTACCCCGAGGCGCGGGCTTCATCGATGATACTGCGTTCCCCTGCCCCGTTTCCGAACGGCAGAGCCAAAACGGTGACACCCTCGGCTGTCTGTTCCTCGATAAGGCGCTTGGAGGTATCCGCCTCATGACGGATTTCCTCAACGCTGAGTTGCCCCATCATCCGATGGGTGAGCGAGTGTGATTCAAAGTAGAATAGTTTTCTGCCTGAGAGCGTTCGGTAATCACTCATCTGCCGCACTTGCTCCCAGCTCATGTAGCCCACTTCTCCGATGAAGTTGGGAACCAGGAAAATGGTAGCCTCAAGTTCATACTGACGAAAGAGCGGATAGACGATGGCATACAGGGAAAGGTCTCCGTCATCAAAGGTAATGATCACCTGGTCGGTGGTCGCTTTGGAGCCCTTGGCCAATACATCCCTGAAATTGGTGATGGTGAAATTCCGTTTGAGAAAAGCCAGGTCGTGCTCAAAATTATAGAGATCGCGATTGTAGACATTCCCCGTCCTGCCGAACACGATATTGTGGTAGAGCACTACCAAGAGCTTGGGATCCTTTCTTTGGGGAACCTGAACGGTACTATCCAAGCCCGGCAGCGTCTGTACGGGAAGCAGGCCCTGCTCATGGGTACTCCAATATCGTACTGCAGGGGCTTCTGTTCTACTGAGCGGCGCACTTTGCTGTTCGGGGACCACCTCCGCCGATACAGCGAGCATAAGGGTGAGCAAAATTAGGGTAAGCAGGTATTTTTTCATAGGGCGAAGACCCGCAATCCGGTGAAAAAGACAAACTGGATACCAACGATCAAGGTGGGAACCTTGTTCGTTGTGGTAAGCTTATGCTGTGCAAACAATAAGGCAAAGACAAAAGCAATACAGAACCAAGCGATATAATTCTGCAAGGGTATATCTCCTTCAGCCCACGTCCAGTAGTCGAAAGCGATGGCTACAGGCTCCATCACATAGTCAAATACCACAGTAAAAATTGCTGTAGCAAAGGCTGCGAGCAAGGGCTTTTCAAGCACCCTAACGGCAACCTGAGCAATGCCCATAATGATAATGGTCCAGTTGATGCCAATCAAGAGCGGCACACCCAACAGCTTCAGTCCCAGTGTTTGACCATACGTATAGGCCCCGAAAACCAAGGAAGTAGCCACTCCCACGATTTCCAAACATAGGGTGACCAACAAGGTAACGACCGCCCAGATAAGCAAGTTCCGGTTGCGAGCCTTGATCTCAAAGGCAAACCCAAGAATCGAGGTTGCTGCAATGGTGTAGGGAGTGAAGAGGAGCATCAAAGGCAAGGTTGCCTCAATGCTGTGCAGAAGAATTCCGATACAGTAGAACGGAACTAGCAGGAGGAAGATCAACCTTTCTGGTTTGCTACTATTCTGCATGGTAGGGCGACTCCTATGCTGTGGGCTATTCCCTTTCTCAGGATTCTCGCCTTCGGCGGCTTTACCTTCTTCTCAAACACGATGAAAGGATCCTTGGCTATCTGATGTGCAGTCCAGCAGTACATGTCCGCTGCGGTCATAATGGGTATGCGATAACGCCTTGGGATGAAGCGATAGCCCTTCTGCGCTTCTTTCTGCCAATGTTGGTAGCGCTTGATCTCATCTCTGATGAATGTTTTGAATTGCTCAGGATGCTGCTGAACGTACTCTGAGTCCAAGGAGGTGAGGCCGCTTCCTCCAAGAGGGAGATAGCGCCTTCCAATCTCCAGGTCTTCCTTTATATCGCGGATGAAGTTGATGTACTGCATCGCCCGACCAAGCATCACCGCATAACCGAAAGCCTCTTCACTGAGATCCATGATCCTTGCCATATACAGGCCGATGACTTCGGCCGAGCCATAGATGTAGGTCAATACTTCATCGAGGCTTTCACACGTACGAGCAGACAGATCGTGTTCCATGGAGTCCAGGAACGCTTCGGTCCAGGCAGGATCGAAATGTTTGCGGTTTTGCAGCTCCAAAAAAGCATCGATGATTACATCGCCGCTTGCCTTCCCTGATGTTAATGCCTCGGTATAGGTTTTCCGAAAAGCATGAAAAGCATCAGGGTCGACCGGTTGGTCGTCCACCAGGTTGTCAGCCACCCTGACAAACCCATACAAAGCATAGACATCCCTGCGAACTACAGGAGGAAAGAAACGGGAACTGAAGTAATACGTCTTGCTCCCGTTTCTGAAAATGTGTTCATGTTTCTCAGCGACCATAGGTTTCTTGGATTTCCTTAGCAATCAATTCACTTGCAATGAGCACCATCGGTACTCCTACGCCCGGATGGGTATATTGGCCTGTGTAGTACAGATTCGATAATCGCTTGGCTTGGTGTCTGGGACGGAACACTGCTGTTTGCAAAAGCGTGTGGCTCAGCCCCAACGCCGTGCCTTTGTAGGCATGGTAATCCTGGATGAAATCCCGATGCGTATACAGCCGTTTGACCAAGACATCCTGACTCAGATCCTCGCCGGTGACGCGCTTCACATGTTCGACCATCAAGGAGAAATATGCTTCCCTTTGTTCGTCGGTATCGGCAAGTCCGGGGGCTACCGGAACGAGCAGGAAGACGTTCTCACACCCTTGGGGTGCAGAACTTTGATCGGTTTTGGTGATGCAGCTGAGGTAAAAGCAGGGATCTTCCTGCGGCCATGCGGGGTTCTTGAAAATATCATCGAAATGTTCGTTCCAATCCTTGGCGAAGTAGAGGTTGTGATGCTCAAGACCCTTCAGCTCACGACCGATGCCCAGGTACGCAATGAACATGGAAGGAGCGACAACCCTCTTTTCCCAATAGGAGTCGGAATACGTCCGTTCCTCCTTCTTGACCAAAGCTGTTTCGGTATGGTGATAGTCGGCGGAACTGACGATCACATCGGCTGTAAAATACCCTTTGGTTGTCTGTACGCCGACGGCCTTGCCGTCCTTGGTCACTATGTTCTTCACCTCTGTATCGGTGAGCAAAGAAACACCCAGTTCCCTACAAAGGTTGGCAAAACCCTCGGCCGCCCCTGCCATGCCTTTCTCAGGGAAGAATACACCCGGCTTAAGGTCTACATGACTCATGATCGAGTAAATGGCAGGTGCCTGGGCGGGATTGGTACCTAAGAATACCATGGCATACTCAAGAATCTGCTTGGCCCTGCGGTCCTGCACATAGTGCGAGACAAACGTGTCGAGTTTTCCCAACACTCCGAGCTTGAGGCCTTCAGTCATCAGGCGTCGGTTGAAAAACTGTCCGATATGCTTGTAGTCACGATAGAGGAAATCCTCCATGGCAACATCATATTTGTATGTCGATTGCTCCATGTAGGCTTTCAGGGCCTGACCGCCACCCTTTTCAAAGGATTCGAAAATGGCAATGTCCTTTTCAAAATCCGGGGTAAGCGCTACCGTTCCCTCTTCCCCAAAGAACACCTTATAGTAGGGGTCCAACGGCTTGAGTTTGTAGTACGACTCCCGTTTCTTTCCAAAGAGGGAGAAGTAGCGTTCGAATACTTCGGGCATGAGGTACCAGGACGGCCCCATATCGAAGGTAAAGCCATCCTTATGCCAGTACCGGGCACGTCCGCCGAGCTCTGCGTTCTTTTCAACCACGGTTACCGTATATCCATCTCGTGCAAGCAATGCAGCTGCGCTGAGGCCTCCAAAGCCTCCACCGATGACTAAAGCTTGTTTTCCCATAGGCAAATCCTAGGGTGTTTATTGCGTAAAATCAAGGAAATAATGCTCATCCATCCTTAAAAAGAAGGCTTCCGAATAAGAGAATGCAAAAGCTTTTCCCATCCTTTCTCCTTTTCCAAATGCGCTGGTTTGGATATGCTGAGGACAAGGAGAATCAGAAATGATCATTGACAAACTCAGCGACTTGCGTCGCTATGTGCCGGCTCTTCCAGACTTGGAGAAAGTCTGCTCAATAGTGGAAAGCGGAGTACTGAAAAACCAGAGCTTTGGAAGCTATAAGACTGAAAATCCGAAGGTTCGCTACAACCTCTTCACCTACCATACAGAAAAGATAGAAAGTGATGTCTATGAAATCCATCGCAAGGAAGTAGATGTACAGATTCTCCTTTCAGGTTTTGAGCGGATGGATATCGCTTCCAAGGATGGACTACAAACTGTCCGAGAGTACGACAGTGACAAGGATGCCTTGTTTTCCAAGGGTAAGAAGGCTGTCAGCTACCATGCTGATACCTCAACGTTTGCCCTGTTTTTCCCCGGTGAGCCCCATGCCCCCAATTTGGTGGATGGTGCTGCAACTGAAGTAGTGAAGGTGGTATTCAAGATTCTGGTATCCTGAACAGACAAAGGTCGTGTATCATAAGGCATGCGTACAAACCTTGCGACCGATGCACTGCCTTCCTTGCTTGCAAAACTGGCCATCCCTTCGCTGGTTGCCTTGTTTGCAAGCTCGCTGTACAGCATTACCGATAGCATCTTCTTGGGAAAAGCGGTAGGAGAGCTCGCCCTGGCAGGCCTGGGGTATGCCTCTCCCATCCAATTGTTTCTTGTTGCCTTCGCCCAGATGTTCGGGGCAGGCAGCGCGTCTGTGATCAGCCGGGCTTTGGGGAAACAGGACGAAAAACGAGCAGGAGCGGCTTTCAGCACTGCTCTTACGGCCCTGGTTTTGACCGTATGCAGCCTTGCACTCCTCTTTTTCCTACTTCCCTCATTGCTTTTGAAAGGTGATAATCCCGCCATCCAGGGACAAGCCCTTGCCTATCTGAAAATACTGCTTCCTTTCACCCCGCTTTTTTGTGCTTCCACGTTCCTGTCCGCCATCCTGCGTTCAGAAGGAAAGGCTGATAAAGCGCTGCTTCTTTTATTGCTGGGAAATGGCTTGAATATCGCCCTCGATGCCCTTTTCATCCTGAAGTTCGGCTGGGGTATCAAGGGCGCGGCCCTTGCTACGGCCCTCGGTCACACCGGGGCGTGCGCGTATGCCCTATCGCTCATACTGAACAAGAAGTTGCTGCTTAAGCCAAACAAGCCCGATTTCCAGTTGCTTAAGCAGATTGTTCCCCTGGGACTTCCCTCACTGGTCAGGCAGTTGGGCACTACCTTGGTCATTGCCACAGTCAATACTCTTTTGATACAAACAGCAGGACAAGCTGCCCTAGCTTCCTATACCATCATCAACCAACTGACCATGCTCGCCTACCTGCCGCTTTCCGCCTTGGTGATGGGCTTCTCACCGATCGCAGGCTTTGCCTACGGGGCTAGCAACAAGAAGCGCTTAAGAGCCCTGATCAAACTCTCGCTTCTTTTGCAGATAGGTATTGGTTTGTTGCTGCTTGCGGTATTCCAGCTCTTTTCTGAGTCATTGGTGGGGCTCTTCAGCAGTGACAAAGCACTTGTTGCTTCAACACTGCCATGGGTTCGCATTGTCCTTGCAACCATTCCCTTCATCGGCATCCAAAGCTTGGGAGCGGCCTACTTTCAGAGTATCGGCAAGAGCATACAATCACTGCTGCTGTGGACGGGCAGGCAGTTTCTCTTCCTGTTGCCACTTGTATTGGCCTTCTCCCATCTCTTTGGCTCAAAGGGCTTGTGGTTCTCCTTCCCCCTCTCGGACATGCTGGCGGTAGGCTTGACCATTGGCTTGCTCATCCAAGAGAAGAAACGTGAATTTTCCCTCTCTGATGCTCGGTGAGTTCAAGAAGAATTCTTTCACCTTCTTGCACCATGACTATCAGGGTTGTACGCTACTAGCAAAAGGCAGGTTGTACATGAAGTATTGGCGCGTTCGTTCACGTAGGTTTCTTTTGGTCTGCATGCTCGTGGTGGTGTTGGTTCTTTCAGGATGCAGCACGCTTAATCGTCAAAGCGGTCATTTGTTCCAGGTTTCATTACTTAATGCCTTGCTGCTTGGCGAGTACGATGGCTTTTTGCCTGTTGAGGACTTGAAGAGGTATGGAGACATCGGCATCGGCACCTTCGATACCCTCGACGGGGAGATGATCCTGCTCGATGGGACGGTCTATCAAGCCAAGGCAGACGGTACTGTACTGCCTGTGGGGGACTCAATAATGATTCCCTTTGCCATGGCCACCCATTTCTCGCCTACACTCGGGGCGAAATCACTGTCCTCTATTTCTGGAATCGAAGCCTTGAAAACAAGCTTGGACCGGATGATCAGCAGTACAACCAATGACTTCAACCGCTTCTATGTCGTGAAACTGGAAGGTTCGTTCAGCCATGTACGGATACGCAGCGTTCCTGCCCAGGAAAAGCCCTACCAGAGGCTTGCAACGATTGCCGCTTCCCAGAAGGAATACGTCTTACAGCAAGTCGACGGCAGTATCGTTGCGTTCCGCTGTCCGGATTATGTACAGGGGATCAACATGCCGGGTTGGCATCTCCATTTCCTCTCTTCCGATACCCTCAAGGGCGGCCATCTTTTGGAAGTCGATGTTCAAGAAGCTGAGTTGGAAATGGGGGATATGAAGGAGTACACGCTTGTGCTTCCTGATAGTGAAAGTTTTGCAGCCATGGATATAGCTCATGACCTGAGCAAGGAGACCCAAGCCGTTGAAGGAATACGCAAGTAGAACATCAAACTGGTTGTTGGATGGGGAATAGCAGGACTTGTCAGCTCTCGCTGTCGCATAGGGAATCCGACCCATTCGAGTCGGATTCCTGAATCTGCAAATCTTTCAGATGTCACGTATTCATGCATGACGCTCGGTTAGTTCAATGACGATTCCTTCCACAGTTGAGAGATACAGAATCTTGTTCCCCTTGTTGGGACCGGATGAGACAGTAATCAGGCTGCCTAGCTCTTTCAAGCCAAAGGTAGCTGCAGCGCGGCGGATCTTCTCGATATCCTCGATATTGATCGAAAGATGCCAATGACCGATATCCACAACCTTTGGTTGATAGCGAGCAGTACCTGAAGTCTGCGCATAGCACAAGATTTCCAAGGTAAACCCGCCCCCACTGATATATGCAATTTCAACAGTCGCATCGGAATGGCCCGTCACCTGGGATTGCACGCCGATATCCCTAGGGCCGCGATCAAGTACGGTATAGTCGAATAACTCAGTCATGATGACAAGGAACCTATCCAGATCCTCCACCACCAAACCTACATGATTGGTGCTTAGAACACGGCATTCACTCATATGTTCTTACCCTCCCTGTACATCCTTTCTAGCTCAGAGCCTGCAAGGTCGAGCATATCGAGGGTGATAACCTCACCTTTTTGTACATCCTTCGTCAATTTCTTGCCTGCAATGAGGTAGTAAGGGGCTGCATCAATCGGGGCTTCCTGTGCACTAAGCAGCTCTACATACACGTCATCGAGTAGGCGGTGATGGCCTCGTAAGTCCATCCGCTCGCCTTGCTTGAAGTCACGTTCTGCGGTTGCGAGCATAATGGACTGATGGGTACATGCGTCGTAGGTGGAAAGACCGAGGCGGAAGGCATTCACCACCGACAACGGAGCTTCCACTCCCATGAAGTGATACGGCAGGTACATGCAGGCATATTTGCCATTTTGACTGACGATGTGGCCCTTGGCCTTGAGCAAGCCCCATACCTTCTCATCGTGGCAGCGCACTATGACAAAGACACCGCCGGCAAAGCTTGCCTCATCGGGTCGGCGCAGGTTGTTGAACACATCCACCACCCCTGTTTTGGTAAGCACACCCCCATCTTCGATCGGGATGTAAATATCGGCAAGTTCTTCCACCCGGCACACTGGGTAGTGAAAACGGTCACAGGAGGGCCGTAAGGCCGTCGCATTGCTGACTACGTTCATCTCACAGTAATCGGGAACGGCGAACTGTGGGAAGTCAGAGAGAATTCTGCTGCGCTCCTTAAGTGTTTGCATACTCTCCAGGTGCCAACAGGTTGCCAATTCAGGCAAGTCTGCCTTCTGGCCTTGAAATTCAAAGCTTCCGCTTTCGAGGTCATAAACAAAATCGTATTCGCTGGACTTGCCGCAGGCAATGATTTCCAGGCCCAATGTTTTCACCCAACTCAACAGCTGGATAAGGTTGGCAGGCTGGTCCCCCGCTGCAATGGCATATACGCACTTGTGGTGTTTTGCAAGGTTGTACAGGTAGGGACCTGAGACACAATCGGCTTCCTTGGAGACCATACAGACATGAATACCTTGTTTCAGGCACGCTTGAGCCATCACCGAGCTCACCTCAGGAGAGCCGGTAGCCTCAACCAACACATCGATCTTGCAGAATGGCAGAAGTGTTCCATCCTCCAGGATGATGATGGGATCGTCGGTCTTCAGAGCCTGTTCGATATCGCGCTGGTTCCTGCAGGGATGAAAGCGCGAGCTGTCATACTTCAGTGACTCCAGCAGCTTTCTCGATACATCCATATCCAGGTCGCAGATGACCCGCAGCGAAAGGGAGTCCTGCATCCTGGGGACCTGTGCCAGAAATGAATAGCCGAAACCGCCATTAGCTCCGATGATGCCAACTTGAGCGACTTTTGCATTATCTTTGAATAAGGTTGAATAGTTCATCAGCATTGTTTCCTCTTGGTAGTTTGATAGACAGAGGCTCTCCCTTCATACGAAGGGATTCTGAGTCTCAGGTTTTTTCACTCTTTTTCAGTTCTTGCGGGCTTTTGAGAAAGCAATCAGTTTCTGTATCACAGGAAAAAGCAGCAGAGCAAAGGTGCAAATCAGAATCACCGCAGATATCGGTTTCTCGAAGAATACCCAAAGGCTTCCTTGTGAAATACTGAGAGCCTGGCGCATCGAGACCTCCAGCCGAGGTGCCAATACAAAAGCCAACAACACAGGAGAGGACGGGAATGCCTGTTTCTTCAAATAAAAGGCCACCACCCCTGCAGTCACCATGACACCCATGTCAAAGATGCTGTTGCCTACCGCATAGGAACCTACGAGACAGATCACCATAATAATGGGAATCATGACTCGTTTGGAAATCTTGAGGAAAGACACCAGAAACGGGAGAACCGCCATACCGGCAACTAGACAGAGTATATTGCCGAAATACATGGAACTGATCAGGCCCCAGACAAAATCCGGATTCGACTCGAACAACAGCGGGCCGGGCCTCAGCCCCCACATCATCAAACCTCCAAGAAGAACCGCACTGGTGGAGGATCCAGGGATGCCCAATGAAAGCAACGGTGCAAAAGAACCTACAGCAGCTGCATTGTTTGCAGCTTCGGAAACCGCGACACCGGTAATCTCGCCTGTTCCCAGCGTATGTCGTTTCTTTCCAATGCGCTTCTCCAGGATATAGGCAAGGAAGGATCCGGTGGTTGCTCCTGCACCGGGAAGAAAACCGATGAAGTTACCCAACACGCCGCTTCGTACCGACGGCCAGAAAATTTCCTTGAACTCAGCCCAGCTCAGCATGCTTTCACGAATGGAAAGCTTCTTCACTCCATCGACCTTGAAATCCTTGGAATCGCTGATCATCTCCAGGACTTGGCTGAAACCGAACATGCCGATCACCAACGGAACGAAGGTGATGCCGCCGATGAGGTTGAGGCTGCCGAAGTTGTAACGGGCGTTGCCTGAAGCCCCGTCGATGCCGATGGTTGAAAGCAGGATGCCAAGGCATGCTGTCACCAGACCCTTGACCGGATCGTCGCCGAGCAGCCAACCGATTGAGGTCAGAGCAAGGAAAATCAGGGCGGCTACTTCTGCCGGTCCGAATTTCAGACCGATTTCCGCCAGAAGCGGGCCGAAAATGGTCAAAAAGACAATACCGATGCTCCCACCGATGAATGAGGCATAGTTGCCGGTAGCCAGGGACTTGCCCGCTTTTCCTTTCAATGTCAGCTGGTATCCATCGAGGGCGGTCACCACTGCTGGAGTATCGCCGGGGATATTCAACAGGGTGGCACTGTACGCACCGCCATACATATTTCCATAGTAGATGCCGGCAAGCATGATGATTCCTGCCGTTGGACTCATTTTAAATGTCATAGGCAGCAACATGGAGATACCCGCTGCAGCCCCGATTCCAGGCATCGCACCAACTACAATACCCAGCAGAGATCCAATAAATGCCGCCATCGCATTACTGAACGTAAATGCGACTGAGAAGCCTTGCATCAATAATTCCCAATTGTTCATACCCTTCCTCCTTCTTCTCTAGAAACCGAATATGCTGCGAGGAAAGGGAATCCTCAGCCACACGACAAAGATCAGGTACACCAGCAGCGTCACGATGACCGAGATGATCAGAGATTTGGACAGGCGTACTTTACTGATGAAAAGCAGCCAGATGAACGATGTAAGGAACATCGAAACCACTACTCCGGCAAAGCGGAACACCACAATGGCAGCAATGGTATACACCACTGGAAGCAGTGGACGAATGCGGGACAAGGAAAAGGTACTCGCTGTTTGAGATGTTTGACGGTGATTCATGCGAATCCGCTTGATTTCCTTGATTAGGAGAACGCAGGAGAAAATCATCAATATTACAGAGAATATGACCGGGATGAATCCGCTGCCCGGCTGATTCTTATTCCAAAACGTATACACCATCAAACCTTGCTGACACCAATATCCCGACAGCAGAAAGATAATGAGGTTGATTGCTAGTTCCATACCCTATTCCTTTTATGAATCAGGGGGCTCTTCGCCCCCCTGATCGTTCAGTACTGTATCACTAGAGAATTCCAAGTTTCTTTGCGAAATCGAGGAGCATTTTCTCGGATTCACCGTAGAATTTGGTAAAGTCATCGGCATTCAGATATTGTCCTTCGAGTACGTTCTTCTGGATGTATCCAACTTTCCACTCTTCGGTTTCCGATACCTTCTGCAGAATATCACTCCAGAAAAGCTGAGCTTCACGGCTCATGCCGGCAGGTCCGATGACCGAACGGGACATCTGCATGACAACATCGGGATGACCAAGAGCTGTAAAGGTCGGAGTCTTCTCAAACGGGGCGGACATGGCTTTTGGAGCAAACGAACCGATGGCTGTCAGTCTTCCCCCCTCAACCAATCCTACACACTCAACAGGATTGAGAATGGCAAGGTCCATATGGCCACCAAGCAAAGCGGTCGCTACTTCACCACTGGAAGCAAAATATGCAGAGTAGTTGAACTTGGTTCCTGTCTTCTCTTCGAGCAATGCAAGAGCCATTGCATCGAGGTCATCGGCAAGCCCGACAGTCAGTGAAGAGGGATTTGCCTTGATGGCTTTCTCGACCGATGCCCAATCAGGGAACTTGCCGTCGGTGCGGGAAACCAAAAGAATATCATCCAAGGCCATGTTGGCGATCGGAGTGAAGGGACCCTTCGGGGACATGCTCTTGTTGACATGCATGGAAAGCTGATTTGCTGAGTTGCAGGTCAAGAGATAGTAATCAACATCCGTCTTGGCGTTCACATATCCGTGTGACACGGCACTAGCCCCGCCGCCTTTGTTTACAATCGTGATAGTCTGGTCAACCAGCTTATACTTCTGGATGATGTCAGCAATGGTACGACCCAAAATGTCGCTTCCGCCGCCTGCACTACCGGGAATGACAAATTCAATGCCACGATCGGGATACTTTGCAGCTTCAGCATTACCTTGCGCCCAAAGCACTCCGGAAAGTGCGAGAACACACACCAATACAACGAACAGTTTCTTCATGAGGTACTCCTTTTCTTGTTTCAGACTGATTGTTCCTTGTCTGTTTTCTACGCTTTATTCAATGCATATATCATGCCAACATCACTAAAACGGCTTTTTTCTGGCTTCTTTGTTCCCAAAGCAAGGAAATCGCACCAACGAAGGCTTGGAAAGCGCTTGCCTGTGATGCAATGCAACACCTATGACACACAACACTACATCAAGCCGTACTTTTGCAATTTTCGATACAAGGTGCTGCGATCGATACCCAACAGGCGTGCCGCTTCCTTCTTGTTGTTATTGGTTTGGCCAAGTATTGCTATGAGTCTGTCCTTCTCATCCAAACCCTCCGCACACAAGTGCACTTGCTTTTCCTCATCGCTGGATCCCAGACAAGCCAATATATCCTTGGCTGTGATGACCGTCTCGCAGATGACAACCGACAGCCGTTCGCAGACATTTCGCAGATGCCTGATATTTCCTTCCCAAGGGAGGTTGAGTAATATTGGAAGGACCTCGGGGTCGAGCATGTGCCGTTTTTTGCCATTGGCTTCATCAAATTGCCTGAGAAAATGCTTGGTGAGCAAGAGCACATCCTCCCCCCGCTTCCTAAGCGGCGGGATGTTCAGGCGCAATACGTCCAACCGATAGAACAGGTCCTTCCTAAAGAGGCCTTGGTCGACTAAAGTTTCCAAATTGCGATTCGTTGCTGCAATAATGCGGATATCGACCGGGATTACGGTATCGTGGCCGATTCGCATGATCTCCCGCTCCTCTATCACCCGAAGCAGGCGGCCTTGCAGGTGAAGGCTCATCTCAGATATCTCATCAAGGAATATGGTACCGGTATGGGCAAGCTCAAACAGCCCCATTTTTCCGTTCTTTGAAGCTCCGGTGAAGGCACCCCCCACATAGCCGAACAACTCACTTTCCAGGAGTGACTCAGGCAATGCCGCGCAGTTGACGGCAACAAAGGGTCCGCCTGAACGCTGACTCGAGCGATGGATGCTTTGTGCAAACAGCTCCTTTCCGGTTCCTGTTTCACCGACGATCATGACACTTGAGCTCACATTTGCATAACTGAGGGCCAAGCGTTTGGATGCACAGAATGCCTTGCTCTCCCCAAGCATCATTGAGAAATCATAGGAGGCGACCAATCCCTTCTGATGCGCTTCTCTTCTGATTCTCGTCTCGATCTTCTGAATCTGCGACACTTCCTGCAACGTGATGATGCCTGCCTGAAACTTTCCATCCACAATAATGGGAACCCTGTTTACTACGACCTGATTGCCCTGGATTTCCAAGTAATCACCAAGACCGGGCTGTTGCAGCTGTAGAAGATCGGGTTCGGCGAGCGATGGAGCAATTTCAGAGAGAGGACGATCAAAGATTTCCTGTGCCTGGTTGTTGAGAAGCCGTTCGGCGAACTGGTTGCAGATGGTGATTCTCTTATCCTGGTCGATTGCAATAATACCTTCATGCACATGCTCCACCAAGGCATTCAAGCGTTGTACCCGGACCCGTTCCTCGATGTTTGAGTGCCATAATCGCCAAGCCTCGTCGATGGCTTGGCGTACACTTTCCTTACCGACTTCAATTCTCTGTGCACACAAACCCATCGCTTTTGCCTTGATGGTCACCGAATTGCCTCCGATGATCAGATCGGCCCCATCGCTCACAGCCTTGCGGATGATCGGCTCCACCTCGTCCAAGGGTCCGATCTCATACGTTGCAACAGGAGGCAAGAAGATGGTGGAGAAATTGTCAACCCCGTAGATGGCATTGGAGGTAGCTATCAGGGCGATGCTCTTGGAACCATGGAGACGAACTCCTTCACTCATGGCACGCAGGATGTCGTAACCGCTCATCGGCACTTCGATCACGGTTGCATCCTTCCATAATTGATTGAGGTACGATGCGGTCAAGCCGCGTGCGATGAAGATGTCGCCGACCAAGGTGCTTCTTCGTATCTCAGGAACACCCTTGAAATTGACGACATGCTTGATCTCTTCGCGCTTGGGATGCTCGGCAAAGGCAGTTTCAACAGTAGCAACAAGATTCTTGTATGGTGCAATGAATTCAATGGTAAACATGGATGTCCCTCAATGATGATTGTATACAGTATACCACGAACCGAATAGAAAAGTATGGGTATGAAGAATAAAATTGACACATAGTGATTACTCTGTAGGAATCAATGGTTTCTTTTTTGACGTATTGAAAATTCTATTTGACAGACGGGAAAACCCATGCAATCATTAACCTGTAAGACAGCTTTACAGCTAAGCAGATTTATATTCCCGGCATACGCCGGGAAACGCATCGAACATTGTTAGCCGCTTTGCGGTCCTGAGGAGGAAACAATGAAGAAAGTAATCGTCACCCTGTTGCTGGCAGCCCTGGTACTTCCCATGGCATTCGCCCAAGCTTCAACTGAAGTCAAGCCCGTTGAATTGGTCTATACCATGACCGCAGTCCCCACCGATGCACACGCCGGTGCCATGCGCGTCTTCAAGGAAACCGTCGAACGCGTTTCCAATGGACAGATCAAGGTTCTTACCTACGATTCGGCATCCTTGTTCAAGCAGGAGCAGGAAGTATCGGCGGTCAAGAGCGGCCAGGCCGACATGACCGCCACTGCAGCTTCGTGGCTGACCGATGGAAGCCCCTGGGTATCCATGTTTACCGCAGGCTACATCTTCAAGAGCTACGACCACATGACCAGCGTACTCAACGGCCCCATCGGCGCTGAGGTGTTCGACCGCATCGCCAAGGAGCAGGGAATCCGCCCCCTCGGTGCACAATACCTTGGAACCCGCCAGCTCAACCTGGTTGCAGACAAGGAAATCAAGACCCCGGCTGACCTTAAGGGTGTGAACCTGAGAATGCCGAACTCCGACTCCTGGATTTTCCTGGGCAAGGCTCTGGGAGCCAACCCGACCCCGATCTCCTTCAGCGAACTGTATATGGCACTGCAGACCAAGACCGTCGACGGCCAGGACAACCCGCTTCCGTCCACCAAGAACGCAAAGTTCTATGAAGTAACTAAATCCATCACCATCACCAACCATCTGGTTGACTCGGTATGGCCTGCCATCAACGAAGCAAAATGGCAGTCCCTGACCGCTCAACAAAAGGCTTGGGTCATGGAAGGGGTGAAGGCCGGCATCGAGTATTGCGACAGCACCAACCTCAAGGCTGAGGCTGAATTAGTAGCATTCTTCAAGAATGCAGGCCTGAAGGTCTACAATGCAGACCTGAATGCATTCGCCGACCACGTTCTGGCACAGTATCTGGCAAGCCCTTACGCTCAGAAATGGGACAAGGCGATGTTCGACAAAGTCGTAGCTGCTGGAAAGTAAGCAATCACTTACGAACCCGGGGCTGCCTGCCCCGGGTTTCTTCTTGTAATTGAACAGGAGACCAACCACGTGAGAAAACTAGCGTTATTTATCAGAGAGGTGCTGGAAGTCTACATTCCTACCGCCGCTTTCATCTTCTTGTTTCTGGCATTCATCCTGCAAGTATTCTTCAGGTATGTGGTCAACCATCCTCTTACTTGGACCCAGGACGTGATTGTCATCGGATTTTGCTGGTCGGTCATCCTTGGTGCCTGCTACACGATGCGTCGCAAGGGACACGTCCAGTTCACCATGCTCTATGAAGCCTATAGCCCCAAGGTTGCAGCTGTTGCACGACTGCTGGGCAATCTGCTGATCATCATCACCTTTGCAGTGATGGTAGTCCCCTCCTTCAAATACGCCTTCTTTCTGGGTTTCCAGAAAACCCCGGTCCTGCGTGTCTCCTACACCTGGATCTTTCTCCCCTTCACCTACTTCCTCCTGGCCATCATCGGCTACAGCATCAAGCCGGTCCTGGAGGACTGGAAGGTCATTACCGGAAAACTTTCCGATAGTTTCGACCACAGCTACGACCCGCTGCTCGGGGAGGTAAAGAAATGAGTTTTCCCTTATTCATCACCCTGCTCGTATTCATATTGATTTTCATTCTCAGGATGCCCATCGCCTTGGGCATGCTTGCTTCAGCTGCATGTTACCTGCTGGTAAAGGGCGCAGACCTGAGCCTGGTCGTCAACCAGGTCATGAACACCTATTACACCAACTACGTCATCATCGCAGTCCCGCTCTTTATCTTTACTGCAAATGTCATGAACTCAGGGAAAGTCACCGAGATGATTTATGATTTCGCCCTTGGGCTTGTGGGAAGAATGCGGGGCGCTTTGGGACAGGTGAATATTCTCGGATCGCTGATTTTCAGCGGAATGACGGGATCGGCCATTGCCGACGCGGCAGGCCTGGGCAAAATTGAAATTGAAGCTATGACGAAAAGCGGTTTCGAACCTGAGTTTGCTTGTGCCATCACCGCAGCCTCGGCGACCATCGGCCCGATCTTCCCCCCGTCCATTCCCTTGGTCATCTATGCCATGCTCTCCTCAACCTCGGTGGGAGCACTGTTCATGGGCGGCATGGTTCCAGGCGTCCTGCTTGCGATTGCCTTGATGATCTATGTAGCAATCGTTTCCAAGAAACGCAACTACCCACGCGGCGAGAAGATCGTCCTAAAAACTTTTATTTCCGCCACTGTCAAGGCGATTCCCGCCCTGTTGACTCCTGTCATCCTGCTGGTAGGCATCTATACCGGAGTCATGACCCCGACCGAGGCAGGAGCAATTGCAGGCCTGTATGCCATCATCATTTCTGTGTTCGCCTATAAGGCATTGGGCTTCAAGGATCTCTTGAATGTGGTCAAGGACTCCATCAGGGATGTGGGGGCAACCAGCATCATGATCGGAGCTGCCACCATCATCAGTTACATCGTCGCCCGTGAGCAACTAGCCGCCAACATCGGCAACTGGATATTGGGAATTACCAGCAGCAAGTGGACATTCCTCTTCATCGTAAACGTAGTCATCCTGATCCTGGGAATGTTCATGGACACCTCCACCATCCAGTTGGTCTTCGTGCCCATCATGATTCCCGTGGCCAACGCCCTGGGCATCGACATGATCCACTTCGGTTTGGTAGTCACCTTCAACATGATGGTAGGACTTTCCACCCCGCCGTTCGGTATGCTGCTCTTCATCACAAGCGGTATTTCCGGCACTCCGCTGAAGGATATCATGCGTGAAATCCTTTGGCCGATTATAGTCATGCTGATCGTCCTCATCCTGATCACCTACATCCCCGAGATCACCCTCTTCCTGCCCCGTGCAGCAGGACTTATCTAAGGAGTTATGTCAATGAAAACACCCTATAACGGCTGCTGGCCGACCATGATCACCCCTTTTACCGCTGACAACAAGGTAGATTTCCCTGCAGTCAAGGCAATCACCAACTGGTACATCGACCGGGGTGCGGACGGCATCTTCGCCGTCTGCCAGTCCAGCGAGATGTTCTTTCTATCCCAACAAGAGAAACTCGATATCGCCAAGGCCGTCGTCGAGGCTGCCGGGGGTCGTGTCAAGGTCATTGCAAGCGGACACACCAGCGACGACCATCAAGCCCAAATAGAGGAACTTGGAGCGATGTCCCAAACGGGAGTCGATGCAGTGGTGCTGGTCTCCAACCGTCTGGCAAAAGCCGATGAAGACAGTGCTGTCTTCAACGCCAACGCCCAGGACATTTTCGACCAGCTGAGCGATGTCACCTTCGGCCTGTATGAATGTCCTTACCCGTATTTGAGACTGCTTACCGACGACTTTCTCGCCTGGGCTGCAAAGGAAGACAAGCTGGTCTTCCTCAAGGATGTGTCCTGTTCCCTGGAGATCGAGAAACGCCGTGTCGAGTTGGTCAAGGGAACCAAGCTGGCCCTGTTCAATGCAAACACCGCCACTCTTTTGGACTCCTGGATTGCCGGTTACCAAGGGTATAACGGGGTTATGGCGAACTTTCACATCGACATCTACAAGTGGATGTATGAGCACTTCAGGACAGAGCCGGTTCTTGCCCGCAAGGTCATGGACTTCCTCACCGTCAGCGGTGTCAGCGAAGCCCGAGCCTATCCGGTCAATGCCAAGTACCACTTCGACCTCACCGGCATCCCGATGAGTCTGGTCACCCGCTCCAAGCCGGTTTCCCTGCTGAACGAGAACGCACGACTTGAGATTCAAAGCTTGATCCGCATGGAAGCGGAAATGCGTACGCTTTTGGGGTTGAAGCAATGAACAGAGGAGCGGAGTTTCGCACCAAATTGAAATCGGGTTCAGTTTTGGGCGGGCACGTGTTTCTCAACGACCCTGCCATCACCGAGGCCCTGGCCCGCTACGGCTACGACTTCATCTGGATCGACGCCGAACACGGGCCGTTTGACAAGCAGAACCTTCTGCTGCATGTCATGGCGGCCAATGCAGGCGGGGCCGCCGCCTTTGTGCGGGTGCCGGGCCAACAGATGCAAGACCTCAAGTATGTGTTGGAGATGGGCATCGACGGCATCATCATTCCCCAGGTAATGGACGAGGTTGAAGCCCGTCAGGTTTTGGAGCTTTGCCTGTATCCACCCGAGGGAACGAGGGGTTTCGGGCCAAGGCGTGCCATTGCCTACAACCAGCAGGACCTGAAGACATACCTTCAGCAGAGCAGGGAGAGCTTTGTCAGGATCATCCAGATCGAGCACATCAGTGCGGTACAGCGCATTGAGGCAATACTATCCCTGCCCGCCCTCGATGCGGTGATCATCGGACCGAACGACCTGTCGGCCTCCATCGGCCTGCTCGGCGACAGCCTGAACGAGAAGGTGCTTGAGCTCGCGCAGCACGTCATCGATGCTGCGAAGAAGGCAGGAAAGCCGGTCGGAGTATCGATCGGTCCGGATGAGAGGACGATCAAGACCTATCAGAACATGGGTGTGGACTTCATTAGCTGTGGCGATGACATCTCTTTTCTCCAACAAGGAGCGAAACGAACCTTCAGTATGGTAGGAAAAAGCTAGAAGGAACTGTTTGAATTGGGTATGATGGGCAAACCAAGGAGGTCTGCATGGACATTTCACATTTCTCCCTTTCACGGACAAACCTCAGCCAGCAGATTGCAGACCATCTGGAAGAAGTCATTCTCTCCTCTCCTACCAGCAAGGTGACTGAGAAGCTTCCCGGTGAATTGAAGTTGGCCAAACAGTACAACGTCAGCCGGCCCGTCATCCGAGAAGCGCTCAAGCTCTTGCAGGAACGCGGCTTGATAACCCTGAAGAACGGAAGCGGTGCCTACGTCACCCGGCCCGAGAACGATACAGTCATGAATGCAATCAACCGCATCATGCAGGTCGACCGCATCAAAAGCGACGACCTTACGCAGATGCGGGAAATCCTCGAACTCAGTTCGGTGGATTTGGCGGTGAAATGCATCACCGATGAGCAATTGAAGGAAATGGACTCTATCCTCTCCAAGTTCGAGGACACGAGCCTTCCTTTGAGGGAGCGGGTCAAGCTGGATGAGCAGTTCCATATCGCCATCGCCCAAGCTACCGGAAATGAGTTGTTAAGCATGTTCGTGGGGGTGCTCACCTCGTTGCTCCGAGACTATATGGGAAAGGGTATTCTCATCGAAGGCGGCATCGAGGATGCAATCACGCGCCACCGCGAGATTTTTGAAGCACTGCAATGTCGCGATGCAAAGGCCGTCCACCAAGCAATGGTCGAACACCTGAAGGTTTCCAGCCTTAATGTCCAGTTCTTTGACAAACAGGGAACTACAGCAAAAAAACCGACGCTCTAACGATTCAGATATCAAATTTGACTGTTTGCTGGTATGCTTTGAGGTGAACTCTCGGTAGGAGGTAAGTCATGAGTCTGCTCCTTTCAGGCATCGACCCTAAGCTCATTACTCTAGCCCAGAAGATTTTCGACCGCCAGTTCGAACTCGATTCCAAACTCGTCATCGAAATGGATGAACGGCGCAAGCAGCTGATGTTCCAGGACATCCTGTACAATTTCAGCTTTCTCACCACGGCGGTGAACCTGCAGGATGAGAAGATCTTTTCCAACTACGCCCTCTGGCTCTTCGAGTTGCTGTGTAATCTCATGAAGGACATCGACCGGGACCGCATCAAGGACCAGATGGTCGACCACTACCGCATCCTTTCATCCTGTGCCGATGAGCTTTACAAGGATGAGCAGGTCGATTTGGCAAAAAGCTACTTGCAGAGGGCCATTGTCGTCACCGAGGATGCGGTGGACAACATCAAGGTGTCCGAACAGTTTCTGCAGGGTCGGCATGTGCCGATCAGGAAGGCCTACCTGAGTGCGTTGCTGCGCAGCGACACTGCGCAGGCGACCAAAATCATCCGTGATGCAGAGGCTGCCGGTATTCCCATCGAGGAGATTTACGAGGACATCATCCGCATGACCATGCTCGAGGTCGGAGAGCTTTGGCACCAGAACAAGATTACCGTGGACAAGGAGCACTACTGCACCTCCACCACCCAGATGATTCTCTCCCTCTTCTACCCCGTCATTTTCAGCCAGCCATCCAAGGAGAAGAAGATAGTGACCTGCTGCGTGGGCAGTGAACTGCATGAGATGGGAGGCAGGATGGTCAGCGACCTCTTCGAATACCATGGATGGGAGAGCATTTTCCTCGGCTCGGCAGTTCCTGTTTCCTCCCTGTTGCATGCCATCGACGAACACCAGCCGAACCTTGTCGCCCTTTCGGTGACCATGCCCCAATACCTGGGACTCTGCCACGAAGCGGTACTTGCTATCAGAAAAGCTTACCCCGCCATCCTGCTCGCAGTCGGGGGAAGAGCGTTCCAAACGAGTAATAAAATCTATGAGCGGTGGCCGGTGGACATCTATACCGACCTTGCCACCGACCTGATCAGCTGGGCCGAAAAGGCGGTTAGGTAGGGTGAGCAACTCCTTTTTTGTCCGTACCACACCACAAGGCCTTGTCCAGGAAGCCTATTGGTCAGACCCCGTCTCTCTGGCGATTCCCTATAAAACAACGCTTTCGGAGCTGTTTGAAGAGGAAAGTCGTAAAATTTTTGAGCAAACCTTTACCAAAGCGCTCCTAGAAAAACACAAGGTATTCTGCTCGCATGTCACCATCATTGAACAACAGCTGGAGCTTTGCTTCTTCATTCTCAGCCTTGAGCAGGATGTCTGGGTACTGGGGGTCGATTACCTGATGCAGCTTCCTCCTGATTTGCAGGAATTTCAGAAAGCCTTGCTTTTCAAGATGATCGAGCAGGTAGCCTCGATGCATGCCCGCTACTCCTTGCACAACTCCCAAGTGGTCTACAGCCACTTTGAGCAGATTCAGAAACTGAACAACCAGCTGGTGAACACCCAGCGTGAACTACAGCGTGCAAACAAGAAACTTGAGGCGCTGAATCTCGATCTGAACAACCGCCTCGTCAAGGACCCCCTCACCGGCTTGGTCAGCCGCTATCAATACCGTTCGGAGATGCAGAGCGTCATCAATGCACACCCCCAAGCTCTCGGTCTGTTCGCTTTCATCGACATCGATGCCTTCAAACAAATCAACGACACCTATGGGCACGCTGTCGGTGACGAGTATTTGGTTGCCTTTGCAAAACGCCTTGCATCCCTTCCATTCGAGAAATCCACTATTGCCATGCGCATCGCAGGCGACGAGTTCGGTCTCTATATGCACGAACTTGCATCCGTCGATGATGAAATCTTCTCATCACTTTACCGGAAGTTTGAAGTATATGTCACCGAGCGTCCACTCTCCACGTCCATAGGGGAGCTTGCAATCAGCTGCAGCGTCGGGTTTGCCGTCTATAACCGTGATACAACCAACCTGTTCGAGCTGATCGAGTATGCCGACTGGGCCATGTATCAGGCCAAACGCGGCGGGAAGCACGGATACCGGGTATTTGACAAGCTGCTGTACGACCAGCGATATTCCGAGCAGTAAAAAAAATTGGCTGCCTCTTGACCCTCACGTTACGTCAGGGTGTATAGCCATATCAGGAGGTGCAAACATGGACTACACCATAGGAGAAGTCGCACAGCTTGCCTCGGTTTCCGAGCGTACGTTGCGCTATTACGACGAGCTGGGCCTTGTATGTCCCAAACGGGACAGGGGGCAGCTCTATCGGCTCTATTCGAAAGAAGATTTGAAACGACTGCAGACGGTTCTCTTCTATCGGGAGCTGGACTTCGACTTGGCAACCATCAAGGCAATCATGGAAGATCCCGGGTTTTCCACCTTGCAGGCCTTGGAGGACCAGAGGAAGCGGTTGCTGGCAAGACGCAACCGCTTGGAGAGTCTGCTTCGCACCTTGGAAACAACCATCGCAGAACAGAGAGGAGAAAGAACCATGACAGACAAAGAACGATTTGAAGGATTAAAGAAAAATTTAATCGAGGAGAATGAGAAGAAGTTCGGAAAAGAGATTCGAGCGCGCTATGGAGAGGAGACGGTGGCCAAGTCGAATGCACAGATGATGGGTATGGATGAGAAGACCTACAATGAGATGAACGAATTGGGCGCCCGGTTGTTGGAAAAGCTTGTCGAGGCGGAAAAAACGGGAGACGTTTACTCGCCCCTTGCCCGGGAGGTGGCCATGATGCACAAGCAATGGCTTGCCTACACCTGGCCCTCCTACAACAAGGAGGCGCATGCAAATCTGGTTCGCATGTACGTCGACGATGAGCGTTTCAACGCCTACTATCTCGGAAAGGCAGCCTTCCTGCGTGATGCAGTGCTGGCTTATCTGAATGAGGAATAAGGAAAAATAGTTCAGCCACTCAGCCCTCTGAATTGGAGGGCTTTTCTTCATCTCGTACAGCGTAGGTCTTGATGAAAGCTTCGGTTGGAGAACCATAGACCGATAAGAAACCGTCGAAAACACTCTGCCGCTCGGCAATCAATTGCTCAGCAACACGATTGCTGATGTTCTGTGGCGTGATGAGCAATACCATCTCCCTCTCGGGCTGCAATTCCAAGTTGATGAAGGGAATTCTTGCTGCTCTCTCTTCAGCACTGCCTCTTCCATGCAGGATGGTGGCACCGGCTGCTCCATGTTTTCGGGC
Organism: Sphaerochaeta globosa str. Buddy; assembly: GCF_000190435.1. Lineage (NCBI taxonomy): Bacteria > Pseudomonadati > Spirochaetota > Spirochaetia > Spirochaetales > Sphaerochaetaceae > Sphaerochaeta > Sphaerochaeta globosa. Next base: position 2,941,623 of record NC_015152.1, read on the forward strand.
AAGGTCGACTACCTCGGCGGCAAAACCGCGATTGACAACCACGAGGATGCATGTGTGGTCAACAGCTTTTTCTTCTGAAGCGGCTGCCATCTTCACCATGGGTATTTCTTGCGCACCATGCCTGGTTTTCTTTTGCCTGAATATTGTTCCTAACAGCATGATGGAAAAAACTGGAGCCATGGCAACCATGGCAATGACGCCGAATCCATCCACCAACACGTTTGCTGTCGGGATGGCCGAGGCGGCTCCTTGTGCAAAGGCCAGAACGAAGGTTGCCATCATCGGACCGGAAGCAACCCCTCCTGCATCAAATGCGATGCCGACAAACACGGGATTGCACCAAAACGACAAGAACAAAGCGAAAGCAAAACCCGGGAGCAGGAAATACCATAACTTCACTTCAGGAACAGTGATGCGAACCATGGAGAGTGAAATAGCGATGGCTGCACCCAAAGAGAGTGTCAGACGGATGAGTCCGAGAGGTATGGTACCTCCAGTGACTTCCTCGATCTGTACGCCCAGGACATGCACTGCCGGCTCCATGAGGACGACGATCAGGCCGAAGAGGAATCCTACTGCTATAAGGAGTCTCGTATCCATCGAGGCGATCTGCATACCAATCACCCTGCCCATATCCATGAAGCCTGCGTGTACACCGGATAGAAACAACACTAGACCGATAAGTACAAGCAATAGGCCTTTGATAATCCCAAGGATTTCCTTTCGCTTCAGTTTAAATTTGAATCCGTTGTACACAAAAAACAAGAGCGTGATCGGCAGGAGCGCGATCAGGGACTCCCTTAATGTTGCAGGAATACTTTCCAGAATCGGAGCGATTACCCCGACGGAAGGAATAAACACACTGGCCTCACCTTGAATGGTATGCTGCCCGGTGATGAAAGAGATGCACATGACTGCGAGGATGGGTCCGGCACTCATGATGCCAACCAAGCCAAATGAGTTTTCCTCGGCATGCCTGCCGCCTTTCGCCTGGGATAGCCCAAGTGTTAAAGCCAGTACGAAAGGAGTCGTCAAAGCTCCAGTGGTTGCTCCTGAAGCATCGAACGATATTGCAAGAAACTCCTCAGAAACTAGAAAGCCCAGTACAAGAATGACCAAGTAGGTCATCAGCAGGAAGATATTGATCGATGGCTTATCCCTGAGCAGGCGGAGAATGCCCAGTGAAATCAGCAGGCCCACCCCGCCTGACACCATATATACAATGAGCCTGCTTGAGAGGGTATGGCCCGACGCTTCCTCAATTTGTGAACCCAGGATCAAAAGATCAGGCTCGGCAACCGTAATGAGAAATCCCAACAAAAAACTTAAAATCACCACCCCTAGGAAGGTTTTGGAAGTAGCAACCTCATTGGACATGTACACGCCGATGGGGTGCATGGATAGGTCGATTCCCCATAAGAAAAGAGCAAGCCCCACCAAGAGCATCGTACTTCCAACCAAGAAGCGAATAAACATATCCGTTTCCACTTCTATGATGGTAAAACATAATGCCACCACAACCAGCACGAGAGGGACCAGTGATTGCAGGACTTCCTTGACTTTACCATAGAGAAGATTCATGACCTGACTCCCCTCTGCTCTGCAACTCTGTTCTCAAATAAACCACTGGTCCTGAGAACCGGAAGGATGAAGAGAATTCCATTACCTGGGTTCGCCAGGCTCAGTGATTCGGTAATACTCTCTTTGATCGCCTGCAGCGTATCTTTTTTGGATAGGATGATCACAATATCCTTCTGTGGTTCTATGTTCAGAGAAAAAAAGAAGTCCTTTGGTATACCCGCCCCATGTCCATGCACAATGGTGCCACCTCTCGCACCTGCTTTTCGTGCTGCGTACACGCATTCTACTCCCCTGCCCCGCTCCACAATAGTAAGAAGGGCAAAATAGTCATCCATAGGTTTTTGGCTGGGATCAGGCTTCTTTTCCACGGTATCCCAATTCTTGAATGGGATGGAGAATGCAATCCCCTTTCGTCGCTTATAAAATTTGAATGTTTGGAAGACCATCTCATGCAAGCCGACACACAGCTCATACCCTGCGCTGATGATCACAATTTCCTTGTGAGCTTGGGAAGGTCTGACTGTATTGAAGAATCTTGAGCGTGTGGTTCCTTCTGCGAGCAGAATGGTTCCCCCGATTGCTCCAAGCTCCTGGGCCTTTTGCAGCAGAATATTTGCCTTTCCTTTGTTGACAACAGCAAAAAATACGGTATCGATGGTAAGCTCCCTTGCACCTGATGAATACTCATAACCCATGTGTGTATACTATTGTTATACCATACTTTTCCTTGAATTCCCAAAAGATGTTCAAGCTCATGCATACACTACGCCCAACCAATCCTGTTGAGGTTGGCAAAGTTGTTGCCCTCAGGATTCCAATGGAAATCGGTTATTGCTTCTCTTGCAAAAGGTTGAGTCGATACCCAATAATTATTGCAATCAGCTCCAAGGGCAGCGGAATTTCCAGCGGCAGCTGAATCGCCCCCTTGCTGGTGGGAAACCCTGCCAGTTCGGCCTTAAGCGCTTGTATTGTATCAGGCTCAGGGTAGAGTCCGATATGGCTCTTGAACGCTGCCATCTGGATGATGTTCCCACCTTCGGCAAGCCTGAAGGTGGGCATTCTCCACGAAATGCATTCGCTTACAGAAGGGACCATCCGATGCACCAATGCACGAATTGCTTGCAATCGTTGTTGCTTCTCGCCATCGAATTGCTTGATGTAGTCATCCACCTCTGTTGCATATTCATTCATTGTTTCACTTCCACCTTTTGCACAGTGCATCAATCTCCGAGAGCTCCTTATTGGTAAAGTCGGACTTATTCTCTACAGCCTTCAGATTCACCTTCAGTTGCTCGGCACTGCTGGCGCCGATGAGCACGCTGGTGACCCGCTTGTCCACCAGAAGCCAGGAAATTGCCATCTCTGACAAGTTCTGCCCACGTTCCCGGGCAATGGCGTTCAAACCGTTGAGAAGCTCCACCCGCTCCTTAGTAATCGTCTCAGGCTTGAGGAAATAGCTTTTACTCGCCCGGGAGTCGGGGGGGATGCTGCCATCGAGGTAGCGGTTGGAGAGCAGGCCTTGGGCGAGCGGTGAGAAACAGATGGTTCCCGCCTCGCCTTTCATGCCATCCAACAGATGGTCGTCCTCGACCCATCGGTCGAGCATAGAGTAACGGACCTGATTGAGTACACAGGGACACCCCATCTCCTTGAGCAATGCCATGGCCTTAAGTGCATCGGTTCTATGGTAGTTGGAGATCCCTACATACAACGCCTTTCCCTGCCTGACCAACTGGGCGAGGGCTCCCATCGTCTCCTCAAGGGGCGTGTTGGGGTCGGGGCGGTGGTGGTAGAATATATCCACATACTCAAGCCCCATGCGCTTCAGGCTCGCATCACAACTGCTGATCAGGTACTTGCGGCTGCCCCACTCCCCATAGGGACCGGGCCACATGTAATAGCCTGCCTTGGTGGAGATCAGCATTTCGTCGCGATAGGATCCAAACTGATCACAAAGCATCTTGCCGAACCGGGTTTCTGCACTTCCAGCAGGCGGGCCGTAGTTGTTGGCAAGGTCGAAATGGGTAATTCCCTGGTCGAATGCGGTGCCGATCATCTGTCTGCACACAGCATCGTCCACTCCGTCTCCGAAGTTGTGCCAGAGGCCCAAGGAGAGAACGGGAAGTTTCAAACCGCTTTGTCCTGCGTAGCGGTACTGCATTGCATCATATCGAGTCTGTGCTGCTGTATAGGTATTCATAGTTACACTATACAACATCGATAGGTGTGGTCAAAGCAATTTTTCCTGTGCTATAGTCTGAGCATGCAAACTCTCCTAGACACGTTTTTGGAACTGGTAGCGTTCGACTCCCCGTCCTTCGAGGAGCAACACATTGCGTTGTTGCTCGAGCATGCACTGCTTGAGGCGGGACTGAGTACCGACTATGACGAAGCGGGAAACCTCTACGCCTACCTGCCCGGAACAGGCCCCACCATCCTCTTCAACGCCCATATGGACACCGTTGAGCTGGCCAGGGGTGCGAAGGCTGTCATCCAGGACGGTATCATCAGGACCGACGGAACAACCGCCCTCGGTGCCGATGATAAGGCCGCCCTCGCTGCCATCCTCTTCGCCTTGAGAACGATCAAGAATGAGAAGCGCGAGCATCCCAACTTGGTCATACTCTTCACTGTTGCCGAAGAGCAGGGACTCCTAGGTGCCAAACAACTACAAAAAGAGAAGCTTGGTGGTGTCCAGTACGGCTATACCTTCGATGCATCGCAGAGCGTAGGGTTAGCCATCACAGCCGCCCCATCCTACGATAAGATCGAGGCTACCTTCCTCGGCAAGGGTGCCCATGCAGGATTCAAGCCTGAAAGCGGAATCAGTGCCATCCAGATGGCAAGTCTTGCGGTAAGTTCCATGCCGCTATTGCGCATAGACAGCGAAACCACCGCCAATGTAGGGTCCTTCCTTGCCCCGGGAGCAAAGAATATTGTCTGCGACAAGGCCCATCTGGTTTTCGAAGCACGCAGCTTGGATAATGCCAAGCTCAAGAAACAGACAGACACCATGGTGCAAGCCCTCAAGGATGCTGCCCAAAGGTATGGCGGCCAGGTAACGATACAGCACGATCACCTCTATGAGGTCTATCACCATGCACAAGACAGCACCGTGCTGGCAACGTTCAAAAGCGCCTGCACGAAGCTTGGCCTTCCGTACCGCGAGGAACCCACCTTGGGAGGAAGCGATGCCAACATCCTCAACGAACTGGGCATTCCCACCTTGGTGTGCGGCATCGGCTATGAAGAAGCTCATACTACACGTGAGTATATTCCCATCAGTGAATTACAGCGTCTGGGCGCCTTGGTATTGGAGTTGGCTAGGCTATGAAGAAGATTACACTTATCGGCTGCGGGGCTGTTGGAGCTCTTTACGGACTAAGGCTTCATAATCTGCTGGGCAACCAGCATGTCTGTTTTCTGGTCGATGATGACCGAAAGAAACGCTACGAGCAGCAGGGCATCCTACTCAACGGCGAACGGGCACCCTTTCGCTACTGTACTGCTGAAGAGGCACAGGTAGCCGACCTGATCATTCTCGCAACGAAGAACCATCATTTGGGAGCCGCAATTGAGTTGATGAGGTCCTCAGTCGGTCCAAAAACTGTAATTCTTTCCTTGCTCAACGGCATCGAGAGTGAACAGCTTCTAGCTTCGGCATTCGGGCAGGAGAAAGTTCTGTACAGCTTTGCCGTCGGACTGAACTCCACCCATATGGGCAATACCATCACCTATACAGCCGAGGGACGTATTGTGTTTGGTGAGAAGGACAACGCGATCAGCGAGCGGGTTGTGGCGATCAAGGACCTCTTTGAAAGCGCGGGCATAGCCTACGTGGTTCCAGAGGATATCCAGCTGCAGATGTGGAACAAGTTCATGCTCAACACAACCTACAACACGATCAGCAGTCTACTCTACGCAACCTATTCTGAATTCGACCAACCATCGGTACTGAACTTGGCCCATCTGATCTGTAAGGAAGTACAACTGGTGGCACAATGCGAAGGAGGGCACCTGCCTGACTCCCTGATAGAACAGAACCATAAAATCGTCTGCAGCCTCGGAGTTGAGGGCAAGACCTCAATGTGTCAGGATATGGAGGCAGGCAGGAAGACCGAGAACGCCTGGTTCTGCGGGACGGTGATCAAGCTGGGCAACAAGCATGGTATACCTACCCCCACCTGTCAGGCACTATCGCTTTTGGTGGAGGCCAAGGAGCATATCGTTCTCAGCGGCCAAGCTCAGAAAAGGCGTTGATTTTTGCGATTTTCAGCTTGGCAGTCAGTTCGGTTAGCTTCTTTGCTGTGCAATTGTTGCAGTACACATGAAAATCTGCATCCGATGAGGGAACATCCTTTGCCATCTCCAGCAAAAGGTGCTTTTCCAGAATCCTGACTGCAGGTACGTTATACTTGCGGGCCAATTCATCGCGGGCAATGAAGAAGTGCTTAAGAAAGACCTTCTCCTCCCGAGAGAGATATTTCCACGAGGAGAACTTGGTCCAACCCGGTTTGTCCGGTCCCTTGCTCTTTCCAGCCTGCAGCATTTCAAGGGCGACTTTCTCAGTCAGTCCCTTTTTCTCCACTTCCCCATCCAGGATATCCTTAAGAACAAGCAGGTGCTCAACATCGGAGAGGGCGTATTCAATCTGGTCGCTCTTCAGCGGACGGATAAGCCAGTTGGTCATCTGGTTTTTCTTTTTGCTGGAGAGGTTGGGCTTTTCCGCCTCAGGTATATAGCGCTCCACCAACCCGGTAAGGTTGCCGATATATCCGAGAGCCAGGGCTGCAATGCGAATATCGTACACCCCATCGAGCAAGATATCATATTGCTTGCGCACCAAGGCTGAGTCGCTGGCACAGTCGAACATCACCTTGAGGAGGGAAGCATCCTCCAAGAAGGCCTTCAGGGCCTCTTTGGAAAGGGTGAATGGGTCGACCAACGCGTAGGCTGATCCATCAAAAAGTTGGATGAGACAGAGGTGTTCCCCGTAGATATGCAGGTTGAACTCCCCTTCAAAATCCATGGCAACCGTAGTGATGCCCTGCTCTTTCCATTGTGACTGCAACAGATTCAGTTTTGCATCGGAGTCAATCAAGGTGTATGTATGCATAGGAGGACAGCATATCAAATTGAGAAGAAAGAGAGAACCTCTTCTCTGCGTGTATCGGAAGTAATGAAAATTACAAAATATGCTTTTATATCATATTATTCATATTTTTTGTACATTATTGATAATATAACCAGTATATAAGTAAGTATAGTCATTTTTTATATGCTAATTTTTATATTATTATGTATTTTGCCTAAAATGGTTTTGCTTTTCTTAGAAATCTTTCTACATTCCACTCAATCCACTTAACACGATAAATAAATATCGATATCTTTTAGTCATCCATCAGATTCCAAGGAGTTGAGCAATGAGTACCATGAGTTTTTCCATTCCCCGAACCATCTATTACGGAGAAGGTTCACTTGAAAAACTTTCCACGTTGAAAGGCAAACGCGCCGCTATCGTCACTGGAGGGAGCTCCATGAAAAAATTCGGTTTTCTCGAGCAGACAGTAGCCCTGCTTCAGAAAGCCGGTATCGAGTCGATCATCATCGACGGGGTTGAACCCAACCCCTCGGTCGAGACCGTCAAAAAGGGTGCGCAGAGCATGCTCGATTTTGGTCCCGATTGGATCGTAGCCATCGGAGGCGGCTCGGCTCTGGATGCAGCAAAAGTCATGTGGTGCTTCTATGAGCATCCCGAGCTCAGCTTCGAGGATATCATCACACCCGGAAGCATGCCCGCCCTGCGTACCAAGGCCAAGTTCATTGCCATCCCTTCAACCAGTGGAACTGCAAGCGAAATTACTGCGTTCAGTGTTATCACCGATACTGCAAAGCACATTAAATACCCGATTGTAGCAGCCGATATGGTTCCCGATATCGCCATCCTCGACCCTGCACTTCCGATGACCATGCCCAAGCATATCACCGCTAATACCGGGATGGATGTCATGGCCCATGCGGTGGAAGCCCTCGCTTCGACTGCAGCGACGGCTTTCACCGATCCGTATGCCATCCAGGCGATCAAGATGGTGCTCGAGAGCCTGCCGGTAGCGTACGCAGAGCCGAAGAACATGGCCGCCCGTGAAGCAATGCATGAAGCTTCCGCCTTAGCCGGCATGGCCTTTACCAATGCCTCCCTGGGCTTGGTCCATTCGATGGCCCATAAAATCGGAGGGGAATTCGGTGTCACCCATGGCCTTGCCAATGCCATTCTGCTTCCCTATGTCATCGCCTACAACCGCAAATTCAGTGACAAGTATGACTATGCTGAAAAAATTCTGGGACTTGGGGACCTTTGCAAGGCAATCGATGGGATGAACAAGAAAATGGGTATCCCCTCCACGTTCAAGGATTGCACCGAGGTTGACTTCAACGAGGCAAAATTCAAGGAAGTACTGGACCGCATGAGCAAGAATGCATGGGAAGATCCTTGTACGCTGACCAATCCCGGAAAGCCTACCATAGCAGATGTAAAAATGCTTTTTGAGGCTGCTTACTACGGGAAGGCAGTAAAATAACGAGAAGCTGATTATCAAAGGAAGACCGCTCAAATCGAGCGGTCTTCTTACTTTTCTACTACGTGTTCTTGTTATACCTGGGTCTTGGGCAAGGCAAGGTTCAAGAGAATGCCGACAAGCGTAGCAAGTGCGACGCCGGCAAGCGAGAAGGTCAGGTTCTGGCCCATTGCAAAGGAAAGGGTTCCCCCACCGATGCCGATGACCAGAATCACGCTGCTGATGGTCAAGTTGCGCTTGTCCTCATAATTCACTCCTGCATCAACCAGCGTTCTGAGTCCGCTGGAAGCAATGGTGCCGAAGAGCAGCATCGAGATGCCTCCGAGCACTGGATTCGGAATGGTCTGAATAAGTGCTCCGAATTTGGGGAAGAATGACAGGAGGATTGCAACCACTGCGGCTCCACCGGTTACCCAGACGCTGTAAACGCGGGTAAGTGCCAATACTCCGATGTTCTCACCGTAGGTGGTGTTGGGAGGTCCACCCCAGAACGATGCCCAAAGCGTTGCAATACCATCACCGGCAAGCGTCCTGTCGAGGCCTGGATCCTTGTAGAAGTCCTTTCCCACTACTTTGGAAATGGTCAGGGTATCTCCAAGGTGTTCGCAGATGGTTGCCAGCGATACTATAATAAAGGTTACGGCCGCCACCAAATTGAACTTGGGAAGGGCAAAGGAGGGAAGCCCGAACCAAGCAGCCTCTTTGACTGCTGCAAAGCTGATCAAGGCATACTGAGGAAAAAGAAGCCCGAGAATGAGGGCGAAGAAGTAGCCCCCGAACAGGCCCAGGAGAATCGGGATAATACTGAAAAAGCCCTTGGAGAAAATGTTTGCCACAATGGTAAGAGCCAGTGTGACTGCTGCGATTGACAGGTAGAAGAGGCTGTAGTTGCCGCTTGCATCGTTCATTGCCATCCCCATTGCGGTGGGAGCAAGGTTCATGCCGATGACTACGATGACCGAGCCGATGACTACCGGTGGCAGGGCTTTGTTCAACCATGCATACCCGGCTTTCTTGATGATGAAGGCTACCAGGGTATAGAAAAGACCGGAGACGAAGGCACCACCCATGGCATAGGCCACCCCATAACTACTGCTGATGGCTATAAGGGCAGGGATGAATGCAAACGAAGAACCCAAGAAAGCCGGAACCTTTGCCCCGGTAATCAGGATGTAGAGCAGGGTTCCCGTACCAGCGGTGAAGAGCGCCGTACTGGGGCTCAATCCGGTGAGGATGGGTACGAGAATGGTCGCACCGAACATCGCGAAGACATGCTGGATACTCAAAGGAATCCACTGTCCCAATGGCGGCTTGTCGGCCGGACCATACTTTACAAAGCTGGATGGTTGGTTTGCCATCAGAGAGCTCCTTGAACCTGTGCACACAAAGAACCTGGGCTCTTGGTACAGGAAACAGGCAGAGGGGGATGATGACTTGCAGGAAGTCTCTCCATCCTACCGAGAATTCAAAGAGTGTGGGAAGTGCAAACATGCATGAATATGCAAAATATGTGCAAAATTGGCACCAAATTGCAACATCATGCCAATCTGCGCAACGAATCTTCCTGATCGAACACTTTCTCCTGGATAGGGCAAAGTTCAAGCATTGCAAGCTGAACCGTGCGGTTCAAAGCGGAAAACTGCTCACTTTCATAAAAATCGCGAAGAATCATGCGGGCTACCCGCCTGCGCTCAGCACCGATTTTTCTTCCCGGTCTCTCCGATCTCTTCTCTTGTGTGTTCATGCTACCTCCTGAAAAGGGGGGAAAGCGCTCCATACAGCAGCAGTATGGGTGAAGAGACTAAGACACATACTATAAAGAGCACCATCAAAGGCACTGATGATAGCATCCTGTCATACCACACGGGTAGATTGTTTGTCTGTTCACGCATACACTCCCCTCCTTGTTTCTGATTCCAGTTTACGGCAGGTAGTGTGACACAGAATGTCTCAGTTAAAAGTTTTTATACGATTTTGCATGGACTCGACGGTTTCCGTATAGAGTTTAACAAACTCAGGAGGATCGATGGGCCGTGCTTGGGAGCCGAAGAATAAGAGTGATGAGAGAATTTCTTGCAGGTTTGCTACGGGGAGTGTCACTTCCAGAGCATCCTGCCCTGCTTCCTTGACCAGCCTCTGCTTTTGCTTTTCATGCCACGTTTGGGTTGCCAGCGTATTGATTGCCCAGCCGTAGACACGGAAGGTCACATAGGTAACCGTTTTGCCCATGAAAATACCATAGCCGGAGTGGATGAATGCATCAAGCTCTGCCTCGCTGTAGCGATCTTTCATTAGGTCCCCTGCAATCGGGGAAAGGGAGATGATTCTGCTGAGGTGGAAGGTCCTGAGCTCCTTGTGCTGCATGTCATAGGAGACAAGGTACCAGCGAGCGCTGTAATTAATCAGCTTCAGCGGCTCAATGTGCCGCTTGGAGAGCTCTCCGTTGGCATTCTTATAGTGCATGGTCATACGCTCTGCGCTCTTCATTGCCGCGCAGATCGTATTGAAAACCTCGTAGTCGGGCCAATCCTGAACCGGGGTTATGAACACAATTTTCTCGGCCAAGGGCCGGTAACTTTTTTCCAATCCACTATCAAGCCCTTCGCTGATCATTTCTGTCAAAGCCCCCATAAGTCCCTGAGACTGTGCAAGGCTTCTAAAAAGGGCGTTCAGCACCAACATTCGTTCATTGGAATTGGAAAAGAGGGTGAAGCTTTGGGAATAGCTATACCACCGTTTCTCAGCTTCGTAGCGTATGGGTGCTTTCAGTTGGTCGCGTAGAAACTCGATGTCCCGCAACACCTGCCTGCGCGAAAGGCAAAACTCGCGCATGATCGCCCTGGTTTGTACACCACCCTCTTGTTCGATGGTTCGATTGATGAAAACGATGCGTTCCAATTGGCTCATGATGCCAGTATACACAAAAAGGCTCTCCCGTGAAGGAGAGCCGTAGTACAGAATCCGTAAGAAACGCTACTTACTTGGCAGCCTTGAGGTTTGCCTCGAGCTGATCCAGGAAGGTTGCGAGTTCCTTGGGAAGCTTATCACCGAACTTCGGGTAGTGGTTGGCGCGGATGTCTTCGACTTCATTGATCCAGCCGTCGATATCTACAGCAAGCAGCTCCTTCATATCCTCAACAGTAACGCCTTCAGGACGATCGATGGCGTCTGCAGTGGGCATAATGCCGATCGGGGTGTCGATGGTCTTTGCAGTACCTTCACAGGCCTCGAAGACCCACTTCAGGACACGGCTGTTCTCACCATAACCCGGCCAGAGCCACTTGCCGTCTTCGGTCTTGCGGAACCAGTTGACATAGAAAATCTTGGGAAGCTTGCTCTGATCCTTGGCAGCCTTACCGACGTTGATCCAGTGCTGGAAATACTCACCCATGTTGTAACCACAGAAGGGGAGCATGGCAAACGGGTCACGGCGGACAGTACCGACCTTGAGGTCGAGGGCAGCTGCAGTGATTTCGGAACCGACAATTGAACCAAGGAACACACCGTGGTTCCAGTCATGACTCTGGTGTACCAAGGGGATGGTCTTCGGGCGGCGGCCACCGAACAGGATTGCGCTGATGGGCACACCCTTCGGGTCTTCCCATTCAGTTGCAATGCTGGGGCACTGCTTCGCAGGAGCGGTGAAACGTGCATTGGGGTGAGCTGCAGGCTTCTGGGTCTTGTCACCCTTTCTCTGCACCCATTCGTTGCCGTTCCAGTCGATCAACTTGCCAGGAGCATCGTAGCCGATGCCTTCCCACCAAATGTCGTTGTCCTCGGTGAGGGCACAGTTGGTGTAGATGGTGTTCTTGGAAGCGGCAATCAAAGCATTGTGGTTGGAATCAGAGGAAGTGCCGGGGGCAACACCAAAGAAACCAGCTTCCGGGTTGATGGCATACAATCTGCCGTCAGAGCCGTACTTCATCCAGGCAATGTCATCACCGACGGTCTCAACCTTCCATCCGGGGATGGTGGGAATGAGCATGGCCAGGTTGGTCTTGCCGCAAGCGGAGGGGAAAGCACCGGTGACAAAAATGCTCTTGCCAGCGGGATTGGAAATCTTGAGGATGAGCATGTGCTCAGCGAGCCAGCCTTCATCGCGGGCAAGGACGGAAGCGATGCGCAGGGCAAGGCACTTCTTTCCAAGCAGGGCGTTTCCACCATAGCCGGAACCATAGGACCAAATCTCGCGGGTCTCGGGGAAATGGGAGATATACTTGTCGTCAAGCGGGGCGCAAGGCCAGACGCCATTGTCGCTTTCACCCTCAGCCAGCGGTTTGCCGACAGAGTGGTAGCAGGGGACATAGGCACCGTCAGTTCCAAGAACATCCAGAACCTTCAAGCCGACACGGGTCATGATCATCATGTTGATGACAACGTACGCGCTGTCGGTCAGCTCTACACCAATCTTTGCAATGGGGGAACCGATGGGGCCCATGGAGAACGGAATAACATACAGGGTACGACCCTTCATGCAGCCCTTGTACAGGCCGGTCATGGTCTTCTTCAGCTCAGTGGGATCGATCCAGTTGTTGGTCGGACCTGCTGCTTCCTTGTTTTGGGCAGCGATATACGTTCTGTTCTCTACACGAGCAACGTCGGAAGGATCAGAATTGTATGCTACACAACCAGGCTTCTTTTCGGGATTCAATGCTACACAATATCCGCCGGCAAGCTGCTCGGCTACCAATTGGTCATACTGTGCGGAACTTCCGTCTGCAATAACGATCTCATTGGGGGTCGTAAGCGCTGCAAAATCCAAGATCCATTTCTTGAGCCCAGCATGCTTAATGTCATTGACGTTCATGGACAACTCCTTATCTGTAAGTTTCATGCAATTCTTCTTAAAGTTGAGAATTGCGCCTTTCCACGTTACCTTTTTTTTAAATCTTTATCAATACAATTGACAATAGCCTTTTCAAAACCTTGCCAACTAAAACATCGTTCCATGGAATCGCGAATTAAAGCTGATATAGAGTTCAGGGGGAACATCCTGGGGAATATCCAGCAAATAATCCGATATCTTACGAATTCGCTCTTTTAAGGTATCCTTCTTGTTTACCTGAGCTTCCTTGAGAGCCTCCAGGCATTCCGCAACGATTTGGTGGCTATTCTTTACTTCCTGGATAGCCGACTTGAAGCGTTGGCTCAGATCCAGAATTATATGGGTCGTCTCCTCGGGATGGGCTGCAATAAAGGCGGGGAAATTTTGTTGGGAAATCTCAACCAAAACACAATCGGAAAGCGCAACAGCGGTAGCATTCCTTGGTTCCTTATCGAACAGGCCCATCTCTCCCAGACTCGAACCGGGTTTTGAAATCTCAAAAAGTTCGAATTGCTGAGGAGTATGGTAGTTGAGGTACAACCCCACAGAACCGCTTCTTAGCAGAAACATTGAAGAACAAGGAGCCCCCTGCTCATACACAACCGTCCCCTTGGGGACCTCCAAAACAGGATTTCCGGCATCATGCTGCATAGTCATAGGCTGCCTCCTTCACTACGTAATTATACCCTGTGAGCAGTATTCAGAACAAGGGTGGGCCTTTATTCTTGATTTCAGGCATTTTTAATAGAGCGGGCAAGCAAGGATTCTTTGCTCAGGACGTGGTAGAGCCTCCCTCGTGCAAAATCGCCTAGATTGACACTGATGCGGTGCGCGACTACCCTAAGGCTATGACAGAACTCGCTCTCCCTGCAGGGTCCCTGCAAGCTGCCCTTGTGGCCTTCTCAGAAGGCGCTGATGCCGTTTACCTTGGCATGAAAAGTTTCTCAGCCCGAAAAATGGCAACCAACTTCAGTTTTGAAGACCTTGCAAAACTCAGGCAGGTTGCTCTCACCCAAGATAAGAAAATCTATGTGACGGTCAACACCTTGGTTGATGACAGCCAACTTGGCGAAGTTATCAACACCCTCAAGCAGATTGCGTTCATCGGATGCGATGGCGTCATCGTCCAAGACTTGGGAATCGTCGGCATAATCCGCCAGCAATTCCCTTCCCTGGCGCTGCATGGCAGCACCCAGTTGGCAGTGCATACCATCCAAGGGGTACGCGAGATGGTCCGCCTTGGATTCGAGCGTGTGGTCCTTGCCCGCGAACTCACCTTCGAGGAGATCAAGCTTATCCGCGAGGCTTGTCCCGATGTACAACTGAAGGTCTTCATCCATGGTGCATTGTGCTATAGCTTCTCCGGTCTTTGCATGGCAAGCGAGCAGCTGTGCGGACGCAGTGCAAACTGCGGCGCCTGCGCCCAGATCTGCCGCAACTATTTCTCCGTCTGTGCCGATCCTGAGGTGAATGCCGCTCTCAGCCCGATTCCCGAAGGCCAACGCGATGGGTGGTTTTTCTCTATGAGCGATCTGAAAGCAGGTCCGGTGGCAAAAGAGTTGCAGGACCTTGGCATCGAGAGCCTAAAGATTGAAGGAAGAATGAAAAGCCCTGCCTATACGGCACTCGCCGCCCGTTATTACCGTTCGATCCTGGATGGGAAACAAGACACTGAAGAAATGGATGAGGCTCTGAGCATCGTCTTCTCACGCAGACAGACAGCAGGATGGCTAGCCGGTTACGGAAGAACAAAGCAAGACTTCTCCATCAGGAAAACCCCGACCCTGGGTAGCACCAGCTACCCTTCCCATCGCGGTTTGAAGGCGGGCACCATCCTGTTGGTCCAGGAAGGCAAGGCCCAGGTCCGCCTCGAGCGCAAGCTGAGTCTTCGTGACGGATTGATGTATTTCGCCAAGGGCAAGCGAGAGCCGGTTGATGCGGTGAAGTTCGGCCTTTCCATGATCATCGACCAAAGGGGAAGGAGCATCACCGAAGCCTATCGAGGCGAAACGATACAAATAAACCTACCTTCCTCCACCGTCTTACCCCGAGCCGGGGAACAGCTTATGGTTATCAGCCGCCACGACCAGAATATCGCACTCCTTTCTGAAAGTCTCAATCCGTCAAAAAAGCCCATCGATATGACCATAACCCTTGAAAATGAAGGGCTTACTCTCTCATCGGGTCAGGGAACCCAATACTTTGCCCTGCAACTATCACAAGCAAACATGAAGCAGGAAACCAAAGCCAATCTCACGCAGATTTTCAGTCAGAGTGATACCTCATACTTCACCCTCGGGACGCTGAGCTTGGAAAATCGTACCGCCTTTGCTGTGGATGATCTGTTTTTGCCGCTCTCTGCACTCAAGGCGATACGAAGGGCGTGGTATGAGAGTCTGGACAGGAATCTGGCCCAGTTCTTCACTGCAGCAGAAACCATCGAGCCGATCACCGACAAGCTGGAAACCGAGTGCCTGCCTCCCCGCTCAACTTTACAGACTATTGAGAAACTTCCCTTCCTTGACTTGAAGCTGCTCAGGCAGAAAGCCGAACAAGGCGAAGCACTTTCACCAATGCTCTTCAGCTTTGAGAACCGCTTGTATCTTCCTCTCAGTCCGGTGATGTTCGACGAAGGGCGGTTCACCGATGACCTCACCTTTATAGTTGCAAAACTCCGTGATGAGGGCATACTCGACCAGGTCCTATTCGGTCTGAACAACATCGGTCAGATTTCCTATTTCAGAGAAACCCAAATCGCTTGTTTCCTTGACATCTATCTGTACCTCGCAAACAGTGAGGCAGCCAAGCTCGCCCTCACCCTCGGGCTCAACTTCAAGGGGGCTTACTTGTGGATGGAGCGGCATGAGGGTGACTTCACCACGTGGCCGTTTGTTCCTACAGTTGTTGAGGCAGCTTACACCCCGCCTCTATTCATCAGCCGCTCGTGCTTCCGCCATGACTCGCTCATGCTGAGCTGTGAAGGCTGCCCTCACCGGGGCTCCTGGTACGTGAAGGGAGACAAGGATCGTTATAAGGTCTTGGTTGAGGATTGCATTACGTATTTGGTAAAAGCCTAGGAAAGCAGGGTTTCGAATACCGTTCTGAACTGTTCAAACCGATAGGCTACCGGGAAGGCGAGCTCGCCTTGCCGGTGAATTTCCTCCAGCTCTGAGAGGGTCACCCACTTATATGCGGAAGTTTCGCCCTCCTGCAACCGGATGGCTTGATTCTCCACAGTTTTCCTGACCAGGTAGATGTCTACGAAAGAGAACCTCTTGCGTGCAGTACCAAGGAAAACCAACTCATCATCGGTTGCCACAATACCGGTCTCCTCTTTCAGCTCCCTGAGGGCTCCCTGACGGCTCGTCTCACCGCTGACTACCGAACCGGAGGTGTTTTCCCATAGGTTCGGATACAACTCCTTCTCTTCGGAGCGAAGTGTCACCAACAGCTTGTTTTCCTGGTTGACTGTCCATATCGAGACCACCACATGGTAGGTATTCTCCGGTAAGGAGAGGCCGCGCAGATGTGTTCTGCCGAGTGCTTTTCGGTCGGTGTCATAGAGATCCCAATACTCTGCCATTGTCTCTCCTTGGTTCGGACAGTCTACGATTATGGATGCACTGTGACAAGACAAAAAGGGCTTCCAATCCCTGCGAGGAGATGGAAGCCCTTGGAGTGCAAGATGCTTTTGGTTAGATGAGGCCGAACCGCTTTACAAAAGCTTCAGCATTCTGGATCGAGCCACCAGCTGCGCCCTTGACAATATTGTTGACCAACAGAAGGAAACCAATCTTGTTGTTCTTCTTCTTCAAGCGACCAGTGTAGACAACCATGCCGCTCGGATTGCCCCAGAAGGCATACTTGGGTTGGGGAAAGGTGTTGTCGCTGCCGTACTCAACCGGTAGTTCTGGTGTGGAAGGAAGATCTGCAACTTCCTTGAAGTTGGCCCAATCCTGGATAATATCCTCCACCTCTACATCCTGCTCGAAATCGAGCCAGACAGCTTCGAGGTGTCCGAACATGACCGGTACGCGAACGGTATAGCAATATACCTCGGGGCTGATGGTAAGAATCTTCTTGATCTCTTTTTCAATCTTCTCTTCCTCACCTTTGATGAAAGGAATGCAGTTGTCGGTGATGTCGAAGGAGGAAAGGCCGGGATACCCTGCACCGCTGACACTCTGATAGCTGTGGATCATGATGTTCTTGATCCCGTACTTGCGCAGTGGAGCGAGTGCCATGGCCAAGCCGGTGGTGACACAGTTGGCGTTGGTTACCACAAAACCAGACTGCGGATAGCCCTGGTCCTTGATCAAGTCGAGCTGTTCAACATTGGTTTCGGGAATCAGGATGGGGACGTTGCTCTCATAGCGCATGGAAGCAGCATTGGAGAATACGTAGAAACCAAAGTCACGCAGTTGCGGCTCCGCTTCACGGGCAACTTCTGCAGGAAGGGCTGAGAAAACAATCTGGACACCGGCTTCCTTCATTGCTTCCATATTGAACTCTTTCACTTCCACTTCCCGTACGTTCTTGGGCATTTCAAAGGGCATGACCCAGTGTACGGTAGAAGCATATTGCAAGCCAACGCGGGAAGCTGATGCTGTGGCATATGCCAATTCAAACCAAGGATGATCGGCGAGCATCCACATAAATACCTGGCCAACTGCACCAGTAGCACCCATTACGGCAACTTTTATTTTCTTGTCCATCTACGGTTCTCCTAAACGGCAAAAGGCCGTTCATGTAAGCTAAAGTATCCGTACGGTACTGTTTTTTCGTGAGTTTTTCAAGTGTTTGGTAACAAGTAATTGAATTTTTTAACAGATTGTTATTATATTAACACATGATTTCAACATAGTGAACAGCCGAACGTTCTCAAAAGCATAGCGAATTTGTACGCTTTTGTACAGAATTCCACTACCTTCCAAGTTTTGCAACTTCTTGCACTGCGAAGGTAAAGGCGATCCCGCTACCGGGTTTTTGCATGCACGAAAGGCCGGCAATCGCCGCTAAAATATTGTGTGTATCGTCGCGTTTCACGAACATGAGCAAAAGCTCTTTTTCTGCAACCAATGTCGAGCCGTAAAAAGCAATATCATCAGGCAGTGCAGTACCCCGGCCATCGATGATGGTTCCCCCGCCTGCTCCAACCTTTCTGGCGGCGCTCATGATGTCATCGCCATACCCATTGGTGCAGATAACATTGATCAGGTCCCACTCACCACCCTTTTGCGGTGTGCTTGGTGTCCCATCCCATGAAGCAGTGACAGCAGCAAGGATTCCGTGAACATGCCGATCAGAGAGCAGAGCCTCCCATACTGCGGGCTTCACCGCCTCCGAGACCACTGTCATCAGAATTTCCTTATGAGAGTCTCCTAAGCCTAGAAGGCACAAGAACGAATTGGAAGCCGTACCCCGTCCGGTAAGGATGGTACCACCCGTACTGCCGGCCCGCTTGGCCGTCAGCATCAGAGCATCGGCCTTCCCTTCCTCAACAATTGCAAATAACAAGGTATTACTCATATGCCCTTTCCTCCTTTCGCAGCTGCCATCTTCTTTTGTGTCCGTTTGTACACGAGGCCAAGAAGTTCGACGATGACCACGGGGGTCATGGAAACAAATATGATTACACCGAACGCATCGCTAACAGGATTGCCCCCCATTGCCACCGATGAACCGATGGCAAAGGAAAGGATGAATGTCGAGGCCATGGGGCCGGAGGACACGCTGCCGCTGTCAAACGACAGTCCTACGAACAAGTCGGGGACCCAGAAAGAGAGCAATACGGCCAAGGCATAGGTGGGGAGAACAAAATACCAGATGCTCAGGCCGGTGATCACCCTCACCATGGAAAGAAATCCGGAAAGCCCTACTCCGATTGCCAGGGCGCCAAGCATGACTGGTTTCTTCAGATGGCCTTGGGTTATAACCTGCACCTGGTCCACCAGAACCCAGACTGAGGGTTCACTGAGGACGGTTATGGCCCCGATGACAGAGCCCACCACCAAAAGAAGATAGGGATTGAACATTCCTATGGTGTACCCGATTTGATAGCCGACGGGAATAAAGCCTCCATTGGACCCCACAAAGAAGAGCGTGAGACCAAGAAAGAGGTAGATGAAACCAATGCCGAGACGAACGAGCTGGCCCAAGGGCATTTTCAAGAGAAACACTTGATAGAAAAGGCACAGCAGCAAGAGCGGCACGAGTGCCTTGGAAGTCATAATGATGCTTGGTAGGAACAGGGAGGGAAAATTGCCGTCAATGGCAATACTTACTTCTGACGGTCCCGCTGAACCTCCTCCTTGCGTGAAGAGGGCAAGGATTGCAATGGCAAGCGTAGGCCCGATGAGCGCAAGGGAGACATAGCCGAAATTGTCAGCGTCGTTTTGTTTTTTCTGGACACGGGCGATACCTACACCGATGGCGATGATGAAGGGAACGGACAGGGGACCGGTTGCGGCTCCTCCGCTGTCAAAGGCGATGCCCATCATCTCAGACGGACCGAAGATAAACAGAATAAAAATCAACGTGTAGCTGATCAGGTAAATCCAGCGAAGCGACAGATGAAATATTACCCGGGCTATACCGATCATAAAATACAAGCCTACACCGAGGGCTATCATGGCTATGAGGCTGGCGGCCGACAAAAAGGGATTCACCCCTTTTATCTGTTCCACCAACACTACAATATTTGGTTCTGCCAGTATGATTACCACACCAACAACAAGGCCGGTTCCCAGAAGGACAATAAGGTGTTTGGATTGCATTGCAGCCGATCCAATTTTCTCTCCGATGGGCAACAGGCCGATTTCGGTTCCCAGCAAGAAAAGGGAGAGCCCACCAATAATGCAAGCACCACCGATAAGGAAGGAGACCAGAGACCCTTCAGGCAAGGGCGTAAGAAAGAAATGCATAAGGGTTACGAGCACAAGGATGGGGATTATGGACGAGCCAACTTCCTTGAGCTTCTTGAGCAACTCCATGCAATCCTCCTTGTGCTGGAAATAGAAACTTTCCTTCGTGGAATGAGATACTTTATGTGTTAATTATACAAAGAATTATTACTCTGTAAGTAAAAAAAGGTCAAGCCGGCAAAAATAGAATTCTTTTGAACCTACTTGACTTATTGGTTTTCAATTCGTATGATACCCTCTGTTATTGCCTTGGGGGTGTAGCT
The DNA here is from genome assembly GCF_000190435.1 of Sphaerochaeta globosa str. Buddy. Lineage (NCBI taxonomy): Bacteria > Pseudomonadati > Spirochaetota > Spirochaetia > Spirochaetales > Sphaerochaetaceae > Sphaerochaeta > Sphaerochaeta globosa. The sequence goes on from NC_015152.1 coordinate 2,961,790, forward strand.
CAGTTGGCTAGAGCGTTTGAATGGCATTCAAAAGGTCAGGGGTTCGATTCCCCTTACCTCCACTAAGAAGTCGTTGTGAAAACAACGGCTTTTTTCATTTTGTGACATCCTCCCTGTTGCATGGACACGGCTAGATAGTCGTATATTCCGTGCAAATGCAACATATATCCTTTACTCAATACATTTTAGCACCTAACACAAACAGCGGAAATATGTACTATATACAAGCTTGACCGTATACACGTTGTGAATGTGCATACGGCCAAGGAGGAGGAATATCACCCCGACACTGGGGGAGCCTGTCTAGCGGGCGAACGTAACCCGAATCAAAGTTTAGGGTGCGGGCTGCGTCACCGTAGCCTGATCAAGGGCAATGGAAGTCTGGGCCAGCAATCTTCCATTCATACTTGCACCGGTTCCCACCTCAACATTGGTTTTACCCAATATAATTCCCTCAAAGTGGGAAGTTGCTCCAAAGCTCACGGAACCAGCTACCTGCCAGAAAATGTTTTTTGCCAAAGCTCCACCGGCAAGCGTCACCTGCAAGGCGCTGGCCAACGTAAGATCCCCATCAATCTGAAGAATCCAAGTGTCAGTCGCCGAACCGGTGAGGGTGAGATTAGCCCCACTGATATTCACCGAGCTTGTCCATTTGTAGAGGCCGGGGGCAAGATTCTGACCACCGATTAAACCAGACATGAGGTTTAGCTCATCCGGAAGAGTTCTGCCGGCTGCAAAGGTATACGCTGTCTCCATATCTGCTACTGCGGTAGTCAAGTTTGAAGGCGTAGGCGAAGTCATGTCAGCGGCATAGAGCAGGCCGGTGACCTGTGTTGATGTTGCCGATGTTCCATTGAGGGTTTCGGAGAATCCTGTGTAATAGGATGTTGCCGTCGGGCTTAATCCCAAGTCCCCGGTGATAACAGAAGAAGGGACTGTCGAGACTCCGGATTTTGCCAGTATCACAAAATCGCCGGCTGATCCCAGATCAACTACTGTAGAGCCGATGCCAGTAGAGGGAATTCCTCCCTCACATCCGATAAACGAGACTGCAAGTATGATAATTGCAAACATTGCTACGAGAACTCTTCTTACATTTTTGGTTTTTTTCATGGAAATCCTCCGGATCTCTTGCTTCGATGTACGTACTATTTCCGTACTGTTTTACTACTGTGAATGAGATGCATCCTTCTCTGCAGACGCCTAGCTGACAGAAACTGAACTCAAGTGAGAGCACGATTCTGAATACACCGGTACTTGGGTATAGAGAGGCTAAGAAGAACGATGTTTTATGGAATGTGTGCCAACGAATTCTGTGCAAAGTCCTTGCGTTTACAGAAAATACGGTTGGCGGGACTTACGCTGTGCTGCGTAAACCTTCTCTAAAAGGAGCCTGATACTTCAAAGACACCTTCTCTACATACATCATCACATAGATAGAACATATTGTCAAACAATATAAATTAATTTCTATCAATTAAACTAAATTTTTAACATTAATTGCTTATTTTTATTAATGATTGGCATTAAAATCTAATTTTTGGTACTTTTACTCACTATTTCATAGGCATGCTTGGATGGAAAAGGGGGACCCAAGCCTTTACATACAAGCTCTTACCGATTATTCATGCTTTTTCTTATACAGGAAGATGCTTTTTGTATTGCTATCAGGATTTTTATAGAAGCACATAATCAGCAGTTCTTCCAGGGCACTGAACATACCCACAACAACAAGTATTGCAGTAAATGTGCCTTTTGCTGTCAATAAGATCAGGCAGACGGCTCCTACTACCAGTATTCCGGTAAGTTTGTTTCCATACGTATGCAATGAATAGGTGGCATGGTTCTTAATGGTGCAAACAACAAGAGAGAGGGTTTTGATTACAAAAATTACATAGATGCCCACTATGTATTTCTGGACTATGTTCATCTGGTAGCGCACGACATACAGAACCAAGGCGCTGAAAAACACCAAATCACCCAAGGAGTCAAGGCGGGCTCCCAAGTCACTCTCACAGTGCAGTCGACGTGCTAAAAAGCCATCGAGGACATCAGTAAGGCCTGAGGCGACAATAATCCAGAACAAGACAAGGGGATGCTTCATTGCAAAGAACATTCCGAACGATAAAGCAATTCGAGAAAGAGAGAGCAAATTGGGAATGTTCTTTACTACTTGCATCTCGTATCCCTCGCAACAAGAGCGTTCAATTTCCTATAAGTAATTCAGAATAGCCTGATAGCTCTCCATAATCTTCTTTTCGTCCAGTGGCTTCTTGCTGGTATTTGCCGTCACCACTACGGTATAGCGGTTCTTCTGCGTGTCCTCCAAATAGGTGGTGAGATTGAGCACGCCTGGTTCACTGCCCCCTTTAAAGGCTACCCGTTGCCAGCGCTCCTTGGTTGCCAGACCTGCATTGACCGTCATCAAATCCAAGCTCTGCAGCCGCTCTATCAGCGTCGCAAGTTCTTTGGCAGTCATGAACCACTCCACATCGATGGCAACAGGGTCACCAGAGAATAGACCGGCATTCGGAAGCTCTCTCTCTTTCAATTCCTCGAGAAGAAGGAGCCGCTGGCTTACCGATGAGGAACGAAACCTTGCCAGAATGTCACTGTTTTTTGGATTCTTCAACTTGAACATTTCAGATGTGGACAACGTCGGCTTGCTATGCATCAGGTATCGGTCCACATTCTGTCGACCCACCAAGGACAAGAGGGCATCGGCGGCAGTGTTGTCACTTTGGCTGATCATCAATGTAGCCAACGTTTCAATGGTAAGTTGAGAACCGACCGGCCAATCCTGCAGAATTCCCGTAGGAAGGCTTTTATACGCCTTCTCCAGCCTGACGCTCTGACCCCATTGCATCCGATTTGCCTTAACTGCGTCATCAAGGGCAGCCAATACGCCCAACTTGAAAGCAGAGCCCACGGCAAGCGGGACATCAGCCTGATAGGAGGCCAAGGTCTGCCCATTCCTACGGATGAGCACCGATGTCTGTGCATCCAAATCGGTTATTTGTTTTACGCTGTCCGCAAGGGTAAGCTTCGAGCTGATCACTTCGGTAAATTGCAGACCTGCAACACTGCCCTGCCCATCGAGGCTGATATAGGCAGTCACCGTACCTTGCTCAAATACTATGGTATAGGGATTGGAAGTTCCCTCAACCTGCTTGAAGGTACCCAGCTGCATGGTGAGCTGAACCAGCAATTGCTGCATGCTGCTCAAAGGAACCGCGGCCTCGAATTGCTTGGTATAGGTAACACGGGCAGGACCTTCATGAAAGATGTCGGTCAAGACCTTTGCCTCATCGGCAAAGACAGCCGTCCCAACTACGAACAGAAGGATGAGTATGAGCGCTAAGCGTTTATAGGTATGCATGCCATACTATGTACCCATGACAATCTCTTTGTAAAGCAACAATCTGCGTTGAAATACCAAGCAGACAGTATTTTTCCTTGAGCCCCAAGACGTACGCACCCGTATACAAGATTTTTCCCAGCAAAGAAACTATCTGTCTCTCTTTGTTATGTATATTAGGTACTTACTGCATTGACAGGCTCCAAAGGCGTGCTATACTGGTGACAGGTGTTACGTAACACCTACCCAGAATATAGGTAGGTAGTATCACAGATTTACTAAGGAGGAATGAAAAAAATGAGGAAAAAACTGTTGAGCATGGTGGCAATAAGCCTCATGGTCGTCCTGGCAGCCGGTTCAGTATTTGGTGCCGGTACCAAGGAAGCGTCGAGCGAAACAACCGTCAACATGTTCCAGCTCAAAGTTGAGATCAAGGACGCCATTGATGGATATGCCGCCAAGTACACGGCAGCCACCCCCGGGGTGACGGTGAAGGTCGAGACCCTCGGCGGCGGTGCCGACTACGGTGGGGCACTTAAGGCAAAGGCACAAGCTGGACAAATGCCCGATATCTTCGTCATTGAAGGCCGCGGCGGCTATGACATTTGGAAAGACTACATTGCCGACCTAGGTGATCAGAGCTGGGTTGCAGATACCGACCTTGCTTTCAAGGTGGATGGAAAAGTGTATGGTTTCCCGGTTGCAATCGAAGGCTACGGATTGGCATACAATGCCGACATTCTCGCCAAGGCGGGTATTGATCCGGCAAAGCTGACCACCCGAACAGCATACGAGCAGGCATTCAAGACGTTGGAAGCCAAGAAAGCCGAACTCGGAATTGATGCACCCGTTGCCATGGCAGCTTCTGTAGCCGGTGGCATGTGGTGGGTAGCCGCACAGCACAACTTGGCTGCATATTGGGGTGGTGGACTTGATTTCAATGACACCAGCATCATCGATATGGCCCTGCAGGGAAAGCTTGACGATGCCCGTTTCCTGCAATATGCAAAGTATCTGCAGCTGCTGTTCAAGTATGCCGACCAAAAGATTCTGCTCAACGGCAGTTATGACGACCAGGTCGGAGCATTCGCACAAGGCAAGACTGCATTCCTGCACCAGGGCAACTGGGTCGATCCCAACCTGAAGCAGCTCGGCGTCACCTTCAAGATCGGGTATGCCCCGCACGCATTCCTGGATGCAGAAGAGAAAGGTCTGTATCTGTTCGCCCCGAGTTGGTATTGCGTCAATGCAAAGAGCCCCAATGCAGCTGCTGCCAAGGCTTTCCTGACTGCAATGGCAACCACCGCCGACGGACATGACTACATGGTCAACAAGGCCGGTATGATTCCTGCGTTCAAGTCAGTGACTTTGAAGCCCGCCGGACAGTTGAGCCAGGCTTTGATGGCTGCAAACGCCAAGGGCGGCAATTACGGCGTATTCTTCGGCATGCTTCCCGACGGAGCTGGACAGAACGTCTTTGGTCCGATCTTCGACCTGTTTGCACAGAACCAGAACAATCTCAACCAGTTCATCGCAGACATGAAGAAAGCGGTCGCAAGTCTACCTACCATGTAATAATCGTCTCGGTTCTTGCACAGGAGTATGTCCTGTGCAAGAACTTCTGCAGGTTGATCCGGGGAGCATCAAATGAAACAGAATCGTGCCGTCAATATTTTGTTCGTGGCGCCTTGCGTGCTGACCTTTCTCATGGTCATCGTCATACCCTTCTTCTTCGGCTTGTACTATTCACTGACGAACTGGAATGGGGTAAGCGACGATGTTATGTTTGTCGGTTTGAAGAATTTTAGCAATCTGATGGCATCACCGGATTTCGTCTACTCCTTTCTGATTACCATCGCCTACACACTGATAAACATCGTGTTCATCAATGTCGTGAGCTTCGTTCTCTCCCTTGTTGTCACCAGCAAAATCAAACGAAGAAATTTCTACCGTTCCGGGTTCTTCGTGCCCTACCTTATCGGGGGAATCGTACTGGGCTATATCTGGCAATTCATCCTGAACAATATTCTTGTAGAAATCGGGACGACCTATGCCATACAGTTTTTCCAGACATCGTTTCTCAGCCTTCCCCATACGGTCATATGGACCATGGCTGTAGTGAATACCTGGCAGTATGCCGGATACATCATGTTGATTTTCGTAGCTGCCATCCAAAGCATTCCGTCCTCCCTGATGGAGGCGGCCAATGTCGATGGAGCAAGCTATTTTTCCCGGGTCATCCATATTTTGATGCCCATGATGGCAAATGCTTTTACCATTTCCATTTTCTTGACATTGACCACCTCGTTCAAGCAATTCGACATGAACCTGACGTTGACCAACGGCGGACCTGCCACCCGCTTTATGGACACCCCGATAAAGGCAAGTCAGTTGTTGGCTATGAATATCTTCAATACAGCAACGGCAAACCGAATGGCTGAGGCCCAAGCCAAGGCCGTGGTTCTGTTTCTTGCACTCTTGGTAGTCTCCCTGATCCAGGTAACGGTGAATAAGCGCAAAGAGGTGGAGATGTGATGAAAACGCTATACACAGGCAAAAAACAGAGAATTTTCAAGCCGGAAATGGTCCTGTTGGAAGTACTGACCATTCTACTCTTCGTGCTTTTCATGTTTCCCTTTTTCATGGTTGTACTGAACTCGGCAAAAACCTCGAAAGAGATCATTTTCAACGCCATTGCTCCTCCTGCCAGTTGGGCTCAACTGGGAACCAATGTTTTGTTGATTTTCAACAATCCGACGGTGGACTACCTCGGAGCCTTTGTCGATAGCATCCTGATTACGGTCATCTCACTGTTGGTAATTGTAATTTGTTCTTCCATGGCTGCTTGGGTCATGGTACGAAACAAGACCCTTTGGTCTACCATTCTCTTCATGGCTTTTGTTTCAGCAATGGTCATCCCCTTCCAGGTTCTCATGTATCCTTTGGTCCGCTGGATGCGAATCAGCGGGAACTTTTTGCATATCCGACTCCTAGGAACCATACCGGGTATTGTATTTGCCTATTTGGGTTTTGGCAGTCCCCTCTCCATTTTCATCTTTCACGGGTTCATCAAGAACATCCCCTTGGAGATTGAGGAGTCGGCGACCATTGACGGATGTCCGAGAAGCACGGTTTTCTTCAGGATTGTATTTCCCTTGTTGCAGCCGATTATTGTCACCGTCCTCATTCTCAATGGAATCTGGATATGGAACGATTATTTGCTGCCCTTGTTGGTGCTGGGTTCCAATGGAAGTGTACAGACCATACCGATTGCAGTCACGGCTTTTGCTGGTGCATACCTGAAGCAGTGGGATCTCATTCTTACTTCAACCCTGATCGCCATGCTTCCAATTATAGTATTATACATTTTTGCTCAACGATACATTATCAAGGGTATGGTAGAAGGATCGATAAAATAGAGGGGAGACGCGACATGAAAATTGTTCTGGTTGGCGCTGGGAGTATCCAGTTCGGATTAGGTACACTCGGGGATATTTTCACCAGTACTACGCTGAAGGGTAGTGAAATAACCTTGCTCGACATCAATGCAAACGCATTGGACGTAGTGCTGCAAACAACAAAGGATTTTATCCAGGCACACAAACTTGTGTATACGGTGAATGCCACCACCGACCGCAGAAAGGCTTTCCAAGGGGCCGATTTCATCATCAGCTCAATTGAAGTCGGAAACAGATTCCAGATGTGGGACGAGGACTGGAAAATACCCCTGCAGTACGGGGTGCATCAGGTGTACGGGGAGAATGGCGGACCGGGCGGCGTTTTCCATTCCCTTCGCATAGGCAGGGTGATTCTTGACATTGTCAAGGATGCCATGGAAATCTGCCCCAACGCATGGATTTTCAATTACTCCAATCCGATGACCGCCATATGCACAACGGTCAAGCGGATGTATCCCGAGGCAAAATTCGTAGGAATGTGCCACGAAATCGGCTGGTTGGGACGTTGGCTGCCCCGCATGCTCAATAGGGATCTAAAGGACCTGCACTATAGAGCCGCAGGCTTGAACCATTTCAGTTGCATGCTCTCCCTCACCGACCGAAAAACCGGCAAGGACCTGTATCCGGAAGTGTTAGAGAAAGCTGAAGCTTTCTTCGAACGTGAACCTGGATATAGTGACTTGTACGATGCATACCGGAAAACCGGCACGCTCGATGCGGCTGAGAAATTCGAGAAGGAAGCAGTAAGCCAGAAGAGTGCCTATGAATGGGCGGATCGTCGCTTGGTGCAGTTCATGCTTAAGAACTACCATTTGCTGCCCATCACAACCGATAGTCATTTCGGTGAGTATCTGAGCTGGGCTTGGGATATAGTCGACCATAGGGGCATCCTCGATTTCTACGATGTCTACAAAGTCATGCTGTCCCAGGAAGTCCCCCACGAAATCCGTTTGGAGACTTCCGAACGGGTTATTCCGATCATCGACGGGATTCTCGGTGATGCAAACTATGAGGAAGCTGCTGTCAACATCCAGAACAATGGGCTTATCGCCGATCTGCCATCCTGGTTGGTTGTTGAGGTTCCTGCCATGATCAACAAGACGGGAGTGAATGGGATCAAAATGGATGGAATGCCCAAAGGCTTTTTGGCATTGCTCCGTTCGTACGCCGGTGTGTATGACTTGACCGCCGAGGCGATCATACACAGGAAAAAAGAATATGCCATCCAGGCCTTGCTGGCAAACCCAGTGGTGAACCAGGCCTCGTCACTAGAGGCATTGCTCGATCGGATGATCAGCAAGCAGGAAAAGTGGTTGGGATATTTGCAGTAACAGCGACAGCGGATGGGAGTATACTTCCATCCGCTGAATTTTGTATGATGGCGCCATGTCAACAATCAAGGAAATTTCCCGAAAAGCCGGAGTAAGCCCCACGACCGTTGCAAACGTTGTATACGGTCGCACCACCAAGGTATCTCCCGCAATCCGAGAGAAAGTGCAAGCAATACTTGAAGCTGAAAAATATACTCCCAACATGGGAGCCATGATGTTGCTGCGCAATAATTCCAAAATTATCGGCGTGATCATGTTCACCGAGCCAAGGCATAATGAAACAGTTCTGGAAGATCCGTTTTCTTCAGCCATCCTTGGAGCAATGGAACGGGAGATACGCAGCAACGGTTATTACATGATGCTGTATATCTCAAGCGATGAAGAGGAAGTTGTCCGTCTCTCGAAAGCTTGGAAAATGGATGGACTGGTGTTGGTCTGGGTTCCTGGTACTATTTGCAGAATCATCAATTCCAGTATCGATGTTCCCTTGGTTTACATCGATTGCTTTTTCAATGATGAGGATCATGTCTATCACAATATCGGGTTGGAAGACAGGAAAGGGGGCTATGAGGTGACTAAGCATCTCCTCTCGATGGGACACACCAACATAGTATTCCTTCCTTGCAATCCCATTTTCCCCGGCGGCGACTCTGAACGTTTTTCTGGATGCAAGGATGCCTTTGCAGAACAGGGAATGGTTCTCTCTGATACAGCAAGGGTGCCCCTGCCGTATGACCGCACAAAGCGTGAGAAAATCTATATGCAGCTCGCCGGCAAAGATGCAGGGTACACCGCTTTGGTGTTCTCCTCGGATTACTATGCCTCCGAAGCCCTTACCTATCTGCAGGAACATGGATTTCGCATCCCCCAGGACATTTCGATCACCGGCTTCGATGACAATATTTTTTCCCGGCTGGTGACTCCGCGGTTGACAACCGTCCATCAGGATTCCAGTAAAAAGGGCTTGCTTGCCATACAGATGCTTATGAGACTCATACAGGGTCAGGACGTAGAGCCTGCCAGAGTAACCCTCCCGATTTATTTACAGATACGGGATTCAGTGAGAAAACTCTAGTTTCAAATCTCAGCCATCGACTGTTGATTCACTGCTGCCCCATCGGCCTTGGCGATGGGTGGTTTCGGTATGACTTCACTGCTCATAGTATAGTACATGTTATTTTAATAACAAATAAAAAGATTTTATAACAAATTGACACTAGTCTGCAATCAATGTATTATTTATAACATATACACTGTATTACCAAGGCCATGGTGTCTTGCACAGTCAAAGGAAGGAAATCAATGAAGAAAACTACTGTTCTGCTCGTAGTCCTGTTGCTTAGCGTATCGGGCTTGCTGATCGCACAAGGCAAGCAGGAAGCACCTGCCGCATCACAGGCCAAGGTGCTGCGTGTTGCCATGGAATGCGGATACGCCCCGTACAACTGGACGCAGACTACCAATGCCAATGGAGCAGTTCCCATCGCAAACTCGAAGGACTTTGCCTATGGGTATGATGTCATGATGGCCAAGTTGATCGCCGAGCGTCTTGGTTACGCTCTTGAGATAGTGAAGCTTGACTGGGATTCCTTGGTACCGGCAGTACAGTCAGGAACCGTCGATTGCGTTATCGCCGGCCAGTCCATCACTTCCGAACGCAAGCAAATGGTTGACTTCACCTCCCCGTACTACTATGCCTCAATCGTCTGCCTGACCAATGGGGACAGTAAGTACGCCTCAGCTACAGGCATCACCGACCTTGCCGGCGGCTCAGCAACCAGCCAGCTGGGAACCATCTGGTACGACACCTGTCTTCCCCAGATTCCCAATGCAAAGATTCTTCCCGCCCAGGAATCTGCTCCGGCGATGCTAGTTGCCCTGAACAGCAAGCGTGTTGATTTCATCTGTACCGATATGCCCACAGCAAAGGCTGCCATAATCGCCTACCCAAGCATGAAGATTCTCGACTTCGCAGGCTCAAAGGATGACTTTCAGGTCAGTGAAGAGGAAATCAACATTGGAATTTCCGTCTCCAAGAAGAATCCCGAGCTGACCAAGGCAATCAACAGCCTGCTGGATACCCTTACCGTCGATGACTTCAATTCCATGATGGAAAGCGCCATCTCTGTCCAGCCTTTGTCGAATTAATCTAAAGGAAACGGAATGTCGATATCTGAAATGAACTTTTTCCAGAGGATGCTCTACATCCTCCAGGAGTACAGCGGCTCCCTTGCAAAAGGGGCCGCTACCACCATGGTTATAGCCATAATCTGCACAGCCTTGGGCTGTGTCATCGGCTTTGCAGTCGGTATTGTGCAGACCTTGGAACCAAAGAAGAAGGACAACCTCGCCTATAAGATTATCCTGAGAATCATCAAGCTGATCCTCACGGCCTACGTCGAGCTCTTCCGCGGGACTCCCATGATGCTGCAAGCAGCCTTCATCTACTATGGAGCCAGCCAGGTCTTCGGTCTGAATCTGGGAATGTGGGAGGCAGCCATCCTGATTGTTTCCATCAACACCGGTGCCTATATGGCCGAAACCGTCCGTGGAGGCATCCTCTCGGTTGATAACGGGCAGACCGAAGGGGCCAAGGCCATCGGTATGAACCATTTCCAAACCATGCTCACAGTAATCCTGCCTCAAGCACTTCGGAACATAATGCCCCAGATCGGCAACAACCTGATCATCAACATCAAGGATACGTGCGTACTGTCCATCATCGGCACTGTGGAGCTGTTCTTCACCTTCAAGAGCATCTCAGGTGCCCTGTATACCTACTTCGAGGCGGCAACGGTCATACTCATCATCTATTTCATCCTCACGTTCGTCTCCTCAAGAATTCTGCTTGCTTGGGAAAACCGGATGGATGGTCCTGCAAACTTCGACCTTGCCACCACGGATACCCTGGCTTTCACCAGTGGCATGATCAACTTTCCGCGCAAGCAAAAGAGGAGAATCTGATGAGTGAAATCCTGCAGGTAGAACACCTTTCAAAGACCTTTGGGACCAACCAAGTTCTCAAGGATATCGATTTTCAGGTGCGCTCAGGGGATGTCACCTCAATCATCGGAGCCTCAGGTTCAGGCAAATCCACCTTGCTTCGATGCATCAATCTCCTGGAAACCGCCACCTCGGGCAAAATTCTCTTTCATGGCCAGAATATTCTAGCCGACCACGTAAACGAGGCAAAATACCGTGCAAAGGTAGGGATGGTTTTCCAATCCTTCAACCTCTTCAACAATCATACGGTGCTCAGCAATTGTATGGTCGGCCAGCTCAAGGTACTGAGGAAATCGAAGCAAGAGGCCTATCAAGATGCCCTACGCTACCTGGACAAGGTGGGCATGACCAGCCATATCAATGCCAAGCCACATCAGCTCAGCGGCGGACAAAAACAACGCGTAGCAATTGCACGAGCCTTGGCCATGCAACCGGAAATCCTTCTGTTTGATGAACCGACTTCTGCATTGGACCCTGAAACGGTGGGAGAAGTGCTCGATGTCATGAAGACTTTGGCAAAAGAGGGAACCACCATGCTGGTCGTCACCCACGAGATGGCCTTTGCACGGGATGTCTCCAGCCATGTGGTCTACATGCTGGACGGCAAGATTGAGGAGGAAGGCGAGCCCAGAGAGCTCTTCATCCACCCCAAAAGCCCTCAGCTCAAGGAGTTTCTCAGCCGGTTCACCAGCGACACAGGCCATCAGGGCAGCCAGCCTTAATCCAATGGGGCACCCGTTTCAATTCTTGAGCGCAGCCCTTGCATTGCTATAGGATGGACATAAGCAACGGAGGCCAGACCATGCAGATTCATCCATGGCAATCGATACAATTATCCGACTATGAAGCACACATGAGCATGGATGACATCAGGCAGCTACAGACACTGAATGACTCCATGCGCGAGCAGCTGCAATGCTACCGGACAGAGACCATCATAATCTTGGGTGTTTGCGCAGGAAATGGGCTTGAGCATGTCGACACAAGCATAACCCGCATACTCTACGGTGTGGATATCAACACCGATTACCTGCAGATGGCAAGCCTCCGCCACCATGGATTGTCGGACATCTTCGTCCCCTTGGCTTGCAATGTTGCACAAGAAGCAGAGAAGCTGCCTCATGCACAGCTAGTCATAGCCAATCTCTTCGTTGAGTACATAGGGTATGAAGCCTTCAAGCATGCCGTTACGTGCATCGACCCTTCCTATGTATCGTTGATCATCCAACAACAGACGGGAGATGTCTTTGTCTCCACCTCCCCCTACCAGGATGCATTTTCGCATCTCCAGGAGATTCTCCATCCCATCACCGAAGAGGGAATTATTTCGGCGCTGAAGGCAATTGATTACTGCTACTGCTTTCGAAAGCAGATGGACCTACCCAACCACAAGTATTTTGTAAGGTTGGATTTCAAACGGCTCGATTAACCTACCAGCTCCAGAAAAGCTTCCTTCTCCAAAGGCTTGGAGTAGTAGTAGCCCTGTACCCGTTCGATACCTATTTTTTTGATCATCTCCAACTGCTGTTCAGTCTCCACACCCTCGGCGATAAGTACCTTGCCCAACTTGTGCAACATATCCGACAGCAGGGTGAGCATGGTTGGATTTGACATGGCCCCTTGTATGACGCTCTTGTCGAATTTCACATAGGCATAGGGAAGGTCCATCAGAGCCTGCAGATTGGAATATCCGGTACCGAAGTCATCGAGGGCGAATTTGATGTCCTTCAATGAGAGTTCAAGCATCACATCAGCGACCATATCATACGACTGCAAGACCACAGACTCGGTAATCTCAAAGCCGATTTTCCTACTCGGGATGTTTTCCTGTTGAATGATCGAAAGCAGTGTTTGGCCCATCTGTCTGGACGTAAAATCCTCACCGCTCAGATTCACTGAGATATACTCAAGGGCATTCTTGGCAAGGTTCTGCCGTATCAGGGTGCAAACCTTGGCAAGCAGGATCTGGGTAAGGTGGACGATCAAACCAGTCTGTTCAGCTAGAAAGATGAACTGTGAAGGATTCAGAAACCCAAGATGCTCATCGTTGATGCGCATCAGTGCCTCTGCTGAGACGATGCGCCCGGTTTGCACATCATACATTGGTTGATAGTGCACCAATACCTGCTCGGGATTGCGGATCGATGCCCGAAGTGCAGAAATAATGTTCATCGTCTGCTGTTGGCTCAGGGCATCCTTCTTTGTGTAGACGAATACCGCCCGTTTGCGTACCGATCTGATCTCAGACTGCATCTGCTTGTATGCCTGATGGTATTCATCCAGCGTTGCGGCTTGCTTGGGGATGGAGAGTAAACCAAGATTCATCTGGATGAACGTAGGAGCGCCCTGCACTTCCCAACCCTGCTCCATGCGTTGACGGATTGCCTGGATGACCGAGCCGCCTGATCCGCCCTTGCTGGAAGGAAGGCAGAGACAGAACTGTTGCTGGTCGATACGAAAGACTTCATTCGAGCCGCCCAGGGTCTTGAGAAACAGTGCAAGCTCGACAAGCAACCGATCGGCAGATACCGACCCATTTTTCGCGATGAAGTAGGGAAAATTTTCAATGTCCACCAAAATGATGGTGTAGGGAGTCTGGAAACGGAACAAACGAATCAACTTGCGTTGCAGCAAAGCCTCGGTGGGAAGACCGGTCAGACTGTCGAACGTAATGGAGTCCCGCTGGCCGACAAGGTAATAGAGGACGAGCATGAAGGCATTGACCATCATGAATAGCAAGGAGGAATGGGTTATTGCCAGAGAGAACAGAGAAACAGCAAACGAGAGCGGCAACAGCAGGGAAATGAAGAGGAAGGAGCCTTGGAGGTTTTTCCTATGGCCCAGCGTAGGCATAAGCATGGCAAAGCAGTAGAAAGCCGATAATGAGAGCATATAGGTACTTCCTGATGAAGGAAGCAACTGTTCAAAAGTTGGATTAAGTGGATAGAACTGTTGTGTGGGGATGTCCCGGATTGTCAGTACTGCCAAGACTACCAACGGAATGTCATGTACGATTGTAAGGATGGTTACCAGCTTGGGATCATCCATGACATTGATGGCATTGAAATGCATCCACGCAGAAAGCATGAAGGGAAGCGCCAGGGCATGTGCGGCCCACACTACACGATGAACAGTCAGGGGAAAACTAATCACCCCTTGCTTGTCCAGCATCAAGCTCAAGGAGAGCACGACATAGATTGAATATGCAATGGTCAATTCAGAAAAGAACCAGCTTCCTCTATCTTTTCTCAATAAGGGAAACCTTATGACATCAAAAAGAATTGCGAGCATGAGAATGCTCGAAAGCAAGGTGACCCCATAATAGTGCATGCTTCACTCCAGAGACGTAGAATACTTCTGCAACGGGGGCAGTATACCATGTTCCGCAACGATTTCAGAACCAAAGTACCAACGCTTCATCAGAGAAACGGCAAAAATTCCTGTACGGCCAACGAGGGAATGGATCCCTTCCTTTGGGCCAGCACCAAGGTACGGAAAGCACCACCTTCCAGAGTTCGTGTGGTAATGGTATACGAGCACCGCGTTACAATGAGTGAGGGAAGAATACTGATTCCCAAGCCTTGTTCCACCATTGCCATCACCGCATAGTCATCCCAGGTCCTGTAGTGTACAGAAAGTGCAAGATGTTTCTGTTGCACAAGAGCAGGAACTTCCGCACTGCCTGTCCGAGAGAGCAAAATGAAAGGATACTCTTCCAGAGACTTGGGCGGAATTTCCTTGAGCAGGCAGAGCGGATGATTATTTGGCAGAACTACTAGCAGAGGATCTTCAAGGAGCACCCGAACATCCATGTCGTCACCCACAGGAAGTCGAAGGAAGCCAAAATCGACCCGCCCTGTTCGTATCCATTGCGCAATCTCCTCGTATTCTCCCATCAGTAGTTCAAAATGGATGTTGGGAAAACCCTGCTTGAATTTCATAAGAGCGGGGGGCAATAGATGAGTAGCAATGCTAGATACAGTACCGATGCGAATCGATCCCGACTCGAACTGGTGCAGAGATCCCACCTGCGTTTCCAAGCCGTGTTGCTCATTACAAATCCGCTGGAGTGTGGGATAGAGAGCCTGTCCCTCACTGGTGAGACGAACTCCTTGCTTGCTTCGCTGAAGTAAACACAAATCCCATTCTTCTTCAAGATCTTTCACCATTCGGCTTATCGCCGATTGTGTACAGTGCAAGGCCTCGGCAGCTTTGGTAAAATTCCCAAGTTCCACTGCCTTTAATACAGCTTGATATTTAAGTATTTGCATGTACTTCTCCTTGTATGCCATTTTAGCATGGTATCCATGTAAAGAATTCGTTTTTCAAATATTTAAATACTTGCTATAGTACCAGCCAATACGAGGAACGCTAACCATGCAAACGCCTTTGCTTCAGTACCTTTCCGCCCTGTTGCTCTTCGGTTCCAACGGGGTTATTGCCAGCCATATCCAAGCCGATAGCCTTACCATAGTATTCTTTCGCACCACCCTTGGCTTTTTTGGTTTGCTTCTGGTCCATCTCCTTTCCTCAAAGTCCAAGCATGCAGCGACAGAAACAAAGCAAATCGGGCTCCTAGTGCAAAGCGGCGTGTATATGGGCTTGGGTTGGGCATCGCTGTACAAAGCCTACACCCTGATCGGGGTGGGGGTATCGTCGCTCTTGTACTATACCGGGCCGATCATTGTTCTCGTAGTTTCGATTGTTCGGAAGAAGGAGCCGTACAATCATCGCATCCTTGTTGCGTGTCTTTTGGTGATCATGGGCATGCTTCTGATACAAGGCGATGCCGATTTGCAAGGCAAGTCGACGCAAGGCATGCTCTACGGCTTGTTCTCAGGTTGCATGTATGCCGTCATGGTCCTGACCAACCGCCAAGTCGGCAAAGGATCGGGCTTGGTACACACGCTTTGCCAACTAGGTGGAAGCACGTTGGTGGTAACGTTGGTCATATTTCTCTCCCATAGATTCACCTATCCCCAGACTGCCGTCTCCTGGTTGAACATTCTTGTGCTAGGACTAGGAAACACCGCTTTGGGTTGTTTTCTCTATTTCAATTCCATTGCGGCCCTTCCGCTCAAATCGGTTGCCATTCTGGGGTATTTGGAGCCAGTTTCAGCAGTATTCTTTTCCATCCTCTTCCTTAAGGAGTCGTTCGGCCTGGAAAAACTGATCGGATGCGCCTGTATTGTCCTTGCAGCCCTTTGGACCGAGCGAATAAAGAGTCCCCGCTACACAGAAGTGTAGTTCTGCCCTATACTCATTCCTATATGAGAAAGTCAAACCTGTTGCTCATCATCTTGCTTTTCGTTTCGGCGTTGGGTTCGCTTGGCGGCGCTTCCTTTTCATCGGTGGAGGGAAAGCTCTTCAATGACAAGGCATTCATCTTTCCTGACGACTTGCTTGAACAGGGGCCGGTGGTTGTTGCCCTTACGCTCAGCTCGTCAAGAAAAAACGGGGAAGAACAGCAAGGTCTATTCATCGATTGGCAGAAGAAATTGAAAGCTGCTTTCTCTCCCCTACGTTCTGTTTCCATCTACCACGTCTCGGTTATCGACGGGGCCCCTTTCTTTGTGCGGGGAGCGATCAGAGGCGGTATTGCAAAGGAGTATGGGGACATCCTAGAAAGCTCACAAGGCGGGGTGCTCTTTCTCTCCAAGTCAGAACGCTGGGCAGCCGATGCTGCAATTCCTATCGATGGACAACCCACCTTGGTAGTGCTTTCTGAAAATGGCAGCATTCTTGGTTTTATCAAAGGGGAATACAGCGAGCAGAGAGCAGAACAGTTGCAAACACTCTTGGGCCTCTAGGTTTGTGCTTTGAGAAACGATAAGGCTGCTTGCTCATCCAACGGTTTACTGAAGAGAAATCCCTGGATTTTGTCACACCCGAATTTTCTCAGGTACTGCAGCTGCCTTTCATGCTCTATCCCCTCAGCCACGACACAGTGGCCAAGCTTATGGGCAAGGCTGATTATGTCCCCGGTGATAGCTTCTTCTTCGGTGAGTGTCATCAGTTTATCGATGAAGAACTTGTCGATTTTCAGGCAGTTGATGTTCAGTTCCCGTTCACGGGCGAGTGACGAGTAACCGGTGCCGAAGTCATCGATCGCTATTTGGATACCCTGACTTTGCAGATGGCCGAGGACCTTGTTGATGTCCTGATAGTTCGAAGCAAATACCGACTCGGTAATCTCCAGGCAGATATTCTGAGGATCGACCTGCATCGAACTGATCATCTGAAGCAAATGAGTGATGAAGTCGTGCTTCAGCAACTGAATGGCTGAAATATTGATGGAAATGCCAATATCGGCATACCCAGAGTTTTGCAACGTGTTGAGAAACCGCAGGGCTTGGAGAATAATGGAATCGCCAAGGGGAATGATGAGTTTGGTTTTTTCCGTAATCGGAATGAACTGTAGCGGTGAGATAAGGCCCAAAGAGGGAATCTGCAGGCGGGCCAAGGCTTCAAACCCAACAATCTTATTGGTTGCAAGCTCGAGAATCGGCTGGTAGTTCAGAAACAAAGAGCCGCTGCCTTCGCCTGATGCAATGCGACTGAGCTCAGCGGTGATTTCCTCCTCCTGATAGAGTTGTTCCTCCATTGCAGCATCAAAGAAGCAGCAGCAAATATCACCTTGCAGTTGCTGCAATGCTTTCTCCGAGGCTACCAGCAAATTACGCAGCAACTGTTCAACATCCTCGGCCGTCTCTTTTTTGATCTCAACAATGCCGATACCCCAATTGATACCCTCAATGATCAAGAAAGATTCCAAAAGAGAAGATATTCTCTTGCAGAAGTCTATCAAATCCTGTTTCGTGTGATAGTTTTTTATATAGAAGGAAAACCGATATTCATGGGTCTTACAGAGGAGACACTGCTCACTGGTGAGCACCTGCAAGGCCGATGAGACCTTCTTTACTACCTCCTGGGTATATTGAAAGCCATAGGTCATGTTCGCAAAATGCAGAGCACTGATATTGACAGCTAGTACGGCCCGCTTAAGACTTGGATGCAGCTGTGCATCCAAGCGAAGCAGCCTCTCTAGGTACTGGCGGTTGAACAAGCCCGTCCAAATGTCATGCTCGTTGTTATACATCAGCTCTTGCTCAACATTCTTACGGTTTGAGATATCAAGAATTATCCCTTCAAGCTCCTCTACTTCACCTTGCTTAGTATAGAACCCCTGTCCATTCTCCCACACCCACTTGCGTTTTCCATCGCGAGTGATGATCTCATACTCGTAGGTGAACATCTGGTGCAACGGCAACACCCGGTCCCATTCTCTACGGATGTCCTCTTGGTAGCATGGCACAATGAGATCGTTGAAACTAAGGTCACGATTCCCAAGCAGACTTTCTGAATCATACCCGGTCAGGGCTTTGCACCCCTTAGAAACATAGAGTACGGTCCAGTCACGGTCGTACTTGGTGCGATAGGCAAGGCCTGGCAAGTGGGAAAGCAGCACTGATTTGCTGCGTTCGCTTTCAGCAAGCAACTGCTCGGCTTTTTTACGCTGTGAGATATCCTGCACCAAGCAGATATGACTGTACGAGTGATCACTCTGGATTTTCAATGCGGCCACAACAAGGGAAACCCACACATACGTACCATCGGGCTTGATATACCGCTTCTCAAGCGAATAGCTTTGGATTTCGCCTGCCTGTAATCGCTTGAACTGGGTAAGGTCGGCCTCTAGGTCATCCGGATGGGTAATAACGGCCCATCCGATTGCTTTCAACTCCTGACTTGTTCTTCCGGTAATCGCTTCGAAACGGGGATTGACACTGAATACCTCGTTGATGGGTCCATCGATGGGCCCGATGCCATGGGAAATGGAAATGCCGATTGGAGCCTGCCAGAAAATGGCATTGAAGAGGAACGATTGCTCATTGAGCAATTTGCTGTGATCCTTACGCAACACCTGTTGTACCTGCTTGGATACAGCATCAGAGGTGAGCGGTTGGTGAAGAAGCGAAACACCATCACCGGAATCGGTGATCAACATAATGGCATACCGGGGATTCTGCTCCAAGGTATGAAGCAACAAGAGCGCATCGAAGGTATTGGCTATTGCATCGATGATGATCAGCACCAAATCTGAAAGTCCGGCTGCCAATTCCAAGGCTTGCTTTCCATCCTTGGCAAGAACCACCTCATACCCAGCCATGGCAGTGCCGATGAGTGAAGCATCCTCAGCTGAGGAGCCAACCACCAAGAGTTTCTTAGCCAATCTATCCTCCAATGTAAGCAGTATACATGATTATGTTCAATATCATAAAAGAAATAAGGTAACAAAAAGATCAAACTAAAACCGTTGAAACAGAGAGTTGAGATAATGAAAAGCAATGGATGATGCATATGCAACCTACCTTCCTTACGAAAGATAGAGAGGATTACTGAAGGCAATACGACCATACTGGTCAATGCACTCAACCCTTACAAACTCCTTGTTGCCCCGAAGGATGGCGCTAAACTCGGTGATATCCTTGCCAAGTTTGCGAACAAAGTTCCTGTTCTCACCCTTGAAGATGATGCGGTCCACTGGCGAGCAAGTCACTGACACATATTCGCCTGAAACGTGGAAATCGTGGATTATCGGTCCCCCGGTCGCATAGTATTGCCCGTTGTCGAGAGCAGCAAGAATGTCTTTTTGGCTCTTGGAAGCTGACTTGACCATCACATAACCTCCGAAGCTGTCATTCTCCGGATGCCCAAACGGCCAGCCATCACTGTGCACATAGCCGTTGTGATTATCGTCGGTGGCAACCGCAGGCCACCGCTTGCCATGCCTGAGACAGGTATCCCAGAAGTGTGAACTCTCCCCCACCCGGTCATACCTTTCAGTGCCGTAGTTGAGAACCTCCAAGGCTGAGAAGCAATTAAAATTCTCAATATCACGATACTCCAGCAAGGACCAATCGGGGTGGTTGAGCATGATCCAATACTCATTCTTGAGCTCCTCAATGAGGGCTATAGTTTGTTCAGGTGTGGTGATGTCGAACTGCTGGCCGTAAGCAAACCGTGTAGAGGATATGCGTTGGATGAAATTGAGATGAACTCTCTTCTGGTTGAGGTAGCAGGTCAGCTCAAAGCCTGGAATCATCAACAGGTTCTGGTAGTCTTCGTACTGAGTATAGACGTTGTGGTCCGTCAAACTGAGAAAGTCATAGCCTTTATCTGCATATGCCCTGATCACCGACGCCGGATGTAAATTCCCATCGGAGACCGTTGAATGACTGTGCAGGTTTCCTTTCAGCCAGATTCCTTGCTGTGCCACAAATGCTTTCTCCACCATATTCCACCTCCAACACATGTCATCATATCCTACTTTGTGCAGTCCTTGTCCTACGTTAGGGAAAAAGTATCCAATGCATGCGGATTGCCAGATCAAGGAGGTCATGGTCATCACCCGGATGCCTAAAAACCCCGTACCTAGCCATCTGCAGCATTTGCGTATCACCGATGCTATTGCCGAATGCGATAGCAGCAGCCTTCAAGCCTGCTTCGTTAAGGCGTTCGACCTTGCCCTGTCCATATGGCAGGATGTGCAAGCCATCGGCTGCCAGACAGGTAAGACCTGAAAACGAGAAGAGTTCACAAAAAGAGTTCACCACCGCCAAGGGACTCGCCGACACAAGAAAGACATCCCTCTTCGCTTGGAGACAGGTTTGGAGGATGGCAAGCATGTGAGCTTCCTTCTTTACATACAGCCGATGTGCAACCCCATCGAAGCTGAAAACAACAGGACTTCCACTGAAGGCATCAAAAGCCTGCTTACAAGCATGAAAGACCGTATCATACGGAAGATCCTGCACATAATCGCTGGTGATTTGATATGCCCTGTCCATCCGGCCTTGCTTTACAGCACTACCATAGGAGGCAAGAATCTCAGGTACTCGACCAGTTTGGGCTTGTGCAAGCAAGGAAATGTCGGCCTCTTTGATAGCCTGAGGCTCCTTTTGCAGTAACTCTGCGGCAAGCAACAGGAAAAATGAAGTCTCCCCAAGGTCCCCGGCAAACAATGTACCATCCATATCAAAGAGAACAGGTCCCTCGCCTTCACGGCACAACAATTGTACATCCAGCATCGCATCCTCCCAACCTAGACCATCCTTGCATACCTTCTCTCAGATTGCAACTTGCATGATTGGCTATGATGGACTAGAGTACTACTCCATATGGGAACGCATTCAAAACTCATGACCACCGGCTCCATTCAAAGGAATCTACTCTCCTTTGCGATCCCCCTCTTTTTGGGAAATCTTTTTCAGCAACTCTACCACACCGCCGATTCCCTGGTGGTGGGGAACTTTGTCGGTAAGGAGTCGTTGGCTGCCATCTCATCCATCGGTTCACTGACCATGCTCATGATCGGACTCGTTCAGGGTATTTTTGTGGGAGCCGGGGTTGTCATATCCAAAGCATTCGGGGAAGGTGATAAGGCTGCTGTGCAAAAAGCCGTCCATACCACCGTCGCACTCGGACTTGCAGGCAGCGTCCTTCTCACGTTGCTCGGGTACTACTTTGCTCCCCTCATTCTTATTTGGATGCAAACACCTGCCAGTGTTTTTGACGATGCCCAGCTCTATATACGCATCTATTTTTTGGGAGTGAGCTCGCTCATCCTCTACAACACCGCCAGCGGCATTCTCCAAGCAGTGGGAGATAGCAGGCATCCCCTGTACTTTCTCATCATTTCGGCAATAATCAACATTGTGCTGGATTTAGTGTTTGTTGCAGTATTTGACATGGGAATTGCAGGAACCGCCTATGCAACAATCATCGCCCAAGGGGTGAGCGCAATGCTCAGTTTCCGCCTGCTCTTCAACACAAGCGATATCATCAAGGTCAGACTCTCTCATATCCGTTTTCATAAGGGTTTCATTGGTCCCATCCTCAGGTTGGGAGTGCCTTCAGGTATCCAGAACTCGGTCACAAGCTTTGCAAACGTCATTCTTCAGTCCTCGATCAACCTCTTCGGACCATCGGCCATGGCCGGCAACGGAGCGTTCATGCGCATCCAAGGCTTTGCATTCATACCCATCACCGCCTTCGCCCTCGCCCTGACCACCTTCACGGGGCAAAACCTAGGAGCAGGTGAATACGAGCGAGTCCGCAAGGGAGCTCGTTTTGGCGTAGTCTTTGCCATGATCCTTGCTGAAACCATCGGGGCTTTGATGTACTTCGGTTCCGAGCCACTCATAGCCCTTTTCAGCCGTGATCCGGAGGTCCTCGCCTTCGGGGTGCAGAAATCACAGATTGCGAGTCTGTTCCTTTGGTCTCTCGCCCTCAGCCATGCGATGACAGGAATCTTCCGGGGGGCGGGCAAGTCCATCGTCCCGATGAGTGTCATGCTTGCTGTGTGGTGTATTTTCCGCATTATCTTCATCCAGGTGGGACTTGCCATCATCATGGATATCCGCGTCGTATACTGGGCTTATCCGGTTACCTGGACGATCAGCGCAATACTATTTGTCCTCTATTACTTTCTGGTCGACTGGATGGGCCAAACAAAGTAAACTAAAACCACCACGAGGAGGTTCTCATGGACAAGACTACCTTCACCCTCTCCAAACTTCGCTGCATCCCCATGGTAAAGCAGTATACTCAAGAACATGCTGTGAAGCTTACCAACGCTTTTCTTGACAGCGGCATCCGAGCCATCAATGTCAGCCAACAAGGAAAAGACGGCCTTTCCCTGCTCGCCACCTTTGCCAAGGAGGAGTCCCTTTTGGTAGGAGCTGGCAATGTCCAGACATATGAGCAGGCGGTGAACGCTCTCCAAGCAGGAGCGGCCTTTGTATTCTCCCCTCTCTTTGACGAGCGTATGATTGATTTGTGCCTCAGTCGTTCCGTTCCCATCTATCCGGTCACCACACAAGCGAATCTGGCAACACTGCATCAGCTGAAAGTCCTTGGCTGTTACCCGGTCGAGGAACTGGGAGGGCTGGCTTTCATGGAAAGAATTGCTTTGGAAGGAGACTTTTCCTTCTTTGTTGCCGGACATATTGAAGAGTCGATGATGAATCACTACCTGGAGCACCCCCGTGTCCTGGGCATGACCGGCAGCTGGATGTTCAAGGATGCGGACAACTTCAAAGCAGTTACCGAGGCTCTGATTCGCACCAAGCAGTATTGGCTTTCATAAGCACCTCGATGGTTTGGGCTGTGTAGATGGCAAAACCCATCTGACGAAGCAGATGGGCAAACACCCCTTCGCCTTCGATCAAGGTGCCGCTGAACGTCCCATCATAGACGGTATGCGAGCCACAGGAAGGGCTACGCTCCATCAAGAGTGCTATGTTGCATGCTTGCAGTTGAGCAATGAGCAGTGCTTTCTTTGCGCCGGAAAGGAACTGCTCGGTAAAATCCAAAGCATCTTTCGTCAACACTCTTTCCTTTACCAACTCTGTGCAAGGACGGGGTGTCAGAAGTCCTCCCAATTGCTCGGGACAGACCTCAATAAGTTCATAGTGCTCCCTAAGTTCAGCAAGGCAGCTTAGGGTTGCCGAACTTGCATCGTAGCGGCAGTTTTTGCCTGCAAGACAGGCACTGATCAAAAGAGGCGGCTTTTTCATATCGACAGCATAGCACAGTGTGGTATGCTTCTGTCATGAATGGGTATGACACTTTAGTTGAGACGCTTTCACGTTTCGAACATAGTCTGGCTTCCCTCAAGCCGATCACCACGGTAGGCGAACTGGCAAAAGAAAGCGGCTACAGTGTCCATCACTTTTCCCGCCTCTTCTTCTCCCATACCTCGCTTCACGTGAAGGAGTACCTGCAGGGCAGATTGCTTACCTCAATTTTTGAGCAGGCAGCAACCGACAATGCTCCGTTTGCAACGCTTGCTGCTCTATATGGCTTTCGTGACTACGAAACATTCTATCGTGCATGCAAGACCCGTTGGGACAAGAATCCCACCCAAATACGGGAGCAAGGGCTGGCAGAAGAGCAAAAGCAGCAGAGAATCTATCCACAAAGAAAAGAGCCAACAATCACCTTGGTCGGCGAGTTGGTACAGAAAGAGGCTATCAATCTCTGCGGGCTAAGCTTTTTCGTCGGCCCGGAAACAAAAACCTTTCATACCATCTGGGCGCAATTCAGTAGGTATGAGCACCTGATCGAGCATACTCTGGAAGAGGGGACGACCTATCAGTACAGCTCATGGGCAGATGAACCAATGCCGGGCATGAGTGTGCTCTGCGCAAAAGCCATAGAAGAAGCTTGGCTGGAGGAGGAACTCTTCACTATCCGAAAAGTTCCCCCCGCCACCTACGTTCGTTTTGTGCATACCCAGGATGTCATGCTCATACAAGAAGCCTACCAGTACATCTACGGAACCTATTTTGCCCGGAGCCCGTTGCAGCCTCTGGGCAATTGGGAGTTCCAGCGGTACCCCCAAGGTCGATCGGAAATTGAAATCTACATTCCCGTCAGAACAGGAACTCCTCTTCCCAGTTGAAATGCTCGCTGTCCTCGATCCACAAAGGCCAATGGGCACACCAAGAGGGAGTCTTGTACTCACGCACGCGATCCTCACTGCCGTGATACGGCTTGATATCCAGGACAGCCGTCCCTTCCAATGCGTCAATGTACCCAAGCTCCAGAACACCCTGTTTCACATCGACTTTCACTACTTCGGCGATGCTGATGCACAATGAGTTGGGGCGATACGGGGAGCGGGTGGCAAAAACTCCCAGCTGTTCGGGTCCCTTTGCATAGGGTTTGGGTATGAGCGTCAGGGCAGAACCGGCATTTCCCAGCTGGTCGGCATACCAGATGACCAGTACATGGCCAAAGCCTTCCAAGGCGGTCAGGCCGTTTTTGTAGGGCTCCTCGAGTTGAAGTTGAAAGCCTTTTTGGGTATGCACCCTTCCAATTGCGGTACAGGTAATTTCCATAGGTAATCCTCCTGATACAAGCATGGCTCGCTTCGTGAAAGACAGCCATGACAAAACAGGAGACAGATATGACACTATCTGGTATTACAATCCCAACTCCAACAACTTGCCTCCGATAGCATCAACAGTGGTCTGAATCAGGAACTCCCCATACGCTGCATCAGAAAGGCGGGGATCCTCACCTTTTACCCCAAGCGGCCATGCACCGCCGGCATCCTCAATGCGGCCTAAGTCAACCAAGTCTGGATAGAGAGCCATCATGACAGAGGTTTCATTGCGTCCTGCATGGTCCTGTTGGGTCAAAAAGGTCTGTGCCTCAAAATCATTGAGGGAAGAGAGCAGAATGATGTCATACTGCTTCTCCCATAGAGGAGCCATCTCCGCCCAAGCCTTGCGTGAAGGACCGTGTCCGTCGGCAATAAGGCACATGAAACCGGCTCGTTTTGCTTGGGCGATGAGAGCCTCCAGCATCTGAAGGAACAAACCTTTGTTGACCCAGTAACAACTTCCCTCCAGCCTTTGATGAGGTTTGGTGGCGTCGCTGAGGTCCATGCCTATCAACGTCGTTTCTTCCAAAGCGGTCTCAATTCGGTCGGGTCCGAGATAGAGAGGAGGGAATACTATGCCTCCAAACGCTCTCGCAGCACGGGCAAACACACCATCGGCCTGCAAGGCATCGGCTCCCAATACATTGTGTAGTCCATGCCACTCCAACGTACCCAAAGGGATGTAGCCGACCGGATGCTCTTTCAATCTCTTTGAAAAAGCCGGAATGCTCAAATATGCATAGTGTACACACTCATTCATGGGAGAGCCTCCGTTTCATCGCCTCCTTGTTACGATACATGGCATTGTCCGCAGCAATGTATGTGTTGAACAGATTGTCAATACACGTTTCACACCACGAAAAACCTGATGCGAGGGAGAGGGGAATCGTCCTGCCGGTGTTGGCCATCTGAATCTGTGCATCCAACAACGAAAGAGCACGCTCAACATCGTTATTGTCATTTCTGGTGCTGATGACGGCAAACTCATCACCACCAACGCGGTAAACCTTGCCGAGGCCACGGAAACATCGCTCGATTAAGGCACTGGCATGCACCAATACCTCATCACCGGCTTTATGCCCCCATGTATCGTTGGCTTGCTTGAGGAAGTTGACATCCAGAACCACGATGGAGGCAGCATCTTTTCGGGAATGCTGCAGGTCCAAAATGTCACGCATGAATACCGTTCTGTTTCTCAGCCCGGTCAGTGTATCGATCGAGTAGCGTTGTTCCAAAAAAAAGAGGTAGAAGAGAAGAAGCGAAAGGGCGATGCCCGGCCAAAGAGTAAGTACCCAGGGAAACATCAGCTGGAAGAGAAGGCCCAACAGAGGGGTGATTAAAATGCAAATAAGCAGCACCCGATCTGAACTCTCATAGCGGGTCAGTGATCGAATCAGATAGAGAATGCACAATGCATAGTAAAAAAGCGTAATTGTGGTTGTGACAAAAAAGAAAGTACCTCGTCGATAGATGTTCTGTTCATCAACGAAGAAAAACCACCCCGTCCAATAGCTTGCCAAGCTGAACATCGCGTTGACAATAAGGGGAAGCATCAAAAGGGGGCTATGTTTTCGGAAACTGAAATAGCCGATAAATTTCAGCAGGAAGAAGCAGACGACCGGGGAGAGGGAGAAACCGAGCACATTGGTAGCCCGGTGAAAGAATATCTGGTTGGCATTTCCAACATCAGCTACCTGGTAGGCAAACAACTCGGTTCCCAGCAACACAAGCAAAGAGCACGCAGAGAGGATATACCAACGATTGCGGGGATTGCTCTGTACACTCCTGCTTGCCAAGGCGATGGCAAAAAGCATCATGACTGCTGAAAGCAGGTCCAATTCTATCGTTGCTTGCATGAATTTCCCCTTGATTCGTATGATGACACACCCATTTCTGTTTGCCTAGGGGAAAGGTTGCCACACAAGCTTCACTTGCGTACTATACGCATATGCACCCTCCACTTCCCCAGTATCCGGCAACACTGCATGCCCTCTATTTGCAACATCTGCTGCTGACCAAACGCTGTGTCGATTTCGATGCACAGTGTTCCTATTCCATCGACCGGTTTTTTGAAAGCGGCGGGGGTAGTATGTTCGGGGTGCTGGTTGCACAAGACAAGGATGGCAATGAGATACTGCTCAAAGCATTTTCCGGAAGTCTGGGAGGGAAGCGCAACCTACCGGGCTGGGCCAAGCATCTGGTAGAAGACCAAGCGTACGATTCCTATATGCAGATGTACGACCAGAGAATCAAAGAGCAGGAGGATGAACTACAGCGCATCAAACTCTCCCAAAAGGCTCTTTGCCACTACTACAGCCTCTATCACCTGAGCACTATCGACGCAAAGCAGGTTTCGCTTGCCTCTTGCTTCCCCTCTGCCAATATACCCACCGGCAGTGGCGATTGTTGTGCGATCAAGCTGCTTCATGCAGCATTTTCCCAAGGACTGAAGCCGATCAGCATGGCCGAATTCTTCTTCGGCTCAAGCCCCAATCGTGAACATCTGGCCTTGTATGGTCCCTGTGACCAAAAATGCAAACCCATTCTCAAGCAAATGCTTGGTCTGGACATCGTCTATCAGGATGAACACATTGTGGTGGTCAATAAACCGTCCGGACTGCTTTCGGTACCCGGACGAACACAAGACAAGATCGATTCAGTGGAAACACGCATCCGTCTTCTGTATCCCCATGCTCCCTTGCAGTGTGCAACCCATCGCCTGGATATGGACACCTCCGGCCTCTTGGTGGTTGCACTCAATAAACAGGCACACAGCAGGATGCATATACAGTTTCGTGAACAACAGGTAAAGAAGAGCTATATCGCCCTGCTTCAGGGTGTGGTTAAGCAAAAGAGCGGATCCATCACGCTGCCCTTCCGAGTCGATATCACCAACCGCCCCCACCAAATCTATGATGAGGTACATGGCAAATGGGGAACGACTCACTATACGCGCCTTGGTGTGGAACGTACTGCAGAAGGTGAGCTCGTAACCCGGATGCTGTTTGAGCCGCAAACAGGCAGGACCCACCAGCTCAGGCTCCACAGTTCCCATCCCAAGGGGTTGGGAATTCCCATAGTTGGAGACCGACTCTACGGCAGCGGGATGACCGAACGGCTGTACCTGCATGCCCAGAGGATTAGCTTCTCACATCCCATCAGCGGCCAAATGATGGACTTTTGTACAGAAATACCGTTCTAAACAACACATAGTCCCTACCTCGTACTTTCTTGGCCGTAAAAGCTGGTGTATAGTTGATGGTCAGGGGGCAATGCATGCATAGGAAAAACAACGCACTGTATATCGACCTTGAGAACATACCATCAGGCCTTGATCTGAAGATGCTCTTCGAGGAGCTTACACTCAAACATAATGAAAGCCCTGAGGAAGAGAATATTTTCGTCATTAAAATGGCTTGCGGCAACTCAGCATCGATTAAGAAACTGGAAAAACAGCTCGCTGAATACAACTTTACCATTCGTGACACCCCGTCGATTACCACCAACTACAAGAACAGAGCCGACCTGATTATTAGCCTCGAAGCGCTGGAGACCATCATCATCAACACCCCGGTCATCGACCGTTATGTTTTCATCACCAGCGATAGCGATTTCACCGTCATTATGGAAGCGCTGAGAAAGTATGGAAAGGAAGTGTATTTGGTAACCAAGGAATCGGTAAGCGACAAGCCGATTTTCAACAATTGTTGTGATGAGATTTTGATCATTGAGTCCTTCATGCCCAAACCAAAAACAGAAGAACCGAAAGAGGCAGAGAAAGGCAAGGTTAAAAAGGCTGAAAAACCCGATGCGGCACATACCAAGAAAATGGACCTGCTGGTTGAGGATTTAATGAAAAAGGTGGTTGAATCCTTCGACCCTGATGCCTGGCAGCTTGTCAGCTATGCGGGGGTGAAGTTCCATCAGATGGATAAAAGCCGGATGATCGAGCGCAGCAGTTATCGGAGCCTCGGCAACTTGCTGTCCAAGCTGGAACAGGAGAGATTCATTGAACGGAAGCTCAACGAAAAAGGGCATCCTGAAATACGCAAAGCATCTGTATCTGTATCACCATAGGAGTATACGATGTCCCCCACCTCTTTTGATCAGCACCTGCAACGTACTCTGTTGCTCCTCGTCATGCTCATGCTTTGCCTGGCATTTTTCTTCGACTCATTCTTGTCCATTCCCGCGCTGGATAACGAGCCAACCACCGAATGGGAGGGACCTTGGACCATCTATGAAGGACAGCGTGTCCTGGCAACCAAAGTCAAGCTTCCCTACACCATCGAAGGGCCCTTTTTGGGGAAAACCTTTACCGCTTCCTATACCCTGCCTTCCTCGTTCCCAAACCACAATACAGCCATAGCAGTCGATACCAGTATGTGCAGTCTTGTTGTTGATGTGGATGGAAAAGTCTTGTATCGCTACGAAGGACCTGCAGAAGGCTGGGCCCGCCCCGTTTATGGGGGATCTACTCCCCATTTTATTCGCCTTGACGACTCCTATCAGGGGAAAACGCTCTCCCTCACCTTCGAATATACCTCCAACAACTCGTTTGCAGGCCACATCCATGAGGTACGCGCCGGCAGCAAGGCCTCCCTCATCCTTTCCGAGTTCGTGGAATGGCCCTCGCTGTTCTTCGGCTTTTCACTGCTTTTGCTCGGCTTCCTCATTGCACTCTTCTCTTTTTCCATCCAGTCGAGGGAAGAGCGCAAGAGTTTTTTCTATTTCGGCATGGTGCTGCTCGCCCTCGGCGGGTGGGTGTTCAGCCAGACTCCCAGCAAATTCCTGCTATTTCGCAATCCCGCCCTCCCGATGAATCTCAGCTTCTTCGCCCTCTATACCCTTCCTACCTTTTTAACCAACTACATCCTCTACTCCTATCCGGTACACCGAGGAATCAATCATTTCAAACGCACTTCAATGCTCTTTCTGCTTATGTATATAGTAATTGGCGTCTTGCAGGTGGTTGGGTTCATCCAATACACCGATGTATTACTGGTCTCCGGCTTGGCCCTCGCTCTCTTTCTGCTCTCCTTGTTCGCCTATCTCATCTATGCATATGCAAAGGGAAACAGCCGTCTCAGTTCCTTTTTGCTCGCCCTTTCCTGCCTGCTTTTCTCCATCCTTACAGAAGTGGTGCTCCTTGCAATGAATATCCTACTCGAGAGCGCCGTCATCCTTCACTTTGGCATGGCACTTTCTGCAGCCATCCTGTTTTGGCACAGCCTCACCCTGATAAAGCTGAAAACACAACAACTGAGCAAAGAACTACTTTTGCAGCAGCTTGCCTTCACCGATACACTCACCGGTGTGGGCAACCGAACCTCCTACGACCGAGAGGTGGAACGAATCTGCAGTGATAGAAAAGCAGAGGTATTGGGTATCCTGATGATGGATATCAACAACCTCAAGGAGATCAACGATACCCAAGGGCACAAATCCGGGGATAGTGTCCTTCGAGATTTCGGCCAGCGAATCACCAGGCTGTTACCGGCCTCAGCAACTATCTATCGGTACGGCGGCGATGAGTTCATAGCCCTCATCCCTTGGGTTGATGATGAGCAAATGGCAAAGTTGTCCGATGCAGTGCTCGCATTCTTCACCGCCAGCGGTAAAGCAAGCTATCAGGTTGCAGTAGGGTATGATATTTTCATCCCCAAGAAGAAAGAGAAGTTTGCCCAAGTAGTAAGTCGTGCCGATGTAGCCATGTATCGGTGCAAGAGTGCCATGAAGGTAAAGAAGGCCTGATTCGAGCCATTACTATGGCAGTTTAGGGAAGGGTGTCCCCCCATTTTTGGGTTTCTTCTTGGATATCGCTGTCTTTCATCCTTGACCTATGCAAGGTAATTCGACACCCTTAGAGAAGGAGCATTGTATGAAAAGAAGCATCGTTGTTTCCCTTGTTTTGCTGATATTCTCTGCCGGTCTTACAGCTAATACGACCCTTGCAGGGTCCTCAGGGTATATTGTCGTTCCCAGTGCCGAAGTAACGCCCAGCACCAATGCAAGTGCGGTCACCACCTCGTACAGTGCCACGTTCACCAAGGATGGGGCAGCTCATATTCCGTCGCTGCAGATTGCATTTTCCGATGCGATGGAGACAAGTTTCGCAGTCGATATTGCTGAGGATACCGACCTTTTATTACAGGCAAAATGGCGGTTCAGCAAGAAAGGAACCACCAGTCTTGCAGTCGGGCTGCTCGGACAATGGAGCGGGGTATCCATAACTGATGAGCTGGCTGCACAAATATACCTTGCTTCCACCTTCGACAGCTCAATCATGGACTTTCCCTCCAAGACCACGCTCCTGTTGGGCTACTCCCTGATGAAAGGCATGAACACCAACATCAACTTCGCCTTGGCCTTCCAGACTCCGCTTTGGCAGAAAACTTTCAAAGGCAAAGTCGACTTCCTTATGGATTTCGGCAATGTAAGTTACAGTGCCACCCCGTCGGCCGGTGATGCAGACAACCGCGGCTTGATTAATGTGGGCATACGAATCCTTCCCATCGAGTTTGTCAAATCGACCTTCATCGCCATGGATATCCGTGCCTTGGACCTCTTCGACCACAAGGGAAGAGCTCTGAGTCTTGGTGCTTCCATCTCCTTCAGACCCTAGCTACTCTATCTCCACCACCTTGATCATATTGGTCTTGCCCGAGCTGCCAACCGGCACTCCTGCTGTTATGACCACCGACTGTCCCTTCTCTACCAAACCATGTTCCTTCAGATACCAAGGAGCATAGGCAAGCAACTGATCGACCGAGTCCTGCGGTTCAATGAGTATGGGTGTGACACCCCACGAGAGGGCAAGGTACTGTACTACCTCTTTCAACGGGGAGAATGCAATGATGGGTACCGAAGGACGGAATTTGGCAATCAAGCGGGCAGTCGATCCCGATTGGGTGAAGCAAGCAATATAGGAGGCGCCGATGGAGAGGGCGAGCTCGCGTGTGGCCAGTCCCACGGCCTCGGTTTTGGATTGCTTGCGCTGTGGGTCGAGGGTGCTGATCTGATTGAATACCTGACGGCGGAAGGCCGCGCTGCGTTCAACCAGGCTCGCTATGCGTGCCATGGTGGTTACAGCCTGTAGTGGATACTCTCCTGCCGCTGTTTCACCGCTGAGCATGACCGCACTGGTACCGTCAAGGACCGCATTGGCAACGTCGTTCGTCTCTGCACGGGTGGGACGGGGATTGTGCATCATCGACTCCAGCATCTGCGTTGCGGTAATCACCGGAGTACCACTGTCTATGCAACTGCGGATGATGGACTTCTGAATCAGGGGAACCTCCTCAGCAGGAACCTCCACCCCCAAATCCCCTCGGGCGATCATGATGACACTGGACTCCCTGATGATATCGTTCAGGTTTTCCACCGCCTCGGGCTTCTCAATCTTGCTGATGACCGGAATCATCCTTCCGTAGTGTTGAAGCATATGAGCCTTCAGGGCGCGGACATCATCGCCGCTGCGAACAAAGGAGAGGGCAACGTAATCAAGGTTGTTGGCAAAGGCGAAAGCCAAGTCCGCTTCATCCTTCTTGGTGAAGGAGCTGAGATGCTTCAGCGGTACCTGGGGCAGGTTCACCCCTTTTCTGGGGAACAAAGTCCCTTCTTCTTGCATCCTGCAATGGATGTCCTGACCTTGTACTTGCTCAACCACCAAACTTACGAGGCCATCGTTGATGAGAATGCGCTGACCGATGAGGATTTCCTCGTGGAGGTTCGGATAGTCGATGCTGATACGACTTCGGTTTCCCACACACGGTTGGGTGGTGATAATGAGCTTCTCCCCTTTCTTAAGTGTATAGGAGCTCGCTTCGAGTTGGCCGAGCCTGATTTTCGGACCCTGCAGGTCCATCAGGATGGTTACGGGAAACCCCAGTTTTTCGCTTGCCTTGCGCACAGTATCGTAGCGCTTTTGCTGTTCCTGGTGCGAACCATGGCTGAAGTTCAGCCTGATAACCCTGCACCCCGCTTCAAGGATGGACTGTATCATTTCATAGGATTCACTAGCCGGTCCGAGTGTGGCAACAATTTTGGTATAGTTCATGAGGTTCCCCCTGCAACAATCATCATAGATGTATCGCCTTTTGTAAAGCATGCGAAATAGGCAAGGTGAGAAGCCTCTCACCCATAAAGGTGATTCAAAATGCTCTGAATAGGCGATTGTACCCTGGTTTGAAACGACTACAGTACAGGTATGGAACACCAACGAACCCGAGATTTGATAATTATCGTCACCTGCCTGCTTGTGTCTGTTCTCAGCCTGCTGGGAATTGGAAGACTGAAGGTCGACTCCTCAACCGACGTGTTCATCCCTTCCAATGCGCCGGTGGTGGAGACAAACAATCGGATCGAGGAGCAATTCGGCTCCCTCGATGCCCTTGTTGTAAGTTTGTATGACGAAAAGGGCATTCTTACAAAAAACAACCTTGAGCTCATAGCCTCCCTCACCGAGGAGATTGGGAAACTTGGGGGAGTGAAACAAGTCAGCTCGATAACCAACCTCAAGCACCTTGAGCCATCTGAGACCGGAGTGGATGTAGTGTTACTTACACTAGGCAGCATTGCCGACTTGGAAAGCCGTATCGCCAACTGGCCAAGTCTCTATGAAGGGACCTTCCTCAGCAAGGACAGAAAGAGTGCATCCATACTCATCCAAACACAGATTGATTATGTGCCTACCGCCCTGCTTGCTTCGCTCAGGCAGGTGCTTGCTCCTGTAGAGGGAACCTTGGAGACTTCCATCCTGGGACTACCGGTCGTAACCGAACAAATACGCATCAGTTTACTTGCTGACCTTGCTTTCCTCGTCCCGATTGTCGCCACTCTGATCATGCTCATTCTTTACCTCTTTCTGAAAAGCCTCAAAGCTACCCTGCTGTGCCTCGTACCCCTGATTTTCAGCAGTTCACTGACTTTGGGCATTATGAGCATCACCGGTATCACCTTTACCATGGCAACCATGCTGATACCGGTTTTGCTTCTCATTGTGGGCAGTGCCTATACCATCCATATTTTCAGCCACTTCTTTGAGGAATATGAGGAACTGGGAGTCGAACCCGCCCTGGCCAAGGTAGTGAAGCGGAATACCTATCCCATTCTAGCCGCGGCAGCGACCACTGCCTTTGGGTTTCTTGCCCAGCTTTCCAGCCCGCTGTTGCCATTTCGGACCTTCGGGCTGCTCAGTTTCATCGGCGTAGTAATCTGTGCCGCAAGTTCCTTGATCCTGCTTCCGGCCCTTATTCGTCTGGTGTATAAGAAATCTGTACGCAAGGAAGTGCGTAAGAAAGTAGCGAGGGGTGTCTGGATAGGGGTGGGAAGCACCCTTTCAAATCACTACGGGAAAGCCGTTTTACTCAGCGCACTTCTGTTCCTGGTCATAGTCCTTCCACTCTCCTACAGCAACCTCGAGGAAGGCACGAATATCCTAGCCTTCTTCAGAAAATCATCCCCCTTGGTGCAGGATACCCTCTCGTACAACCGGCGGATGCAGGGAAGCTTCTCCCTATCGGTTATGATCAAACCGACACAGCAGGTACTGCACCCAAAGACACTCACTACGGTGGAAGCAGCAATTACCGCCATAGAAAAGCAGGAGCATGTCGGAGCTGTGCAGTCCATTCTTCCCTTTGTGAAGCGGATGAACCAGCTGCTCGGCCCAGGCGATGAAGTGAATGCCGTACAATCTGAAGAACCCGAACTGATATTCGATTTCTTCTCGGACTTATCCGCTGAAGAAGCCAGTGAGGAACTGTATGAGCCATCACTTGACCAAGCGGGAGGAATGGGTCGGTATGAGATACCGCTTGATCCTGCTCGCTATGGACTTGAGAGTGAACAGCAACTATCCAATCTCATAGCCCAATACCTGCTGCTCTACAGCTCTTCCCTCGACGCCTTCATCAACGACCCGCTGCAGCCGGACAGCATGCTTATCACCGTCCTGCTCAAGGATTCCGATACAAAAACCCTCAGAAATCTTACCTCCCTGATCCCCACCCTCTTTCCGAAAGACTGGTCAGTGGAGATTGGAGGCGGAGAAGCGGTGAGCCTTGCTCTCACTGACTTGGTAACCAAGAGCCAAGTCATCTCCCTGTTCAGTTCTCTCATCGCAGTTTGGTTTTTGGTGCTCCTTACCTTCAAGTCGGCAAAGCTTGCAACCCTCAGCCTTATTCCCTGTCTTTTTGCTCTTACTTCCATTTTTGCCGCCATGGCCATTTTTTCCATCAAGCTGGATATCATCACCAGCCTGCTTGCAGCTCTCTGCATCGGGGTGGGAGTGGATTATGCCATCCACCTGATAGCGGCATTCCAACGAAACGATCAGGACTTGGCGACCATCATGCAGACTACGGGCAAGGCAATTCTTGCAAACGCGGCCTCGGTAGCCTTGGGATTCTCGGGATTGGTCTTCAGCCGATTCAGCCCGATTGCAAACATGGGACTGCTCTTTTCCATCGCCATGATCAGCGCATCGCTGAGCGCCCTGCTGGTTCTCAGTGCGATCAAGGTACATTACAGCTCACTCATTACCAGGAGGACTTCATGAAACGCACGCTTACTACTCTGCTATTGCTCATCCTCGCTTCCAGCTTGGCATGGTCGGCCCCCTCAGCCGGCCAAATCATGGCCAAGGTGATGGAAATCCAAACTTCACAGACATCCGCCCTCGACCTGAAACTCACCCTCATCGAACCCAACGGTCAGATGCGTGAACGCAGAATCCAAACCCTGAGTCAGACCAAGGATGGATTGACATCCTCGCTGACAGTCTTTCTCTCCCCTGAAAATGTACGCAATACCCGTTTTCTCTCCCTTGAGATGGAAGGAGGAAAAAACGAGCAGTGGATCTACCTGCCTGCCTTAAAGCGAAGCCGGCGCATCGGATCGTCCGAGGAGGGCGGCTCGTTCATGGGCAGTGACTTCTCCTATGCCGATATGGCTTCCACCACCTATGACGAGAACCAAGCACAGCACCTGTTGCTGGATGAGGATGCAAAGAGCTGGCGTATTCAATCCACCCCGTACGAGCAAAAGACATACGGGAAAACCATTACGGTAGTCGAGAAGACAACCTACCTGCCTTTGCGTGTCGAATTCTATGACCTCGATGGGGACACCTTGGTCAAAAGCTTGGTTACCGAAGAGACCGATATCGTCAATGGGAAGCCCATTACCAAAATCCTAACGATGAAAACAGAGGCTACCGGCCATGCTACGCGCCTGGAAATGCTGCAAACCCGTTTCGATGTTCCGCTCAGCAACGGGTACTTCACCCAAAAATTCCTGGAAACCGGGAGGCTCTAATGAAACGCATACTTCTGACTCTCTTAGTCTGTCTTCTGTTGCTGCCGCTGTACAGCCTCGACCTGTTCTTCGAGGAGCAGCCTAGCAGAACAACCACCTTCCAAGTGGAAGCTGCCGGCGGGCTCTACCGTGACAAACAGTTTTTGAGGCAGGCAGACCTCTCATTTGCCTTGGAGCAGAACGAAGAGCGCTACCGTGCAGTGGCACAACTGCAATACGACTCGTTGGCGAACCGATTGGAGGCAACCGACCTTTCAGTCTCGCTCTTTACCGGGAACATGACGATCAAAGGAGGGTTGTTCACCCATCCCTGGGGAAGTGCCAGCACAAACCATGTGGTCGATGTACTCTCATCCCGCAATCTTCGGGCGGGGTTCGTTGACGACCTGGAGGCAATGAAGCGGCCTTCCTTGATGGCGCTGCTCTCTTCCTATTGGGAGGACAGTTCTGTGGAGGTAGTGTTCAAACCAGGCTTTCTGCCCTCATATCTGGTCACCGAAGGCAGGTACAGCCTCATCCCCGCTGCCTTTGCCTCGGCTGCAGTTACCGAAACGGATACCCTTGATCTCACCTCGTGGGAGGCGGGAGGACGGTATCGCCTTTCCTTGGGCACGTTGGATGCCGCTCTGCTGTACTACAACGGACACCATCCGGAGCCGGGCTTCAGTGTCACGGCATTTGATTCAGGAACGTTTGCCCCTACCGCTTTGACGTTGGTCTATACCCGCTACCAGCTCTTTGCTCTGGAAGGCAGCTTGTTTCTCGATCCCTTCACCCTGGCTTTCGAAGGAGGCTTTTTCCTCAGCGAGGACGAAGAGGGGACTGCCAGCAGCCTGTACAACAGCAAGTTCGCCTATCTTGCAGAGCTTTCGTACACCCATCCTGCAACTTCAGCCTTCCTTGCACTCGCTTACCAAGGCAAATATGTCCTGGATTTCAATACCACCAACCCCATGGATGTGGACAACCTTGCCTCCTTTGATGGGAAAGCATATGAGAACACCCTCATACTGGTTGTTGAATACCCATTCCTTGAGCAACGACTGACAACCAGGGCCGCCCTCACCTACCAAGTCGAGAGCGAAGGATATGCCCTGTTGGCCGGTCTTTCCTATGCGTTGCTGGATGATTTGCAGGTATTTTTCAAGACAACAGTCTATGGGGCGCTGGGAAGCAAAAGCAGCATATATAAAACGTGGGATGACAATGATTCATTGAAGGTCGGGATGAGGGCATGGTTCTAGCTTCCCGGGTGTGATAGGATTGCCCTAGAGGGCCTCTATGGTAATTCTATCGGACATCCTGCTCTTTTTGACGACAGCCTTGGTGGTCTCCATTACCTGTCTGTGCGTTCTCTTACGCATACGCATGAGCGATTCGTATACCGGTTCGTTTCTCACCGTGCTCATCCCGTTGAGTTTTCAAATGGGGCTGACCTTGCTGACTACCTACCTGAGCAGGGTTCTGGATGAAACAAAACTTCTTTCAAGTTCCTATGAAACCTACGCGTTGGGGGCTACACTGCTTTCTATTTTACTTACCACCGTGCTGCTTCTGATGCTCAGCAGGTACCTGATCAAGCTTATCAGGGCAACTGAGGAACAGAAGCATCTGGGTAATCGCATTCTTACCCTCCTGATTCTTCTGTTCTTCATCCTCAGCCTCTGGATTGTGTTTGCAAAGAGCGGTGGCAGTTGGGTCAAGGCACTTACCGATACGATGCACTTCCACTTCTTCAGTGCCAGTATGTTCTTGGTCATCCATGGGGTTCTGGGGTATATCTATGCA